>CAYUEN010000066.1:0-1936 GCA_964443745.1 uncultured Campylobacterales bacterium | reverse complement strand
ATCCTGATCTTGCCGTCATGATCGAGTGTCATAAACGAGAAGGTGGGATCGATTTTTTCGTTGACGATATGCAGACCGATCCGGTGCATCTCCTCGATTTTCCGATAGACGGCGAGGCTCGCACCCCCCATTGGATCGACACCTATTTTGAGATTGGCGTCCCGGATCGCTTCCAGATCGACGATTTCGGGAAGTTTGGCCACATAGGGGGTGATAAAATCGTAGGTTTTGACGTAGCAGCTACGCATCGCCTCTTCGAGCGAAACGCTCTTGACCCCCTTGAGCTTTCGTTGCAGCAGTTCGTTCGCCCTGTTTTCGATCCAGTCGGTCACATGGGTGTCAGCAGGCCCTCCGTTTGGAGGGTTGTATTTGAACCCTCCGTCTTCGGGAGGGTTGTGGGAGGGGGTGATGACGATACCGTCGGCCGTTTTGTCGTCGTTGACTTCGTTGTATTCCAAAATCGCGAAAGAGATCAGCGGAGTGGGCGTATAACCGTCATCCTCGGCGATCCACGTCTCGACTTGGTTGGCGGCCAGTACGCGCAGCGCCGTCTCCTGTGCGGGAGTCGAGAGAGCATGGGTATCTTTTCCCATAAACAGAATACCGTCGATATCGTATGCCTTACGATAGTCGCAGACCGCCTGGGTGATCGCCAGAATATGATCTTCGTTGAAACTTTTGCGAAAGGCACTTCCCCGATGTCCGGAGGTACCGAAAGAGACGCGCTGCGCGGGGTCTTTGGGATCGGGACGGTTGGTATAGTAGGCCGAAATCAGTGCGGGAACGTCGACCAGCATCGTAGCGGGGGCTTTTTCACCGGCAAGGGGATGCGCCATATAGACTCCTTTGGAAAAATTTTCTGCATGCTATCATGTATTTTGTTTGGATTCTTTGTACTCCCTTTCGCATGCCGGACGCAAACAGTTGGGCAGAGGCCTGCCTTCGATGAACGCTTCGAGATTTTCGAGCGAAATTTCCCGGATTCGACGTAACGCCTCTTCGGTGTAGTAGGCCATATGCGGCGTGGAGAGAATGTTGGGCCTTCGGGCCAGATCGGGCTCTTCGGATACGTCGGTGCAGATCGTCTGGGATAACGTGCGGTAGAGAGAAGGCTCGATGATCTGTGCCCTGGCGATATTGACGATGATCGCCTCTTCGGGGATCAAACTTGCGTTTTCGGTGTTGATCAGGTGTGTCGTGGCCGGAGTGAGGGGCAGGGCGATCATCAAAACGTCGCTTTGTTCCAATACCGACTCCAAATCGGTAAAGTCGATTCCCAACTCATCCACGATCGGTTTTTTCGTACGGGAAAAGACTCCGATACGCATTCCCATCCCCGCCGCGATGCGGGCGATCCGCTCTCCGATCACACCCAACCCCAAAATACCGATACGCTTGCCGAAAAGTTCTCTTCCCAGCAAATCCTTATAGTCGTAATTTCCCTTTCGGGTACGCGCCAAAGCGATATGTGTCTTTCGTGTCGCGTTCAGCAGCAGCGAAAAGGCAAACTCCCCTACCGCCGGACCCGCATACCCCGCAACGTTGGAGACAAGAACGTTCCGTTCGTAGAGTGCAAGACAGCGGATGTGGTCGTATCCGGTGGAGCGTGTTTGCAAATAGCGCAGCCGCGGAAGCTTTTCAAGCACCTCATCGTCCAGACGCGAACGGACAAAGAGCGAGACGGCTTCGTAGGGAGCGGGTTTCGTGAGCGTTTCGTTGATCGTCCCTTCGAAAAAATAGAGATCATGCCCTTTAAGGCGTTTTTGAAAAAAAGCGCGATCCTCGGGCGACACTTCGAAAAAAGCGATTTTCATCTTCGCTTCACCCCTCTTCGCACTTCAATCCGGCCGCCTTGATCGCATGGAGCCGGTTGAGAATCCGTTCGAGTTCGGAGAGATTCTCTTCACACTCTCTCTTGAGAGCGTCACGCTTACGC
>CAYUEN010000065.1:0-2165 GCA_964443745.1 uncultured Campylobacterales bacterium | reverse complement strand
GTATTGCCGCGCATATCGATGCCGGTAAAACGACGACCACGGAGAGGATCCTCTTCTACACCGGCATCTCCCACAAAATCGGAGAAGTTCATGACGGTGCGGCGACGATGGACTGGATGGAGCAGGAGAAAGAGCGCGGTATCACGATTACCTCCGCCGCGACCACATGTGAATGGAAAGGACATCAGATCAACATCATCGACACTCCCGGCCACGTCGACTTCACGATCGAAGTGGAGCGCTCTATGCGCGTACTCGACGGTGCGGTCGCCGTCTTCTGTGCGGTAGGTGGCGTACAGCCGCAGTCGGAGACTGTCTGGAGACAGGCGAACAGATACCATGTACCCCGCATGGTTTTTGTCAACAAAATGGACAGAACCGGTGCGGATTTTTACGAAGTGGAGCGACAGATCAACGAAAGGCTCAACGCCAACGCCGTTCCGATTCAGCTTCCTATCGGTGCCGAAGAGAATTTCAAAGGTGTGATCGATCTGGTCGAGATGAGAGCGATCGTCTGGGAAGACGAGGCGGCGATGGGTTCGGCCTACGAAGTGAAAGAGATTCCGGAAGATATGGTCGAAAAAGCGGAAGAGTATCGCGAAAAACTGATCGAAGCGGTCGCAGAGGCTGACGACGATCTGATGGAGAAGTATCTGGGTGGTGAAGAGCTTACCAACGAAGAGATCAAAAGAGGAATCAAAGCGGGATGTCTCTCCATTTCGATGATTCCTATGACATGTGGTACGGCATTCAAGAACAAAGGTGTCCAGACGCTTCTGGACGCGGTCGTCGACTATCTGCCCGCGCCTACCGAAGTCGAGGCGATCAAAGGCGAATACGAAGACGGTACGGAAACCCGAGTCGAATCCACGGATGATGGTGAATTTGCCGCATTGGCGTTCAAGATCATGACCGATCCGTTCGTCGGACAGCTGGCGTTTATCCGTGTCTATCGCGGTATCCTGGAGAGCGGAAGCTACGTCTACAACACCTCAAAAGGCAAAAAAGAGCGTGTTGGCCGGCTTTTGAAGATGCATGCGAACAAGCGTGAAGAGATCAAAGAGCTCTATGCGGGTGAAATCGGCGCGGTCGTAGGTCTGAAAGATACCCTCACCGGCGATACGCTTGCAAGCGAAAAAGACAAGGTGATCTTGGAGAGAATGGATTTTCCAGATCCGGTCATTTCGGTAGCGGTCGAGCCCAAAACAAAAGCGGATCAGGAAAAGATGGGTATCGCTCTGCAAAAACTGGCGCAGGAAGACCCCTCTTTCAGAGTGGAGACCGACGAAGAGAGCGGCCAGACGATCATCTCCGGTATGGGTGAGTTGCATCTTGAGATTCTCGTTGACCGTATGATGCGGGAGTTCAAGGTCGAAGCGGAAGTCGGACAGCCCCAGGTCGCTTACAGAGAGACGATCAAAAGCTCTGTCGAGCAAGAATACAAATACGCCAAACAATCAGGCGGTCGCGGTCAGTTCGGACATGTCTTCCTCAGGCTCGAGCCGATGGAGCCGGGTGCAGGATACGAATTCGTCAACGCGATCAAAGGTGGTGTCGTACCAAGAGAGTATATCCCTGCAGTCGACAAAGGTGTTCAAGAAGCGATGCAGGGCGGCGTGCTTGCCGGCTATCCGGTCGAGGACGTCAAAGTCACGCTTTATGATGGATCCTATCATGAAGTCGACTCTTCCGAAATGGCGTTCAAACTGGCCGCTTCGATGGGCTTCAAAGAGGGTGCGAAAAAAGCCAATCCCGTTATTCTCGAGCCTATGATGAAAGTCGAAGTCGAAGTCCCCGAAGAGTTTATGGGCGATGTCATCGGCGATCTGAACAGAAGAAGAGGGCAGGTCGAAGGGATGGACGAAAGAAGCGGAAACAAGATCATCAACGCTTTCGTTCCGCTTTCCGAAATGTTCGGATACTCTACCGACCTTCGCTCCGCGACACAGGGGCGCGCGACATACTCTATGGAATTTGATCACTATGAAGAGGTTCCCAGAAACGTCGCCGAAGAGATCATCAAAAAACGAAACGGCTGATCTCCTACTACTGGCATGAAGCGCTTCGGCGCTTTGTGCCGATATACCTATATCCACTCCTACTCTGTCCCCGTAGCTCAGCTGGATAGAGCATCGGATTCCTAATCCGAAGGTCTCAGGTTCGAA
>CAYUEN010000064.1:0-3759 GCA_964443745.1 uncultured Campylobacterales bacterium | reverse complement strand
CTAGAGTGGAAAACAGAGATGAATCTAATATTTATGGAAATGGAAAAACGGTACCCAGCCCCGGCCTCTACATGCTTGGTAGCGATGAGGTGTATCGTCCAGAACAAATGGCATTCATTATGTTTGTATCTTTTATTCCTTTGCGGAGTGCCCGATGTTTTTAAACTTGTGTAGAGCACAAATATGAATGATTATGTAAAAAAAATTTGAAATCAGACGATTATTGTGGCAGGAAATGACAAAACATTCCTGATACAATCTTCTAAGGAGAAGCTATGAAGCTAAACGGATTTGTAAAAGTTGTGGCCCTTGTGCTAGCAAGCGGCCTCTTTTCGGCGGCGATGGCCGCGGGAACGGCCGCGGGGACGGATGTTTCCAATACGGCTACGCTTTCGTTCGGTGACGATTCCGACTCACTGCAAGAGGTGACGTCGAATACCGAAACGTTCAAGGTGGATAAAAAGATCGATATGACCGTGACCACCATCGATATCAATCCCGTAAGCACGAAACCGGGCGCGACGCGGGTCGTGTTGACCTACCGCGTGACCAATACCGGAAACAGCGCTCAAGATTTTTCGCTTTCTATCCTGAACTCTTCCACAAGTGCGTTCAATGGTGATGCCAACGACACTTTCGATGCGACAAATGTCGGTATTTTCGTGGATACCAACGATAACGGCACCTACGATTCCGATACCGATACCCAGACCTATATCGACGAGCTCGGTATCGACCAGAGCGCGACGGTTTTCGTAGTGGCGGATATCCCGAACGACAACCTTTCCGACGGAGATGCAGCCGTTTACGACCTAGTCGCACAGGTAGCCGAAGGGGGAGCGAGCGGGACCCAGGGAGCCGATATCACTCAGGATGATCGAAACAATCCCGACAACAAATTGACCGTTCAAATCGTTTTTGCCGACGATGCGGGTACGGCGGACGGCCAATACGACGGAAAATTCAGTAGTGTGGATGCGTTTAAGATCGTAATCGCCGATATGACGATCGTCAAAACCTCAGTGGTGGTAAACGATCCGATCAACAATACGACCAACCCCAAAAGGATTCCGGGTGCGACCATCCGCTACTGCTTTTCGGTCGAAAATGGCGGAAGTGCCAATGCCGCTATCGCGAAGATCGCGGATACGATCGATACGGGTATTTACAATCTTGACGGTTTTGCAAACAGTTCGATCCGCATCTACGAAGGAAACGATTTTGATTGTTCGAACGTAGACGGGCTGACGACGACCGGAAACCCCGATAACACCGGTTCGGTCAATACGAATACGGGTCAGATCGTCATCGATCTGGGCGGTGTGACGGCCGGATCGAAAAAAAGCGCCTTTTTCGAGGTGACTCTGCGCTAACGGATCCTTCTGGCACGAAGTGTGCTGGAAGAATCCAAAAAGAGGAGGAGCGTGTGCGCAGAGCGCTGATAGTCGTCTTTTTCGCCGTTTCGGTGATGATGGGCGGAGGTACGCCCGCCGGGACGGTCATCCAAAACGTCGCGACTCTCGATTTTGTCGTGGACCAAAAGCATGAGCAGATCAAAAGCAACGTCGCCACCGATATCGTGGCCCAGCTAATCGATCTGCATATAGATGCGCTCGATAGCGCTCCGCCCGAAATCCAGCCCGGTCAGACCACACCTCCCCTCGCTTTTAAAATCACCAATACAGGCAATGGTTCCGATACCTTCGTTCTAGAGGTCTATCCGGCGGAGAAAAACGACTTTTCGCTCGAAAATCCGCAGATTTATATCGATTCCAACCAGAATGGAAAATATGATCCGCAGGACAAAAAGGCGGAAAAAATCGCGCTGGATATGGATATCGGTGCCCTATTTTTCATCGTGGCGAGAGCGCCGGATCGTATCGAGGTCCAAAAGCGCAAAAGCCTCGCAGGAGTGGCGGTAAAAGGTAGCTCCGTTCGCGGCGGATCGGGAATAAGGGGAAAGGTACATATAGGCAAAGGGGTCGATTCCGTCGATGCGGTGGACGGCGAAAAGGGAGGAGTGGACAAAGCGGAAGCGTTTTGGCGGTATCTCTCCGACAAAAAGCTCTATATTCGCCAGCACTCCTACATTCAAGATCCCTTCGGCCATCATGAGCCCATTACGGGAGCGACCATCACCTACGAGATCAATATCACCGCTCCCGAAGGGGTGACGGTCAAAAACGCCCGATTCCGCAATCCCATACCCGCCCATACCCTCTATCAGAAGGGATCGCTACGCCACAACTCCAAGCCGCTGACCGACCGAAAAGATCGTGACGAGGGCTACTTTGACGCTAAAAATAATTTAATAAAAGTCGATTTAGGTTGTATATCCGCAATGCAAACGGAACGGATAAGATTCAAAGTGAAAATCAAATAAAAGGAATGTCGATGAAAAAGTTGCACCACCTGATTCTGGTCGGCCTGATGGCGGCCTCCTCTCTCTACGCTACGAACGGAAAAGTCACGTTGACGATGCGTTCGTACAAAGAGGTGATAACCAAGGATAAAAACGGCAAACCCACCAAAAAGTTGGTCGATACGAAAAAAGTGTTGCCCGGTGATATCATCATGTACAAAAACATCGTCGACAACGCAACGGCCAAACCGGTCAAAAACATGGTGCTCAACAACGCCATCCCCAAACAGATGATCTATATTTCCGGAAGTGCGCGGTGCGAAATCCCCTGTAAGATTCTCTATTCGGCCGACGGAGGGAAGCATTTTGCCACGCCCGAAAAGCTGAAGATCAAAACCGCACACGGAACCCGCCTCGCCAGACCGGACGAATATACGAACATCAGGTGGATTCTCTCCAAACCCCTACCTCCTCACCGAAAGACGGTCGCTAGCTACAAAGCCAAGCTGCGCTGATTTTCGGCCGCGGTACGAAAAGAGGGCGAATATGCGAAAGGTGCTGACTCTTTTTGTACTGTCGGCACTTTTGATATCCTCACTGTCGGCAAAAAACGACCCCGAAGCGATTCTCAATCAGGTCGAAGTGATTTTTCAAACCGCGGCCGACGCGACCCTCCAGAAAGAGACGAGCGTCCATCGCATCCAACTGCCTCCGAAAAACGCTCCTTTGCGTCTTGCATGTTATCGTATCGATCCCCAAGGAAAAAGCGAGTTGTCAATCGGCGAAAAACCTCTCAGGGTCGAGCGATCCGATCGATTCGCCCCGGGTGAGACGATCGTCGTACGTTTGCGCTCTCTCGATCGCTCTCCCCCGAAAGAGCTTTCGTTGCTTTTCGTTTCGGAAGGAGGCGATCGGGAGAAGATACTTCTTCGGCCTTCGGCGCGAGGCGGGTTCGATTTTGTCGGGAGAGTTTCCACCGCAGACACTCCCGAAGCGAAAAAACCGGGAAACGGAACGCTCTATGTGCGAGAGGGAGGCGCCGTATCGATACGGCTTGCCGCGCAAAAAAGCAGAACCTCCCTACCGTTGGCGACCATCCGTATCGAAACCACGCTTCAGGCTCTGGAAGAGAGAGAATCAAAAACCCCTCTTTGGATTTCCCAAAAACCACTCCACTTCTATCTGCGAACGGGTGAATACGCCGAAGGAAGCATACGGATCGAAAACAGAAGCGACCGGAACATCCAAAACGCATTCGTCAGGTTGCGTTTTCCCCGTGACATCATTATCGCCGAGCACACTTTTTTTCTGGACGGGACGACACCCCTCTCTTTCGTGAAAGAAAACGGTACCTGTCTGGTGTCGCTGCCGAGACTCGAGCCGAAAAAGAGCCGCAT
>CAYUEN010000063.1:0-4108 GCA_964443745.1 uncultured Campylobacterales bacterium | reverse complement strand
ACGCACGGCCGCTTTTCCCTCTACGGTTTTACGACACGTACGCTGATCCTCTCTCCTCCCACCACCGATCATCAGCTGCTTTGGGCCGCGCTTGATTCGATCGTGACGCGAAACATTCTCACCCATGGTACGGATATGGGAAATCTACTGCAAAAAATCGCCGAACACCCGGGTGCGAAGAGGATTTTGATCCTCTTTACCGATGGCGGGGAAGAGCGGGATTTGACAAGATTGACGGACATCGCCCGAAAGGGGGATATCCGGATTATCACCGTGGGGATGGCGAGCGAAAGAGGCAGCGTACTCGAAGATGAGGAGGGGAAAAAGCTCAAAAAGAGCGACGGTACGCTCGTTGTCACCAGACTCAATCCGCTTTTACGAAAACTTGCCGAGCGAAGCGGCGGGCTCTTTTTGCCTTTTGCGGGTGTGAAATCCACAGCCGATGCGGTATCGAAAGCGATCGGGAAGCTTTCGGAGCGAAGCGAGTTTTCCACGCGGGGCGAGAATAGCGTCGAGCTTTTCTGGATTCCACTGACGATCGCTTTGGTATTGATTCTCGTCGCATGGGTTCGCATACCCGCGAAAATCCTTCTACTGATCCCTTTTTTGTCGTTACGCGGCGATGCGGGGTTGCTTGATTGGTATTATATCCGGCAAGCCCAAAAGGCGTATGAAACAAAACGGTATCGGGAGGGGGCGGAATCGCTGGCGAAACTCGGTCGTCCCACGCTGCAGAGTCGTTTCGATCAGGCGCTGATGCTCTATCGGCAAGGAGCGTATCGCGAAGCGATCGTAATACTCGAATCGTTGCGCAGTAAAAATCCGCATCTCAAACAGAAGATACTCTTTTTGCTGGGAAACGCCTACGTGCGACGCGAACGCTACGATAAGGCGCGTCGTATCTATCGCAAAGCGCTGGCGCTGGGAAAAGAGCCCGATATTCTCCACAACCTCCGCCTCATCGAAGGCAAGACCACCCGAAAACGGAAAAAACCGCCCGCCCACAAAAAGGGTGGAAAGAAGGGTTTCGCTTTTGCGACGAAACAGAAAGAGAAAAACACCCAAAAAGAGTCCGCATCGAAAAAGAGCGAACGCAAACATACGCTCAGCCGGCCGCTTGGATACAGGGCGTACGAGATAATCAACGAAGGATACATCGATGAAAAAAATCCGTGGTAGATGGTTGCTTGTTTTGTTGCTTTTTGTCGCACTCTGCGCCGCCTCTTTCGCGGGAGAGGGGAATTTCACCGCGGAAATCGAAACGGGGGATGCCCCAATCTCCCCACAAAACGTACTGGATGCGGAAAATTCGCTGCCGGATCGGGTGTTTGTGCCAAAATGGTATCCCGAATTTCTCTGGGGTGCATCGCTTTTCGTGGCGGGGTTTGTCGCCGGGAGACTCTGGCTGAGACGTTCGCGCCGCAGACGAAAGAGGGTTCGTAAACCACACCCCCTGATCGAGCGTATCGAAGAAACGAAACACCCCAAAACGTTGCTGCGGCTGCTGATCGCCTGTGACGATGCGCGTCTGGATCCCTATATCGCCCGGCTGGAGACGGCACTCTACGAAGAGGGGTCGATCGATCTGGAGCGAATCAAATCGCAACTGAAGAAGGCGCTTTTAAATGCCTCGTAATCTCATAGATGCCCTGTTGCATCGTCTGCGCCGCCGTATCCATCTGCAAAGCGCCGGAATGTTCGGCACTTTCAAAAAGGGAGAGGGGTTCGATTTTGCGGAGATCGCCCCCTATGCGGAAGGGACGGATGCGAAGAGAATCTTCTGGAAGAGCTTCGCCAAAGGGACGAGAGAGCCGCAGGTAAAAAGCTACTACGAAGAGTTGCGGATCAATATCGTCGTCGCCGTATTGCTGGGGGGATCGCTTCGATTCGGAAAGCCGGTGCAAAAGCGTGAAAAGCTGATCGAGATTCTCGCGATTTTGGGGCTTGCCACCCATCATAGCGGCAATCTTTTCCAAGGTTACTGTTACAGTGATGAGGGGAGTTTCGGTATCCCTTCACAAAAGAGGGAAGTTGGGATCGAACACTTCATCCGCCGTGTAGCCGATATCGATCCTCTCTATCATCGCGCTTCTATACAGAAGGGGTGTGAAGAGCTCTTTGTGAAAATACGCAAAAAATCACTCCTTTTTCTTTTGGGCGATTTTCTCGAGATGGTGGATTTGAAAAAACTTTCCGCCAGACACGAAGTGGTGGTTCTCATCGTGCGGGATCGTTTCGAAGCCGATCCTGCGGCTTTGGGCGATGTGGTGCTGGCCGATCCCGAAAGCGGGGAAGAGGCGGAGCTCTTTTTCGACGACGAAACCGCCCGCGCCTACGCGAAGCGGTACCGCGAACACGACGCGGCGCTTTTGCGCCATCTGCGAAAGCTTGGTATCAGGTATCGCTATCTTTATACCGACGAAGATCCGTTTTGGAAACTGTTGCGGTTATAATCCCATCCGCACCACCAATCCGCCCTTTTCGACACTGATATCCTTGACGAACGATCCGGCGAGCGTCTCGCGGTCGATGCGATAGATGGGGAGTTGTTCGAAAAGATGGTCGATGAGGGGTTGGAGTTGCGCCTGGATACGCGATTTGAGCGTATTATCGAGCGTGTAGCCGTTGAGCGTGATTTTTTCCAACTGCGGATCGCGAAGATAGATCGCCCCTTTTTGGGCGTTGTAATAGGGGATACCGGAGAGATAGAGCGATCCGCTCTGCTCGACGAACAGCGGATTTTTGAAATGGAGTGTCGCACCCGCGGTAATTCGATTTGAATTTTGTGCGAAGAGGAGTCTGGGGTCGGTCAGGGTGATCTCGCCGTAAGGGGTGTGTCGCTTGATCGGAAAAGCCTCTTGCAAAGAGCGGTCGATCCGATCGGCCGGAATACGATAGCTAAAGGCCGTAGGCGAAATCTCCTTGACGCAGCCGGCAAGCAGAAGCGAAAACAACAGCGTTGCGAAAAACGCCCTATTCATGGAGCAATCCGATTTTGCGGTAGTAGGATTTGGCGGCGGGGTGGAGTGGGGCGCCCAGCCCTTCGGTGAGATCCTGGAGTTTCATGTTTTGGTAGGCGGGATGGCGTTTTTTGAACGTGCGGAAGTTTTTGATCATCGCCCTGATGATCGCATGTACTGTCGCATCGTCCATCGAGTCGGTCGTCACCAGTACCGCTTTGACCCCGAACGTGGGAGTGGGGTGGTCGATGCCCCTATAGAGTTTGCCGGGAATCGTCGATTTGGCGTAAGAGGTGTAGCGGCTAAAGAGGGTGCCAAATCCCCTGCAGCCAAGAGCGGTGATCGGGATCAGGTCGATCGGTTCGGATTGGGCGAGCTTTTCGATTCCCGAGGAGGGGTGTCCGACGACGAAAAAATAGCCGTCGATCTCTTTTTGTTTCAACGCTACGGGCATCTCTTCGGGAGGCAGATGTTTCGCCGATGCGAGATCCTCGATATTCAGATTTCTACAAACCTCGAAAAGTTTCTCGAGCGTCATCTCCGTACCGCTTCCTTTCGCCCCCATACCGATCTTTTTCCCTTTGAGATCGGTGAGCTTTTTGATCTTCGCGTCTTTGCGCACGACGAGTGTCAAAAGCTCCGGATAGAGTCCCATCACCGCTTTGATATGGGTGACGCTTTTCTCCTTTTTTCGGTAGGTGTCGGCAAGGATGTCGCTTTGCGTGATCGCGAAATCGAATTCGTGGTCGTTCAGCAGTGTGAGATTGTCGACCGATCCGCAAGACGCCTGTACCGCACAGCGGATACCGCTTTCCTTTTTGTAGAGATTGGAGATTTCGCAGATCGCCTCGCCGGTAGGGTAGTAGAGCCCGTCGACGCAGCCTGTTCCGATCGTGACGAATTTCACCGCCAACAGCTGCAGCGGCAAAAATAAAAGCAGCCAGATGCGTATCGATTTTTTTAGTTTCATATATCCCTCCATGGGATTATTATACCAGATTGGACGAGGGAAAGAAAATTGGAAAAATTCAGCGAAAATCTTGACAAAACCATGAAAATTTTGTATAATTTCGGCTCATTTACCACAATGACGTGTTCCGGATTAGCTCAGCGGTAGAGTAGGTGACTGTTAATCACTTGGTCGCTGG
>CAYUEN010000062.1:0-4345 GCA_964443745.1 uncultured Campylobacterales bacterium | reverse complement strand
ACTGGAAAATATAGAAGATGAAATCCTCGAACCGTTTGTAGAAACTATCCAGTGCGGAAATCACGTGCATGAAGTAGTAGTAGTTTTCCAGCAAAATCTCTTTTTGCAGCAATTTGGAGAGCTTGCTCTTGACCTCTTTGTGACCCGAAAAAAAGGCCGGATCGACCGCCATATAGATATCTTTACGCTCGGCTATGGCGCGATCGAACGCATCGTTGAAAGCCTCGCTTTCGTCAAAACGCATATAATGGAAATGATCCGACTTTTTGAAACGTGACTCGATATCTTCGATATCGGGATTGGAAAAATCGAGATAGAGAGTAGGAATACCGTTTTGGATCACAAATTCCCGAATTTTACTCGCCAGGTGTGTTTTCCCCGAACCGGGCTCACCCAGAATCAGTGTATTTTCCCTCAACGTCCTCTCACCCAGCTTCAGACGTGCGATACTGTTTTGGAATTCACCTATTTTCATCTCTTTCACTTCTTTCATCGATATGGCTCCTTCTGTATTTATTGTATATGATTCGTTTCGATCCACTTTTCGAGTTTGGAGATATACTCTTTTTCTATCTCTTCACCTCTTGAGGGATCCACCGCCTGGATATACAGATGCACCAACGCTTCATGGTCGTCGGGAATCATCAAAACCCACTCGTGCTCGGCGAAGATGATCTTGAGACCATCCAGATGAGAGACTCTATACGCTTTCCCCTCTTCCAAAAAGCGACGCATAACTTTGCCTTTCTGCGCAGAAGGGCATGGGAGTGTAAGTGCCCGATAATAGAACGGATCGATACGTTCGAGCAACTCCGAAAAGGCGATACGGTGCAACGCCATAAACTCCAGTATCTTCAAACTCGCATAGATCGCGTCGCTATGATATCCAAATTCCGTAAACGCGTAGTGGGCATCCACATCCGCGATCAGGTCGAATTGCCCCAGAAACTCCGTTCGCATCCCCATCAACCGTCCGCGCGTGATTTCGATATCGGTGAATTTGTGATCCATGATATCGGGCGCCCAGGCCGGCAGATAGATTCTGTACGTTTTCGTATCATGAAGATGTAGCATATAAAGCAGTGCCATCAACACCCGCTCACGACTTACGATCTCGCCTTTGTCGTCGACGATATCGAGACGCTGGCCGTTGGGGTAGAGCAAAATACCCGCCGTCAGACGCAATGCTTTGACGATATCGGAGAGCTCTTTTTTGGCTTCGTCCTGGTTGGAGGCGGTAATGCGCGTCAGCTTGCTCGCGCTGGCGTAGTCGTTGATCATGATGTTTTCGATCTTCAGCGTATCCAGAAGTTCCGGATAGATGTCGCTCACCATACCATGAAGCATATTGGCGGCGATTTTGAATCCGGAGCCTACGAAGAGCTCCTTCGCGACCAGCCTGCGAATATCCTGCTTGTAGGCGAGCTTCATATTGTGCGCTTCCCGCACTTTGCCCACTCTGCTCGGGTTTACACGTCGAAACTGCTCTCTGAAGAAGATTCTTTCGACGCTTTTGGCGAGATTGGTATCGATCAGCATTCCTTCATGGGTGAAAAACACGATTTCGGTCTTGTTCATATGGCTCACGGAGTGGCGGACATGGATACCGGCCGCGATCCGGTCGTTTTTGAAGAGTTCATGACGCATCACGTTGCTGGGAATCGCCTGGATATCGACACAGTGGATGCCGGTGGAGAGCAAACCGCCGAGTATGAATCGCTTGAGCATACGTGAAGAGGGGTGGTAATCTCTGGAGACATAGACCGTCGAACCCTCCTGCAAAATCGATCCGAACGCTTCGGCGATCTTGACCGCCATCTCTCCCGTCAATTCGACGTTGGCCGAGCCGATCACCTTCCCTTTGTGGAAAATCGAGCTTTTGTACTCCTCTCCCCAGACGATGTTGCTACTGACGATTGCCCCTTTTTCGACCGTTTTGTGAGGCCAAATCGTCACATCCTTGATGATTTTGACTTTCGGACCGATCTGGCAGTATTCCGCGATGATCGCCCCTTCGTCGATTTTGCAATCCTCTTCGATGACGGTATCGTTGCAGACGACACTGTTGCGGATACGATTCTCAGCACCGATACTCACACGATCCCAAAGAACGGAGTCTTCGATAACGCTCCTTTTTCCGATGGAACAATCCGAACCGATCACACAGTTGATCAACTCCGCTCCTTCCGAAACGATCGTATTTTTTCCGATCACGACTTTTCCTCTTATCACGACCGATTCGGGAAGCGTGACCCCTTCCTCCAGATAGAGATCGCCCTCTTCGTTACGGATGGATTCTCCGGGAATATCGTAGACCACCTTCTGCGAAAGAATATCTTTGTGTACTTCCCTGTAACTGTCAGGATTGCCCACATCCCGCCAGTATCCTTTAACGCTGCATCCCCACAGCGTAGTCCCCTCTTCCATCAATTTAGGAAAGAGATCTTTGGAAAAATCGTACGAAACGTTGGCTGGAATATGCTCGAGTATCTCCGGTTCGACAATATAGATACCGGTATTGATCGTATCGCTGAACACCTCTCCCCAACTCGGCTTTTCCAAAAAACGCTCTATTTTTCCCTCTTTGTCGGTGATGACGACACCAAACTGCAACGGATCTTCCACCGGAGTGAGGGTAATCGTGAGTTTCGACCTCTTTTCGAAGTGAAAATCGACAATCCGCCCGAAATCGAAATCAGTCACCAAATCTCCACTGACGATCAAGAATGTGGTATCCAGATGCTCTCGTGCATATCCCACCGCACCCGCCGTCCCATAATCGTCGTCCGGTAAAACATAAGTGATTTTCACTCCCCATCGACTGCCATCACCGAAATGATTCCGGATCACTTCCGGTTTGAAATAGAGTAGGATAATGATCTCGTCGATACCGTTTCGTTCGAGTTTGCTGAGAATATGCTCCATCATCGGAATATTGACGATAGGAAGCATCGGTTTGGGAATGGAGTTGGTCAATGGCTGGATACGTGTCCCGAATCCTCCCGCCATAACGACCGCTTTTATCTTTCTGGGAGTCTCGTTCATTATGGTTCCTTTATCTCTCAATCAATGATCCGCTTTCCTTTCCCGGTCGACTCCCCCTGATTCGTTCCAAAAAAAATTCAAAGCGAATTTCACTCATTTTTCGCTGGTTTCTATCTCTCCTTCGAGCTCGAGCAGTGAATTTTGTGTACCATACGGATTGTTGACATGCGGTGTATTGGGATCGTTGACCCACTCTTTATGGTTTATCCGGTATCTAAACTCGTAATTTTGGCCCATCAACAGATATTTACGCAGGTAGAAAGTCCCATCTTTCTTGCGCTTCATCTCCTCCTCTTCCCATCCGTTCCAATCTCCCGCTATCGAGACCGATTCGACATCATCGTGCGGTTTGAAACTGAATGTGACCCACGCTTTGACCCCTTTGGGGGTGATACTGACCATAACGCTCTCCTTCGGTAAAAATAACTATAAAATTAGGTTATATTATCGCATAAACCAGGTAAAATCTCCTTGACGTACGAAAATTAGCTTCTTCTCTTTTTGTTAGGTAACCACGTCGGCGATGATCTTCGCCGCATCGTCGATCAGACGATGGAGGTGTTCCATCGAAAGAAAACTCTCCGCATAGATTTTGTAGACATCCTCGGTTCCGGAGGGTCGGATCGCGATCCAGCCGTTGGCCGTGACGATCTTCAGCCCTCCAATCGGTGCGTCGTTACCCGGCGCCCGGGTATAGATTCCTTCGATTCTCCCACCTCCCAACATCTCCGTATGAACATCTTCAGGTATCAGTTTTTTGATTTTCGCCTTCTCTTCTGGAGTGGCGGGCGCATCGATGCGCTGATAGTAGGAAGTCCCGAACTGCGTCTCCAGAAAGCGGTAGATCTGCGCGGGATCCTCCTTGCGAACCGCCAGAATTTCCGCCGCCAGAAGATTGAGGATAATACCATCTTTGTCCGTCGTCCAGACAAGCCCTTTTTTCCTCAAAAAAGAGGCTCCCGCGCTCTCCTCGCCGCCAAATCCCAATTCACCGTCGAAAAGCCCGAGAGAAAACCACTTGAATCCCACCGGCACTTCGTAAACCTCGCGATTGAGCGATTCGGCCACCCGGTCGATCATCGCGCTCGAAACCAGCGTCTTGCCCACTTTCAGATCCCGTTTCCAATCGAGGCGGTGTTTGAAAAGGTACCAAATCGCGGCACTCAGATAGTGGTTGGGGTTCATGAGTCCTTCGCTCTTGGTGACAATTCCGTGCCTGTCCGCATCCGCATCGTTGCCAAAAGCGATATCGTACTCCTCTCTCAACCCGATGAGCGACGCCATCGCGAAAGGAGAGGAG
>CAYUEN010000061.1:0-4926 GCA_964443745.1 uncultured Campylobacterales bacterium | reverse complement strand
ACCAGGCGCTGATCATCGGAGAACCGGCTGTGAAAAAGTTCGAAGAGACGGACGAAGGGATAGATACCGAGATCGCGATAGCGACCCGACCGGTGATAGAGATCGAAGAGTACAGAGCGTTGGTTCCCGAGATAGAAAAACCGGAAGTGACCGACGAGGAGGTACAGGAGAGGATCGATCAGATGCTCAAATCCGTCGCGGAGATGGCGAAAGTCGAAGAGGATCGTGGACTCCAAAACGGCGATTTCGCGTTGATCGATTTCGAAGGTTTTATCGACGGTGAGCCGTTCAAGGGCGGCAAGGCGGAAGGATACTCCCTCGAGATCGGAAGCGGCAGTTTCATTCCGGGCTTCGAAGAGCAGATGATCGGAATGAAAGCGGGAGAGACCAGAGAGATCAAAGTCACCTTTCCCGAAACCTACCACTCCAAAGATCTCGCGGGCAAAGAGGCGACCTTCAAAGTGACGCTGCACGAGATTCAAGAGAAGAGGGTTCCTGCCGATATAGATGAGGAAACGTTGAAGAAGCTTTTGCCCAATGAAAAGGCGCCGACGGTCGATCTTTTGAAAGAGAGAGTCAAAGAGCAGATCGAATCGGAAAAACTGGCGAAAATCTACCAGGAAGAGATCAAACCGAAGTTCGTCGAAGCGCTCGTCGCCAAGTACGAGATCGACCTGCCCGAAAACATCGTCGAGCAGGAGATGGATATGGCGTTTAGAAACGCTTTCTCTTCGATGGAGAAAGAGGAGATCGAGAAGATTTCGAACGATGCCGATGCGGCGAAAGCAAAAAGAGAAGAGTTCAGAAAAGATGCGATCGACAGTGTCAAACTGACGTTCATCGTCGACGAACTCGCCAAGAAAGAGGAGATAGAGGTGACCGATCAGGAAGTCATGCAGACGATCTATTTCGAAGCGCTGCAGACAGGTCAGGATCCACAACAATATCTCAAACAGTACGAAGAGCAGGGACTGCTTCCCGCCGTCAAGATGGCGATTGTGGAGGAGAAGCTCTTCAACAAGCTTTTCAACGAAAAAGTCAAAGGAAATGAATGAGTTATGTACCGATAGTCATTGAAAAAACCGGCCGTGGCGAACGAAGCTACGATATCTACTCCAGACTTCTCAAAGATAGGATCATCATGCTCAGCGGCGAAATCAACGATGCGGTCGCGTCGACGATCGTCGCGCAGCTGCTGTTTCTGGAAGCGGAAGATCCGGACAAAGATATCTATCTCTATATCAACTCTCCCGGCGGTGTGATCACCAGTGGCTTCAGTATATACGACACCATGAACTACATCAAGCCCGATATCAGTACGATCTGTATCGGACAGGCGGCCTCCATGGGAGCCTTTTTGCTCAGCTGTGGCGCCAAAGGCAAACGCTACGCCCTGCCGAATTCCCGAATCATGATCCATCAGCCGCTCGGCGGAGCGCAGGGACAGGCGACGGATATTCAGATTCAAGCACGAGAGATTCTCAGACTCAAGAATATTCTCAACGGGATCCTGGCGGAAAATACCGGTCAGGATGTCAAAAAGATCGAGGAAGATACGGAAAGAGACTTCTTTATGAGTGCGAAAGAGGCGGCGGAGTACGGTCTAATCGACAAAGTACTGGAAAAAAGTTTCAAATAGAGCGGGTGTGACGTGGTTGCGGAAAGAAATAGATTGATCGATAAAGAACTCAGTGAAGAGAAAAAAAAACAGCATAACATCATCCTCAAACAGTTGAATCTCTTTTCGAAGCAAACTTTCGACCGGATGCAAAAAGAGGGAGTCCCCCCGACACCGGAAAATTACAGAATCTATTTCGACAAGATACTGGAGACCAAACCGCTCACCCAGCAACAAAATATCCATACGCTGCTGGCGCTCGATGAGACGAAAGAAGCCGGATATATCGCCAAGATCGAACGTGACATACATGATGCTTTCGCGCTGATGAGAGGGATGATGGAGACGATCGGGACCCTCTATACCAAAACCAACACCATCAAAAAGATCACAGAACAGAAAAAGCGGGAGATGGCGCAAAATCCCAGCAAAGTCACCCTCCTCTCTTATGAAGAGGATCTGGATGCGATGATCAAGATTTTCGACAAACAGATGGGGATTTTGAAAAAGCAGTACAGCGGAATGACGGAGATCGCCAAAAATTTCAACAACCAATCCATTTTCGACAAAAAATATGACGTCTACAACAAAAAGTATCTGCTCAAGATGCTCGAGACGGAAATCGGCCATGTCAATACGCTTGGGTATCAGAGTACGATTCTGGGGATCAAAGTCGATCCTGATTCTCTCAAAGGGATCCGATTGCAGCGGGATAGGGACATGATCGTCAAAACGATCGCCAAAATGATTCTCAAGCGCTCCAAACGTAGCGATATCGTCGCCCATTACGAAGATACCATCTTCCTGATCGTCCTCAGACACACCGATTTGGAAAACGCGAAAATCGCGGTCGAACGCATTCAGGAGATGATCGAGCTCTCCAATTTCATCGTCGACTCCGAAAGTATCGAAGTGAAGCTGGATTTTGGTTTGTTGCAGATCGTACCCAACAGAACCAAAGAGGAATTGATCTCTCGAATATTGGACAAACTCAAACATAAATGATCAGAGATATTATTATCTATCCCGACAAACGACTCAAGCAGAAGTCGAAAGATGTCGAACGCTTCGACGAAACGCTCCATACCCTTTTGGACGACATGTTTGAGACGATGATCGCCAAAAAGGGAATCGGCCTTGCCGCCATCCAGATCGCCGTTCCGCTCAATGCCCTGATCATCTCCCTCCCCAATGAAAACGACGAACAGCCCAAAGAGGAGGTCGTCGAAGTGATCAACCCCAAAATCCTCGAATCGAGAGGATCGACGCTCTACACCGAAGGGTGTCTGAGCGTGCCGGAATATTATGATGACGTCGAACGCGCGGAGTGGATCAAAGTGGAGTATTTCGACCGCTTCGGCAACAAAATCGTCGCCGAGCACGACGGTTTGATGGCGATCGCGTTCCAGCACGAGATGGACCACCTCAAAGGAGAGCTCTTCATCGAAAAACTTTCGTACCTCAAACGTAAAAAATTCGAAAAAGAGTGGAAAAAACGAGCGAAAGGCAAAAAGTAGCTTTTGAAGAAAATCCTCTGTGCGACAATGGACGGATTCGATGCCAGAGTCGTGGATGTCGAAGTCTCTTTTGTCAGAGCTCTTCCGAGCTTCACGATCGTGGGACTCGCCCAGGCCTCCATACAGGAGTCCAAAGAGCGGGTCAAATCGGCTCTCGGGGCGGTCGAATTCAAATTTCCTCCCCAGAAAGTGACGGTAAATCTCTCCCCTTCCGACCTCAAAAAGGAGGGGAGTCACTTCGACCTTCCGATCGCGTTGTTGATCGCGCTTCAAAAGAGCCCGGTCTCTTTCGATGGGTTTTGGGCTTTCGGCGAGCTGGGGCTTGACGGCAGGCTCAAGGATACTCGTTCGCTTTTTGCGATACTCCTTTCGCTCGCGCCGAAAATCAAAGGCCAAAAGATCATCATCCCGAAAGAGAGCTTCGAAAAAATCTCCAAAATCCCCAGTCTTACACTTTATCCCTGCAGAGATCTCAAAAGCGCGATCGATCTTTTTGAAGAAGAGAAAACACCCAGACGATCGACACCTGATATCGACGCTTCGTTCGTGAGAATCGGATCCGAACGCTATTTTTACAGCGGTATGTATCCGGAGGATTTCGCCGATATAAAGGGACAGAAGATCGCCAAGAGAGGAGCGCTCATCGCCGCGGCGGGGATGCACAATATCCTTTTGGAGGGGAGTCCCGGATGCGGAAAAAGTATGACGATCAAACGGCTACGCCATATCATGCCTCCTCTCTCTTTCGACGAAATCTTGCACAACGCCAAACTCCAGACGCTGGAGGGAAAAGAGCCCGATTTCACCCCGCTGCGTCCGTTTCGTTCACCGCATCACTCCTCCACCCGCGCGAGTATTTTCGGCGGCGGAAGCAAACAAGCCAAAATCGGAGAGGTCGCACTGGCCGACGGCGGGATACTCTTTTTCGATGAATTTCCCCATTTTCAAAAGAGCGTACTGGAGAGCCTCAGGGAGCCGCTGGAGGATCACAAGGTACTCATCTCGAGGGTCAATACCAAAATAGAATATCCAACCAAATTTCTATTTGCGGCGGCGATGAATCCCTGTCCGTGCGGCAATCTCCTGAGCCGTACCAAAGAGTGCCGCTGCAGCGAGCTCGAAATCAATCGGTACAAGGCGAGACTCTCCTCTCCTTTGCTCGATCGTATCGATCTTTATTTGCAGATGGAAGAGATCCGTCCGGAGGATGAAAGCGATCTGACATCCAAGGAGATGTTCGAAAAAGTGCTGGATGCGTTTGTGATGCAAAAGGCGCGCGGGCAGAAGGAGATGAACGGCAAAATGGACGAAAAAGACATCGAAAAATTTTGCGGACTTTCACCGCAGAGCGAAGAGATTTTGCAAAATGCGATCGGACGCTACGATCTGAGTCAGCGCGCTATCAAAAAGATTCTCAGAGTCGCGCGTACGATCGCCGATCTTGCACGGAGCGAAACGATCTCCAAAAGCCACCTGCTCGAGGCGCTCAGCTATAGGGTACGGTGATTATCGCTTTTTCGTCAAATTTTCAAGTTTCTCTTTGAGACGAGCCACTTCCGTCTCCAGAGCGCTCAAGCGCTCCTCCAGAGTGGGCTGGGACGGGAGAGAAGGAGCGGATTTCGTTTCTTGGGGATTTTTTTCGGAGAGGATATAGGTTTTTTCCCTATCGCCTTCTTTGGTGGTCACTGTTTCGAGTTTGCCGGATTTTACGAGTTTGACGACCTGATGGATAGTGAGTCCGTGTTTGACGGCGTATTGCGTGATGGTTAGTTTTTTCATCTTCTTTTTCGA
>CAYUEN010000060.1:0-5213 GCA_964443745.1 uncultured Campylobacterales bacterium | reverse complement strand
GCACTGGATAGTTTCTACAAACGGTTCGAGGATTTCATCTTCTATATTTTCCAGTTGATCACGATGAAAAAATACGGTTTGACTTTTCTGACCCAGCCCAACGAAATTTTCGAAAATCCGCGTGTGAAACTGCTGTTTACGTTTCTCTATCTGGGACACTGCTCCAAAGCCTACTACTACAATACGGCCGTTCTCAGAAGTCTTCCCCCGCATACTTTTCTCTACCAGGAGCGTATCAATCGCTGCACGCTTACCTTCAGCGATATCAAGAGCGACATCGTGACGATAGACCACTGATATTTTTTCGAATCGTTGCGCACGATCAACTTTTGCGCTTCGATCGTGTGCTACCATGTCGCATCGAAAGGAGTCAGTCATGGTAACCGAACGCTTCACGCTCTCGCCCGAAACGGTACACTATCTCAAATCCCTGAAACAGGAGTTCGGATTCAACGGTTTCGGCGAAGTCACCTACTATCGTACCTACAGCCGTATCAAACCCGACGGTTCGCAGGAGAATTGGGCGGATACGATCATCCGGGTCGTCAACGGTATCTTTAGCATTCGCAAGCACCACTATCTTCAAAACGGTCTTGCTTGGGAGGAGGAGCGGTGGCAGGAATACGCCTACGATTTTGCGGTTTCGATGTACAATATGGAGTTTTTGCCGCCGGGGCGCGGACTCTGGGCGATGGGAACGGAATATGTCTACTCGAGGGGTTCGATGGCGCTGAACAATTGCGGGGCGGTCGATACGACCGATCTCGCCCACGCCTGCGAATGGACGATGGACGCGTTGATGTGCGGTGTCGGGGTGGGCTTCAATACCGTCTGGGAGGGAGAAGCGACCAAACCCGACAAAAGCGATCCGACCACCTTCGTGATTCCCGATTCGAGAGAGGGGTGGGCGCAAAGCGTGAAAATGTTGATCGAAGCCTATACCGACAAGGGACCGTGGTATCGGTTCGACTACTCCCAAATCCGTCCTTTCGGTACGCCGATCAAGGGATTCGGAGGAACGGCGAGCGGCCCCGAACCGCTCAAAGAGTTGCATAAGCGCATCGAGAAGTATATGGACGACTACTGCGAAGGCGAATACGACACCACCCGTACGGTCGTGGATATCTTCAACGCGATTGGTGCATGCGTCGTGGCGGGAAATGTACGCAGAAGCGCCGAAATCGCGCTAGGCCGTCCCGATGACATCACCTTTTTGGATTTGAAAAACTACGACAAAAATCCCGAACGCGAAGAGATCGGGTGGATGAGCAACAACACCGTCATCCTCTCCAAATCGGAAGATTTCGAATTGATCCCGAAAATCGCCAGACGAATCAGACACAACGGCGAGCCCGGAATCATGAATTTGATCAATGTCCAAAAATACGGCAGATTCGGCAAGGAGATGGCGGATAAAGCGTGGTTGAGCAATCCCTGTTCGGAGATCCCGCTGGAGGGATTCGAGCTCTGCAATCTCGCGGAAGTCTTTCCGACCCGCTGCAATACGCACGAGGATTTTTACAAAGCGTTGGAGTATGCCACGTTCTACGCCTCCACCGTCTGCCTCTTGCCCACCCATCGCCCCGAAACGAACGCGATCATCGCCAGGAACAGAAGAGTCGGTATCAGCCTTTCGGGTATTGCCGACTATCTGGATCAGGTTGGGGCCGCGAAGTTGACGCGAATCCTCAGAGAGGGGTACAAAATCGTCAGAGCTTACAATCGTCGACTCGCCGAAGAGGCGGGTGTGCCACCCTCGATTCGGGTGACGACGGTCAAACCCTCCGGAACGATCAGTCAGCTTGCCGGCGTATCGAGCGGTATGCATTTTCCCACTTTCAAATATGCGATTCGAAGAATCCGGGTGGCGCAGAACAGTCCGATCGCCCGGGTGCTCACCGATGCGGGTGTTCCGCACGAAAAGGATCACTACAGTGAACATACGCTGGTTTTCGAATTTCCGATCGATCAAGGAAAGACCCGAAAGGCGACGGATGTCTCCGCCTGGGAGCAGTTCGCGTTGCTGGCGATGCTTCAGAGGGAGTGGAGCGACAATATGGTCAGTTGCACGATCTATTTCGATCAAGAGAGAGAAGGAGACCAGATCGGCCATATGCTCGCGCAGTTCGCTCCGGTGATCAAGAGCGTCTCGATGCTGCCGCATACCAAGGTGGGTGCCTATGAGCAGATGCCCTACGAAGGAATTTCCAGAGAGGAGTACGAACGCAGACTCGCCGCACTCAAGCCGATAGACTGGTCCGGATTCAGCGGATCGGACGGTGAAGATTCACGCTACTGTACGACCGAAAGCTGTGAATTGGAAAACGTGAAAAAATAGCCGTTTTTCGGCAAAAAAGCTTGAAAAAGGAGATACTATAGAATATATTTCATATTTGGGTACAATATCTGCTCTGACCTTCAAAAAGAAGAGAGTGCCTAATGTCCCAAATTCGCTACGATCTTTTTCATGATCGCTATCTCCTGATCGCTCCCGAGAGGATGCATAGGGCCGCCTTTCTCGAACCTCGAAAAATGCAATTGCATACGAAATGTCCGTTTTGCGAAGGGAACGAAGCGCTGACGCCTCCGGAGATATACGCGATTCGTCCCCATGGAGGCGCGAATGCAAAAGGGTGGAAAACGAGGGTCGTTCCCAATCTCTACAGGGCGCTGGAGATAGAAGCCCCTCTCCACGTACATAAAGAGAAGATTTTCGAATGGCGCGAAGGCTTCGGGGCGCATGAGATCGTCATCGATATGCCCAGACACGAACGCAGGATGGATCAGTGGAGCGAACGCGAGTTTTTCCACTGGCTTTTTACGCTGCAAGAGCGTGCGGGCGATTTGCATCGCGACTTTCGGCTCGTCTATCTTTCGATTTTCAAAAATCATGGCGTCCATGCCGGCGCGACCCAGCCCCATCCTCATACGCAGATCGTGGCATTGCCCCGGATTCCGAAACTGAAGATGGCACAGATCAGGCATCATGTCGACTATTTTCGTCAACACCGACGCAGTATCGCCGAAAGTATGCTCGAAGAAGAGATCGAAGAAAAAAGCCGTCTCCTGCTCCAAAACGACACCTTCGCGGCGATCTGTCCGTTTGCGAGTGGGGTACCGTTCGAGGTGTGGGTGAGCTCCAAAAAGGAAATCCCCTCGATCATCCATGCCACCGAAGAGGATCTACGCCAACTCTCCGCGCTGCTCAAGGCGCTTTTTGGCAAGCTCTATACGCTTCTTGGGGATTTTGATTTCAATCTCTCCTTCGAGATCTCTCCCCTCCAAAAAGACGGCGAGAGCGAAGTGATGTTCGATCTTTTCGAACGAATCTGCCGTTTTGGGATCCGAATATTGCCCAGACTCACGGGTATCGGCGGATTCGAACTCTCCACGGGCATGATGATCAATCCCGTCGCACCGGAGTTGGCCGCACGAAAAATCAGGGAAGCGAAACGTTGAAAATTCTCTTCTGCGCTTCGGAGTGTTATCCTTTCGCCAAGAGCGGAGGACTTGCGGATGTCGCCTACGCCCTTCCCAAGGCGCTCGCCGAAAAGGCGGAAGTGACCTTGATGCTGCCGTGGTATCGCTTTATGGCGTTGCAAGAGGCGTCGCTCTCTCTTGCGGGAAGAGATCGGATCGAAATGGGAAGCGAAGCGCATGAAGTGGAGTATTGGGAGGGAAGGCTCGGGAAAATCCGGACGCTTTTTGTGAAGACGCCTCCGATTTACGAGAGCCGAACGCTCTACAAAGAGGCGCGAAACGATTTGAGGTTCGCCCTCTTTTCGCATACGATCGCAGCGTATGCCGACAGGCATAAATTCGATATCGTCCATCTGAACGACTGGCATACGGCACTCTCCGCCCTTTTTTGCAAAGAGCGGAATTTTCGCGGCGCCATCGTGTTTACGATCCACAACCTCGCGTTTCAGGGGATCTTTCCCGCCCGGAGGATGGAAGATCTGGGGATCGACCGACGCCATTTTCATATGGAAGCCCTGGAGTTTTACGGAAAGATCAACTTTCTCAAAGCGGGGATCGCCTTTTGCGACGCGCTCACCACCGTGAGTCCCACCTACGCTCGGGAAATCCTCACGCCGGAATTCGGCTGTGGGCTGGAGGGCTTTTTACGCAAACATCGTCGCAAACTCGTCGGCATTCTCAACGGAATCGATACCGAGCAGTTTAATCCCCGGAAAGATCCCGCGCTTGAGTGTACCCTCGAAGAAGAGATCTCCCGTTTCAAGGCCTGCAACAAAGAGGCCTTTTTGAAAGAGTCGACCGCGTTGCCGCTTTTTGTCTATATCGGCCGCTTGACGCAGCAGAAAGGAATCGATCTGCTTGCGGCGCTTTGTGATACTCTTTCGAACGCTCCGCTGGTATTCGCCTTTTTGGGAGAGGGGGAGCGAAAATGGGAAGACGCACTGACGAAGATGGCGCATAAGGCCCCCAATCTGCTCTACCGCGGCGGATACGACGAAAAATATGCCCGTTTGATGTATGCCGCAGCTGATTTCCTGGTAATGCCTTCGCGTTTTGAACCATGCGGACTCAACCAGATGATCGCGATGCGCTACGGAGCGATTCCGATCGTCACTCGTACGGGAGGTTTGGCCGATACCGTCCATGAGCGGGAGGGACGATGCGGTCGGGGTATCGTCTTTTCGGAAGCGAGCGAAACGGCGATCCTCGAAGCGATCGAAGCGGCACTGCGTCTGTATGGAAAAAAATCGCTGCTTTCGAAAATACGCGCTTTCGATATGGCATGCGATTTTTCGTTCGAAAGGGCGGCCGATGCTTATTTGTCTCTTTATCGAGAACTTTTGATAGCGCACGGCGGAGAGAATTTGGATATCATGAAAAAGAGTTTTGCGAAAGGAGAGCGGGAGTGAAGAGCAACCACAAGGTACTTTTTGTCGCTTCGGAGGTGGTGCCGTTCGCCAAAAGCGGCGGATTGGCGGATGTGGCGGGGGCACTCCCCAAAGCGCTGGCAAAAAGAGGCGACGAGGTGATCGTCGTGATGCCGCGCTACTATACGATCGAGAGGGAAAAGCTCGATCTTCTCCCCGGTGCACTGGGCGTTTCGATGGGGAGTATGGGAGAGCTTTGGGCGGGTGTCTACGAAGGAGTGTTGCCGGGATCGCGAGTGAAGATCTACTTCATCGATTACGAACGCTTTTACGGAAGGAGCGGACTCTACGATGAAGGAAACGTCA
>CAYUEN010000059.1:0-5331 GCA_964443745.1 uncultured Campylobacterales bacterium | reverse complement strand
GTTTTAGAAGAAGCTCACACAGTAGTTCCTGAATGGACATTTGTTGGAATTTCAGATAAATCTTCACAATCATTATTGAATAGTATTGCTCAAATAGCATTACAAGGTAGAAAATATAATGTAGGGTTATTGGTGATTGCTCAAAGAACAGCAAATGTTTCTAAAACAATTTTAACACAATGCAATACTGTTATTTCTTTTCAAGAATTTGACAAAACGAGTAGTGACTTTTTAGCAAATTATTTTGGTCAAGAAATATCAAAAGTATTGCCTAATTTAAAATTCAGACAAGCAATAGCAGCTGGAAAAGCTTTAAAATCTAGTGTTCCGATGATTTTTGAAGTTCCTGAAATAAAAGAACAAGAAGATATTTCAAAAGAAGAAGATAACAACTCCATAACAACAACTATACTCACTATGAGCAATAAGAACATAGGAGGGTCAGGGCTTGAATTTTAACTTTTGATGCAAAAATAAATTTATAACAATAAAACTTTGAGCCAATAAGAATCCGTGTCTGGTTTTTGTTGGCTCAAAGCCACCATTACTAAATCCTTATAAAGTATTATTGTGGTAATATTATTTTTGATAATAGTATTTATCCTTCCATATCTTCCAGGGGTCAGAACTTAAATTTTAAAAACTTGACCGAGCGAACCACTCTTTTCTCGGATACCGTCAGTTTCAAAAGGCAGTGACAAATGAAAAACAGACTCATTCTGATTACGGGAGCATCGAGCGGGATCGGAGCGGAAATCGCCCGAAAGTTCGCGAAAATGGGCAACAAGGTATTGCTGTTGGCAAGAAACGAGAAAATGCTCGATGAAATCCAAAAACAGATAAACGCGTCCGGCGGCGTCGCCATCGCCTACTCTCTCGATATCGGATACCACAAAGAAGTAATCGAAATCTGCAATACGATCAAAAAAGAGAATGGAATCCCCGATATCATTATCAACAATGCGGGCGCCGGCAAATGGAGATTTCTGGAAGAAACGGATTACCAAGAAATCGAAAACATGATCGCGGCTCCTTACCTGGGGGCGATGTTTGTCACAAAAGCGTTTATGCCGGAAATGTTGGAAAGAGATTCCGGCCATATCGTAAATGTGACTTCATTCGCCGCGATCATTCCTTTTTCCGGGGCGACAAGCTATCTGGCTTCACGAAAAGCGATGGTAGGATTCCATGAGGCGCTTACGGCGGATCTTTACGGGACGAATATAAAAACTTCGTTGGTCTATTTCGCAAAGGTAAAAAGCTCTTTTTGGGAAAACAACCCAAACAGCGAAGAGAGAATCCCTTCGGCGCAAAAACTGATTCCGGTCATTTCCGCCGAATACGCAGCGGAGGTTGTCGTCCGGGGTATCATCAAAGGAAAGAGAAAAATCCGCGCTCCATTCATGCTCAAAGTCGTGGAGTTTCTCAATTATCTCTCACCATCCATTACGCGTATTGTTATGAACAAGTCCGGCTATAGAAGGAATAAAAAAATTCAAGGTTGACGTAGAGTGCACTTTTTCATTATATAAAATATGCGAATATTGTATAGAATGTGGGCTGAAAACAATGCTTTTAACGACGATGAGGAGATATGCAGTAGCCGAAGTCTTTTTTTTACCGGTAGGATCCGCCCGATGCAAGATATGAGCCTGCATACCGGCAAAAACATAAGCTTTTTCACCGTATCATGACCGGATGAATAGACTCTACCTCTCAGACCTCGACAAAACACTCCTCAATACCGACCTTTCACTGTCACCGCTGAGCGTCTCGGTCTGGAACCACCTGGCCACAGCGGGTATCCGGCTTACCGTCGCTACGGCCCGCAGCGCACCCAAAACACGCGAACTACTAAAAAAGCTCCACCTGACACTTCCGCTGATCGTAATGGATGGAGCGATGATCGTCTCTGCGGAGGGAAAGGTCCTCTACCAAAAGAGCCTGGACAAACAGATCGGGACCGCGGCGCTGGAGATAGGCCGAAAGAGAGGTATCGAACCTTTTATGATAGGAATGGACGAAAAGGGTATCGAAAGATTTCGGTACGGACGGACCAACTCCCTCCAACGAGAACTCCTCTCCGCCTACCGAAGCGACAACCGTATGCAATATCGAGAGAGGCTCGAAGCGCTGCATGAAAACATCAAGATCGTCTTTATCGGGGAGTGGGCGCCACTGGAGGAGATCAGGATGGAGATCATAGAAACCATGGCAGACGCGGTAGAGATCAAGTTCGCCAAAGATCCCTATCTGGAGGGGTGGTTTCTGACACTGCTCCATCCGGAAGGCGACAAGGCGCATGCCCTCAGAGAGTTGCAGAAGATGGGCTACGACGAGCACGAAACGACGGTTTTCGGCGACAGTCACAACGATATGGGGCTCTTCCTCTATGCCGATGAAAAGATCGCCGTCGCCAATGCCGTAGAAGAGCTCAAAAGACACGCGACGAAGGTACTGCCCCATACCAATGACGAAGATGCCGTAGCGAAGTTTCTCAAAAGCCGCTTTTCGGATCTTTTTGGCTGAGATTTCCTGATATCAATACGAAAAAAGGATACTTATGTTCAAACCACTGCTTTCTATCGCTCTGCTGGCTCTCACCCTTTGCGCCGACGAAACCAAAATCTGCAACGGCTGTGTAAGTGGGAGAAGTTATATGGTGTGTAGTTATTATGTCGAAAAAAAGGGAGATCTTTCGAAACAGAAAAGCTGCCTGGAGTATGCCGATTCGCTTTTGCGGGGGGAGAGCCCCGGCCGAGCGAGCTGGTACTATCTCATCGGTGGCGATTTCGACAAGGCGATCGCGGCGGGAGATGCGGCACTCGAGCGGGGAGAAACATTCGCACTCGAACACATCGCCGAAGCGTCCCTTCTCAAAGGAGACAAAAGAAGGGCGAAACGAGCTTTCGACTCCCTCAAAAAACGGGCTCTCAAAAACGAGGCGTTTCTCAAAACCCACTTCAAGGTACTCAAAAAACTCTACCCCAAAAAATTCGACGAAGAGGAGGCGAAAAGCCTCCTGAAGTAGTCTACCACTTCACTTCGGCGGTGAGCATGTATTTGTCCTTCGCCTGATCGTCGGCGTTGGTATCTTTGTCGATATGGAAGAGGTTGGCGATGAAAGTGACGTTTTTGGAGTAGCGGTAGGCGACACCGGCGATATACTCTTCCCTCTCCTTGCCGCTGTCGGTTTCGAAAGTGTCGTATCTGCCAAGCAGCGTCCATTTCGAAGAGGGTCTGTATTCGCCGTTGAGAGACCATCCATCACCCGTCTTGTCCGCATTCTCCGCTCCCTTCTCGTCGGCCTTCACATAGATCGCGGCGATCAGAAATTCGGGACGGTTGTAGACGGCATGGAAACCGTACCAGACGAAATCTTCGTCGTTTTCGAGGGTTTTGGTGTTGTATTGACCCAGAAAGGAGATATTGGCGTAGGTATCCCCCGTATGCAGATGCTTTTTGCCCGTACCCATCAGATTCGCGGTCAGCCGCCATTCGTACGAGAGCCCCGTCTCTCCCTCTTTGTCCGAACCATGATACCCCTCTCCGTTGACGACGGCCAGTTCGCTGGAGAAGTTTTCCGTTTTGGTCTTGAAGTTGATCCCTTTGTCGGCGGAGTTGGTGAAGTGGGCCCCTTCATGCTCTTCCACGAAGGTTTTGGCGATACTGCGAAAATGCCATCCGTGATGCTCCTCATAATCGATCCACGGTCTGTGTACCTGTCCGAATTCCACCCCCGTATAGGGCAAGATTCCGTCGAGATAGAGATAGGCGTATTTCAGACGTACGTTGACCTCTCCCGTCTCCTTCTTGTTCGTATCCTTGACCATCGTCGTATCGAGCGTAATACGCATATAGTCCTTGGTGTTTTCGTTCATGTAGGCTTTGACCTGCAGATAGTTTCTTCGTGTTTCAAAATAGTCGCTCGAACTTCCGCTATCCGGCTCGGAGTGGACGAATCCCAAATAGTGGGTACCGTTGAATTTGAGCGTCGCCGCTTTTGATTTGACGGTCACGTCCGCGTTCATACCGCTTAGCAGCAGTGCCGAAGAGACGAGCGAGAGAGATATTCGTTTCACTGTTTGACTCCTGTCTGTTTGAAAATTTTGGTTTGAGAGTGTAATCGTAACGTATTTTGATTACAAATTGGTTACAATTCCATATCATTTCGGTCAAGGTTGGTTTATGGAGATACGCACAATCAAAAAGATGGAAAAAAAAGCGATCAAGATCAGCGGAAGCGACTTTCTGAAAATGGGGCTGGGGCTGCTTTTCATGGCGGGTGTGCTGCTTTACAGCTACGCCTCCTCCGGCAACATACCCAATAACACTTTCCTGGCGATCGCCGCACTTTTTGGTGCCTATATGGCGATGAACATCGGCGCGAACGACGTCGCGAACAACGTCGGGCCCGCTGTGGGTTCCAAAGCGCTCACGATGGGAGGGGCGATCGCGATCGCCGCGATATTCGAAGCCGGCGGCGCGTTGATAGCGGGAGGCGACGTCGTCAAGACGATCAAGAAGGGAATCATCGATATCAATGCGTTCGGTGGCAACGCGGAACTCTTCATCTGGGCGATGATGGCCGCTTTGCTGGCCGCCGCACTCTGGCTCAACTTCGCGACGGCGTTCAAAGCGCCCGTCTCCACCACCCACTCGATCGTCGGCGGGGTAATGGGCGCGGGTATCGCCGCCGCGGGATTCGCGATCGTCTCCTGGGGCACGATGGGAAAAATCGTCGCTTCATGGATCATATCGCCACTTCTGGGAGGCATCATCGCCGCTTTGTTTCTCTACGCCATCAAAAAGACGATCGTCTTCCGTGAAGACAAGATCAGCGCCGCCAAAAGATGGGTACCGCTCTACGTGGGATTGATGGCGTGGGCTTTTGTCACCTATCTGACGCTCAAAGGCCTCAAGAAAGTCTGGCCCGATATCGTCTCTTTCGTCAACGGCCACCTCTTCGACATTCTACCCGTCACGAAAAAGCCGACGCTGACAACGGCACTGATCACGGGTGCGATCGTCGGTATCGTCGTCTTTTTTCTTCTAAAAAGAAAGATCTCCCGCTCCAAAACATTGAGCCAAAACACCAGAGCGAGCGTCAACAGCCTCTTTACCGTTCCTCTCATCTTCGCAGCGGCACTTTTGAGTTTCGCCCACGGCGCCAACGACGTCGCTAACGCCGTTGGTCCCCTCGCCGCGATCAGCGACGCCGTTTTGAGCGGCGGCATCAGCGCCAAAGCGGGGATTCCACTATGGGTTATGGCGGTAGGCGGGCTCGGTATCGCGGTCGGACTGGCACTCTATGGCCCCAAACTCATCCGT
>CAYUEN010000058.1:0-6247 GCA_964443745.1 uncultured Campylobacterales bacterium | reverse complement strand
CGATACCGCCGATGACAAAAGAGAGCCAGACCAGATTTCCGGCGATGGCTCCCGCCTGTCCGATAACGATGAAGATTCCCGCACCTACCATCGAGCCGATTCCCAGCATCACGGCGCTGACTGTATTGAAAGCTTTGCTGCGCTTTGGCATAAATATCTCCGATAGAAATGATAATATAATGTTAAAACAATTTCGATTTTCAAACTGTCTGTTGGCTGACAGAAGCGATGAAACTTTTTTCTATGGGCGTTTTGGATGTTCGGTGTGGTTGCAGTGCGAAAAGAGGTCGCTTTTTTTGAGAAGTTTTTCCATATCCTTGATCGCGAGATGACCGCGGCGGCTGATGATGATCCCCTCTTTTTTGAGTTTTTGGATCTGCGATGTGACGACCGAACGTACCGATCCGATCATCTCCGCGAGGGATTCATGAGAGAGGTTGTGAATGAGCCGAACGGGATAGTGGTTGTCGGTCGGATCTTTTTTGGGTAGTGCATGCTTGAGGATGAGGTTGGCGAGTCTGGTGGAGGTATCATGAAAGATCATCGATTCGGCGAAAGCTTCGAGACTGCGCATCATTTCGCCCAGATAGGGAAGAAAAGCGCGGTTGAAGGCGGGGTATTCGCAGAGCCACTCTCTGGCGCGATCCAGAGGTACGCGCAGTGCGATCAGACGATCCATCGCGACGGGAAATTCCAGATGTTCCTTGCCGTCCAGCAGCGAAAAAATATCGAATATATCTCCCGGCGCGAGGAGAAAAAGGGTGATGCTTCTGCCCGTATGCGCATCGATTTGAGTGATTTTCAGCCGGCCCGAAAGAATGATGTGCAGGTATTTGATGCCCAGATCGCTGTCGATGGTATCGCCTTTTTCCCAAGTGACGATTTCCGTTTCGTCGATGAGGTGTTGGAGCCGATTGGTATCGAGGGAACCGAACAGTTTGCTTTCGGAGAGTATTTGCAGTATGGTATCCCTCTCCATTTCGGCAGATTTTGGCATCTTTTATCCTCGCAAAATGATGCACATGATAGCGTAATTACACTCTGTAATCTCATCCGAAATTCAGATTAGTTTCTCCTCTTCAGCATTCAGGAGAAAATCGGGATTCGATTTCGCGGTGCGACCGAGGTCTCGTCTCATCCGTTCGATTCTCTTTTCGATGTTTTCCAAGTGGGGTTCGAGGTGGCGCAGCGATCTCTCTTTCACAAACGCCCTGAAGGCTTCGAAAGACTCCGCCAGTTGCATCTTTTCGTGTTCGATCGTTTCAAGAAACCGCGCTTGTGCGATTTGTGCTTTGCGGTAACTGATCTCGATACAGGAGCGGGCGTTTTCATGGAGGATTTTGGTGATGGTTTCCATACTTTCTTGTAGTATCCGTTCACTCCTCTCCTCCAGCGCTTCGGCGACTCCTTCGAGGATTTCGTAGGTGAAGCTCTCCAGCGACTCTCCTGTTTTTGTAGAGTCTCGGAGCGCTCTCGTGTAAACTTTCCCGATCTTTCGTGTGACGGCGCTTTCGTATGTCGGGTGATCCGCAGGGATTTTCGCAATCTCGTTTTTGATATCCTCTTTGTAAGACACGACGCCCCCTTTTTCAATCCTTTTCGACATGATAGGATAGCTCGGCCGAAACTTCTGTCATCTGACTGACACTTTCGGCTCTGCCGACGGTTCCCGTTGGCGAAAAATTGTTAGCCAACTGGCAGAAGATCGCTAAGAATCAGGGTATAATAGGGCAAATTCCCGAAAAAAGAGGAGTGCATGAAAAAACACTTCATAAAGCCACCCAACAGACGAAGACGCAAAACCGATCTGCCCTGGCAGCATCCCAAGCCGCGTGCGGAGGATCCCGAGGCGCTCAAACGGGTCCATGCGATCATGAACAGCCCCAGCTATCGACTGGCGGTGGAAGACAGCGATTTTCTGCTCTCGGACGAAACATTGCCGGTCAGGCTGGAGCTCGATTATCTCAAGCCCGAGTTGATACTGCGCGAATACGGTATCGAGCGGACGATCGTGGTGTTCGGTTCGACCCGTATCGTCGAGCGTAAAACCGCGCTCAAAAAGCTCGAAGAGGCGCAGCGGGCGCTCAAAAAGAATCCAGACGACGAAAAACTGCTCAAAGCGTTGCGCAAAGCGGAACGTCTGCTCGAAAAATCGAGATTCTACGATATCGCCAGAGAATTCGGGCAACTGGTAGGGCAGGCGGGAAAAGGCAAAGACGACAACCGCGTCGCGATCATCACGGGCGGCGGGCCCGGTATCATGGAAGCGGCCAATCGCGGGGCGTTCGATGTGGGAGCCAATACCGTCGGACTCAACATCACACTTCCGCATGAACAATTCCCCAATCCCTACATCACTCCCGAGCTCTGCTTTCAGTTCTATTACTTCGCGATTCGCAAGATGCACTTTCTCAAGCGCGCCTGCGGTCTGATCGTCTGTCCCGGCGGTTACGGGACGCTGGATGAGCTTTTCGAAACGCTGACGCTGATCCAGACACGCAAGATCGATCCCGTGCCGGTGATATTGATGGGGCGGGAGTATTGGGAGAAACTGATCGATTTCGAGATGCTGGAGATGGAGGGGGTGATCGATCCGGAAGATCGCGAGCTCTTCTGGTTCGCCGAGAGTGCCAAGGAGGCGTGGGAGGGGATGCAGGCGTGGCATGAAGCCAACAAAACACCGCTCTATCCCAAGGAGTAACAGATGGATGTGCCGAAAGTCAGAGGGCTCAGTTCCGAAGAGGCGAAAAAGAGGCTTCGACAATACGGTCCCAACGCGATCGAAGAGAAAGAGAGCGCATGGTGGCAGCGTCTGCTGAAACGTTTCTGGGGGCCGATACCTTGGATGATCGAGATCGCGGCGATCCTCTCGGCAGTCGTCAAGCGGTGGGAGGATTTCACGATCATCATGATCTTGCTCTTCGTCAATGCCTTTGTCGACTTTTATCAAGAGTCCAAAGCGCTCAATGCCATCGCCGTTTTGAAAAAGAAGCTGGCGAGAAAGGCTTTGGTGCTTCGTGACGGGCACTGGATTTTGATCGATGCCAAGAAGATCGTTCCCGGAGACATCGTCAAAGTCAAAATCGGCGATATCGTTCCGGCGGATCTGAAGCTGCTGGGCGGCGGGGAGTTTTTGCAGGTGGATCAATCCGCTTTGACGGGTGAGTCGCTGCCTGTGCACAAAAAGGCGGGAGACGAACTCTACGCCAACGCGATCGTCAAACAGGGAGAGATGATCGGCGAAGTGACGGGTACGGGAAAAAACACCTACTTCGGACGCACCGTCGCGCTGGTAGCAAAAGCCCAGAAAGAGGAGCGTAGCCATTTTCAGAAAATGGTTATCAAAGTGGGCAATTTTCTCATCGCGATTACCCTCGTGATGATCGCCATCATCATCTATACCGGCATCCAGCGGCATGAACCGACGCTCGAGATTCTGATCTTTTCACTGGTATTGACCATCTCGGCGATTCCGGTCGCGATGCCGGCGGTACTGACGGTGACGATGGCGGTCGGGGCCTCCGCACTGGCGAAAAAGGAGACGATCGTCAGCCGTTTGGCGGCGATAGAGGAGCTGGCCGGGATGGATATCCTCTGCTCCGACAAGACCGGGACACTGACCAAAAACGAGATGATCATCTCCGACCCCTACACGGTCAACGACTACGACGTCAAAGATCTGATCATGTATGCGGTGATGGCGAGCAGAAAAGAGAATCACGATCCCATCGAAAAGCCGATCTTCGACTATCTGCGCAAACTCAGATACTTCAAGGATTTCAGACTCGAAAAGTTCACCCCCTTCGATCCGGTGCGCAAGCGCACCGAAGCGGTGATCAGATTGCAAAAAGAGGGCAAGCTGATCGTGACCAAAGGGGCGCCGCAGGTGATCATCGAGCTAAGCGGCGAAGAGGAGTTTGACAAGGAGGCGGCCTACCGCAAGGTCGAGGAGTTTGCCTCCAAAGGGTTTAGAACGCTAGGTGTGGGGTATAAGAAACCCGAAGAGGAGAAGTACCATTTCGTCGGGCTGATTCCGCTCTACGATCCGCCGCGCGAAGACTCCAAAGAGGCGATCGAAGAGGCCAAAGCGAAGGGGGTCGATGTCAAAATGGTCACCGGGGACAACCTCGCCGTGGCGAAATATATCGCCTCTTTGCTGGGAATCGAAGGCAAGATCGAAGATATCCGGGAACTCAAGGGAGAGAGCATCGGCGAATATCTGGTATTGGCGCAGATCCTCTCCAAAGCCTTCACCAGAGTACTCAAACCCGATACCCCCAAAGAGGAGATCGAACGTCTGAGTGAAAAGATCGTAAAAGAGGTCGAAAAAGAGCTTTACAACACTCCGATTCCCCAGGGTTCGGTCAGGAAGCACGAATCCGAAATCATCGCGATGATCGAAGAGGCGGGGGGATTTGCGCAGGTGTACCCAGAAGATAAATATTTCATCGTCGACGAACTCCAAAAAGCCGACCATATCGTCGGTATGACCGGTGACGGGGTCAACGACGCGCCCGCGCTCAAAAAAGCCGATACCGGAATCGCCGTCAGCGGAGCGACCGACGCGGCGAGGGCGGCGGCGGATATCGTCCTGCTCACGCCGGGGCTGAGAGTCATCGTCGATGCGATCATGCAGTCGCGGATTATCTTCGAACGGATGAAGAGCTACACCGTCTTTCGCATCGCCGAGACGATACGGATCATCGTCTTTATGACACTGGCGATCGTGGTGTTCAACTTCTATCCGATTACGGCGCTGATGATCATCGTCCTGGCACTCTTGAACGATCTGCCGATTCTGGCGATCGCCTACGACAATACCAAGGTGCGGGGAGAGCCGGTACGGTGGGATATGAAAGAGATGTTGGTGATGTCGTCGTGGCTGGGCGCGGCGGGAGTGATCAGCTCCTTTTTGCTTTTTTGGCTGACGATGTCGGTGATGCATCTGCCTCACCCCTTCATCCAGACGCTCTTTTTCGCCAAAATGGTGGTCGCGGGGCACGGTACCATCTACAACACCCGCATCGACGACTGGTTTTGGAAGCGGCCGTGGCCTTCGTGGACACTTTTTGGGGCGACCTTCTCCAGCAGAGTGGCGGGGACCGTCATCGCGGTGTACGGTTTCGGGCTGATGGAGCCGATAGGATGGAAGTGGGCGGCAGCGATCTGGGGCTACTCTTTGGTCTGGTTCGTTTTCAATGACGCGGTCAAGGTGGCGGTACTGCGGTATTATCGCAGGAAGCTCGGTATAGACGTGCTGTAGCGCACGACAAAAGGAGAATATCATGAAGATCAAAATCGAAGAGCACGGTATCGGTGTCGCGATGAAAAAAACCGGAAAACGACTTTTTGTGGAGTTGAAAATGATCGGTAAACTCACCCATGAAGATTACGAAGTCTTCGTACCGATTCTGGAAAAGGCACTCAAAGAAGCCAAGGGGCGGGATGTCGATATGTTGGTGGATATGACGGAATTCAAAGGGTGGAAGATGCGTGCGGCGTGGGATGATATGGTCTTTGGACTCAAACATCGGGGCGATTTCGACAGACTGGCGGTCGTGGGCAAGAAAAAGTGGGAAGAGATAGCCGTGAAGATGATGCGGCCGCTGATGAAAGGAGAGATCATGTTTTTCAAAAACCGCGACAAAGCGCTCAAATGGCTCTTGAAGTAGAGGGGTGGAAGATGGATCAAAAAGTGAAAATCACGGGATTGGATATTCCGTTTATGGACTTGGTGGTGCTGATGGTCAAACTGGCGTTCGCATCGATCCCCGCGATGTTCGTGGTATATTTTGTATTTGCGCTTTTGGGACTCTTTTTCGAAGGATTTTTCGGACTGGCGTTTATGCACCCGCATCTGCCGTAGGAGCGAGGGGTAATCCCCCCCATTTTTCACCATTTCCAAAAGTAGAATTAGGCCACATGGGCCACCTATCCCTTTGGATGTAATGATTTGATGAATTTATTGTACGAGGATTTATCATGATAAAACAGTTACTTAGTTTGCTACTTTTGCTCTCTTGTGTTTCATTTGCTAAAGATATAAATGTAGGCTTGACTTATCAAAAGTTAGACTTTGAAAACTCTAAAAAGAAAGATAAGGGTATAAGAAAAGGTCTTGATTTAGATATTTTAAAAGATGATTTTTTCTATCAGTTAAATTATGAAAAGACTGATATAGATACTTTTAAACCACCACTTAAGAAAGATTTGGAAGTTGATAAATACTACTTTAAAGTGACTAAAA
>CAYUEN010000057.1:0-6293 GCA_964443745.1 uncultured Campylobacterales bacterium | reverse complement strand
TTCGAGTTCGGAGAGATTCTCTTCACACTCTCTCTTGAGAGCGTCACGCTTACGCTCGACATACGCGATCTGTTTTTGGACGTCTTCGATGTCGATTTTGCAGCGATCGGCCGCCTCCTTCTCCTTTTCCAGCACCCACTCCGTCATCTTTTTCAAAAACTCCACCATCTGCCTCTCCTATATTGATTTGGTTTATTATACCTTCTCCCTATTAACGCTTCGATAAATGGGAATTTATATCCAAATCTTTTCCCGCTCCTCCACGATATGGGGAGTTTTGTGCAGTTTGGATCGGATCGCCTTGCGGAAAATCTCCTGCTTCTCCCGCTCCCCATGGACGAGGAAAATCTTCCCCAGCCGCCTGAAATTCCGCATCCAAGAGATCAATTCGCTTTGGTCGGCGTGGGCGGAAAAACCGTTGATCGTATGGATTCTGGCGCGTACGCGAATCTTTTCGTGATAGAGGGTGATCCACTCCGCTCCGTCCACTATTTTGCGCCCGAGCGTCTCTTTGGCCTGATATCCGACGAAAATCACGCTGTTTTTCGGATTCCAGATGCGGTTTTTGAAATGGTGCAAAATACGCCCTCCGTTGCACATGCCGCTGCCGGCGATGATGATGCAGCCGTTTTGTTCGTTGATCTTTCTGGAGTCTTCGGGTCTTGGAGTGTACTCCAACCACGGAAACTCGAAAATCGTCCCGTCGCGACGGAGGTAGTCGTTGCATTCGGTGCTGAGCTCTTCATGATAGAGATTGTAGATCTGCGTCGCACGGATCGCCATCGGAGAGTCGAGATAGACTCTGCAACGGGGAAGCTCGTGCGCGTCGTACATCTGCTTGAGCAGACAGAGGATCTCCTGGGTACGTTCGATCGCGAACGAGGGAATGAGTACGTTACCCTGTGAAAGCAGCGTGTTTTGTATCACCTGTTTGAATTCCGCGACACTCTCCCTGATGGGTTTGTGGTCGCGATCTCCGTAGGTCGATTCGATATAGAGGGTATCGGCGTATTTAATCGGTACCGGATCGGGCATCACGATGTCGTTGCGGTTCCCGAGATCTCCGCTGAAAACGATGGATTTGCTTCCTTTGCCCGCCTCGTATTCGATCTGGATCGTCGCCGAATCCAGAATGTGTCCCGCGTTTCGGAAAATGGCGACGACTCCTTCGCTCAGTTTTATTCTCGTATCGTAGGTGGCGTAGTGTATCGGAAGATCGAAGACCGCTTCGACATCTTCGACGGTATAGATGGGCGGCTTGACCCGCTTTTCCGTACCCCGACGCTGCGCCTTGCGATATCGGGTGCGATAATCCTCCTCCATCAGATGGGCCGCATCGAGCAACACCACCTCCGCCAGATCCATCGTCGAACGAAGAGTGACGATTCTGCCTCTGAAACCCTCCTTGACCAGCTTCGGTATCCGTCCGACATGGTCTAGGTGCGCATGGGTGATCAGTAGAATATCGACTTTTTTGGGGTCGAATCCGAAAGGACGACCGTTTTCACGCTCCTCCTCTCCCTGGAACATTCCGCAATCGACCATCACCCTCAATCCGGAAGGAAGATGGACGATATGGCAAGAACCCGTCACGACCCCCGCCGCTCCGAAAGATTGTACGTATGCCATCTCTTCTCCTTTGTCTCTTTGCATGATAGTGCGTTTTTGGTTATAATCCGACATACTTGGGAGCTGTGGGCTCCGGTAGTGGTAAAAACAGTTACATCGACAAGGTAACTATAAGATATGGAATCGTTCTCTCTCTGGATCGAGGCTTTTTCGGGTCTGGGTCTTTTTCTTTTCGGAATGCTTTTTCTCGAAGCACAGATCAAATCTTCCGCCGGCCGAGCTTTCAAACGCATCGTGCAGCAAGCAACCGCCACACGCCTCAAAAGTCTGCTGAGCGGTTTTTTCACAACGGCTATCTTCCAGAGCTCTTCGGTCGTGACACTGATGGCTCTTTCTCTCATCGGCGCACAGATCATGCAGTTGGAGAGTGCCATCGCTGTCATTTTCGGTGCAAATATCGGTACGACCGTAACGGCTTGGATCGTCGCATTGGTCGGTTTCAAAATGGATATCAGGCTCCTCTCCTATCTTTTGATCGGTATCGGAGGGCTCGGCAGTGTACTCGCCGGTGAAGAGAAGCGGTGGAAAAACTACTTCGGAGTGATGGTCGGATTCGGATTGATCTTTCTAGGGCTGGAGGGAATGAAAGAGAGTTTTGCCGCCTTTTCCGATACGTTCGACCTCTCCGATCACCTCTTCGACCATCCCCTCTGGTATATGATAATCGGTCTGACCATCACCGCCATTATCCAGTCAAGTTCCGCTGCCATCGCGATAGCCCAGAGTGCCCTTTATACTCACATTATCGGATTCGAAGCGGCTGCGGCATTCGTCATCGGCGCAAACATCGGTACGACCGTGACCGCGATTCTCGGAGCGATCGGAGGTACACCGGACAAAAAACGCACCGCAGCGGCCCATCTTCTTTTCAATCTCTCCACCGGAATCGCCGCATTGATCCTGCTCTCACCGCTCATCGATCTGACCCGTCTCATCGCTCCATATAGCGACGCCGTCACGCAGATCGCCCTTTTTCACACTCTTTTCAACATCATGGGCGTAGTGATCTGGTATCCTTTTATCGGTCTGCTCTCTTCCGGTGTAGGCCATCTTTTCAAAAAAGAACCCATACATGTGACACACTATCTGCACAACGTATCTCCGGATGTACCCGACCTCGCACTCGAAGCTCTCCAAAAGGAGGTGGATCACCTCTCCGAAGAGATCGAAGCTTTCGCACTGCTCGCGATCAACATTCCTCCACCCAAAGCGTTCGAGAGGGGCATCGCCATAGACAAGCTCCTTGAACAATACGATCGCAATTTCGATGTCACCTACGAAAAACTCTACGCCAACATTCGCACACTGGAGGGGGAGATCTTCCGGTATATCTCCATCCTCTCCGCCAAAAACGACAACGCGACCTACCAGCAGAAACTCGATGCCATCTCACGGCAGATCACCTATCTGGCGACCGCAGCCAAAGCGATCAAGGATATGCTCAACGACCTCGACTTGCTCTACAACGCTTCCACCCACGAAGAGCAAGCCTTTCTCAAAAATCTCCGATATCAGATTCTCAAAAGTCTGCAAGCCTACCATGAAGCCCGCAGTGGAGACGAGAGGGCTTTTCAGGAGATGGAGCATATCTATACCAAAATTGCACAATCCTACCAAAATAGTATGCGACTGATCGCCGATATCGCCAGAAACAGTCAGATCAGATCCGAAATGACCACCATCACGATCAACGATATGCATCTGATCAAGAGCTTTTCCAAATCTCTCCGAAACGCTCTAAATATCGCCAGAATAGCCAAGGAACCCGATATAGAGAAAAGCTAATTTGATACTTTTATCATAAATTAATCTGCTATTAACAAAGCAATTTTCTTTCATGATATAATTTAGACAATCGCGCCTACACCAAACCAGAGAGTGAGGAGAATGAGATGAAAGAGAGCAGTCTGACAGCTGTGTACGACAACCATACCGACACTGCCGAAGCCGTATCTGCACTATTGCGAGGTGGAATCAACAAATTCCACATCACCGTGCTGGGTAAGGGCGATCAGGAGGAGTTGGACAAATTCGAATTCAACAAAGAGAACGAAGATGCAATCTTTTGGGGAGAACAGGGAGCATTCTGGGGTGCCCTCTGGGGATTTTTGCTCGGTGGTGCACTCGCATTCATTCCCGGATTCGGTCCGATGGTCGCCGCCGGCCCACTGATTGGATCTTTGACGGGACTGGTCGGTGGGGCGGCCACCGTCGGTGGATTGAGTGCACTTGTAGCATGGCTCAAAGATCGGGGGATCATGGAGCTGGAAGCCAAACATTACGAAGAGATGCTCAAAGAGGGCAAGAATCTCATCATCGTTCAAGGTACGGAAAAAGAGCTCAAGAAAGCTAAAGAGATTCTCGAACAAATGGGAAAAGGTGAAGTGCAACTTCATCTGAACTGACCGATGCAACCCAAAGTCAAGATCGTCGCGACACTCGGTCCATCCTGTATGGATGAGCGGGGAATCGAAACGCTGATTATGCGTGGCGTCAATATTTTCCGGCTCAACTTCTCTTATGGAACCTATGAAGAGCATACCAGAACGATCCACTCGATCCGAGCCATCGCCGGACGGAAAAAGATGCAAATAGGCATTATGCAGGATATCTGTGGCCCAAAAATCCGTATCCGTGGACTGGATCGCGAGATCGCCGTTCAAGCGGGCGACATTCTTTGTATGGGACCGATCCCGGATAGAGAGATCTTTTCGATTACATATCCACAATTACTGCAAGAAGTCAGACTTTCCGAAAAGATCTTTTTTGCCGACGGAACCGTCGAGACACGTGTCATCGACAAGGAGAATGGTACACTCCGCCTCGAAGTCCTCACTCCTGGTATTCTCAAAGAGGGTAAGGGAGTCAACTTCCCCGATGCCGACCTCAATCTGCACACACTCACCCCAAAAGACATAGAGGATTTGAAATTTGGAGCCGAAGCGGGTGTCGATTTCGCTGCGATCTCCTTCGTCAGCGATGCCGAAGATATCGAAATGGCCAGGGAAATCCTGCGTAAACATAACAGCGACGCATGGATCGTCGCAAAAATTGAACGCAAAAGCGCTCTGGCGCATCTGGACGATATTATCGAGCGAAGCGATGCGATCATGGTAGCACGTGGCGATCTAGGCGCCGAAACGGGTCTAAGTCGTGTTCCGATCCTCCAGAAAGAGATCATCAAGAAAGCCAACGCAGCTGCAAAACCCGTCATCACCGCTACCCAGATGCTCACCTCCATGATCCGCTCTCCCTATCCTACGAGAGCGGAGGTTTCCGACATCGCAAACGCCGTATTCGACGGAACGGATGCCGTGATGCTCTCGGACGAAACCGCCACCGGAGACTACCCCGCCGAAGCAGTCAGTGTACTCGTGGAGACGATCCTGCAATCCCAGGAGAGTTATCCCTATTACAAAAATTACATTCCCTCATCGCGGGAAGCTTTTGTCCGGGCGGCGAGTGAACTCTCCCATACCCTTCCAAACGAAGCCACCGTCGCCCTTACACGTTCGGGATTCACCCTTCGGCACCTCTGTAAATTCCGTCCCAAAAAACCGATCTTCGCCATCACCACCGATCCGGTACTTCAAAACAAAACCACCCTCCTATGGGGTGTCGTAAAAACGGTGGTGATCGATCACTTCACAAATGAAAAGGAGTTGGTCGAGGCATTTTGGAGAGAGATGAAACAAAACCCCGTTCCTTTCATACTCGTCACCGGTTACCTCGGAGAGAAGATAAGTCCCGGTAAAAGTGTCCGTTTTATCGAACGAAAAACGTGAAGTCGGGCTCACTCTCTTTCGACCACCCATTTGTCTGTCATCTCCAATCTCTCATCAAAACTGTAGACGATCGGTACACAGGTGGGAATTTCGACTCCGACGATCTCTTCCGGCGATAGATTTTCGATCGCCATCGTCAATGCGCGTAACGAATTGCCATGGGCACTCAAAAGTACCGTCGTATCGCTGACGAGCCGAGGTGCGACCATTTCGTAAAAACAGTGAAGCGTGCGCCTTTTCGTATCTTTGAGAGATTCACTTCTAGGAAGTAACAGAGGGTCGATTTTCCGATATCTCGGATCGTTCTGTAAAAGTCGCGGATCTCCTTTGCGAAGAGGTGGAGGAGAAATCTCGTACCCACGTCGAATAGCGTTGAAACGCTCTTCCCCCACCTCCGCTTTGATTTGTTCTTTGTTGTGCTGCTGCCAAGCTCCGTAGTGGCGTTCGTTGAGTCTCCAGCTTCTTAGAGAATCGATATGCTCCCACACCATCGCCTCCAGCGCGATCTGCGCGGTATGGATCGCCCGTTTGAGCCATGAAGTGAAACAGACATCGGGATAGAGATCGTTTTTCGCAAGCACCATACCCGCAAGCTTCGCCTCTTCCCTCCCCTTCTCGCTCAAATCGACATCCGTCCAGCCGGTGAAGAGGTTTTGGGCATTGTAGAGACTCTCTCCGTGGCGCAGTAGTATCAGTCTGCCCATCTTAGTCCATCTTTCCCGCCACGAAATCCGCCAGCTCCAGCAGCCGCTGCGAATAGCCGTACTCGTTGTCGTACCATGCCATCACCTTCACCATCCGTCCGCCCACGACCGCGGTGGAGAGTCCGTCGATGATGCTGGAGTGGCGGTTGCCGAGGATGTCGGTGGAGACGATCTC
>CAYUEN010000056.1:0-6447 GCA_964443745.1 uncultured Campylobacterales bacterium | reverse complement strand
AAAACGGTACCTGTCTGGTGTCGCTGCCGAGACTCGAGCCGAAAAAGAGCCGCATACTCTCCTACGCGATTTTGGCCGGAGCCGCAAAAAGAAGGAACTTGGATGGAATCGTCGATATCGCAAATCGTGACGAAACGCTCTCGAACCCGCTGTATATACGGTTCGAAATTCCCGAAGAGACGAGTGTCGCTCCCAAAAAGGGATTTATCGCAGGAAGCGTTTTGGGGCTTCCTGAGGGCAAAAAGGGTCGTATCGTACTCTATCTCTCCGACGGCCGTACGGCGATGACGGACGCTCGGGGACGGTATCATTTCGAGGGGGTCTCGCCGGGTACGCAGGTGGTACAGATAGATACCGCCACCATTCCGGACGGCTACAAGCCGAAGATTTGCGTCCAAAACACCGCAAATGCGGGATCGGCCATTTCTCGTTTCGTGCGGGTTCGGGCGGGCATGCTCAAGCTGGTCGATTTCTGTCTCGAAAAAGCCGAACGAAAGAAGACCCCCGCGAACGAAAGAGAAAACAAAAAGAAGATCGAAAAGAAGACCTCCTCCATGCCGCACTACGGTATCGGAGATCTCGCCAAGTATGAAGGAGAGGGGTATCGGTGGCTCTGGCCTCCCACCGAGGGCTATGTTCCCGCCATCGGATCGATCAAGGCTGCGCTTTATTACCCCAAAAATCAAAAACTCACCCTCTATCTCAACGAGAAGGAGGTCGATCCGCTCAATTACGAAGGCTCGCTCGCCGACGCGAAATATTCGGGGGCGATCGCGCGCTATCGGGGAATCGACATCATGGAGGGAGACAACTATCTCAAAGCGGAATTTCGCGACAAAGAAGGAAAGCTTTTGCGAACGCTCGAGAGGAAAGTGCACCTCTCCGGAGCACCTGCCGAAGCGGTTTTGGTGCCGGAGGCCTCCTATCTGGTGGCGGACGCGAAACGACCGGCGGTAATCGCGCTTAGATTGCTCGATCGATACGGATATCCGGTGCGCGAGTCCATGCAAGGGAGATTCGTACTCGACCCTCCTTATGAGGCGTACGAAGAGGAGGACGCCCAATTGCAGACACAGAAAAATATTTTCCGGGTCGAAAAGGGGGGAGTCACCCGGATCAAACTCCAGCCGACCGCCCTTTCGGGTGAAGTGAAGCTCCATCTGCCGTTGGAAGGAGAGGAGGAGCCGATTACGGTGCGTCTGAAGCCGAAAATGAGAGAGTGGATTTTGGTGGGGTTCGCCGAGGGGACGGTGGGATACAGAAAAATCCGCGACAATATGCAAAAAAGCGTCTCCGACAAGGTGCTGCATGAAGGCCGACTCTCCTTTTTCGCCAAAGGAAGGATACGCGGACAGACGCTGCTGACGATCGCGTACGACAGCGGAAAAGAGCCCGATCTCGAACTCTTCGACCGAATAGATCCCACCCGCTACTACACCATCTATGCGGATGCGAGCCTTCAGGGATCGGAGGCTCCCAGTCGCCGCAAACTCTACATCAAGATGGAAAATGAAACCTACACGCTGCTTTTCGGGGATATGCATACGGGACTCGATCGGGTGAAACTGGCCCGATACGATCGTGCGCTCACCGGTTTCAAGGCGGTTTTGGAGTCGAACGAAACCCGTCTGCTCTTTTTCGCCAGCGACACCGACAGCCGATTCGTCAAAGAAGAGATCTCTCCCGACGGAACGAGCGGGCTTTATCGGCTCAAGCATCGCCGAATCGTCGAAAATTCCGAAAAAATCACGCTGGTGGTTCGCGATCGGTATCGACATGATTTGGTCCTCTCCAAAAAGGTGCTTACTCCCCTGATCGATTATACGATCTATTACGAAGAGGGGAAACTCTATTTCAAAGAACCGATATTCGGACGCGACCAAGAAGGCAATCCCCGCTTCATCGAAATCGACTACGAAATCTCGGGAAAAGGAAGGGGTGATTTGATATACGGCGGGCGCGCTTCATGGACGCGAAAAGACGAGGGTTTGGGTGTGGGAGTCAACTACGTCAAAGAACCCGACGCCGCGCTCGGAGGCGTCGATATGGAAAGCGAAATTTCGAAAAATACCCGTTTCAGAGCCGAATACGCCCGCACTTTCCGCCAAAACGCAGCCGATACCGACGCCTACTATCTGGATCTGAAATACAGAGACCGAACCAGATACTTCTTGGCCTATCTGAAAAGAACGGAGAGGGAGTTCGGTCTTGCGCAACAGAGTCGCTTCGAAACAGATTCGATGCGGTACGGGATGGAGGGAAAGATCTCCTATCGAAAAAACTACCACCTCGATTTCGCCGCATATCGCGACAGACGTTTGAGCGGTGACAACACCGTCACCTCCGTCGAAGCGAAAAACAGCTACACAAATGCCGACACGACGCTCTATCTGGGATATCGGTACTTTCATGATCTTCATAGCGGTTCTCAGCTTTTGGGGGGAGTCAGCCGTAAACTTTTCGGTTCCAGGCTCAGGTTTCAATTGACAAAAGAGTATCTGCTAAGCGGCGTCAGTGAAACGTTTCCCGACAGAACCGCGCTGAATCTTTCGTATATGCTGACGAAAAACAGCGATCTTTTCGCCAGATCGGAAATCGTCAAAAACGACACGGGACGCAGGATGCTCTATACCGGCGGGGTCGTTTTGAAACCGTGGGAGAAGGGGATGTTCAGAGCTTCGGTCGCCTCTTCCGCCGAGAGCGACGGAGAAAGCCTGTATAGCAACTACATTTTTCAACAGGGATATCAGGTGAATAAAAACCTCACTCTCAACGGAGGCATCGAAAAAAACATACGGTTGCGGGATGATTCCAACGACTCCGAACCCTATACCTCCTATACCGCTTCGGCGACATATCAAAGGAAAAACTGGACCTACAGTCTTAGAGGCGCGTACAAAAAAAGCCGATACAAGAGAGTCTCTTTAGATCTTGGTGTTTATACCCAAAAAAGGGAGTTGAATCTAGGGCTCGCGTTCGGTATTCGGGCGGAAAAGAGTTTTCGAAAGGAGGGGGACGATCACAGCGTGAGCGCCAATTTGGCGATGGCGTACAGGCCGCAAGAGGGGAAGATACTGCTTGGCAGATTCGATTATGTAGATAGGAAATCCGGTAGCGCAAGAACCAAACAATACACCAACACCCTTCTTTTTTCCCAAAAAATGACGCCGTCGCTGGAGATCGCGCTTCAATACGCTCTCAAATTCACTCGTACCTATCTGGAAGGAAAACACTACGACTCGTGGATCGATCTGGCGAGTGCAGAGGCTACCTACGATCTAAACGGCAAAACCGACGTCGGTTTTCATGCAAGTATGCGCCACTATTGGAAAAACGATCGGATGGAGTTTGGTAGCGGTGTTTTTGCGGGATACAATCTGTTCGAAAACGGATGGTTGGGTGTGGGATACAACTTCGACGCACTCACTCCGCAGGAGAATATAGGGTCTGATTTTCGGACGCAGGATATATATTTGCGGTTGCGCATGAAATACGACCAGATGAGTCTGAAAGAGATGGCAAAAAGATATATGAAGAGATAATTTAAAGTAACACATAATTCATTTGCGAGAAGGAATTTACAAAAATGGTAGGAGAGAAGGTTGGGAGTACAGATTATCTCAACCCTATATCGAGTCTCATTCCAAGTGCTTCGGCAATGCGTGGGTTTTTTACGTTTAATTTTTTCTTCAATGATTTTTTATGAAGTATTACTGAAAGTAGCTATTGGTGGAAGTGAGGGGGATCGAACCCCTGTCCAGAAACGGGCCCAGCCCCGGCCTCTACATGCTTAGTAGCGATGAGGTGTGTCGATACGCGCTATCCATCGCCCCAGACTACGCGTATCCAAGCCCTGAATCTCGACGTCCCGTGCGGGCGGGCGGGTCGTCCAAGCTACCGATTGTTTACGATGAAGCTATGCCGACACCCGGTAGCGGGGTGCGACCGACATAACTGACCGGCCTTTTAGGCTCTTACGCCGCGAGTGCGTGCGCAGGTCTGTAGTTTGTGTTGTTTGCGTTTGTATTTAACGTGGCAGTTTCAGATCTTGCCGGATCGCATGCAGCCGGGACCAACCCGCTCCTGTCGAAGCCAAGTCACTCCCATAACGCCCTAATTTTAACCAAAATTTAAGAAAAAGTCAAGGATTGGAGTTTTACGGCAAACCTCCATTGTCGACCCAAATTCCCATACAACGGGCATTCCGAGAAAACAAAAACGAAATTTTTTTGCAATTTAAAAGCGTTATAATTCGTAAAAAAAGGAGGATGCTATGAGATATTTAAAGTTTTTCTTCTTTTTGGTTTTGGGTATGTTCATAATGATCGGCTGTGGAGGCGGTGGCTCCGCACAAGTCGTAAAATCGGGAAGTTTCGATAAGAGTTTTGGAATGGAGGGGAAAAGTGTAAATTTAAATAATATTGATATTCACACTAAAACTATTAGTATTATCTCTATCACCGAAGATAGTAGTCATCGATTGTTATTGGGCGGCTGGAAAAACAATGGTAGCAAATGGTATCCGCTATTAATAAGATTAAACGAAGATGGAACCATAGACGACACTTTTGCAAACAACGGATATTTTGTCTATACAGACAATAGAGGAGAGATTATAAAAGTTGTAGTAGATGGCGATTTTATATATTTGGCATTTAATTCAGACCAAGATGGAAACTCGTATATAATCAGATTAAACCAAAACGGCAGTATAGATACGACATTTGCAAACAACGGATTTTATAAAGTTGATAGTTGGATGTTGGAAGATATGGAGGTCCAAGGCGATTATATCTATTATGCATACAACTATATTAGTGGAAGTGGATTTATTGTTAATTTGACCAAACTTGACAAAAATAGTTTTACGAAACATTCAATAAATTTGGTTGATTGTTTTATTGATGATTTTGCAATCAAAAATAACGCAATTTATATAGTCGGTACAAAAAACGACGACGTTTTCGTTAAAAAAGTATTTACAAATAATCTAAACTACGACTATAGCTTTGGAAACAATTCAGAAGCAATATACGATAGCGGCAATCAAGATAACGGATATAAAATAGCGATAGATGGCGATGATAATCTCTATCTGTTTGATGAGCAACGAGATGCGGCAGGACATTTGGAAGGTAGGGCTTTAATAAAATTTAACAATAACGGTGAGTTTGATACGACTTTTGCAGATTCGGGCGAATACTCTATGCCAAGCTTTACTGCATTAGCCGCAAAAGATAATAGTTTGTATGTCGTTGCACATAAAATAATAAATGACGAGGAAGCTTATATCGTTAAATTGGATAATAGCGGTAAAAAGGTAAGCAATTTTGCAAATGACGGCACTTTTACCCTGAAAGAAGATGAAAACGATAATCATATATCGGCAATTTATATAGATTATCAAGGAAGAGTGGTATTTGCTTATATCAATGGAAAAAATATGCCTTATAAAACATACATAGGCAGATTAAACCCTTAAAAAAGGGGAGGATATTGTAAAGGCGTATTTTTGTCAGCGATTTTGGATAAGGATTTTTTGCCGACGGCTGGTGTGTAAAGATAAAGGCTTTTAAAGCTCTTGTGACAATTTATTCAAAAAGGATCGTAATGAAAATTTTGATTTTTTTGGCAGTAAGCGTTTTGGTTTTTGCAAACTCTTTCAGCCCCGATTTGGTCTGCGGCAAAGTCAAAAAAAGCGATGTGGAAAAGGCACTGGATAGAAGGTTTAAAATTGCAAAACCTGTCAAATTGCCGATCGAGCCGAGCTATGATGTAAGCGGGTGCGCATATATCAATAAAGTTTTACCGGAGTTTAGCATATACTATTATGGAGGAGCCGATAGTTTTGACTCTTGCATACCTCCGTTTGATACCACAAAAGAGATCAAAGGTGCCGGTTTCAAAGCGGTTTTGGTGATCAACCCAGAAGACAAAAAGATTACCCAGATAGTCGGACAGACAAAAAAAGGAGTCATTTCTTTCGTATTTGGCGAGGGCATAAGTGATTATAAAAAAGCGTTTGAATTTATGAAAAAATTAAGAGGCGAGTTCGAGTAATATAAACTATGAATTGCAGTCCACCGCACGAAGCAATTTGCCCCGCAGGATAGAAACGATAAGGACACTTCTCCTTAAATCGAGTCTTTCATGTAACTTTATCCTCATTTCTGAATTTTCGCATATTTGGCCCTCCATTTTCTCTTCTTTAGTCTTATCCCCCTTTTTGCTTGTTGGTCGATAATATTCGCGGCTTTGTCTGTATCCCCTTTTAGCAGAGCCTCTTCAAACGCTTCTGCCAGATCGTCGTCAAGACCGCAGGCGAGCACCACTAGTGGAAATTTTGTTTTTGCTTTTTCAGCCGCCTCTAGCTTTTGCTCTTGTACGTAATAATTCATACTTTCCCCTTTCTGAAGTTTTTTTTTGCTACAACACCAACACGAAATT
>CAYUEN010000055.1:0-6590 GCA_964443745.1 uncultured Campylobacterales bacterium | reverse complement strand
TCGGCTGGGACAGTTTCGGGATGCCCGCCGAAAACGCCGCGATCAAACACGGACTTCACCCCAAAAAATGGACCTACGAAAATATCGATTATATGCGAAACGAACTTATGGCGCTGGGTCTTTCCTTTTCGAAAAAGAGGGAGTTTGCGACCAGCGATCCTCTCTATACGAAGTTCGAACAGGAGTTCATCATCCGTATGTACGAAGAGGGGTTGCTCTATCAGAAGAGCCAGAGCGTCAACTGGTGCGAGACTTGCCATACGGTACTGGCGAACGAACAGGTGATCGAGGGGTGTTGCTGGAGATGCGACAATCCGATCACGATCAAAGAGATGCCAGGATACTACATCCGCATCACCGCCTATGCGGAGGAGTTGCTGCAGGCGTTGGAGCGGCTCGAGGGGGGATGGCCCAAGCAGGTATTGACGATGCAAGAGAACTGGATAGGCAGAAGCGAAGGGCTTTCGTTTCGCTTCCGTCTCTCTCCCGAATCGATCCGAAAACTCCAGGGGGCGTACGAAGGCTACGAAGTCTTCACGACGAGGCCGGATACGATTTACGGCGTGAGTTATTCGGCACTCGCTCCCGAACATCCGATCGTCAAGAAGCTGATCGAGGTCAAAGCATTGAATCCTGCGCAAATCGCCGCGATCGAAGAGATGCAAAATATGAGCGAGCGGGAGCGCGGAATGGCCGAAAAAGAGGGGATAGCGCTCGGTATCGACGTCATCCATCCGCTTACGGGCGAAAAGATTCCCGTTTGGGTCGCTAATTTCGTTCTTCCGGGATACGGTGGGGGAGCGGTGATGGCGGTTCCCGCGCATGACGAGAGGGACTACGCTTTCGCGAAAAAATACGATTTGCCGATCAAACAGGTGATTTTCGCGAAAGAGGCGGATATCGAAAAGGAGGCCTACACCGGCCGAGGCATACTCAAAAACAGTGACGGATTCGACGGTCTGGAGAGTGAAACGGCCAAAGAGCGGATCATCCGCCATTTCGAAACGCTCGGAATCGGAAAGAGAACGGTCAACTACAAACTGCGCGACTGGGGAATCTCCAGACAGCGTTACTGGGGAGCTCCGATTCCGTTCGTCCACTGTTCCTCTTGCGGACTCGTGCCCGAAAAGGTCGAACACCTTCCGATCACCCTGCCTGAAGATGTGACGATTACGGGAGAGGGGAATCCGCTGGAAAACCACCCTACCTGGAAGCGGACGACCTGCCCAAAATGTGGCGGTGAAGCGACCAGGGAGACCGATACGATGGATACGTTCGTACAGAGTTCGTGGTACTTTCTCAGATACTGCAGCGAAAACCCGACCGACGCACCCTTCTATCCGGAGGATGTGCGATACTGGATGAGCGTGGATCAGTATATCGGCGGTATCGAACATGCGATACTCCATCTGCTCTACGCCCGTTTTTTCACCAAGGCGTTGCGGGATCTGGGCTATATCGAGGTGGACGAACCCTTTTCCAGACTTTTGACGCAGGGGATGGTTCTCAAAGACGGAGCGAAAATGAGTAAATCCAAAGGAAATACCGTCGATCCGGACGATATCGTCGCCAGATTCGGCGCCGATACGGCCAGACTCTTCATCCTCTTCGCCGCACCGCCCCAGAAAGAGCTGGAGTGGAACGACAGTGCTCTGGAGGGGGCTTTCAAGTTTCTGCGCCGATTGAGCGATCGCTCCAAAATGGCGAACGCTTGTAAAACACTTCCTTCCATCGATCACTCCCGATGCACGAAACCCGAGAAGCGGGCGAGAAAGAAAGTCTACGAGGCACTCAAAAAGTCCACGGAAGTATACGAGAGCAGTTTCGCGTTCAATACGCTGATAGCCGCGGCTATGGAGGCGCTCAACGCGCTCGGCGACCAGGAGAATCCGGATGTCTGGAGCGAAGGCTACTGGATTTTGTTGCATATACTCGAGCCGATCGCTCCCCATCTATGCTGGGAGCTGAGCGAGCGGTTGTTCGGACGTGCCAATTTCGCTCCGATTGTACCGAAAGAGGAGGTTTTCGAAGCCGATTCGATTCGTCTGGCGGTGACGATCAACGGCAAAAAGCGCGAAGAGATCGAAGTGGCCTCCGAAGCGACGAAAGAGGAAATACTCACGCAGGCCAAGACCGCCGCCTCCAGGTGGCTGGAGGGGAAAAAGATCCTCAAAGAGATCTATGTGCCAGGTAGGCTCGTCAATATCGTGATCAAGCCATGATACGCCCGTTTTTGCTATCGGTTTCGCTTCTTTTCGTGACGATCGGATGCGGTTACAAGCCGACGCTTCTGTATACGCAGGAGGTTCTCGGCGATCGCATCTATGCGGAGGTGGAGACGAGTCTGGAGGATCCGGAAAACAGCGTATTGATCAAAGACGCCCTTCGCGAAGCGGTTTTGAACCGCTTCAGATCCAAGCTCGTATCCAAAGATCTGGCCACTTCCACGATCTACATGAAATTAAACAAAGTGACGTTTATGCCGATTCAATACGATAGGAACGGATATGTTGTCGCCTACAAAACCTATGTCGAACTGAAAACCCGTTTCCGGGATCGCTCGGGCGGGGAAAAGACGATTCTCTCGACGGGAGATTACGACTTTACGATCGAATCCAACAGCGTGATCTCCGATACGAAGCGTTTCGAGGCGATTAGGCTCGCTTCGTCCAAGGCGATCGACCACTTTATTTCGAAACTATCGATTCAGGGGATACGATGACGGTCAATGAGATAATCAAAGAGACGATCACGACACTCAACAAGCAGCGCATCGCGATCACACCCGAAAACTACTACGAAACCTTTTGTGCTATCGCGAAAGAGAAAGGGGTCGTGATCGGTGATTGCCAGAGAATCCAGAAATTCATCGGCAAACTCAATACAACGGTTCAGAACGATATCGCAAAATACAATATCGAAACCGTCGATCAACTGTTGACTTATCTGGTGTCCGCGCTCAATCGGGCGACGATGGGAGAAAGCGGAAAGAAAAACATTCTGCTGGTCACACTCGTCAAGCGCCTTCTGCAGTCGATCACACTTTTGCATGACAAGCAGGCGACGGAGCTCGCCAACGCTTCGCTGGAGCGTATCGAGTATCTGGCCGATTACAATACGTTCGAACTCATCAAAGAGAAGTGGTTCGATTTTCTCAGCTCCTACGACGACGCCTTTTTGAATCGACTCAGGGCTTTTTGCGATGTGAAGTCGAACGATCTTGAAGGAATCATCAACGAAGTGATCGCTTGTTTGCACGAACACGATACGGCACGTGAACTCAAGGAGATCGCGTCGATCGTGGTCGCCTCCCTCACCCCTTCGATCGCTTCGGCGATGGATGACGAACTGGCCGGGCTCGGCTACGAATTGCGCAACTCTCCGACGATTCTCACTTCCGCCCATGTGCAGGAAGAGATTCGTGAGATGGTCAAACGGCGTATCGAACTCGATCGTGCCGAAATGAAATCGCGCGCACAGGCACTCGATACGCTCCTGGAAGAGGTTTCTCAAAAGATTTTGATATTGATGGACAAGAGCCATCTGAGTCGCGACAAGATCAAATTGATCAAAGACGAACTTTCGGGATTCGATCACAAACGCCACGATTTCGCGGCGGTTCAGGAGAAGCTGATCAAGATAGCCAGCTCGTTGGAGGTGGAGAGCGAATCTCTGGGCGAAAAGATGCGAGAAGAGAGTGAAGTGGTCAAAGCGTTGCAGCAGCGTGTCAAAAAACTCGAAGCGGCGCTGGAGAAGGCAAAGAAGGAGACGCGACGCGATTTTCTGACACTGGTACTCTCCAGGCGTGCACTCGACGAAGAGCTCAACATCGTGGAGAAGAGTTACCAGCGCTACAAGATCGACTATTCGGTCTGTTTTTTCGATATCGACCATTTCAAAATGATCAACGACACTTTCGGCCATGAAGCGGGAGATTTGATACTGAAAAACCTGGGTAAAATCTTCAACGAACAAAAAAGGGATGTCGATATCGTCGGAAGATACGGAGGAGAGGAGTTTCTTGCGATTCTTCCCAACACGCCCTTGGAAGGAGCGCTGGTCTTTGCCGAAAAGATACGTAAAACCGTCGAGACATACCCCTTCGTCTACAAGGGTGAAAAAGTCGACGTGACCGTTAGCGTAGGGGTGGCCAACAGAAGCGAACACGATTCGCAACAAGAGACGATCAACGATGCCGATACGATGCTCTATAAGGCGAAAAACGGCGGCAGAAACAGAGTCTATCCCCAAAAATGAGTTCGCTATGGCAGTTTCTGGCGAAGAAGCCGCTCTATTATCGCCAGATAGATTACGAAAGGATGCCTCGTCTTTGGAAGAGAATCTCTTCTAATTTCAAGATTCCGAAAATCGTCCATATCGTCGGCACCAACGGTAAAGGGACTACCGGCCGGTTTCTCGCCCACTATCTGTGGAAATCGGGCAGAAGAGTGGGCCATTATACCTCTCCCCATATACTGCGCTTCAATGAACGCATCTGGATCGATGGCAAGGATATCGAAGACGAGGCGCTAGAAGCGGCCCATCTGCGGCTGCAGCGGATCCTCACACCCAAGGAGTCGGCTTCGCTTTCCTACTTCGAATATACCACCCTTTTGGCGATAGCGGCGTTCGAAGAGGTCGAATATGTCGTGATGGAGGCGGGACTTGGGGGTGAATACGACGCGACGGCGGTTTTCCCAAAAGAGTTGACGTTGGTTACGCCGATCGGGTTGGATCACCAAGCTTTTTTGGGCGAGACGATCGAAGAGATCGCCAAAACAAAAATGATGGCGGTACGTAAATTTGCGATTTTGGCCAGACAGCCTTCCAATCGTGTCTACAAAGTGGCCAAAAAAGTCAGCCGGGAAAAGGGAGTGGAGTTTTTCAGAGTCGAGCACTTCTATATCCGTGAAGAGAAACTCGAAGCCGCAAGCGTGATAGAGAAGATGCGATTGCCCCGATTTTTCGCCGACAATCTGTTGCTCGCGATGGCAGGAGCGAAATTTTTCGGTTTCGAGATCGATTTTTCGAAAATCATGGATGCGACGCTCACGGGGCGGGCCCAGAAGATCGCGCCCAACGTGACGATCGACGTGGGACACAACGCTCTGGCCGCCAAGGCGCTTTTTGAGCATTTCAAGGAACAAAAAAGTAGCGTGATACTCGTCTACAACAGTTACGAAGACAAAGCGTATGGGGAAATTCTCAAGATAATGAAACCGATCGTTCAAAAAGTTGAAATTTTACCGATATACGGTGAAAGAGTTGTATCCGAGGCGAAATTGATTCGTGCGATCGAAGCGGTCGGACTTCCGTGGGGGAGATTCGAAAGTGTCGATTCGCGCAATCACTATCTGGTCTTCGGATCCTTCGCGGTAATAGAGAGGTTTTTGGAGATTTATGCAGATGAGCGGGAGAGAGATTCGGCAGAGAAATAAGAGACGCCTCTTTTGGCTCGCCATCCTTACGATACTCGCGCTCTCTTTTCTTATCAGTGCTCTCTTCATCACCTTCTTCTCTTCCAGTGTCGCACAGATGCGGGGTGAACAGATTCGTCTTTTGCAGCAAAACAGGATACTTCAAAAAGAGATCGAAGAGAAGAAGGCTTTTTACGAATCGATTCGTGACCGTATCAGCGAAGCGCAGGAGGAGATTGGAGAAAAGGGTGCGGTCGGGCCGCAAAAGGGTCTTAAAAATCTCTTGAAGAGACTCGGTACCAATGAACGCAAATTGATACTCGATGCGCTTCCGCATGGATATCCCTCCCTGGCCAATCGCGTCACTTCTGTTTTTGGATATCGGATCCATCCGATTCTGCATCAAAAAAGATTTCACCGTGGAATCGATTTTGCAGGAGCGGTGGGTACACCTATCGTCGCGACGGCCGACGGGATCGTGAAAATGGCGGAGTTCAACAACGAAGGGTATGGGAACGTCGTCAAAATCATACACAATTTCGGATTCGAGACGATCTACGGACATATGCTCGATGATTTGAAAGTTTCGAAAGGAGAATACGTCAAAAGAGGGACGGTGATCGGATATCTTGGGAATACGGGGCTTTCGACGGGCCCGCATCTGCATTACGAGATCAAATATCTCGGGTTGGCGATCGATCCGAAACCTTTCCTGCGCTGGAACCTTCGCCGTTTTGATTCACTTTTCCAGTTCCAAAGCCGTATATACTGGAGACCGTTGATCGCTGCGATTCTGGATAGTTTTTCCCGTTCGGGAGCGCTACATCTAAAAAGGGAAAATTCATCATGAAAAAGACGGTAGGGTATGTTACCATTGGAGTGATCACTATATAGGTGGGAAACTTTCTTTTTGCTATATCTTTTTTGTTTCGAAAAAGACAAAGAACCGCATTTTTGGAAAGACGACGAAAAGAAACATCTATTTCCTGTTTGAAAGTTTTGGAGGCGTTACAATAGACAAATGCCCAAAAAGAGCTCAATTTTCATAATCTCTGGATTTTCGCAGATACAATTCCGACGGGACGATGATTCTATCGATTCTGCATCATTTGGATGAAGTGAAGGAAGCGATAATGGAAATACTCTTTGGTATCCTGGGAGGGTGGTTTTTCA
>CAYUEN010000054.1:0-6592 GCA_964443745.1 uncultured Campylobacterales bacterium | reverse complement strand
ACCGGTTTGATTTCCTGTTTCGAGGAAGTGGCGGGGGTGGTTTGTGTGGTGACGGTGCGGGTTACGGTCGTCGCTTTCTTAGACTGTTCCGCCTTTTTGATCTCTTCGATCTCTTCGGGTTTTAGATCTTTTGGATAGGACTCCTCTACGATGATGGGTTTTTGCGTTTCTTTTTTCTTTGCGGGGGTGGTCACTTCTGTCGAAGGGGCGGTTGCGGGTGCGGCAGGCGCTTCGGATGTGCTCTCCGGAGTCGCTTCAGGTACCGCCGATGTGTGGCTGGAGGTGACATCGGCGGGTTTGACCCACTTCTTCTGCGTCTGACAGAGTGCGGCGAGTTCCGCAAGACTCATCGCTCTTTTCTGTGCGGTTTTGGGAGGGAGGCATTCTCCAAGGTCTCCCAGTTTGAAACCGACGCCAAGCGTTCCCATGATATCGTCATCCTCATCGTCCATTTTGTGAATGAGTCTGGCTTCGGTGACAAGATCCGTCTTCGGGTTTATTTTGATTTTGAGTCCGCCCCCTGCGGTATAATATCCCTGAGAACTTACACCCGGAATCTCCCTGTGAACCTTTTCGTATCCACCCCCGGCGATGAGGTAGGGTTGAACACGCATATTTTTATGTGCCAAAGGTTCGTAGGTCGCACCGACCAGGATGCGCTCGACATCCGTATCCCCTCCATCTCCCATTCGATTGGTGTTCGAAATTTCGACGCCCGCCAACACGGCTGTTTTTCTGTTCAGATAGAGTGAACCTCTGATACCGTAGAATAGCTTTCCATCCTGAAGTGCACGATCGGCACTGTAGTTGTAGATCTTTTTGGAAATTGTAGGGGTGATCTCATAGCGGGCGGCACCCAGTGTGCAGGTCAGTGCGCCTACCAGGACCAGAGAAAGAGCTGGCGGGAATCTTCGTTTCATTCGTAACTCCTGTATCCTTGTTATGGGGTTAATTATAGGCTCTTTCCTCTGACGTTGCATTAAAAAAACAAAACCATAAACTTCATATAATTTGATTTTAATTATTTAAAAAAAAATTATTTTAATTCTATAGATATGTGGATTCAGGTATAGTCCCGCAAGCTGCCTCCAACGGCCGCTATGCTATAATCTTTTGCAAAAAAGGGATGGTATGGGACTCAAAAGCGACAGATGGATTCGGGAGAGATCGCTCCGGGATCGGATGATCGAACCTTTTTGTGAAGAGCAGATAGGCAAAAACGTCGTCAGTTACGGCTTGAGCAGTTACGGATACGACATTCGGGTGGGGAGGGAGTTCAAAATCTTCACGAATGTCAACTCCACGGTCGTCGATCCGAAGAATTTCGACGAAGCGAACGTCGTCGATATCGAAGCGGACGTAGCGATCGTACCGCCCAACTCCTTCGCGCTGGCACGTACGGTGGAGTATTTCCGTATGCCCGAAAACGTACTGGCGATCTGTCTGGGAAAGAGTACTTATGCCCGCTGCGGGATCATCGTGAACGTCACGCCGTTCGAGCCGGGATTCGAGGGGCATATCACGATCGAAATCTCCAACACCACCCCCCTTCCGGCCAAAATCTACGCCAACGAAGGGATCGCCCAGGTGCTTTTTCTCGAAGGCGACGAGCCCTGCGAAGTGACTTATGCTGACAAGAAGGGAAAATACCAGGCACAGACGGGAATCACTCTGCCGCGTATTTTGAAGTGAGCCGATGAAACGCTCCGAACTCGTCCAGATAGCGGCACATCTGCGCCGTTATGCGAAAATCACCGCGATCGAACGTGTCGAGGATACGATCCTCAAAATCGTTTTCGACCGGGAGCAGAGCTACTATTTCGATATGAAGCGGGGAGATGCGGTGATCTTCAAGACGGAGCGCTATCGCAAAGTACGCCACTATCAGGCGCCGTTCGATGTCCTTCTTTCCAGACGCTTCAAAGGGGCGAAAATCGAAAAAATCGAAGTGGTGAAAGGAGATCGGATATTGCGAATCCTTGCGGCTTCGGGAAGCGCCTACAAGGCGCACCGAACAATTCTGCAACTGGAGTTTACCGGCCGCAACACCAACGCGATCATACTCGACGAAAAAGAGACTATCCTCGAAGCGCTGCGCCATATCGACGCTGCGACCTCCTATCGTCAAATCCGTCCGGGGATCGAATTGCCGAAGCTGGAACCTCGGGACTTCGAGGAATCCGAACCCGTCCGAATCGAAGATGTCGAAAGTTATCTGTATGCGCTCTACCGCGAAAGGGAAGCTAAAAAGCTGGATCAGCTCAAGCTCCAGAAATCGGCGGTCGTGAAAAGAAAGCGTAAAAAGCTCGAAAAGATTTTGCACGCACTCCAATCCGAAGAAACGCTTTTGGAAAAGAGTCGAAAATACCGGTATGAAGCCCAACTGCTGCTTTCGTATCTGCATACGCTGCGAAATTACGAGAGAGCGGTGAGGGTGAAAGACTACGACGGAAAAGAGGTCACGATCGTTTTGCCTACGGAGGCGAGGACGCCGGCGGAAGCGGCCAATCTCCTTTTCGCCCGCGCCAAAAGGTTGGAGCAAAAAGCGAAACACACCTATATCGAAAGAGAGAATCTCGAAACGAAGATCGCTTTTTTACGCAGACTCGAAAAGATGATCGAATCGGCTCGAAGCGTGGACGAAGTGCAACTCTTTTTGCCCAAGCAGCCTCGCAAACGGAAAAAGAGAGCCAAAGAGGAGAGCCATATCGAAACTTTTTTCTGCGAAGGGTACAAAATCAGTGTGGGAAAAAACGAAAAAGGGAATATTTCCCTCCTGAAAAAGGCGAAAATGAGCGATATCTGGATGCATCTGAAAGATATTCCCTCCACTCATGTTATAATTAGAAGTGATAAACGCAAAGTACCCGAATCGGTCATCGAATTCGGCGCGAAGCTCTGCGTGGGCTTCAGCGGCGTTTCAGAAGGATCCTATCTGGTCGATTATACACAAAGACGAAACGTCAAGATCAGACATGGAGCGAATGTAGAGTATGTAGCGTATCAAACCATCTCGGCAGAAAAGCCGTAAGGAGATCGTCATGGCCGTCACACCGCTTGGGAATATCATTTTGGTAAACCAGAACATGCATGTCGCCGCCGGAAATCAGATCGATTATCAGAATCGAATCGAATTCCAAAATATCGCCGCCGCGGCAGCAGCCAACGAAAAGCAGCGACAGATCGAAGAGACGCGGGAGATGGAAGAGGGGCATAAAGTCGATCCGGATCGCGAACATTTTCGTGAAAGAGCCGACGAAGAGAGCGGCGAAAAAGAGCAGGAGATCGCCAGCCGATACAAGAAAAAGAGGAGAGAAGAGGAAGAGGAGGGACCATCGGGATTCCATATCCTGGATATCAAAGTCTAACTCCAAAGAGGCTATAATACTCCATCTTCGGAGGTGGTGCGATGGCGAATATTCTGGAAAAAATAGACAAACCACGTTTCGTGACGGGTGCCGTACTGATAGGTATCGTGGTGATCGTCGCATGGGCGGATTCCCTCCTTCTGACCTGGCTCTTCCTGGGCGTGGCTTTCATGTTCTCTTTTTACGAAGCGATGAAGTTGCTCGATATCGAAGAGAGCACGCTCTATTTCTACGCACTGGCACTCTGGCTTCTCTCCCTGATCTATCCCAATCCGGACGACCTGATCTTCATCGCGTTGATCGCCTACGTCTCGTGGACAATCTACCGCGGGGAAGCGGATTTTCACAAAAGTATGGTTTTTCTTTATCCCACCAGCAGCTTTCTCTTTCTGCTCGCGCTCTACAAGGGGTTTGGAATGGAGTCGATGGTGTGGTTGGTCATCATCGTGGCTCTGACCGATACGGCCGCCTATTTTACGGGCAGAGCGATCGGGAAGAGGCCGTTTTGTTCCATCTCTCCGAAAAAGACGTGGGAAGGGGTCGCGGGGGGTGTGGTCGCCGCGACGATCGCCGGGACTTTCTATGGTGTCGAATTCGTCTCTCCCCTACTGGCCGTCGTGATCTCCCTGATCGTTTCGTTCTCTTCCGTTTTCGGCGATCTTTTCGAGAGTTATCTCAAGCGTAGAGCGGGTGTGAAGGACAGCGGAACGGTCCTGCCCGGCCATGGTGGCGTACTCGATCGTCTGGACGGGTATCTGTTCGCCGGCGTGATGATGGTGGTGTTGCTTCGGGGATTGGCGTGATCGTTTTGGGGAGTACTGGCTCGATCGGAGTCAACGCGCTGGAGATCGCGCGGCGGTATCGCCTCGATGTGGATGTATTGGTCGCGGGACGCAATACGCCGCTTCTGAACGAACAGATCAGAGAGTTCGCCCCGGAAGTGGTCGCCGTATTGGATAAAGAGACGGCGGCGAAGGTGGAACATCCCAACGTGCTTTTCGGAGAGGAGGGGATACGCGAGGTGATCCATCTGAGCGATGCCGAATTGGTAGTCAACGCGTTGGTGGGGTTTGCGGGCTTGAAGCCCACGATCGCCGCGATAGCGGAGGGGAAACGGGTCGCTCTTGCGAACAAGGAGAGCCTCGTCGTCGCGGGCGCTTTCATCGACAGGTCGAAATTGACGCCGATCGATAGCGAACATTTCGGCTTATGGTATCTTCAAAGCGGCAGAGAAATCCTCGGAATGACCATTACCGCGAGCGGAGGCGCGTTTCGCGATACGCCGCCGGAGAGGCTCGCGAACGTCACGGTCGAAGAGGCGCTGAAGCATCCCAACTGGTCGATGGGGCGCAAGATCACGATCGACAGCGCGACGATGATGAACAAACTTTTCGAACTGCTCGAAGCCAAATGGCTTTTTGATGTCGATCGGCTGGATGCGATTATCGAAACGCGTTCGATCATCCATGCGTTGATCGATTTCAAGGATGGCTCTTCGACCGCCCATATCGCCTATGCGGATATGAAGCTTCCGATCGCTTTCGCACTGCTCGGAGAGGTCGATACGCCGATACTCTCTCCCGTGGATTTGACGGAAGTGGGCAAGTTGGAGTTTCGCAAGATCGACCCCGCCCGCTATCCGATTTGGCGGATCAAGGAGGAGATTCTCCGAAAACCATGGCTGGGTGCGGTGATCAATGCGGCCAACGAAGTGGCGATTTCGCACTTTTTCGATGGGAAAATCGGCTTTACGGATATTTCAAAATGCGTTTTGGAAGCGTATGAAGCGTTCGAGGATTTCAAACCTTCGAGCGTGGAGGATGTTTTCGAGATCGATGGGGAAGTGAGGAGATTTTGCAAGAAAAAGTAGAGAAGCGACTTCTCTACTTTCGGTTATTTTTTGAAAGTGTTGTAGACCCTCTGTAGGTCTTCGTAGCTGATATCGCTGTTTTCCGTGATGAAGGTGATCGCTTCGTACGGGTCGCCGTCGGTGACTTCGAGTGCCTCTTCGAGCAGGCTTGCCAGTCCGTCGTCGTCCAAAGAATCGACATCCAGTTCGCTGAGTGTCGCGAGCAGTTCGAGTTCTTCTACTGTCATATTATCCCCTTTTATATTTGTTTGGTCAGATATTGCCCCTACATCGGCAAAATTCCATTTTGGTTTAGCATATCTATAAATAAATTACGCTAACTTTTTAGCATCAGAATTGTACATAAAAAGTATTAATCGAAACTAAAAAATAACAACTAAGGATAAGGCGGTGATACTCAGTATCGAAAGCAGTTGCGACGATAGCGCGATCGCGATCACGGAGATTGTGACCAAAAGGCTGATCTTTCATAAAAAGATATCCCAGGAGATCGACCACGCCAAATACGGAGGGGTCGTGCCGGAGCTCGCCGCAAGGCTTCATGCGGAAGCGCTACCGAAGATTCTTGAAGAAACTGCCGTCTATTTCGATGCGCTCAAAGCCGTAGCCGTTACGAACGCACCCGGTCTTTCCGTCACATTGGTGGAGGGGGTCACGATGGCAAAAGCGCTCCATCTCTCCCTGGCCGTCCCGCTTATAGCTGTCAACCATCTGCATGGCCATATCTATTCCCTTTTCATCGAAAAAGAGGTCTCGTTTCCTATGACCGTATTGCTGGTTTCGGGAGGTCATACGCAGGTGATCGAAGCGAACGGATACAAAGATTTCAGACTGCTCGCCTCCACGATGGATGATAGTTTCGGAGAGAGTTTCGACAAAGTGGCGAAAATGTTGGGGCTTGGCTATCCGGGCGGACCCATCGTGGAGGCGTATGCGCAAAGAGGGGATGAGGATCGATTCGCGTTTACGGTCCCGCTTGCCAATTCCCCGAAGATCGCTTTTAGCTACTCGGGACTCAAAAATCAGGTGCGATTACAGATCGAAGCGCTCGGGAGATTGAGCGAGAAAGATCGTGCGGATATATGCGCATCTTTTCAGAAAGCGGCGACGGCACATTTGATCATGAAACTAAAAAGGCTCTTCAAACAGAACACACCGGCGGATTTTGCGATCGTCGGCGGTGCGAGCGCGAACGGCTATTTGCGGGAGAAGATTTTGGAGTTGTGTGAAACGTTCGGCGTACGGTTGCATCTGGCCTCTCTTGAGTATTGTTCGGACAATGCCGCCATGATAGGCAGATGCGCACTGGAGGCGTATGAGAGAGAGGATTTCGTCTCTCTCGAAGCGTTGAGCG
>CAYUEN010000053.1:0-6610 GCA_964443745.1 uncultured Campylobacterales bacterium | reverse complement strand
ATCAAACGTGCCGGAGGCTTCACCGATCAAGCATTTCTATATGGTGCCGTTTTCAATCGTGTCGAAATAGCCAAAATGCAAAAAGAAAGCCTCAAACGCACCCTCTCCAAACTCAAAGAGCAGGTGATTTTGACCGGTTTGATGAGCGCGACCAGCAAAACAATGAATCCCCTGGACATCGGTGAGAGTATCAAAGCGGTCGAATCTCTGATCAAAGAGGCGGAAGCACTCTCTCCAAAAGGACGCATCACGATCAATTTGACCAAAGATCTCGAGAGTTTCAAAAATAGTCCCAGCGATTTGACCCTCAAAGACAAAGATGAACTCTATATCCCCTCCTTCAACGATACGGTAGTCGTGAGCGGAGAGGTGATGAACCCGTCGGCTATGACTTATCTGGGAGAGAGTGTCAGCGATTATATCAATCAGAGTGGTGGTATTACCGAAGCCGCCGACACCGACCATATTTATGTAATACATGCAAATGGATCTGCAGAACGTGCCACATTGGGCTCTTTCCTGTTCAGTTCGCACAATGTGAAGGTTAAAAAAGGGGATGCTATAATCGTGCCGAAAAAACTGATGTTCGAACGTGGTATCGACGTGATCAGCAATATCGCCGATATCTTCTACAAACTCTCACTCACCGTCGCGGCGATGCATACCGTGGGTACTTTTTAAAGGAGCTCTATTGCAACAGGAAGTACCGATACAGTGTATCGAAGAGGACGAGATCGATCTGAGAGAGCTTTTCACGACGATCTGGAACAACAAGTTCAAAATCGCGACGCTCACTTTTTTCATCACTTCGCTGGCGATCGTCTATACCTTGTATAGACCCAACGTCTACACCTCCAAAACGATTCTGATTCTCAAGGAACAGGGCAAACCCTCCATCTCCGGAGGCGCAGCGGCGATGGCGGCGATGGCGGGAATCGATCTGGGTGGAAGCGGAGGCGGAATCGACGTGGGAGAACTCTTTAAAAATCTGATCGGAGACTACCCTTTCAACCGAACCATTATCACCAAATATCATCTGGATAAATTCCTCGACCCTGCCTTCTACGAAAAAGATCTCGTTTTCGCCCTGGGCTACGATGGCCTGTACAAACTGCTCAAGCCATCCAAATCAGATGAAGAGAAGACGAAAGAAGATATCTATTTCGACACTTACAAGAAACTAAAGGATATCCTCTCCGTCTCGACCGACAAAAAAAGCGGCGCGATTACCCTGGCGGCGAAATTCGAAGACCGCTTTCTGGCGAAAAAGCTGGTCGATATCTACCTGAAAGAGATGAGTGACTACATCAAGGAACTCGACCTCAAAGAGATCGACGAACAGATGCGTTATTATGAAAAAGAGTTGGAAAATGCCAAAAATCTGGATCTAAGAGCCAACATCAACGAACTTCTCTCGGCACTGGTGAGAAAAAAAGTCCTCTCACAAGCGGGAGAATTCTATATGGTCAAACAACTGACCAAACCCCAAGTCGCCTATATAAAAGACAAATCGGGACCAAAACGGGCATTGATCGTTATCGTGGCTTTCATCACATCGATCATACTCGGTATTTTTCTGGTCTTTTTCATCGAATTTTTGAAAAACTCGAACGAGCGGGAGAGTGATATCTCCTTTTAAAGGAAACATTATGATCAAACGGACGATACTCATCACAACGCTGCTCTTTTCGCTGCAGGCATCCGAAGATATCGCGATGACCACCAACGATATCCGCGCCTATCCACTAAATGAAAAGAGAGGATATATCAGCGCTACCTACGATCGGGTCAACGATACCCTCGATCTCTTCAACGTCAGGGCCAGCCAACTCGGAAATGCACAAAATTACGGCGCGATCGGCGATGCCGTTGGATATGCACTCTCCCTTGGATATGGATTGCGCCCTTATCTTTCTCTCCATTACAATTTCGAGCGGCTTCATATCAACTACATCGACGACAAACTCAAAAATTCCCAACACGAGCTCTACCTCAAACTCAACCTCTATTACAATCCGACCGCTTTCATAGAAAGCTATGCGATCGATTTCGGTTATGTTCACAACGGTGCCGACGATCTTGCGATCAGAAAAGAATCGACCTTGAATTCGATGTTGAAAAAAATCAGACCCGATGGTAATTTCAGACTCGAAAACGATGTTTTTTATTATGGTGAGAACCTGAGTCTCTCTTTTGGAGATACCCCCCCTTATCTTGTGATTCAAAATATGTCCGATACTGGATATTTTATCCGGTTGACAGCTGGCACCCGAATAAAACGGACAATACTCAACATGTACCTGGGTATTCGCACGACTTCTATCGACTCGGATATCGTATTAAAACCTTACAACTCCATTGTACAGGCGGCAATCGATGAATTTGGTGATCTCGACCTCTCTCGCAACGAAAGAAGTCTCTTCGGAGGCTTCTCATGGACTATGGAGTGGCACAAGTTTCTTTTCGATTTGGGGTATGAATACATTCGTCTTGTAGGCCGCGGGGATGAACTTGGAGAAAACAACGACAACCACATCATCAAAGCGGCGATCAGCAGAGCCGTCAACGACCGCACCATCGTATTCATAGGAGGCAAACTGATGCTCCATCAATTCAACGGGGTCATCCCCTATCTCTACAACAAATACACCCAATCCAAATACGACAAAAAATACGGATATGCCAGATTCGGTTTCGTTTACAACTTCGACGCCGATACCTGGCTCTCCCCAGAGAAGTACAGCTCTTACTAGAAAAGCAACTCCCCATCTTCGGTCGAAGGGGAACTCTGTGCCTCTTTGGGGGGTTTGGAGATCTGTGTGAAGTATTCGTCTCTCCCTTTTATCTTCACATGCCGCACTCCCGCCGGTATATCGAAATGGCGCTTCGTCTCAGGATGGAGCTTCAAGTAGGCCTCGTAAAAACTGCGAAAAACCGGCGCCGCCGCTTTGCCTCCCGTCTCTTTGTGCATCGGCTGGTTGTTGTCTTTGCCAAACCAGACGATCGTTTCGATTTCGGGTGAAAAACCGCAAAACCACGCATCTCTGTATTCGTTGGTCGTCCCCGTTTTGCCGGCAAGATCGATCCCCTTTACGGCGGCTTTACGCCCGGTGCCCCTGCGAACGACATCTTCAAGAATCGAAATCGTCAAAAACGCCTGCGGAGGCGTGGTGATATTTCGCTCTTTGGTGGAAAAAGTCGTCGTGTTTCCCTCCAGATTCGTCACGCTTTTGATGAGCAACGGCTCGACTTTCGTGCCGTAATTGGAAAAGATCGTATAAAATCCGGCGAATTCCAGAGGAGAGATTCCGAACGTCCCCAGTGAAATCGACAGATCGTTGGGAACATGCCGAAAACCCATCTGCTGGATCCTTCTATGAAGCGTACCCAGGCCGATCTCGTTGACCAGATTGATCGTCGCCAGATTTCTGGAGTGTACCAGCGCTTCGCGCAGGGTGATCAACCCCTCGAAATTCTTTTCGTAGTTTTTGGGCTTCCACTCCTTCTCTTCGTCCTTGTCCTTGTAGGTGAAAGTGCGGGAGATATCCGCGAGTCTGCTTTGCGTCGAATATCCCAGATCGAGCGCCGTCTGGTAGATGAAGGGTTTGAAACTCGATCCGGGCTGTCGGAGGCTTCTGGTCGCACGGTTGAAAGAGCTCTTTTCGTAATCCACACCCCCCACGAGCGCCAACACCTCTCCCGTTTTGTTTTCGAGTACGACGATCGCGCCGTTGAGATCGGAGTAGTCGGTACGATTCTCATCTTTTCTCAGTTTGCGATTCATCTCCCGCTCTATAATCCGCTCATACCCCTCTTTCAGCGATTTTTTGGCTTGATTTTGGAGTTGCAGATCGATCGTAGTATAGATTTTGTAGCCGCCCGTACGAATATCCGGATAAGTTTTCTGCAAGATTCTGAGCACTTCGTCCACAATATAGGGCGCTCTGTTTTGGGTGAGGGAATCATTGTAAATTTTGGGCCGGTAACGTTCGTATTTTCGGAGCTCTTCATCGGTGATCCATCCCAATTGATGCATCCGCTGCAAGACGGTATTGGCACGTGCGAGGGAGATATCCAGGTGACGCGTAGGGTCGTAATAGTGCGGAGCCTGGGGCAACCCCACGAGCATCGCCATCTCTTTGAGATTGAGATCTCTAAGATCTTTTCTGAAATATCCCCGAGCCGCCGTTTTGATACCGTAGTAGCGATGGCCGAAATAGACTTCGTTCAAGTAACGCTCCAGTATCTGCTCCTTGGTCAGTTTCTGCTCCAGCTCCATCGCCAAAATCGCCTCTTTCACCTTTCGTTCCAGCTTTTTTTCGTTCGAAAGCAGCCTGTTTTTGACCAACTGTTGGGTCAGGGTACTCGCCCCCTCTTTGAGTTTCATCTCCTTGATATCTTTCATCACGGCACGAAGTATCGCTTCGAAATTGACGCCGCTATGTTCGAAAAAGACCGTATCCTCGATCGCGATCAACGCTTCGATCATACGGGGCGGAATCTCGTCGTACCGGGCGTAGAGACGGTGGCGGTCTTTGAACACATTGGCGATCAACTCTCCGTTTCTGTCGTAGATCTCCGTCGTGATCTCGGGCTTGTAGTGGACCAGTTCGTCCAGATTTACCGACAATCCGTTGGCGTATCTCAAAAAGACCACCGCCGCGCCGATCAATACGACGATCAGCAGTACGAATAGAAATGAAAACAGGTATTTGACAAATTTCACGCTCTTTTTCCTCTGTTTTTGAAATTGGCTGCGATCAGCGCTTCGGTATATTCCGATTTCGGATTTTCCAGGACCGCTTCCAGGGTACCGTGTTCGACTATTATACCCTTTTTCAGTATCGCGATCTCTTCGCACAGCAATCTACTCGATTCGATATCATGCGTAACGAAAAGAATCTTGTAGTCAAACTCCTTTTGCAACCTTTTGATCAGCTTCAAAATCGTCTCCTTCGTGTCGCTATCCAGCGCGGTCGTCGGCTCGTCCAACAACAACAGCTTCGGCCTCGAAGCGAGCGCCATCGCGATGATCACCCGCTGCAGTTGTCCTCCCGAGAGTTCGGACGGGTAACGCTCGAGCATCCCGGATTCGAGCTCCACCATCTCCAAAAACCTTCGACTCTCTTCGAGGGGAATGAAAAACTGATCGCCGATCTTCGTCAGCGGCGAAAGCGCGGTGAAAGGGTTTTGCGGGACGATCGAAACGGTTTTGCCGCGTTCAAGCACGAAATCCGCCTCCACCTCCATCTCGCAATAAAGCTCCCGGGGCACCATTCCCAAAAGCGCCTTGAGCGTCAGGCTCTTCCCGCTTCCGCTCTCTCCCACCAGAGCGAAAGCCGACACGATTTTGAAAGAGATGTTCACCAGATTCAACGATCGATGTCTGATCAGCAACTTTCTACAGACGAAATCCGCCATTACAGCCGCTCCTTCAAAGCCCGCAAAAACGTTTCGGTCCGTCGCGCGCAGACAGCGATACGCAAAATGATCCGAAGTATCGCACTCTCGACCGTCGGCGGACGTATCGCACCGATATATACGCCCTGTTCACGCCCGAAATCCTGCAACGACAGCGCCCTTTGCGAACTTTTCACTTCGAGCCGAAGAATCAGCCCCGCCATCTCGATGCCGAAAATCTCCCGTACCATCCGCCTTCTCAGCGCGATCTCCTCTTTGATCCGTCCCGCCTCCCGCTGCGACTTTTCGACCGCCTCGTATCCCAGCCCGATATCGAAAACCGACGGAGCGGTCGCGTAGATCAACGCCTTGGCACGATTTTGCAGATAGAGCACGATCTCTTCGGACGCGAGGATATAGGCGCCGTAGCTTCCCATCGCCTTGCCGAGCGTTCCCATCTTGATGTGGGTGGGGCCGGGAGCGATCCGATAGTGGTCGAATATACCCAGCAACCGCTCTCCGATCACGCCGCTGCTGTGTGCCTCGTCCACGATCAACAGCGCACCGTAACGATCCGCCACTTCGAAAATCTCCCTCGCACACAGATCCCCCTCCATCGAATAGATTCCCTCCACCGCGACGATCACCCGCTCGGCAGACGCTTTCTTGATACGACGTTCCAGATCCGCCGCGTCGTTGTGGCGAAAGAAAGCGACCTCTGCATCCACAAGCCGGCTCGCCACCACTCCGCTGGCGTGGTAGTGCTCGTCAAGCAGCAACAGATCTCTTCTGCGCGGCAACGCCTCGATCAGGGAGAGATTCGCCAAAAAACCGCTCCCGGCGACGATACCCGCCTCGAAACCGTTGAGTTCGCAGAGATAGGACTCGAACTCCCGGTGAAGAGGGTGATACCCGCCCACCAACTGCGACGCCTTGGGAGCGAAACTCCGATATCTTCCCACCCTTTCGCACGCCTTGCGATACAGCGCATGATCTTCGGCAAAACCCAGATAGTCGTTCGTCGCCAGATCGATCAACGCTTCATCCAAAAGATTTCGCTCCCGAAAACGGTGTGATCTTCTGATCGCTTCCAGCTCTCTTTCGTACATCTACCGATCCATGAAAGGGAGCAGTTTCTCTATGGAAAGACCCATCGCCGTACTCTCCAGCCCCCTCACCTCTCGAATATAGGGTTTGCAGAACCCCTCCA
>CAYUEN010000052.1:0-7460 GCA_964443745.1 uncultured Campylobacterales bacterium | reverse complement strand
GCTTTTTATATACGGCTAATCTTACAATGTTATATTCGTGTCAGTTAGAGTGTGTGAGCATAGCCGGTTTCCGGCTCGATGGCTATGGAGAGAGTATTCCCCCGATCGTCGGTAAGGATTATTTGACATTGTTGTCGCAAAAGCCTTACAGTATCGTCTTTACTGTATAGCTTGTTCATCGTGCTACTGTCACCTATAATCGGCCTGCCGGTATGATCGAACGCGATCCTTTTTGCCGTACTGCCACATCCACTGAACTGTACGTTCGTGATACCATATTTCATACCGATATTCATTTCCCGTGTCGCTTCATCGTCGTCGGTGTGGATAAGCCCTGTACCACTCGTTCCACCTGTTAGATATTTCGACACATCGAGCGGATTTTTTGCGATTTCCTCTTTGTCGGGATTGCCCGTATGTCTTCCTTTGAAATCCGAAAAAATGGTATATGCCCACTGATCGTTGCTGCCGGCGTTTTTCGTAAAAAGCAACTGCCATCGGCTTTTGTACCAGGAGCTGTCTTTTTCATCGAATTTATCGTCCAAAAGTGCAAGGTGTTGGGTATAGCGGATATGGGAAATAATTTGAGCGGCCGCTTCATGAAGGGTACTGCGATTGAATCTGGGTATGATGACGGCGGAGACGATACCTATGATGACCAGTACGAAGACCAGCTCTATCAGTGTCACCGCTTTTTTCATGGATACCCTTTGCCGATACGGTAGTTTCCCTACCAATATCGGCACAAAAGGGAGGGACTTTAGATCTCTTCGGCCTTTTGGACGTCGTAGAGAATATCATCCATCGGATGTCTGTACATAGGCATCGCGAGTCGTTTTTCGTCGAGTACATGACCGATGAAGCCGATACTTCGCCCGACGATGAAGAAGGCGTTGAGGGTACCGCTCTCGATAAATTCGTCGATCTCTTTTTCGCTGTATCCAAGCGCCCTCCACATATCGACCATCAAAATGCCGATCGTACCATCGACGTTCAGAATCAGATTGTCTTTTTTGGACGTCGTCAACTGCTCGACCGTCAACGCATAATCCAGCAACGGTGTGCTGGGGAAATACTCACTGGCATACTTCTTAAGTCCTTCGACTCTCAGATCCGGATTTCGCAGAGATTTGATTCTGTGTCCGATACCGGGAATGGGAATACCCTGCTTTTTCATATAACTGAGAAATTCGGCCGGCGTGAGATTGTTGTCATCGGCATATTTGAAGTATTTCGCCGCACCGTCTATCGCACCACCGAATCTCGGACCGATCGTCAGCAATCCCGTCACCAGAGATTCTACGACCGATTTGCCCGCGCGAGCGGTGACTTTGGCATTGTGCGCACCGGAGACGGCCGGTCCATGATCGGCAACCGTCTTCAATACCGTCTCGATGAAATCGGTCGCCCACTTCGGATAGACTTTTTTGAACCAGAGCAGACTGATCACATCACCGATACTCTTGCCGGTATCGGGTGTCGCGACGGAGCTGATCGGATATCCAGCATAAGTAGCCTCTTCTCCTCTGTCGTCGCTGATCGTACAGATGAAGTTTTTGCTGCGTCGGCTTTTTGGAATCTCTCTGATCTCCGGCTCCATGATATCCTCTATCACCCCTTCGGCCTTGAGTTTGGTGTAGACTTCATGGATTTTGTTGGGAAGATCGTTGAAATTTTCCGGCACGTAGATGCCCGCTTCCGCCATCGCTTTGTTTTTGGCGATCGCCGTCTCGCGCTCGGCATTGGCGCTCGCACCCGCATGACCAAACTGCACGCCGGAGCTGAAATGTTGCGCGATCGTACCGATACACCATGCGATGATCGGCTTTTTGATGCGTCCCTCTTTGACGGCGTCAATCACTTTGTACTCTTCGGTACCTCCCACTTCGCCCAACAAAATCATGTATTTGACATCGGGGTTGTTCTCCATACGGAGCAGATGGTCGATGAAGACCGATCCGACAAATCTGTCGCCGCCGATCGCCACACCTTCGGCCACACCGTCGGCATTGATGGAGATGATATTACACAGCTCGTTGAAAAGTCCGCCCGATCGTGTCACGAGTCCGCAACTTCCGGCTCTGTGAAGCTTGGAGTTGATGATATTTTCGATCGTACCTCCGATATTGGCTATTTTGAACGCACCCGGAGAGATCGCGCCGACCGTCGCAGGCCCGATGACGGTGATACCGGCATCTCTGGCGGCCTGGTTCATCGTCCTGGCAAGTCTTTCGGGGATACCTTCCGCGGTGACCATGATGACCCTGAATTGCCCCGGAATGTTGATCGCTTCCATCGAGACGTCGTACGCGGTTCTGAAAGAGGCGAAGTTGAGCAATACGTCGGCGGCGGGATGCTCTTTGACCGCCTCCGCCGTACTCTTGTACAGAGGTATCATGATTTCATCCGGCCCGTAAAAGAACTTGTCGAATTTGTTCGAGCTTGTGGGCGCGACGATCGCGGCGACGGAAGGCTTCTCTCGGCCTATCACGTAGTCGTAATCGAGCATTCTTTGGATCGCGCTTCTGTTGTTGTTCCAAAATATCGCTTGTGTATCTTTGGTAAAAAGTCTGTTTTCCATACTGTCTCTCCCTTATTTGGCTGCTTTGTCTTCTTCGAGTGCTATCCGGACGATATCGGTCACATGCGTCTCCGGTCCGTATACCTCCATATAGAGGCCCAGTCTCTCCGCGGCTTCCTTGATATCCTTCAAACCTTTTTCGTAGTTCGGTCCGCCGCGCCTGACGTAGATTTTCGTATTGTGTTTTTTCAATTTGTCCGCATATTTCTCCATCGCGAGGATAATACCCGTAAAAGTTTTGGCGACATCGGTGAAGTTGGCGATCGCACCGCCGATGATCAGGATCTTGCCGCGAGGATCTTCGTATCGGGTCATCAGATCAAAAATCGTCTCCGCATAAAATTGCGTCTCGCCCGTCGTAGGCCCGCCGGAATATTCACCATAATTGGCCAAATCTTCCACACCCGCCATATCGGCGATCGTATCGGCATACACCACCGACGCTCCACCGCCGGCGACCATCGTCCAGATGCGCCCTTTGGGGTTGAGAATCGTAAGCTTCAGCGAAGCGCCGCTCTTTGCGTCCGCTTCGGCGATCGCCTTCTCTTCCGGAGTCTGCTCTTCCATGCCAAACGGCGTGGGGAATTCGATATCCCCCCATTTGTCTTTCATCATAAAACCGGCCGTATCGTCCAACCTGGCCACCAGATCCAGAATATGCATATCGTTTTCGATCATGACGATAGGATTGATCTCCAGATAGGCGAAGTTCAAATCTCTGTAAAATTTGTAAAACTGTATCGCGAAAGAGGCGAAACGCTCCTTGTCCGCCTCCGGAATGTCGGCCGGTACGCTGGCGCGGACCACATGTTCGATCTCTTCGTCGCTCATCGTGATGGGAATCGTCACTTCGTTGACCTTCTCTTCCCACCCCTCTTCGACTTCCATACCGCCTTCGGCGGACATATACAGCACGTCGTCTTCGCCGACGGTCGTCGCGGAGATGTAGTACTCCTGCTCCTGGGAGTGTGGCGTAAACGGCTCTACGATGAAATGGGTCAGGCGGCCTTTCTGCCCCGAAAGCAGTATCACATCATGCGAGCGCTTTTCGTCGATCCATTTTGCCGCATCTTCCAGTGTCACGTCACCCGGTTTTTCCGTTTTGAAAAGTACCAGATCGTTTTTACCCCGTTTGCCGAAAAGCATGTCGGGTTTGGCGACCAGAGGCTCTTGGGCGAGCCACTCGAAGCCGTGCTCTTTCGCCTTTTCGAGAAGCTCTTCGCCACTTGTCACCAGTACCGATTTGAACCCGTAATGAAAACCGCTGAAATACTCTTCCCAGTGCTTCGCGAAAAGCGCCTTGCCGTCGTACTCACGTATAGCTCTTTGAGCCATAGCCACTCCTTATAAAAAATTTTGCGTTCATTCTATCACTTAGGCTCTAAGCTGTGGCTAATATCGAAGATTCCTTCGTCAAAAGAGTGGCTATTTGTTTAGTTTCGAAACAAAAAATGTTATTACCGGATGGTTCATGTAACGAATCGTTACTTTTTCGACCGTTTGTGGGGTGGGCGTTTGGGTGAGCAGATAGGTGTCGCCTTCGCCGATACCGTAAAAAAGCAGCCGTTTTTGCAGCCGGGGATCGGCTTTTACGGCCGAAATGTTTTTCGCCTTCAGCGTCCCCGCCAGCGTTTTGGCGAAGTGGTATCTGTAGGCGAAATGTTTTTGGGGATCTTCGATGAAACGATAGAGTATCGGATTGAAATAGGTGATCAGAAAATTGACGACCAGAATCGTGACGATCAGACCGAAAGTGGCCCGATGTACACTTCGCAATTCCGGAAGCCTGACGCGATAGCTTCGCAAAAAGACCGAAAGCATCAGCGGCAGGGAAATCACCACGAACGGAGCGAAATCCTCGATCATGACACGCTGCCGAAACGAAATCAGAATCGAAGAGATCAGTGCGGTAAAGGAGATGTACCAGAGGATATCCTTTCGCTCCTTGACCCAGATGCGATACATCGTATAGAAAAAATAGAGAAAAAGAAGCGGAGAGAAGATCAGGCTATAGGTACCCAGCAGATCCAGAAAATAGCCTCTTGGTTTGCCATGCATCGCAAAACCGTAAAGATAGAGCCCCAGCAGAAAAAGCAGACCCGCACTCATCATGAGTTTTCTGTTTCGATGTGCGAGCCCGTAAGCAAAAAGCCCCAGAAACAGAACGATCGAGGAGTTGTCCACCCAAAGAATCACGAAAAGCAGCGGCAGATAGAGCCGACTGCGCCCCAGATGATACCAATACAGAAACAGCAGCGTCAAAAAGATCATGATCGAAGCGCTGTTGACCAGCAGTGCGGAGCTGAGTACGCCGGGAAGCAATACGAAAAGCCCCACCGCAAGCAGCCTGTCTTCCTCTTTGGGAAGATAAAAGCGGCTGACCCTGTAAAGAAGCGGAAGGCTGGCTATATGAAAGAGAATGAACGGCAACCGCAACGCCAAGTCGTTTTGCCCAAGAAGCGACGTAAAAAAACGCGTGAGCCATGGCACGAAACCCCGCCCCTCGAAAAAAAGCGTCGCTTCCGTATAGCTGATGGAGAGCATGTCGACGCCGTAAAGCAAAAAGAGCAGATCCGCGACGATAATCAACAGAAGATAGAGTGAAGCCCTCATAACTTGAGAAAGTTTTCGATCATCTCGTGGCCGTGTTCGCTCATGATCGATTCGGGATGAAACTGTATCCCGTATATTTCGTACCCCTCCACCTCCAACGCCATGATTTCGTTGTCGTCCAGGCTGTAGGCGGTGGGCTTGATCACCGAAGGCAGACTCTCCTGCTCCACGACCAGTGAATGGTAACGCGTCGCGGTAAAAGTACGGGGCAAACCTTCGAACACTTTCGTGGAAGCCGTCACCTCTATCAGCGAAGTTTTGCCGTGCATCATCCGCCCGGCCCGCACGATCCTGCCGCCGAAGCTCTGTGCGATCGACTGATGCCCCAGGCAGATGCCCAAAATCGGCTTTTTCCCTTTGAAATAGTCTATCGCATCCAGACTCACGCCCGCTTCGTTGGGTGTAGCGGGTCCAGGAGAGATGATGATCTTTTCGGGATCGATCTTTTCGATCGCCTTGACGTCCATCTCGTCGTTTCGGATCACTTTGAGATCTGCACCGAGCTCCCGACAATACTGGACGATGTTGTAGGTAAAGCTGTCATAGTTGTCTATCATCAAAATCATGCAGCTATTGTACCTTTTCCTCGATTTGGTTTCGGTAAACTCAGTAGCTGCCACGACGCATCAATACGATCGCCGCCGTCTTGACCAAAATGATGATATCCAGCTCGATCGACCAATTGCGCACATACCATGCATCCAGACGCACCCGCTCCTCGTAGCTGATATCGTTGCGCCCGCTCACTTGCCAAAGCCCCGTCATTCCGGGCTTGACCGCCTTGAAATATTCGAAATACTCTCCATATTTTTGGATCTCCCCCTCGACGATCGGACGCGGCCCCACCAGTGACATCTTTCCCTGAAAGACATTGATGATCTGGGGAAGCTCATCCAAAGAGGTGCGCCTGAGAAAATGGCCGATGGGAGTGATGCGCGGATCCGATTTGAGTTTGAACTCCCGCTCCCACTCCATTTTCGCCTCGGGATCCTTCTCCAAAACCCGCTGCAGCACCTCGTCCGCATCCAGGCGCATCGTGCGGAATTTGTAGATATTGAACCGATGTCCGTTTTGCCCGATGCGCCGCTGTTTGTAGATGGGATGGCCTTTGGTCGCAATAAATACGATCAGATACAAAAGGATCAAAAGAGGCAAAAAAACCAGAAAAAGCGCGGTCGAAAGTGTTTTGTCGAAGATCTCCTTGAGGGTGCGGTCGGTAGGATTGAGAAGTCGGTTTTTGACATACAGCGCCATCCCTTTGTGGTTGATCGAGTTGAAAAATTCGGAATTGAAAAGCGGGAGTTTGGAGATCTTGGGCAGGACGTAGACGCGATGCATATGGTGAAGCACATAGCTACTCATATCGAAAGTATGATCCGTATCTTCCGTCGCGATACTGATCACTACCGCATAGTAGCGATGGGAATTCACCTCTGCATGGATGCGTTGTTGCAAAGCTTCCGGACCGAACAGATCGACAAAGATCGTCTTTTTGATATTGAAACCAAAAGAGTTGTCTCTTACAAACCAACTCTGGACCCCCTCCTCTCCCTCACGGTCACAAATGACGAGAATATCCTCCCTGTAACGATTCTTCTGCATGAAGTATCTTTTGAGATAGTAAACCCAGATAGGATTGAGAAAATTGAGACCGAAATAGACAAGTATCACCATTCGGGAGTAGTGTTCGGAGGCTTTGGAAGTGAAAATCAAAAGACCGATCAACACCAATGCCAGGACATTCGCCTTTTCGATATAGAGAAACTCGCTGGACATCACCATTCGCCTGTGCATTAGACGATAGTATGTATAAAAAAGAAGATAAACGGGAACCATCCAGAGATATTTGAGCAGATAGTGCGAAGCGGGATCGTCGATATAGTCGTGCGCGATCGCCAGTGCCGCCAGGAGATTGAGCACCAATAGCGTCAGAAAAATGGAGAATTTCAGGATCGTATACTGCACGTCGTTTCCATAAGTTGCATTATAGTGCAATATAACACAACTATTTTAAGATTGACTTATGGTTTTTGTGAAGTGAAAAAGTTTTTCTTAGATTTGTAGGAATATTTTCATGCCACAACCCCAGCTTAAACGCTATAAACTTTGTCAAAGAAAACACAATGGATTTGAAAATAAGCGATGGTGATGCGTCCCAAAGATACCGCAACTCCTTTTTCGCCTGCTTTATACCGGTCGACTCGGTAGAACTGTATCTGTTTGCTTCTTCCTGTATCCATGGATTGGTTTTGAAAAAGATCCCGAT
>CAYUEN010000051.1:0-7824 GCA_964443745.1 uncultured Campylobacterales bacterium | reverse complement strand
CTGTTATTTCACAGACAATCAGGGGCAGGTTTGATTTTTAAAAGTTAAAATTCAAGCCCTGCCCCCCTATCTCCCCTATCTGCTATCCCTTCAATCATTTGAGGTAAAAGAGTTTCGGTTTGGTGCCTTTTTCGGGTTTGAGCTGAAAATACTCCCGCTCTTTCAAAACCTTGCTGATTTCGCTGTTTGGATCGTCCAGATCTCCGAATATCCTGACTTTTCCGGGGCAGGTGATTTGGCAGGCGGTCGTGGTTTTGCCCATGGCGAGTCTGGTTTCCGAGCAGAAGGTGCATTTATCCGCCACGTTCGCCCGTTCGTCCGTATAGATGGCGCCGTAAGGACATGCCGTCATACAAAGCTGGGCCAGTTCGCACAGTCTTCTGTCTATTTTCACGATTCCGTTGTCTTCTATGGAGATGGCGTTTTGGTCGCAGGCATCGAGACAGAGCGGTTTTTCGCAGTGGTTGCACTGGGTCGGCATGTAGGATACCGTATGGGTGTCTATCTCCCAAAAATCTCCGGTCGGCTCCTTGCTGACGATCCATAGCCGATGATTTTTCGCTCCCAGGTCGATGCCGTTTTCTTCCTTGCATGCCACTTCGCATGCCTTGCAGTCGATACAAAGTTTGTAGTCAAACGCCATGCCGTATTTTGCCATCTACACTTTCCTTATCGATACGTCGGTATGGTGCATCGTCGCGCATCCGTAGATCTTTTCGAAACTCTCTTCGATGATTTCGTTGTCGTTCGCGCCGTTTTTGTATGCGGTTTTTAGGTGGTAGTTTTCCGTTCCGAACCCATGCGCAAACCATACGACCTGCGGGTGGATTTTGTTGGTGGGGTAGGCTTTGACTTTCACCGCTCCCACGCGGCTTTTCACCTCTACGGTGTCGCCGAGTTTGATGCCGAGTTTTTCGGCTTGTTTGTCGTTGATCCAGATGTGGTTGGTGGCCATCAGATCTTTGAGCATGAGATTGTTCATCGTGGCGCTTTGGGTAAACATCACATATCTGCCCGTGATGAATCTGAACTTCCCTTTTTCCACTCTGAAATCGTACGAATCCCGCCAGGCGGGCATAGGATCAAAGCCATGATCGGCCAGTTTTTTGAGGTAGCAGCGTACCCGATACGCTCTATCCACCGTATAATGCCTCTTCTCTTCGGGATAATATTGGTAGAAGTTGTTGAAGATCTCTTTGTGGTACTCTTTCATGGAGGGGTACCATACGCCGTGCGTTTTCAGGCTCTCGTACGCCTCTTTGCCGAAATTTTTCTCTATCAGCTCTCTGTTTCTTTGGCTGATGTCTTTTTTGTAGAGTTCGCTCAGATCGTATCCACCTTCGGAAAAAGCCTTTTTTTCGCCGGCTGTTTTGATGCTTTCTTGCAGTTGGGCGTCATACTTTTTGCTTATTTCAAACAGCGGTTTGCTCAGCTTTTCGCCCAGCCCTTTGAGGATGTCCTGCATCGTGCGGGTGTGAAAGAGCGGTTTTAAAACTCTATTTCTCAGTGCCAGCGAGGGTTCGAGCCTTCCGAAACTGACGACCATATCCTCTCTCTCCAGATAGGTACATTCGGGCAGTATCACATCCGCCATCATGGCCGTATCGCTGGGCATCGTATCCATCACCACCACCAGATCCATCTTCCTGAGCATCTCTTCCGTCTTTTTGACGTTGGGCAGATTGTGCATGAGATTGTGTTTTCGGATGAACATCGCCCTTACGTTGTAGGGTGCCGTACCATTTAGGAGTTTTTCCCTGAAATTCAGCCAGCTTCCACCCTTTTTCGAACCGTAGACGATTCCTTCCAGATCGAATCTCCCTTTGGCGTTTTCATAAAGAGGGGTGTTGATCGGCTCGTCCGGAAGCGTGATGGGTTTGCCGAAGATAATTCCGCCCTTTGTGTTGATACTTCCGGCCAGCGCGTTGAGCAGCACCATCGCACGTCTTAGCTGAAAGTCGTTTTTCGCCCAGACGCTTCGACGCCCCAGATACAAAAGCGGCCTTTTGGCGCCGAAAAAGCCTTCGGCCAGTTTTTCTATCCTGTGTGCGGGGATGCGGGTCTTGCTCTCGGCCCATTGGGGGGTGTAGTTGTTTTTGAGGATGTGTTCGCGGTATTTGTCGAAATCTTCGAAATATTTTTTGACATACGCCTTGTCGTAAAGCTCTTTTTTGATCGCGACATAAGTCAGCGCCAGAGTGAGTGCGAGATCGGTTCCGGGATTGATCGGCAGGTATTCGTCCGCCTTTTGGGCCGTCACCGTGACTCTCGGATCTATCACCACCAGCTTGCGTTTGCCCTTGATGAGATCTATCGTGTCGGGAGTGATCAGGGATTCGTATCTGTTCGCGCCGATGATCACCACAAAATCGCTACCGGCCACATCCATCTCTCCCACGTCGCCGATGGTCAGTACGGTAGCGCCGAGTTTGGTATTCAGACAGATCGACCCCTCGTCCAGGAAGTTGGCGCTTCCCAGCTTTCCGCCGAAAAACTTTATATATTCGTCTTTGTTGAAACCTTCGCCGTTGCAGTAGGCGATGGTCGAGCGGTTGTCTTTTTCTTCATCGAGGATTTTGACCAGTTTCTCTTTGATGTATTCGTATGCTTCATCCCACGTGACTTTTTTGTACAAGCCTTCGCCCCGTTCCCCCTCTCGTAGCAGCGGATATTTCAGCCTGTCTTCGTCGTAAAGAGCCTGGATGCCCGCATTGCCTTTGGGACAGATCATGTTTCTCGATTTGGGAAAGAGGGGATTTGGGTCTATCTTCGTGAGAATCTCGTTTTCGACCCGCGCGATACCGGCGCATTTGTTTCGGCACATATTGCAAAGAAACGGTGTGATCCGCACATCTTCGGCGAATTTGCTCGTAGCCTGAGTCGTGTCGTCGGGCAGAAAAGTGAGCGCCGAAGAGGAGGTGGCATACACACAAAGCGCCACACTTCCCTTTAAAAATCTTCTTCTTGAAGTCTCTATCACTTTCATAAGAAATATGGTAGCAATTTTTTATGAAAAAAGAATTGATTCGGATGGGTGGAAATTGTGCGGACGATAGAGTCACACGCCAAAAAAATATTTCGTACAAAGACTCGCCGCTGTTTTTCCTCCTTTTCCAAACTGTCAGCCACAAAACAGAACACAACACCGCAATTGGGGTATAATTTCATACAGGAAACGATATCTCCAAGGAGGATGTGATGGCCGCGCCCTATATCAGGTGGTTCGAAGAGATCGGGATCGAGGATGTCGCGGAAGTAGGCGGCAAGAACGCTTCGCTGGGAGAGATGTACCGCAATCTCAGCGAAGCGGGGGTGCGAGTGCCGAACGGATTCGCCGTGACGGCCGAGGCGTACCGCTATGTGCTCGACTACAACGATCTGTGGGAGAAGCTGCATAGCTTACTGGACGATCTTGATCCCGACGATGTGAAACAGTTGCGGCAGCGGGGTGCGGCGTGTCGAAAGCTCCTCTACGACGCCGTGCTTCCCGACGATCTGAAAAGCCGGATCGTGGAGGGCTATCATGCGCTTCGCGAAGAGTACGGCGACGACCTTTCGCTGGCGGTGCGCTCCTCCGCGACGGCGGAGGATTCTCCCGAAGCTTCGTTTGCCGGACAAAACGAAACCTACCTCAATATCAAAGGTGAGGAAGCGTTGCTGGATGCCTACAAGCGCTGTCTGGCGTCCAACTTCACCGACCGCTCGATCCACTACAAATACGATCATGGTTTCGATTTTCTGAAAGTCTATCTCTCCGTGGTCGTCATGAAGATGGTGCGCTCGGATATCGCCAGTAGCGGGGTGATGTTCAGTATCGATACGGAGACGGGTTTCAAAGACGTCGTCTTTATCAACGCCGCGTACGGATTGGGGGAAAATGTCGTCCAGGGGACGATCGACCCCGACAGTTTCTATGTCCACAAACCAACGTTCGATAAAGGTTTTCGTGCGGTCCTCAAGCGGCGTCTCGGGCAAAAGCAGCTCAAGATGGTGTTCGCCGCCGAAAAGGGAAGGGCGAATCTGGCCGAACAATACACCAAAAACGTAGAAACCTCGCCGCAGGAGCGCAGGCGCTTTTGTATCGACGACGAAGAGGTGGCGGTTTTGGGAGATTATGCGATCAAGATCGAAAACCACTACTCCCAAAAAGCGGGTTACCGCAAACCGATGGATATGGAGTGGGCGAAGGACGGAGTGGACGGCCGTCTCTATATCGTGCAGGCGCGCCCGGAGACGGTGGAGTCGCAAAAGAGAGACAACATATTGCGAATCTACCATCTCAAGAAAAAAGGAAAGTTGCTTTTGCAAGGGCGCGCCGTGGGTATGAAAATCGGTGCGGGCAGGGTGCACCTGATCGAAAAGCCGGAGGATTTGGAGCATTTCAAGCCGGGGGAAGTCCTGGTCTCCGAAACCACCACCCCCGACTGGGAACCGGTGATGAAGACCGCCGCGGCGATCGTGACCGAAAAGGGAGGCAGGACGTGCCACGCCGCGATCGTCGCCAGAGAGTTGGGAATTCCCGCGGTGGTGGGAGCGGAAGGTGCCATCGATATTCTGAAAGAGGGGATGGAGGTGACCGTCAGCTGCGCGGAGGGAGAGACCGGCAACGTCTATGAAGGGGTGTTGCCCTACGAAGTGGTCGAAACCGATCTGAGCCGGCTTTCCCGCCCCAAAACGAAAATCATGATGAATCTGGGCAATCCCAACATCGCCTTCTCGCTCGCTTCTTTGCCGGTGGACGGCGTGGGATTGGCCCGGATGGAGTTTATCATCAACGAATACATCAAAGCCCACCCGATGGCGCTCAAACATCCCGAAAGGGTCGACATACCCACCCGAAGAGCGCTCGAAGCGCTCGGATATGCCTATGAGGATCTGGAGGATTTTTTCGTCAAAACCCTCTCCGAGGGTGTCGCCACGATCGCCGCCAGCGTCTATCCGAACCCTTGCGTGGTGCGTATGAGCGATTTCAAATCCAACGAATACGCTTCGTTGCTGGGCGGAAAGTTTTTCGAGCCGGAAGAGGAAAATCCGATGATCGGATTTCGCGGGGCGGCACGCTACGCGCATCCTGCCTACGAAGAGGGATTTGCGCTGGAGTGTGCGGCGATGAAGCGGGTACGGGAAGAGATGGGATTTGAAAACGTGATTCTCATGATCCCTTTTTGCCGCCGTGTGGAGGAGGGCAGAAAAGTACTGGAGGTGATGCGAAAGCACGGTCTTGAACGGGGGAAGAACGGATTGCAAATCTACGTGATGTGCGAAATCCCCAACAACGTCATCCAAATCGACGCCTTCAGCGAAATCTTCGACGGTTTCAGTATCGGCTCCAACGACCTGACCCAGTTGACGTTGGGTGTGGATCGCGACAGCGAACTCGTAGCGTTCGATTACGATGAGCGCGATCCTGGTGTGATGGAGATGATCCGGATGGCGATCGCCGGCGCCAAACGCAACCGCCGTCATAGCGGTATCTGCGGACAGGCGCCCTCCGACTATCCGGAGATCGCGGAGTTTCTGGTGGAGCAGGGGATCGATTCGATCAGCCTCAACCCCGACAGCGTGCTGAAGACGATCCGGGACGTGGTGGAGGTGGAGGCGCGGCTGGGAAGGGGATAGGATGCTCCCGAACGATCCCTCCGCCAATATCGCCGTCCCCGAACTTCCCGAAGAGCTCTCCGGACTGAACGAGATCGCGCTCAATCTCTGGTGGACCTGGAACCCCAAAGGCAAAAATCTCTTTGCGCTGTTGAATCCCTATCTCTGGAAGGAGAGCGGCCACAATCCGATCGAGATGCTCAAAAAGATGCCCAAGCGGGAGTTGAACGCCGCTTGCAAAAACGAACACTTCATGCGCGAATACCGCTATGTCTACGCGATGTTTTCGAACTACCTGCGGGACAGAAGTCCCCGTGTCGAAACCGAACCGTTGCCGGTGGCCTACTTCTGCGCCGAATACGGCTTGCACCACTCCGTCCCCATCTATTCGGGAGGGCTGGGGTTTTTGGCGGGGGATATCCTCAAGGAGTCCAGCGACTTGGGGTTGCCGGTGGTGGGTATCGGCTTTATGTATCCGCAGGGGTATGTGCGACAGGTTATCGGAAGCGACGGTTGGCAAAACGGCACCAGCGAACCGATCGAACGAGACGTGGCGCCGATCGAGCGGGTATTGGACAAAAACGGCGATCAGATGGTTTTGCAGGTTCCTTTTATCGATCCTCCGGTTCATATCTCCGTCTGGAAGATCAATGTCGGCCGCGTCCCTCTCTATCTGCTCGATACAGACATCGATAAGAACGACCCGTGGGATCGGCAGATCAGCTCCCGCCTCTACACGCCCGATATGAATCAGCGCCTGCGTCAGCAGATCGTGCTGGGAATCGGCGGATACCGGGTATTGGAAGAGCTGGGTATCGAATACTCCATTCTTCATCTGAACGAAGGACATCCGGCGTTCGCCCTCTTCGAGCGGGTGAGGAGTTTCGTTCAAAACGAAGGCATAGGGCTAAACGAGGCGATAGAGCGGGTGCGTATGAGTTCCATTTTCACGACCCATACCCCGCTGCAGGCGGCGACCGACGTTTACGGCTTTGATGCGATAGCCAAAAATTTCACCGACTACTGGAAAAGTCTGGGGATGGACAAAGAGCGGTTTTTGAGTTTCGGAATCAATCCCGACGCCCCTTCGGCGGGTTTCAACATGACGGTTTTCGGCCTGAAAATGTGTGCCTACCGCAACGGTGTCAGTCAAAAACACGGCGAAGTGACCCGTCGGATCTGGAAAAACATCTTCGCGATGCAAAAGGCCGAAGAGGTGCCGATTACCCATATCACCAACGGCGTGCATCTGCCCACCTGGTTGGGTGACGAACTCTTCGAAGCGCTCGACAAGACGCTGGGAGAACACTGGCTGCAGATGCAGGATGTGCCGGAGATATGGGAGCGTCTGAGCGAATTGGACGATGAGACGATCTGGCGGCAGCACTACGCCTACAAGGTGAGGATGGTCAACTTCATCCGCGAGCGGGTGCGTCGCAAATGGGCGGACGAGGGGATCGATCCGCTCGTGGCGATGGCGGAGGGGGTGATGCTCGATCCCGATGTACTGACGATCGGTTTCGCCCGACGGATGACGGAGTACAAGCGTCCCGATCTGATCTTGCATGATCTTGATCGGCTGGAGAAAATCGTCAACGATTTCGCACGTCCGGTACAGATCGTCTTTGCAGGCAAGGCGCATCCGGCGGACAATCCCGGCAAAAAGATTTTGCAACGCATCTTCAAGACCGCCCAGGATCCCCGCTTTCGCGGACGGATCGCGTTCGTGGAGGATTATGGGGAGGATGTGGCGAAATATCTGGTGCGGGGTGTGGATGTCTGGCTCAACACTCCTCAAATACCGATGGAGGCGTGCGGTACGAGCGGTATGAAAGCGGCGATCAACGCAACGCTCCATTTTTCGGTATTGGATGGCTGGTGGCCCGAAGCCTACAACGGCAGAAACGGCTGGGCGATCGGCAAGGAGCGTTCCGAAGACGCGGCGGATGCGGCGAGCCTTTACGATACGCTGGAGAAAGAGATCGTACCGCTCTATTACGATGTGACGGAGCAGGGCGTTCCCGCAGGGTGGGTGGCGATGATGCGTGAATCGATCCGCACTATCGCACCCCGTTTTTGTGCCAGACGCATGATGAAGGAGTATCTGGAGAAATTTTATCTGCCGATCTCCAAAGCCGTCTGGAAAGAGAAAACGACATAAAGGAGCGAAAAGATGAAAAAACGCGTAGCGATCAACGGACTGGGAAGAATAGGCAATCAAGTGCT
>CAYUEN010000050.1:0-9472 GCA_964443745.1 uncultured Campylobacterales bacterium | reverse complement strand
TGGTGTGATGGGAGTTGTCGGACGCAGATCAGGTGTCGTGAGTATCCGCCCCGGGTGTGCAACGGGAACAAAAGGGTTTTCACGTGCGATCGAGGTGGAAACGAGAAGGATGAAAAAGAGAAGACTCTTTATGAGATTCAAGGTACTTCCTTCTCCGGTTCGGGTTGGAGGTTGAGGTATTCGAAACACTTCTTCTGAAGTGTCGCATTCTCTTTCTGGAGTCTGACGATTTTGTCCTGAAGAATTTTTTCATCCTTTTTCAGGTGCAAAAGCACCTCCAGCGAATTGTGCCCAAAAAGCATCTCACCGACGAACATCGCAAAAAGCACCACGACGAGTATGACCAGCAGATAGCCCCATACGGAGCTATCGCCGAAATCCTCCTCCTGTGGCAACTCCTCTTTCAGGATTTCATCGGTGAGGCGACTCATCGGCCGAAGAGTTCGCTTCCCAGATAGTCGGCCAGTCCGATTTCGTTTTCGATCGCGAGCAGCCGGTTGTATTTGGCGGTCCTTTCTCCTCTGGCGGTCGATCCCGTCTTGATTTCACCCGTGTTGAGCGCCACGGCGAAATCTGCGATGAAGGCGTCCTCGCTCTCTCCGCTTCGGTGGCTCATCACGCATTTGTATCCGTTTCGTTGTGCGAGTCTGACGGTATTCATCGTTTCGGTGACGGTGCCGATCTGGTTCGGTTTGATCAGGATCGCGTTGCCGATATGTTGGTCGATTCCCTCTCTGAGAATCTTCTCGTTGGTTACGAACAGATCGTCTCCGACCAGCTGGATTCTGTGACCGAGTCTTTCGGTGAGGTATTTCCACCCCTCCCAGTCGTCTTCGCTAAGACCGTCTTCGATAGAGACGATGGGATATTTGTCGCAAAGATCCATATAGTAGTGTACCATCTCTTCCGCATCCAAAGAGCGGTTTTCACTCTCGAGAACATATCTGCCGCTCTCTTCGTCCACCAGTTCGCTGCTTGCGACATCGAGTGCGATCGCGATCTCTTCACCCGGTTTGTAACCCGCCTTTTCAATCGCCTCCAAGATCACCTGGATCGGCTCTTCGTTGTTTTTGAGGTTGGGTGCGAATCCCCCCTCGTCTCCGAGTGCTGTCGTCTCGCCTCTTTCGGCGATGATCTTTTTGAGGTGGTGATAGACTTCGGCCGAGGCGCGCAGCGCGTCCGCGAAAGTGTCGAATTTCAAAGGCATGATCATGTATTCCTGAAAATCGACACTGTTGTTCGCATGGCTGCCGCCGTTGATGATATTGAACATCGGAACGGGAAGCGTCATCGCGTTGGAGCCGCCCAGATAGCGATAAAGTGGCATGTTCAGGCTTTTCGCCGCCGCTCGCGCGACCGCCATAGAGACGCCCAGTACCGCGTTCGCCCCCAGGTTCCCGTAATTGTCCGTTCCGTCGAGCTCTTTCATGATCGCATCGATTTCCGCCTGGTTGAAGGGGCTGATTCCGATCAGTTCGTCCGCAATTTTCGTATTGACGTTTTCGCAAGCGGTTTTGACGCCTTTGCCCATATAGCGCTCTCCTCCGTCTCTCAGTTCCAGCGCTTCGCGTTTTCCGGTACTCGCGCCGCTGGGAACGATCGCGTCGGCGATGCTGCCGTCGCTCAGCGTCACGGTGGCTCTGACGGTCGGGTTACCCCTACTGTCGAGGACTTCGTCCGCAGTGATGTCGTCGATATAGATCATGTCGTCTCTTCTCCTTTTTCTTCGGTTTCGTGGGTTTGAACTATTCCCATAGCACTTTTGATGCCGTTTTCGATCTCCAATGCCAGCTCCGGGTTCTCCTTGAGGAGGGCTTTGGCGTTTTCGCGCCCCTGGCCGAGCTTGCGGTCTTTGTAGCTAAACCATGCGCCGCTTTTGTCGATGATGTCGAGTTTGACACCGTAATCGATCAGCTCTCCCTCTTTGGAGATACCCTCTCCGAACATGATATCAAACTCCGCCTGTTTGAAAGGAGGGGCGACTTTGTTTTTGACCACTTTCGCCTTGACGCGGTTTCCGATGTTTTCCTCCGCCTGTTTGAGCGTCGCGATACGGCGGACGTCGATACGTACGGAGGCGTAGAATTTGAGCGCGTTTCCTCCGGTCGTAGTCTCCGGCGAGCCGTATCCCATCATACCTATCTTCATCCGGATCTGGTTGATGAAAATGACGGTGGTGTTCATCTTGTGTAGGACGCCGGTGAGTTTTCTGAGTGCCTGGCTCATAAGCCTCGCCTGCAGTCCCACATGCTGATCGCCCATATCCCCTTCGATTTCGCTTTTGGGTGTGAGTGCGGCGACCGAGTCGATCACGATCACATCCACGGCACCGCTTCGCGCGATCGTCTCTACGATATCGAGCGCCTGTTCACCGAAATCGGGCTGGGATACGAGCAGGTTGTCGACATCGACGCCCAGATTGGCGGCATATTTGACGTCGAGGGCGTGCTCGGCGTCGATAAAGGCGCAGATACCTCCTTTTTTCTGCGCTTCCGCCGTGATCTGCAAGGCGAGTGTCGTTTTTCCCGAACTCTCCGGTCCGTAGATTTCGATGATTCTTCCCTTGGGAACACCGCCGATTCCAAGAGCCATATCAAGGCCCAAAGAGCCGGTACTGATCGCTTCGATCGGTTCGATCTCCTTGTCTCCCAGGCGTACGAGCGCCCCTTTGCCAAACGCTTTGTCGATCTGCTTGATCGCCAGATCCATCGCTTTTTGTTTGTTTGCATCCATACTTTTATCCTTGTCGCTTTTTTTTGATTTCGATTGTAGCGTAGCTCACGGCCGGCTACAAAAAATATTTCAATATGAAATAAAATTACTTTTTGATTTTTTCACTGATCTCTTTGACGATCGCTTCGCTCTTTTGGTTCATCAGATGCTCGCCGTAGGCCGAAGCGCCCCTGGCGATATACTCCTGTAGTTTTTTGATTTTCGCTTTGAGCGCCTTCACCTCTTCGGTATCGTTTGTCGACAGGGGAGTCTGTACTTGGCTCTTCATCGCCGCTTCGAGCTCTTTTTCGAGCCGGCCGATCTCTTCGCGCTGCAGTTGCAGTTTCGTCTGCAGATCGTGTTTGATTTTGACGAGATTTTCCACATCACGCGAGAGTTTCCGGTTTTGCTCCTGCAGGAGGGAGATCTCCACCTCCTTTTCATGCAGCAGTTTCTGGTACTCCTGTCCGATCGCATCGAAAAAACTCTCCAACTGGGTAGTGAAGAAGGTTTTTTTCATCGTCAGTTTTTTGGTGACGTCTTCAAGCATCAAAGATCCATTTATCCTCATGATATATGAAGTCCTGGTGGAGGGATCCGCCTGTATGGACTCCATGGAGTTTTGGATATTATATCTTTATTTGGGTAAAATCTGAAAAAAACGAGGAGATGCGGTGAAGAGAGTGACGGTCGCACATTCGCCCGATGCCGACGATATCTTCATGTTCTACGCGATCAAATTCGGCTGGGTCGATACCGGCGACGCCCGTTTTGAAAATGTCGCGCTCGATATCGAAACGCTCAACGAAAGGGCGCTCGAAAACCGTTACGATATCACCGCGATCAGTTTCGCCCTCTATCCGCTGATCCGCGAAGAGTATGCGTTGTTGCGTACGGCGGTGAGTTTCGGGGATGGTTATGGCCCCAAGTTGATCAAGCGCAAAGGGAGGCGGCTCGGTCGCCGTTTCAAAGTCGCCCTCAGCGGGCGCTATACCACCAATGCGTTGCTCTTTCGGATCGCCTACCCGCAGGCGCGTATCGTCTATAAAAACTTTCTGGAAATCGAAGAAGCGGTATTGAGCGGAGAGGTGGATGCCGGGGTGTTGATTCATGAAAGCATCCTCACCTACGACGAAAAGCTGGAGGTCGAGCGAGAGCTCTGGGATATCTGGAGAGAGCTGTGCGGAGGAGATCTTCCGCTTCCGCTGGGCGGAATGGCGCTAAGACGGTCGCTGCCGATCACACGGGCGATCGAATACGAACGCATCCTGACCGATGCGGTACGGGTGGCGCACCAAAATAGCGCCATCCTCTCGGCGATGCTCATAGAGCGTGGATTGATCCGAGTGGATGCCCGGAAGTTGGATCGCTATCTGCAGATGTATGCCAACGACACCTCCATCGAGATGGATGAGAGGCAGTTCGCGGCGTTGGATCGGCTCTACGAAATCGGATACGAGCATGGTTTTTACGATGCGCCGATTCGGGTCGAATCCTTTCTGATTCCCCGGGAATACCACGATTACCGGTTTGCATAGAGGAGGCGATTTGTGGAAGCGAAGTTGATTGGATTGGGAGTCGAGACTTTCAAACTCGCACTCTATCTTTCGTTGCCGATGCTGATGGCGGGTCTGATCGCGGGTCTGGCGATCAGTATCTTTCAGGCGACCACCCAGATCAACGAGATGACGCTCTCGTTCGTTCCCAAGATCATTCTGGTGGTGGTGGTGATCATCTTCACGATGCCGTGGATGATGAATATGATGATCGAGTTCACCACCGATATTCTCAACAAAATCCCCACATTTCTCTTCTGATGACCCGTAAGATCGACTTTTCCCGCTACAGTTCGATCCGGATCGGTCCGGTTGCGGAGGTGACGCTGCTGGATGAGCCGGTTTCTCCGGCGGAGGGAAGTTTCGTCGTGGGGGGTGCGAACAATCTGCTCCTCTCGCCAACGCCGCCTCCGCTCGTGATGCTTTCCAAAAGATTCGACTATATTCGTCTGGAGGGGGAGTACCTGATCGTCGGCGGTGCGACCCGAAGCGGCCGAATATTTTCGTTTTGCAGGCGCCATAATATCGGCGGGTTCGAATATCTGGGCAAACTTCCGGGAACGCTTGGAGGATTGCTGAAGATGAATGCGGGAATGAAGGAGGAGGAGATTTTCGACCGTCTCGTTTCGCTTCGAACCCAAAGCGGAGAGAAGCCGAAAGAACGGATTCCGCACGGGTATCGCCACAGTCGTATCGACGGAATAGTGTTCGAGGGAAAGTTTTCGATACGCAAAGGATTCGATATGGCCCGGCTGGAGCGGTTTTCGCGGATGCGTGCGAAACAACCGGGAGAGCCGAGCGCGGGGAGCGTATTCAAAAATCCGCCGGGGGAATTCGCGGGGCGGCTGATCGAAGCGGTCGGCTTGAAAGGGAAGCGAATCGGAGACGCGATGTTCAGCTCTTTGCATGCCAACTTTCTGATCAATCTGGGAAGCGCCACTTTCGAGGATGCGTATACGTTGATCGAGCTGGCCAAAGCGGAAGTGAAAGCGCGCTTTGGGATCATGTTGGAGGAAGAGGTGATCGTGTTGGGTCGAAACGGTAGGAGATGATTACTTTTGGTAACTAAAATGAATAAAAGACAAAAAAATTATAGAAAAAATTAAAGTTTTACGTAAAGTTCTTGCGCTGCTTTCCCTTTTTCGTTAGAATGGATGCAGATAAAACGACAGGAGCCAGACGATGAAAAGCGTAAAACTCATATTCGCCGTAGCTATTCTTCTTCTTTTTAGCGGATGTGGTACGGTATTTGAGACGACGATCGACAAGGGAACCAAATCGATGCAAGAGGATTACACTATCGTAGCCAGCGGATCGTATCCGGCGGATATGGCACTCTACCACGAAGGCGAGGCGATCGCGAAGAGTTTCCGCAGCGACGTTCCAGCTCAAAAAGAGGCGTTTGCAACACTCTACGAACGAATCACAGCGCAAAAGGCTCCGGCGTTCGAGGGGACGATGGTCGTCGTGATGATGGGAACACAGTTTACCGGCGGATACGGATATGAAATCGCCGCCATCACCAAAAGCGCCGATGCATCGGCACTCACGCTCAAAAAGATCACCCCTTCCGGATTGGTTACCGAGGCACTCACCAATCCCTATCTGATCCTTTCGCTTCCCGGCAGCTACGCGAATACGAAGATCACGATCGAGTGATCAGCCCTCGATGATGTGACCCGCGAATTTCGCGTCGTCGTCGAGAATCGGGCGTTCTCCCCTTCGGTATCCGAGTGCGCACGCTTCGTAGGCGAAGAAAACTCCCGCTTGGTAATAACGCCCCGAATCGTCGCGATTAAGTGCGGCTCTCTCCTGATAGACGGGTTTGAAGTTGGCGTAGTGTCCCCCTTTTTCATCGAGGATTTCGCCGCCGGTGTCGTAGATCGTGATATTTTCCCCCTCTCTACCGAATGCCGGTTTTTTGACGTAGGCTTTCTGTCGCAAGGGCTCGTAAGAGGTCTCCAGCAGCAGCGGGTGGCCGGGGAAGAGATCCCAGAGAATCTTCATAAACGCTTTTGACTGGAACATCAGCGTATAGGCGGGGTTGAGAATGATCGCTTTCTTGTTTTTGACGATTTGCGTGAGGATCGTAGCGAGCCCTCCCTCTTCGATCGCGATATCCTCCCAAGGAATCAACTTGAATAGAAACTCGAAATTTTCATCGCCGTAGAAAATCCCCTCCGATTCGTCGAACGCCACTTCGTCGATGTAAGCAAAAGCGGTTTCAAACCCCGCTTCGGTGGCGATATGCTGCAGAAAACGGGTCGTATCTTCATCCTCCTGCGCTCCTCTGACGGAGCTGAAGAGGAGTTTCCACCCTTCGTAATAGGCGGAAAATTTTTCGGTCTTCTCTTCGAGCGTGACGAGGCGTCTGAAATTCTCTTTCAGTGCGCCGTAGAGGTTGTTAAACTGTGCCGCTTCGTCGAGTTTGTTTGCTTTGAGCATCGCCCATTGCGCGACGGCGGTATCCAAAAGCAGCGTGGGAGTGTCGGCATTGAACTCGAGCAGTTTGATGGGTAGACCGTCCAGTCCACCTGCAAAATCGAATCGTCCGTAGAGATGCCAGTGGACGTCGTTTTCCCAACTCTCTTTGATCAGGTCGACGAGGTTGAAGGGGATATCGATTTCGTGAAAGAGCCCGTTTTCGATTACGTAGTCGCCTGCTTCCACATACATATCGTAGAGCTCGTTGGCGGCGTCGGCGTACATCGTCGCTTCCCGTTCGCTCACCACCACCAGTTCGTCGGTGAGATAAGGGGTATTATCGTCCATATCGGTATGCCAGGAAAAGCCGATCTCCTCCAGGAACGATTTCGTCAGTGGTCGGATTTTGCGAAATTTCATACGTTATCCGCCAAAAGTGCGCGAGCCGCTTCGCGATCCGAAAAAGCCCGAAGAGCGTCGTGTCGGAGCGGAGCGGGTGGAGCTTTTGGAGCGTGATCCGAAATATCCGCTCTTTTTGGAGGTAGTGCTTTTGGCCTTTTTGAAACTGTCGACGCTACGGCTGTAGGTCGAGGGGTTTTTGTAGCTGGTACGGCGTTGTTGCTGGTAATTGGGATTGTTGAAAAGTTTGCTGCCGATCCAACTGCCCAGGATCGCTCCCGCCGCACTGGCGAGAATCGTTTCCCCCAGGCTCAATCCTCCCATGCCGCTGCCGATTTCCGGATTGGTGAGGGTCGATTTTCCCTCTTCGATCCGTTTGGCCTCCTCTTTGATCAGGGTGTCGAGTTCCTCTTGAGAGAGGATTTTTTCGGTACCGTCGAGACTCTTGAGAATGACCCGGGTTTCGGAGCTTGGATATTCGTCTACGATTTTGTATCGTTTGGGTGCGACCTCTTCGATCACGACGAAGGCGCCTTGTCTTTGGCTTGCCTGTGCGAAAGCGTCGCTTTGTGCTTGCTGTTGGGGAGGGAGAGCGTGATCGGAACTTTCACATCCGCCCATCGCGGCGATAAGCAGCCCGCCCATTCCGCCTACGATCGAATAGTCGGCGATTTTTTTGATATGTTTCATGAGACTCCTTTGATTTTTGCGACGAGGGTTTTGGCGTATTCGAGCGCATCTTCACCGAAGGTGAGGGCTACAGCCATCCTGCGGCCGGGGTGTGCTTCGGGCTTGCCGAAAATCCGCACGAACGCATCGGTGTCGAAAAGCGCATCGTCGATTTCGAATACCGGTGCGATAGAATGAAGATCCGACTTGTAAGCCGCGCTCGCCCCCGGCCCGTAGAAGCGAAAACCCAGCGGCAATCCCAGAACGGCTCTGATATGCAGCGCGAATTCGCTCTGTGATTGGGTGATCATCGTCACCATGCCCGTATCATGAGGACGCGGGCTCACTTCACTGAAATAGACCTCGTCTCCCTTGATAAAAAGCTCTACGCCGAAAATCCCGCGTCCGCCCAGTCCGTCGGTGATCGTTTTGGCGATGATCTTTGCCCTGTCGATCGCCGTGTCGCTCATCTGCATCGGCTGCCACGAGAAGATATAGTCTCCCTCTTTTTGGATATGGCCGATCGGTTCGCAAAAGACGGTACCGTGCTCGTTGCGCGCGGTAAGAAGGGTGATCTCGTAATCAAACGGTACGAACTCCTCTACGATCAATTCGCTCGCATCTCCCCGCGCCTCTTTGGCGATCTCCCAGGAGCGTTCCAGATCTTTTCGCTCTCTGGCGATGCTCTGACCGTGTCCCGAACTGCTCATCACCGGCTTGATTACGCAGGGAAAACCGATCTCTTCGGCCGCCTTTTTCAACCCTTCCAAATCGCTGACGAAACGGTAGGCGCTGGTTTTGAGCCCCAGCTCTTCGGCCGCGAAAATCCGAATGTTTTTGCGGTTCATCGTTTTGTTGACCGCTTCGGCGTTGGGGATGACATGAAAACCCTCTCTCTCCGCCTCGAAGAGCGCTTCGATGCTGATCGCCTCCACCTCCGGGAGGATATAGTCGGGCTTTTCGCGCCGGATCACTTCCAGCACCTTCTCTTTGTCGAGCATATCGATCACGTAGGAGCGGTGAGCGACCAGGTGTGCCGGGGCGTGCTGGTAGCGATCCACCGCGACCACTTCGATCCCGAGTCGCTGCGCCTCGATCGCCACCTCCTTGCCCAGCTCGCCACTGCCCAGAAGCAGAATTTTCAGAGCGTTGTGTTTGAGAGGAGTCGTAAAAAGCATACTCTATCCTTTGGGTGAGATAGGAATTATATTAGCAAAAGTTTGACAAGAAAGTGTATAATTTCACATAGGTCAAGATAATTTAAGAGATTCTTTTCTGAAGATTTCTATCAATATTTTGCAGAGACCTTCACCCCATATCCCCTCCATCCATCCGAATGGATTATGCAGTCAATATCAACGCGTCTCAATAAAAAAATTGGAACGGTAAATACACTCGTTTTTCATCGCTATTATGATGTTTTCCGGAGACTTTATACTTCGTTAAATTGTCTTGATCAAAAAACGTTGCAAAATAGTGAAAAAATCAGACTTGCCGCAACTTAATTGATAGAATTTGCAGAAACCAGAGTTTCTCGATTCGACTATTTTCTAAAAAAAGCGTGAAAAGATTGCACAAAATGTAGGTGAGAAGTTCGAACAAATGGTTCGTATCCAGGAACTTGAAAAAGAACTTGGGGAGTATATTATTTCGGTCAATGAGAACATGTTGGAAAGACTGCAAAAGAAAAAGCATCCGATAAAGGAGTTGTT
>CAYUEN010000049.1:0-9658 GCA_964443745.1 uncultured Campylobacterales bacterium | reverse complement strand
GCTTTTTATATACGGCTAATCTTACAATGTTATATTCGTGTCAGTTAGAGTGTGTTTTTGCCAGTGTTGTGAAGTGGTGTTTTCTTCGATTTTCAGCCATAAAAAGATCCAGCTTTCTCAATGAATAAGGAGTGATTCCTTTGGGATGTCCAATGGTAACAAAATTTCCATCCCCATAATCCTTGACATATTTATTCAACGCTTTTTGAAGAAAACTCGATTTATAACCATCGATAGAGACAACAGAGTGGGAAAATCGTGTCAACATATGTATCAAATCACTTTTTGCCGCAGGAAGTGCCTGCCCATCTCCAAAAGGTTTGTGAATCCCTCTCGAAATTTTTTTACTGACTGCATATTTCCAATAAAAAAGCGGGCTTACTCTATATGACGCAATAGGTACTTCGGTAAAATACCCATTTTCCATCTCGATAATTGGATCTGTTTCGAAATGCCACTCCGTTTTCGAAGGAGCTCCACGAAAATCGAAAAAATGTGTTTTGGAATGGTGATATCCTTCCTGATAGACGGTACTATCCAACCAGATCCCATTCTCTTTGAGTGGTTGATAGAGTTTCTCGAAAGGCTGCAAACACCAACCACCCGCCCGATAGGCAAATACGTTGTCACCTACAAGACTACGAAGTCCATGTGAATATCTGGTGACAATCTCTTCAATATCTCGTTCATTGAAATTCAATAACGAAAAACGACGCGTTTCCATTTGCCACCCTCCGGTTCCATACCGACAATCTTCCCAGTGAGGATGGATATGCAGTTGCATATCATGTCCTTCTTTGAGGAGCCTTTCGATCTGATCGACGACAATTTTGTAATCTTGATCGGCTGCGGCATATTTTTTACGATATTCATCAAGTTTGAGAATGTAACCGATATCTACAAAAAAGACGAATTTGGCACCATATTTATTGCCGATTTTGACCAATTCCTCGGATGGTTCGACCATACATTTTTGGGGTGTACCCGGATTTTTACCGGAGTATATCTCATAATCGAGTGTAAAAAAGATATTCATCGATCAAATCTCGTAAAAATCCCTATACCATGCGACGAACTTCTCCACTCCTTCATCGATGGAGGTATCGGGCCTGTATCCCATATCTTCGATAAGATCGTCCACATCGGCATACGTACTCTGCACGTCGCCCGGCTGCATGGGAAGCATCTCCTTTTTCGCCTCTTTTCCCAACTTTTTCTCGAGCGTGCGGATAAAATCCATAAGGCGGACGGGTTCGTTGTTTCCTATATTGTAGATCTTATAAGGGGCCGAAGAGCTGCCGGGATCTGGATCGAGTGCGTTCCACTCCGCATTCGGACGGGAGGGGTTGTCGATGACGCGAATCACACCGTCGGTGATGTCGTCGATATAGGTAAAATCGCGACTCATGTCTCCGTAGTTGAAGACTTTGATGGGCCGGTCGTTGAGTATCGCATCGGCAAAGAGCATCGGCGCCATATCGGGTCTACCCCACGGGCCATATACCGTAAAGAAGCGCAATCCCGTCGTATGAATACCGTAGAGGTGGCTGTAGGTATGCGCCATCATTTCGTTCGATTTCTTGGTGGCGGCGTAAAGGCTGACGGGATGGTCGGTATGATCGCCCGTCTTGAAGGGTTGGGATTTGTTCAGACCGTAGACGGAAGAGCTGGATGCGTAGCAGAGATTTTTGACGCCATGATGTCTGCACCCTTCCAGAATATGCAAAAATCCGACCACGTTCGAATCGATATAGGCGTGAGGATTTTCAAGGGAGTAGCGTACCCCCGCCTGTGCCGCGAGATGACAGACCGCGTCGAACCGATACGTCTCAAAAAGCCTCTCCATTCCCTCTTTGTCGCTGAGATCGAGCTTGATGAAGGTATAATTTTCGTATGTCCGGGATTTATGGGGTTTTTGCGGATCGCTCTTTAAAAGGGTCGTATCGATTCCCGTATCGGACAGACGACCGTATTTGAGATTGACGTCGTAGTAGTCGTTGATGTTGTCGATCCCTACGACTTCGTCACCGCGATCGAGCAGTTTTTTCACCAGATTGTGACCGATAAACCCCGCCGTTCCGGTGACGAGCAGTTTCACTTGGGAACTCCGATCTGATAATATTCGAAACCGCGCTTTTGCATCGTGGACTGTTTGTACTGATTGCGGCCGTCGAAAATGATCGGATTTTTCAGACGTAGTTTCATCTCATCAAAATCGGGACTTCTAAACTCCTTCCACTCCGTAATCAACAGCATCGCGTCTGCATCCGTAAGCGCATCGTATTTGCTATCGACATATTCGACGTTTTCGTTTCCTTTGAGATAGAAGTTCCTGGCTTCATGTTCGGCTTTGGGATCGTACGCTTTGATTTTCGCACCCCTCTTGGTCAGTTCGTTGATGATGGTGATGGAACTCGCCTCACGCATATCGTCGGTTTCGGGCTTGAACGCCAATCCCCACACCGCGAAGGTTTTCCCACTCAAATCCTCTCCGAACCGATCGACCACCTTATCCGCAAGTACCCTTTTCTGGGCGTAATTGACCTCTTCGACCGCATCGAGAATTTTGGGCGTATAGCCAAAATCCTTCGCCGTTTTCGCGAGTGCCTGGACATCCTTGGGAAAACAACTTCCGCCGTATCCGCATCCGGGGTAGATGAAACTGAATCCGATGCGGCTATCGCTCCCGATACCTTTACGAACCATATTGACATTCGCACCGACGCGCTCGCAGATATTGGCGATTTCGTTCATGAAAGAGATTTTCGTCGCGAGCATCGCATTGGCCGCATATTTAGTCATTTCGGCCGATTTGACGTCCATCGCCACGAATCGGTCATGGTTTTTGGTAAAAGGAGCGTAGAGTTCGCGCATCACCTCGAACGCCTCTTCGTTATCGGCGCCCACCACGACACGGTCCGGTTTCATGAAATCTTCGATCGCTGCCCCCTCTTTCAAAAATTCGGGATTGCTGATCACATCGAACGTCAAATCGCTTCCACGCCTATCAAGCGCCTCTTGAATCGTCGCTTTCACCTTCTCCGCCGTACCGACGGGCACCGTCGATTTGTCAATCACGTACATATGGTGCGTCATGTTTTCACCGATGCTTTTGGCGACCGCCAAAACATACTGCAAATCCGCACTCCCGTCTTCACCCATCGGTGTTCCTACCGCGATAAAACAGATATCCGAATGTTGCAATGCCTCTTTGATATCCGTTGTGAAGTGAAGGGTTCCCTTTTTATGGTTTTCCAAAACCATATCCTCAAGACCGGGCTCGTAGATCGGAATAACACCCTCTTTGAGTTTTGAAATCTTCTCTTCGTCGATATCGACGCAAGTTACTCTGTTTCCCATCTCCGCAAAACATGTTCCGGTAACAAGCCCTACATAGCCAGTACCTATGACTGATATTTTCATTCATATCCTTGAAATAGTAATCTTGTTTAGTATATCGGAAAAAATGCGAGATTATTTAGAAAGGTCTCAAGAAGAGAGGAGAAATCAGTTGCCCCTACTCCCCGGCTTGTATGCGGTCGTACCCTCTTTACAAAGAGGACACTTTTCCGGCTCGTAGATCTCGAATTCAAAATCTCCCAACGCGAAAAAAGGAGTGTTTTCAGGCAGCTTGCACTCCGGTTTGGGCTTGATGTCGCTGCCGACTCTTTTGCAAAAGCCCCTGTTGGCCAGTGCAGCGTAGGCGACGACTTTCGCACCCGATTTCATCACGACTTCCGCCGCTTCCAATGCCGATCCGCCCGTAGTGATGATATCTTCGCATATGAGAATCTTTTCGTCTTCTTTCACTTCGAAACCACGCCGAAGCGTCATGATTTTCTCTACACGTTCGGTAAAAATAAACCTCGCATCCAATGCCCGGGCAAGTTCGTATCCGGCGAGAATCCCTCCCAACGCCGGCGAACAGACCGTATCAACCTCGATTCCGGCCTCTTTGATCATCAGTGCCAGTGCATCGGCCAATATCGCGGCCGTTTTCGTGTTCTCAAGTACTTTCGCACTCTGCAGATAGTATCGGGAGTGTTTTCCGCTACTGAGCAGAAAATGGCCCTCCAGCAACGCGCCCGCCTTGCTGTAGATCTCTTTCAAATCCATATCAGACTTTCAGGAGCTCCTGCTCTTTCTCCTTGACAAGCGAATCGATCCGTTTGACCGCTTCATCCGTAATTTTCTGGATTTCGTCATGCGCTTTCTTCGCCTCATCTTCCGTGATCAATTTCTCTTTTTCGAGCTGTTTGACTCTGTTGTTCGCCTCTTTTCTGATATTTCTTACGGCGATTTTCGCCTTTTCTCCCATCGCCTTCGCTTTCTTGGCGCTCTCCTGACGCTGCTCGACCGTCATAGGAGGGAAAAAGAGTTTGATCGCCTCTCCGTCGTTGTTCGGATTGACGCCGATATTGGCACTTTGAATCGCCTTTTCGATTTCGGGTAGAAGATTTTTCTCCCACGGTGTGATCGTGATCGTCGTCGCATCCGTCGCCAGAACGGTCCCTACCTGATTCAACGGTGTCATCGTTCCGTAGTAGTCGATTTTGATACCGTCCACGATCGAAGTCGACACTTTGCCGCTGCGAAGCGTATGAAAATCTTTTTTCAACACTTCGATCGTCTTGGCTATCGACTCTTTCTGATGTGCATATATTTCAGAGAGTTCCATTCACTTTCCTTCTATTTGGTAGTGTTGTTTCCGGCCGCTTCTGGTACGGCGGGAGCTGCCGGAATCGTGGGTACGACCTTCTTTTCCGCTGTAACCGGAATTGTCTTTTGCGTCTGCATCGTATCGACAATGGAAGCTTTGTTTTCCTGATTGTAGAAATAGCCCAATGCAAGGGTGTTGAGAATAAAAAGCGCACCGATCGCAAAAGTGAATTTGGTCAAAAATCCAGCCGGCCCTTTCGCTCCGAAAAGAGACTCGTTGCTGCCGCTATAGGCACCAAGTCCGATAGACGAACTCTTTTGCAGCAGTACGGTGATCGTCAGCACGATCGCCAGCACGAATTGTAATACAAGGATGACTGAAGTCATATGTCGAAACCTTTTTTGGATATAATCGGCTGATTATAACAAAAAAATTTAAAAGTAATGTTAAATGGCGTACAAGCAGGTAATGGACAGACACACGGAGGAGTTTTCACGACGCTCTCAAAGCTACGACTCCGCCAACATCATCCAGAAAAAAGTGGCGAAAAGATTGGTGGAGGGAATCGATTTTCAAGCGCGCACCATACTCGATCTGGGATGCGGATCAGGAGCCGTTTTTCAGCACATCGCATGGCCGATCACCCGCTTCGTCGGTGTCGACAAAGCCGCCAACATGTGTGCGATCCATCCTCGCGCTTCATCGGTAAGAATCATCCGGGCCGACTTCGAAGAACCCAATCTTTATAGCGAGCTCTCCCGGTTCGCACCGTTTGATCTGATCGTCTCCTCCTCCGCGCTTCAATGGGCACACGATCTTTCTTCGCTTTTGGACAATATCACAAAACTGGGGGAAAGGATCGCATTCGCCATTTTTTGCGAAGGGACGTTTAGAACAATCAGAAAAGAGGCGAACATTCCCACCTTTTTGCCCGAATTGAAGGAGTTGGAAAATATGCTAAAAAGCCGTTTTGTTTGTCGCTTCGAACATTGGAACGAAAGACTCTATTTTCCCGATAATCTTTCGAAATTCCGCTATATCAAACGAAGCGGGGTAAGCGGCGGAGAGAGAAGATTGGGATATAGGGAGACGAAAAAACTCATTTTGGAGTATCCCCTGGAGTATCTGGAGTTCGAAATCCTGTTCGCATGGGGAAAACTCAGACGCTGAAGATCTCCTTTTCAAGATCATACAGTTCGTAGCGAATCCGTTTGAACTTTTCGGCTTCCGCGGTATCGATCAGCTTCAGACTCTCTTCGAGTACCCTCGCACTCTCCTGCGCCCGCTTGATATTCGATAGAAGCAGCGTATGGATATTCTCTCTTTTCGATTCGGAGGGTATCGTCTTTTTCAGGACATCGCCCGCAATGTCTCTGGCTTTCAGACAGAGTGTGGAATCCGAAATTCTGACACGGTGTCGAAGGGCTTTGAGTTTGCGTGAAACCGTTTCGTTATCGAACAGATATCGCTCGATATCTTCACACACTCTGATACCTTCTCTGAGTCGATTCAGATTGGCATCGATGAGACGATGCAGTTTGAAAGAGGAGGAATCCCCCTCTTTCGACTCACTCTTCATTGCCGAAGATTCCCAATATCTGCAGCAAAGAGGTGAAGAGGTTGATGAAATCAAGATAAAGCGCCACGGCTCCATCGACCGGACTTTGGTAATTTCCACGGATGATGTTTTGCGTATCGTAGAGGATAAACGCCGAGAAAAGAATGGCACTTACCGAAGCGATACCCATCTGCATCCACGGATTGTGAAGCCAAAACGCGTTCAACAAGGAGCCGACAACCACGACGATCAGCGTAACGAACAGCATCTTGCCCATCATCGTGAAATCACGGGTGGTATTCATCGCGAACATCGACAAAGCGCCGAACGCGACGGTCGTGAGTATGAAAGCGTTGGCCACGATCGATCCGGCTCCGGCCGCCACGAAATGGCCGATGATCACCGAAAGCGTCAAACCGGATACGAACGCGAATCCAAACAGCATGACCAGATTGAGTCCGGGCTTGTTTTTACTGAACATCAACCCGAACAGTAAGGCGAATTCCAAAATCACGAATCCCCAGTAATACTGGGAAACGGCCGCGATCCCCATCCCCAGATAGGCGCCTGCGGCACCGGCGAGCAACGAAGCGGCGAACAGTTGATACGTCTGTTTGATAAACGTGGAGAGAGAAGTCTCCCTCTTCTGCACGCGCTCCTGCCGGTGTAGAGTGGTGCTTTCTCTGACATAATCTCTATCATAAAGTCCCATTATATTCCTTTGATATTTTTTTTCTCATCATAATGCAGTGTCATTATATCGTAAAATATGGGAAAATGATTAATCAAAAATTAATAATTGAAAAGAAGAGAGGGGCACCCAAGCCCCTCAAAGATCAAGATTACGATCTTCCGAAGAATTTACCTGCCATATCCATAATACCATCGATTCCCCCGAACGAATCGAGCAGCGATTCGCCTTCTGGTGTCGCTTTGTCGATCATGTTCGGCAATGCATCGGTCAACCCACTCAATGCGGTATCGGTATCGATTCCCAATCTTTCCGCAAACGCGCTGATCTGTTCGGATCCTAGCAATTCGCTCAATTGGCTCCCTTCGATCGGTGCGTTTTCACCGCTACCTATCCAGGACGAAACGATCGATCCCAGATCTCCGTTTGTAAGCGCGGACATGATGTTGCCCAGATCGAGTCCTCCCTCTTCATTGGAGAGCAAACTTCCAAGTGCATCCATCAGACTACCTTCGTCGAGATCACCCGCTTGCTCTCCGACCCTCTCTTTGAACAGTTGTGTACCGATTTGTACGATATCGTTGAGATCCATCTCTTCTCCTTCAAAATTTGATATGCCATCACGACATATTATAACGTGACTCTTTTAATCCACCCTATTTGGATTTTTTTGCCATACGCTTTCGTACGGTCGGATCGAGATAACGTTTACGTACCCGAATCGTCTGCGGCGTAACCTCCACCAGTTCATCATCTTCGATCCACTCCAACGCACGCTCCAACGTCAACTCTCTAGGCGGAACAAGTTTGATCGCCTCATCCGCTCCCGAAGACCTCACATTCGAAAGCTGTTTTCCCTTGATGGGGTTGACATCCAGATCGTTGGCACGGGAGTGTTCTCCAATGATCATCCCTATATACACTTTATCCTGAGGTTTGATAAAAAGTACACCACGATCCTGAAGATTGAAAAGCGAATATCCCAATGCGATACCGTTCTCCATCGAAACGAGGGCTCCGTTCATACGATGTTCGACATTACCGGTTTTGGGGCGATATTCGAGAAAGGAGTGGTTCATGACACCTTCTCCTTTCGTATCTGTCAGAAACTGACTCCGAAAACCTATCAAACCACGGGCGGGAATTTCAAATTCGATTCTCGTCTGACCATCTCCTGTCGGATTCATACTGACCATTTCCGCCTTTTTCTTCCCCAGTTTTTCAATGACCGTTCCCGTACAATCATCCGGCACATCTATGACAAGATGCTCGTAGGGTTCCATCACAATACCATTCTCCTCTTTGAGAATCACTTCCGGACGACCAAGAGAAAATTCGAACCCTTCTCTGCGCATATTTTCCGCCAAAATCGTGATCTGGAGCTCTCCGCGTCCGGACACCTTGAATTTTCCTTCTCCGCTGCTTTCGTATTTCATCGCGATATTGGTCTGCATCTCCGCTTCCAGACGTTCGGCGATCTTGTTCGAAGTGACGAACTTCCCTTCGGTTCCAGCTAGAGGCGAATCGTTGACGGCAAAAATGACCGAAAGCGTCGGTTCTTCGATATGGAGAGGATCGAGAGCGACCGGATTGGCTGGATCGGCCAGCGTATCACCGACATCGAGAGCGTCAAAACCGGCAACGGCAACGATATCCCCACTGTACGCTTCATCGATATCGATTCGATCCAATCCATGAAACCCAATCAACTTGCTGATACGTCCGTTCGTCTTTTCTCCATCCGCTTTGACGAGTGTCACGTTTTGATTTTTGGCGACTTTACCGTTGAAAATCCTCGCAATTCCGATTTTACCGACAAAATTGTCGTAATCGAGCGTAAACACCTGAAGCTGAAGCGGATTTTCCTCACTTCCCATAGGTGCGGGTACATGCTCGATAATCGTGTCGAGAATCGGCATGATATCCCTGTTTTCATCTTCCAACGCGAGTTTCGCATACCCCTCTTTCGCCGCGGCATAAACCACCGGAAATTCGAGCTGTTCTTCGTTTGCATCAAGTGCCACGAAAAGATCGAAGATCTCGTCCACCACACGATCCGGCTCCGCGGCGGGTTTATCGATTTTGTTGATCACGACGATCGGGCAGAGTCCGAGTTCGAGCGCCTTTTTGACGACGAATTTCGTTTGCGGCATGACCCCCTCCTGTGCATCCACGAGCAGTAATACACTATCGACCATCTTCAACACACGCTCCACTTCCCCACCGAAATCGGCATGACCTGGAGTATCGATGATATTGATTTTGAAATCTTTGTAGATGATCGCGGTATTTTTCGAAAGGATAGTGATACCTCGCTCTTTTTCCAAATCGTTGCTGTCCATAACCCGCTCTTCTACCTGTTTGTGTGCATCGAACGTCCCCGATTGTTTCAACAATTCATCCACCAGTGTCGTTTTGCCATGATCGACGTGCGCGATAACGGCGATATTTCTGATCTCTCTCATTTTTATCCTAATATCTATGATTTTCGCGGATTATATCCAAAAACCATCCAAAAGAAAAATTGGCACACATCTTGCTCACATATACGATAAGATAACAAATCGCAGGAGTACCTATGAATAGCCTCTCCCTCACTCCCCAGGCAGAAAATAAAGATATTAAATTTATTGGTAAAAATGATAAAAATACAAGAGATTCTGGAGAAGGAGATTTTTTCAAATCTTTGATTTCCTCTTTGTTGTCGGAGATATCCGATGAAAAAAACCGGAAATTTCTACTGGAAAAT
>CAYUEN010000048.1:0-10249 GCA_964443745.1 uncultured Campylobacterales bacterium | reverse complement strand
GTAGACTATGCAATTTACGCATCGTCAAAATATAGAGCACCGGTAGTATCACCAGTGTCAACGCGGTTGAACTGATAAGCCCGTTGATCACCACGATCGCAAGCGGTCTTTGAATCTCCGATCCAGGCCCTGTCGCAAAAAGCAGCGGCAAAAGTCCTAGTGCGGCGATCATCGCCGTCATAAGCACCGGACGAAGCCTACGCATCGCTCCTACGCGCACCGCCTCCTCTATATTATAGCCGTTCTTAACGAGTGTATTAAAATAGTTCACCAAAACGACACCATTTAGCACGGCAATACCAAGCAACGCGATAAAACCGACCGACGCCGGCACCGACATATACTCTCCACTAAAATAGAGTCCGGCAAAACCTCCGATGAGCGCCAACGGTACGTTGATCATGACGATGACCGCCTGTCGGATCGAACCGAACGAAACAAAAAGCATCACAAAAACCAAAAATAGCGCGATCGGGATGATAATGCCGAGTCTTTTCATAGCACGTTGTTGATTTTCGAACTCCCCACCGTAACTCAAATAATACCCCGCTGGAAGTTTGATCTCTTTTTCGATTTTCGCTTTTGCTTCATCCACAAAACTCACCAGATCTCTCCCCTCGACATTGGTCTGAACGATCGTTTTGCGATAGCCGTTTTCGTGTTCGATCTGTACGGGTCCTTGAGTAGAGACAAAACGCACCAGATTTCGTAGCGGTACGTTCGTACCGTTCGGCAATACGTAATAGAGACTCTTGATACTCTCCAAAGAGTTTTGAAGTTGTCCTTCTCCCTTTACCATCAAAGGTATACGACGCATACCCTCCTGGACGATACCCTTTTGCACTCCCGTTACCATCGTCTGCAAAAACGTACCGATATCCGCCTCGTCGATACCGTAATACCCGAGCGCTTTTTTGTCGAAGACCAATTCGAAATACTCGATTCCTTCGTTGGCTTTTTTGTAGACATCGCTACTCCCTTCGATCGTCTCCAAGATCGCTTTGATCTTTTGCGCGATCCTTTCCAAGATATCGTTGTCGTCACCGAAAATATCGATGGCCACATCTCCCCTCACGCCCGTGAGCATCTCCGAAACCCGCATCTCGATCGGCTGGGTGAAACTGTATTCGATACCGACAAAATTATCCAGCGATTTTCGAACCTTCTCGATCAGCCACTCTTTGTCGGGCTTTTCCCACTCTTTTTTTGGTTTGAGGACCAAAAACGTATCGGTATCGTTCAACCCCATAGGATCCAATCCAAGCTCGTCGCTTCCCGTTCTGGCAATGATCGCCTCAATCTCCGGCACATCCCTCAAAAGCTGTTTTTGAATCTTCAGATTGAGCGCTTTGTTCTCTTCCAGACTAATCGACGGCAGCGCTTCCAATCCGACGATGATACTTCCCTCGTCCATCGTAGGCATGAAGGTTTTGCCCGTATTTGCCGCCAAATAGAGCGACCATGCGAAAAGAATCACCACAGAGACGATCACCGTCTTGGCATGTTTGATTACAAAATCCAAAACGGGCCGATACCAACGCAAAAGATAACGCATCACGAACGACTCTTTATCCTCTCGCTTTTTCAAGATGAACGAACTCAGTACGGGAATAAGCGTCAGTGCCAAAATCAACGAGCTGAACAACGCAAAAACGATACTCAAAGCAACCGGCCGAAAGAGTTTTCCTTCCAATCCTTCCAAAGACAAAAGCGGCATGAACACGATGATGATGATGAGCACACCCGTTACGATAGAAGGAGCCATATCGACAGCCGCCCGGTAAATGATCTCCAATTTGCGCTCTCGCTCTTTTTCGGGGTTTCCAAGCTCCGCGGTAATGTGTTCTACCATCACCACTGCCGAATCGACCAAGATACCGATCGCAATCGCCAAACCTCCCAAGCTCATCAAGTTCGCCGTCAATCCGAAATAGCGCATCGCCATAAAACTCATCAGCAACGCAAACGGCAAAATCAAAGCGACGCTGAACGCCGAAGCGAAATTGCCCAGCATCAAAAGAAGAACCACCGCAATCAAAATCACCGCTTCCACCAATGCCTTTTTGACCGTATCGGTCGCGAGATTCACCAAATCGGAGCGATCGTAAAAGATTTCGATACGTGTTCCTTCGGGAAGCTGACTTTCGAGTTTTTCAAGCTCGGTTTTGACGCGATTTAGCACTTTGGTGGTATTGATTCCTTTCAATCCAAGGACCAACCCCTCTACCGCCTCGCCTCTACCGTCTTTGGTCACGAATCCCGCACGCGTCAAATGACCGATATGCACTTTCGCCACATCTGCGATCGTAATCACCTTTCCATCGACATTGGCGACATGCAACATCTTGATATCTTCAAGCGTTTTGAGTTTGCCCACACTTCGTACCAAGATACTCTCCACTCCCTGGGTAACACGCCCCGCACCGTCGTTTTGGTTGTTTTTCTCCAGCGCGTCGAAAATGTCGTCCAGAGCGATCTTGTAAGTACGAAGTTTCTCCAAATCGGGCACCACTTCGAACGTACGTACCTTTCCTCCCAAAGCGTTCACTTCGGCGACCCCGCTGATAGAACGAATCTTCGGAGAGATCACCCAGTCGAGCAAACTCCGTTTTTGCATCAAAGTAAGCGTAGGCGATTCGATCGTAAACATCAAAATATCGCTAAGGGGCGTACTGATGGGAGCAAGCCCGCCCGAAAGGTTTTTGGGTAGTTCCTCTTTGATATCGTTGAGGCGTTCGCTTACTTGCTGTCTTGCCCAGTAGATATCGGTTCCCTCTTCGAAATCGATCGTAATATCGCACAAACCGTACTTCGATATCGAACGCATAATACTCTCATGAGGAATACCCACCATTTTCATTTCGATAGGTATCGTCACACGCTGTTCCATCTCCGAAGGCGTCATACCGTCCGATTTCAATATGATTTTTACCTGGGTGGGCGAAATATCGGGAAAAGCGTCCACGGGCAGATCCCGATACGCCTTGATCCCAAACCCCAAAATCACCAACGCCAACAAGGAGACAAAAAGACGTTGCGAAAGCGCGGCTTCAATCAGTCTATTCATCCCCTTCTCCCAACATGTTTTTCAAAACCGCAACTCCATTGACGACGATCGGAACACCCAACGTCGAAGAAGGAGTAAGATAATAAGCGTTTCGATCCTCGCCGATCACTTCGACGGGTACATCGACGAAACTATCCTTCCGCCGAGCAAAGACAATCGTCTTTCCATTGTGTTTGACAACGGCGACTTTTGGTACCCGATACGCCTCTTTGGGCATAATAAGCGTCGCATCGACACGGAGTCCCGGCAACAAACCGCTATGGGGTTTGAGACTAAAGCGTACATGTCTGGTCTGATTTTGCAAATTGAGCGTAGGAGCTATTTGCAGTACGCTACTTCGGTATTTTTTTCCATCGATATCGAGCAATACCTCATCCCCATCGTCAAGCATTCGGGTCGTATGTAGCGGCAAATCGCTCTCCAGCCAAAAGGCCCCCTCTTTTTGAATCACGAACAGAGCGCTGGAAGGAGGCGTGCTTTTGCCGGGATGGGCGTTTAGCTCGACAATCGTACCTTCGATCGGACTCTTGACGGGGATGGCCGGAAAAATCGTCAGCTTTTCGAAAAGCTCTTTGATCATCCGTTCGCTCGCTCCGTAACTTTTCAACAACGCTTTGGAGGCGGCGACTTTGATTTTATCGGTGCGCAGCTCCGCATTGGCGGCGATGCAATCTTTTTTGGGAATGATCTCTTCACGACACAATTTGTTTTTTCGGGTTGCGGTATGGGTGTGGTGACGAAGCTCGATCGCATCGGAAATCGCCGACTTTTGAGCCTCGATCCACTCCGTTCCTGTCACCTTCGCCAACAAGTCCCCCTTCTCGACCTTTTGATAAAGAGCCGCGTTCAACGACACCACCTGCGCCTTAAACGGCAGCGAAATCGTTCGAATCAAATTCGGCGGTGTCGTCACTTCGACGATAAACTTTCCCAGCGGCACTTGCGCACTCTTTTCGATCGGCTCCGTTTTTATCCCCCAAGTAGCGATCTCTTTTTGCGAAAGTCGTAACTCCTTCGCTTCGACAATTAGAAACAACAAACCAAATACGACAACAATTTTTTTCATTTTCTATTTCTCCGTCTCTATCAATGTATACAACGTAAAAAGCTCACTGTAATAGCGTTTTTTCGTTTCGATCAACTCCGACGAGATAGTGAGCAATTTTTGTCTCGCCAAAATATATTCGATGACCGAACTCTCTCCCATCTGAAAACTCTTCTCCACCAACGGCATCAGCTCTTTTCGATATGTTTCGATGTTTTCGCGCAACGCCTCGATTCTATGGTAGTCGTTTTGCAATTGGGCTTCTATTTTTCTGAGTTTCGAGTTTTGGTTCAACAACCATGCATGGTGTCGTAATTTCCGCATCTCTTTTTCATGAAGCAGATAAATACGACTCTGTTCGTTTCTTTCGGAAGTAAACCCCAAAGGGACCGAAAAACCGGCACCGATACGCTTGGTATCGATCTCGTTGTCATATCCCAACGAAAGTTCGATCGGCTCCAACCCTCTACGAAAACGCTCTTTCTTTCTATCCAAACTTCGCATCCGTTTTTCGAATGCCAGAGCGGTCAAGAGAAAAGGTTTGTTTTCCATATTCACTCTCTCGACGATGGGATAAAGATCACGACACACCAACTCGCTCTCACCGACATGAGGCATTGCGGTCAGATTCAACAACGCCTCCCTGGAGATTTCGTACTCCCTCGTTTGCGAACGGACTTTTTGCTCCAAAAGCTTCTTTTCCAACCGCAACTGCAACAGCTCTTTTTTGGAAATCTCTTGGTATTTGTAGGCTTTTTCCTTTTTGGCATAGAGCCGGTTGAAAGCTTCCAACGTACTTTGCAAGACCAGAAGCTTCTCTTTGTCCAGACAACTTTGATGATAGAGTTCTCTCAGACCGTTTCCAAAAGCGAACAACTCTCTTTGTTTGAGCAAAAGCGTCGCTTCGTTTTGGAGGTCCGCACTTGCAAGATTCAATCCCCGAACGTTCGCCAAATCGACAATCGTCGATACGCCGACACCATATTCAAAAGCGCTATCGCCGTTATTGGGATCGGCGTTGGCTCCGTTGAAAGAGAGCGTGGAAAGCTCTCTGGCGTTTTCGGCCCGTATTTTGGCACCAAGCGCCAGACTCTCCTCTTCCATCGCTTTGTAGTTCGGATGGTGGACCCTGACATACGTAATAATATTTCGCAAGGTAAGATTTTCCGCATATACGAACGAAAACGATAGCAACACTACCAAAAGGAGTTTCATCGTTTTTCTCCTCTTGAGATGCGCTCCAGCGTAAGAGGATCGAAATAATCCCTTTCGAAACGGTAGTAGCCGTAACAATTCCTGATAATGAAGTCGATGTGCGTTATGTTCAACTCGGGATATTTTTTTCGAAGTATCGCGAGGGTCTCTTTTCTCGTGCGACCCGTCTGTTTTTCGCTCTTTTGCAGCAGGCGCTTCCCCAGAACTTTTCTGGAATGCATCGTTCCCCCGGGAATATGGCCGTATCTTGCTCTAAGACACTCCTGGTCGGATATTTTCAAAGATGATTTTTCAGCTGATAAAATCGTCAACCCCAATAGCCACAGCATAAATATTTTTTTCATAATGTATTACCTTTTCATAGAAAATTTTGGAATGTAGTTTTGGATAAAAAGAGGATTATGCGATGGGAGGACGGTAAAGGCTTCTTGGTATGTAGTTGTCTGTCACTGTCGCAAGATAAACGATTTCATCTCGCCTTTTAGTCAAAAGGCCCGCAATCGTATCAAAAACGATCCGACAACTGTCGAGTATTTCATGTAGATTGTAATGAGCGAGAGAAGAGCTGCAAACCGTATCGGCGGAAACTCTTTGGCTGTCGATGATCAACAGTTCCATCTGTGTACTTTCGTCGATATACCCGATAACATAATCATGCAAGGCGACAAAAACAAATACACCCAGCAAAAAAGACAAAACCGTTTTTTTCATAAATGTATTATATATTCTTATGTATTAATTGTTGCTTAATAAAATTTTTCCTTATACTGTAAAGGGCTGTAGATCTAAAGAACCGCGATGAAATCAAGCTGATTGGCCGTTTGAAAGGACGTTTCGCTTTTTGCCTAAAATCGCCGCTGCAGAGGAATGCGATAGACGTTTCCAGCGGGTGTACGCCAAAGATCCAGGCCCGCGGGCAGAGCGTAGGGATCGCGCTCGCGATCGGCCCAAGTGAGCGGCGTGACACGCGCGGTGTCGTAGGGCTCGGCCTCGCTACCGAATTTCACCGTGCGGATCCGGATCGCTTCCGTATCCACCGTGATCACTTTAAATTGCCAGAAACTTCCGCTTTGCAGCGTCCATGGTTTGTCGTCGTCGTTTTCCCTCGTGGGAGCGCCCCAACTCCCTTCGCCTATGTAGACCGTCCCTCTTTCGTAATCCACGCCAAAGCCTTCCGCTCCCTCCCCGTCCGGCCGAATGGGAAGGGTGTATTTCACCACGTGCGAATCCGATTCTATCGCCAGATCCACCCCGTACCTGTAGAAGATCCCCGCCCACTTTTCATAGCGCCCCTCACCTTCCGGTTTGGATCTTCTATGGGGTCTAATCGGCCTGTGGTAGGAGACGATTTGCCAGCGGGAGCGATCCGAATCCAGCGTCTCTTTCAGCCAATCGCTCTGCATCTCCCAAAGCCGCCCGTCTTGAGAGCGAAAATCACCATACCCCACACCCGGCTCCAGCTCGGTATTGAGCACCCAAAACGTCGCATACCCCTCGCCTATCTTCAGCGTATAGTAGGCGTCCGGGTTTTTGATGTCGAAGATATGATAGAGCATCCGCCTGTCCGCGTTTTCGTGATTGCCGTGGGTAGGGACGATGGGATAGACTCTACCGTCGGAGCTTTTGGTCTGCTGCCACTCGTCCAGCCACCGCGCCCACTCGTCGGCGGTGCCTCTGGCGGTAAAATCTCCCCCATGCAGCACGAAAAGCGGCCTGATCGCGGCGACAAGCCTGTTTCCTCTCAGCCGCCCTTCGGGGATCGACCTCGAATCCCCGCCCGATATGAAGACAAACGGCTTTTTTTCCTGCGGGGCGGTTTTGAACCACATCTTCGGAGAACAGCGATTTTGCGCACAGATACGAAAATCATAACGAGAGTCGGGCTTGAGCCCCTTTAGGCGGACGAATCTGCTCTCCATCCCGAGATAGGAGTCGTTGCGATCGGGTGCGAGCCTTCGCCAGCATCCTTCATTCGCATCCGCGAACAGCAGCGTCGTTCCGTCAACGAGCTGATTCCACCCTACGGTCATCGTCGTCGCGGGGGTATCGTTCCATACGAGGCGGTATTTGTCGGCCACGCCCGTATCCGTCACGAGATCCGAAATATCCACATCGCATGGAGTCTCTTGCGCACTCTGAGATATGGTGTTTGTATCGTTGTCGGGAGCATGGACGGGCTTGGGAAGATAGTGGCCCTTTTCGCAGCCGGCCGCCAGCAGCATCCAGAAAATCAGGCGCAAAAAGAGTGAGGATTTTTTAAAAAACATCTCCTTTAAAGTTCCACTCCTTTTTCCAGTGCTTCGCGCTCGATCAAACGAGTTGCATCTTTTGCGACTATCACATCGATTTTTCTTTCGCCAAGATAGAAATCAAGTTTGACTAAAAAATCGATTTTTTCGATTTCATCTTTACTTAGCCTGGTGGGCGCCGGCAAAGTCAAATCGATCCTTTCATCATCGTTGTTTCAGTATATTATAACACACCATTTTCTTTTTTGTGTATCTTTTATACAGTCTCGCTTCGCTACGCCTCAGCCAGGATTTGCAAATATAAAAATAAGATATATGATTCTATCTCAGCCATCGAAGAGTATACAAAAAATATAAGTATTCAAGAGTTTACAGATAGGGTTTGACGGCGGTGATAAAGCGCGAAAAATCCTCGGTATATTCCAAAAAGCGGTACAACTGCTCGATGTCGATTTTGACATATTCATGAATCAAAAGATTTCGCAGGCCGATGGCCGAGATCAAACTCGCGGACAATGTTTTATCGATATAATCGTGTTTGTACAGATTTTCAATGCACGAAACATAGCTTTTTGCAGAACCGAGATTGTACTTACTCGAAAGATGGCAGGCGATATCGATGACGATCTGTATCGACTCAAAAACACCGTAACGCAAAGACCATTCATCCAATTTGTTCGATTTGATATCGTCGAGGGAATAGCGCTCTTTCAGTTTTCCAAGATACGTGATATTCTCCTCCAGCTTTTCAACTCTCTGCAACAAAATTCCGCTCCCCTATTTTGCCTTCTTCGATACGTTTGGCCAAAGCCCTCTCCTGCATTTCGATCAGCGGTTTGTGATCGAGATAATAGAGCTGACATGAGGTCTTAAACGCCACGTACGCCTCTTCGTCCCGTACCAGCAGAGGGGTATGGTTTTGCAATATCTCAAAACCGAACAACGGGTCTTTTTTATAGATATCGTTCAAAGCGATCATATCCACTTTCTTGCCGATCTTCGCCTCCAGCATCGCCGTCTGGTATCCCAAATCTTTGTAATCGACTCCGTTTTCATAAAAGAGGCCGATATCGATATCGCTCATTTCGTGTGCGTTGCCGCTGCTATAAGAGCCAAACAGCAATACGAAGGGATAGTCGCTATGCGCGAAAAAAGCTTTGATTCTATCGATTAGCGTAGCCATGATCTCTCTTGATACTTTTGAAAAACATTATACCAAAAATCGTGATCTTTGCACTATGCGTCCGTACGAAAGTAGGATCTGCGGTCAATGTTTGTTTTTTACTCTCCAAATGCGGGAAAAATCAAACTCAAGAGTGCTCTTAAAGACAACCCGGCTCACTTATCATTTACTCTATCCACAATAGATATCTCCTAGTATAAAAATCCAAATAACCATAAAGGTATTTTCGCTCCTGTGCCGACTTCGATATCGTCTGCAACCACATAACCGTTTTTGATATCCCTGATTTGTTGAAAGCTCTTATTTTTCCCTCCTATTTCGAATATATATTTTTCCTCTACCAAAAAATCACCGATTTTTGTGTAGCTAAGTCTATCTGCATCGAACATACTGGCGAAAAAAACCTCCCTGACAGTTCCTATCTCCTGATTTTGACAATATGCATAATGCAGGTTGCTATTTGCAAGATAGAGTTTTTTAGGTTTTGTAAAGATATTGTCTCCTCTGGTTTTTTGTCCAAGGAGCATCAAAATTTTTGCTTTTGCCAGATAGTCCAGGTATCTGTAAAGTGTCTGGTAATCGCTTGTGCCTATTTTGTTTGCCAACTCTTTTATGTTTATTTTAAACGGCTTTGAAAGGCATACTAATTTGACCAGTTTTTTAAGATTGACAATCTTCTCGTATTCGATTGGGAAAATGGAAGGAATATCGACCTCTATTACCGTATTGATCGTTTGTCGTAGTCTTATGGGGTATTGTGTCTGATCTTCAAAATAGAAAGGATAATATCCATACTGCAAATATTCACTCCAAAACTCAAACGGTTTGATCTGTTCGAAGAGTTCATAAGATATATTGACATGATCGCTCAAGAGAGCTTCCAGTAAAAACGCAGGTAATTTAATGCCGAGTTTTAGCTCCAGAAACTCTCTGAAACTAAGCCCTTTCATAAAATAAAGTAGTGCTCTTCTGCTCAGGTCCCCTTTGGAATTGTCTATCTGCAAAGCACTACTACCACTGAATATCACTTTGAGTTCCAGCATGTCATAAATCTTTTTGAGCTCTGTTTCAAAATCTTTTATTTTATGAATCTCATCGACGACGAGCAGTTTCCCGCCCACTTTCGAAAATTCATAAGCGATCTCAAAAAGATTGTCTACAACTACATCACCGTTGACATATAGCTTTTTATTGTATTCAACTTTTGATTCTTTGAGATATTGAAGCATCAATGTGGTCTTTCCCACACCTCTGGCACCTACTATGCCAATGAGTTTTTGTGTAAAATCTATTTCATGATAAAGATATCTTTTGTAATCCGTTCTTAAAGTTTTCAGGTAAAATGCCTGATAATTTCTTAATTCTTCAAGGTTTATCATTAAAAATACCTTCTGTTATTATGGATAGAACCATAATATTTTACTAAAAAAAGCTTTCCTATACATAAAATATAACAGATTTGATATCTGTATCAGCACAGACGAAGTAGG
>CAYUEN010000047.1:0-10797 GCA_964443745.1 uncultured Campylobacterales bacterium | reverse complement strand
GTACAGCTCAACCCTCTGGCAGCCAAACGCGAGGAGGGATACAACCTCTTCAACAACATCACACACCTCAAACACATAGGAAAGGGGCATTAAGATGGTAGAACATGCACACAGTTTCAACAATGCGATCGTCACTTTGGACGTCGCGCTTCCCGGTATCGTTTGGGGCTGGATGATCACCCTGAATATGTGGGCGAAGAGTATCGCCACAGGCGTGATACTGGTAGGCGGCTACCTGCTGGCACGCTATAAAAGCGAAAATCTTCCGGGACTCAAAAAGATCCTGCCGATCGTGGCGTTCGTCTTTTTGAATATCTTCCTGCTCTTCACACTGCTGGATCTACATCAGCCGTTTCGCATGATCAATATTTTTCTCCACCCGCATTGGACTTCCGCGATCACCGTGGGGGCGTGGTTCGCGACGGCACTTACGGGTGTGATCGCCTTTATGGCCTATCTGGTCGTCGTCAAAAAACGAACCGACGGTCTTTACGATACGCTGCTCAAAGCGGCGGTCATCTTGGCGGTGCCCGTCACACTCTACACCGCGGTCATCATGGGAGAAGCGGTGGCAAGAGAACTCTGGCAAACGCCTGCCGAGCTGGTACAGATGGCGTTGGCGGCGCTTTTGACCGGTGCGGGTACGTTGGCACTCTTTAGCGGTAAATGGAACAAAGAGGCCAGACGCGATCTGGGTATCATCCTGGCGGTGAGCGCGTTTTTGGCGTTTGCGATGTATATGGGCGAATATTTCTTCTCTTGGAAACTGGCCGAAGCGGAAGCGACGATCGAGCATATCCATGCCGGCGGCGCATACAATACGATGTTCTGGGCGGGACAGTTGATCGCTTTCGTTTTGCCATTTATTATCGCGTTCAAAGCGACGAAAGAGGGCAACGGATCGCTGTTGAAACTCGCTGGAGTACTTGCGATCGCGGGCCTGTACATCACCAAACATGTGTGGCTCATCATCCCACAACTACTATCACTGAGCTAGGAGGAGAGGTAAATGTTTTTGGAAAGTAGAAGAAAATTTTTAAAAGGCACGGCTTACGGTGTAGCCGGTGCGACCGTGGCGACGGGCGTATTTACGAATATCGTCGCGCAGGAATCCGAAGAGAAATCGAAATTCACCCCCACTCCCGCGAGCCTGGATTTCTATCCTCCGCAAAGCGAATGGGACAGCTTTCTCGAGTTGGACGGAGACGACTGGAAACGAGGCGGCACCGGCAGAAACGGCGTACGCTCGAAAGAAAATCCGGACGGTATCGAAGTGCATGACTATACGATCGTACCTACCGTCTGCTCCAACTGCGAAGCGGGATGCGGATTGACGGCGTGGGTCGACAAGAAGACGCTGACGGTACGCAAATATATGGGAAATCCGCTGCATACCGCCAGCCGCGGCAGAAACTGCGCCAAAGGATACGGTACGATGAGTCAAATGTACGATCCCGATCGTATCCCTTTTCCTATCAAACGCGCGCCCGGTTCCAAAAGGGGTGATGGTAAGTGGATCCGCATCACCTGGGATCAGGCGATGAAAGAAATCGGCGCCCATATCAACAAGACGCTCAAAAAAGGCGACGAATTTTCCAAAAAGATGATCGTCTACCAGGTGGGGCGTCCGAACGAAAACGGTTTCGGACACAGGGTGCCTCACACGATGGGCCTGGACGGCTACAATTCTCACACCAACATCTGCTCGGCGGGTGCGCGAGAAGGATCGATCCAGTGGGCGAACGACGATAGAAACTCTCCCGATTGGGCGGGCGCGAAACTGATCTTCCTCCAATCCTCCCATGCCGCCGATGCCGGACACTACTTCCAGCAATCGGCCGGATATATCGCCGACGCACGCAAAAACGGCGCGAAGATGATCGTCATCGATCCACGTCTTAGCAACTCCGCGGGTATCGCCGATCTTTGGATTTCGCCATGGCCCGGAACCGAAGCGGCACTCTATCTGCATATGGTCAACCGCGTCTTGCACGAAAAGGGACCCGACGGGAGGGATCTGGTCCATCATGAATTCGTCAGAAACTGGGTCAATTGGGATCGTCTGATGGCGGATGACGCCTACCTGAACAAGATGGTACAATTCGGCTATATCGGCGAGGTGCCCAAAGAGCGTACCTACGAAGCCTTTATCGAAATGCTCAAAGAGATCTACGCTCCCTACACCAAAGAGTTTACGATCAAGGAGTGCAAACTCGAGGGCCAAGAACACAAACTCGACCGGATGTTCGAGATGTTCATCGACGCGGGGCCTCGCGTCGCCACCTATCTCTGGAGAGCGGGAACCATCGGCCACAGGGGCGGTTGGATGAACACCAGAGCCGGATTCCTGCTGTTGACGCTTCGCGGTGCGATGGCGGGAGACAAGGGGGGCGTGAGCTGGCACCACTGGCACAAAATCTCTATCGGCAGAAAGGGCGACAAAGCTACAGTCGCGGGCAAAAAACCGCCGAAAGTCGATGTATGGAACGAACTGATATGGCCGCCGGAATATCCGCTTTCGACCTATGAGATGAGTATGATCTTCCCGCATCTGCTGGCGGATGACGAATGGCGCGAAAAGTGGAACGACAAAGGACTCAAAATCCCGGACAAACTCGCACTCTACATTCCGAGAATGTACAATCCGGTCTGGATCAATCCCGACGGCTTCAGGTGGATCGACGTGCTCAAGGATGAGAAGAAAGTCGAAATGTCGATGAACCTCTCTCCGACTTGGAGTGAAACCAACTGGTATTGCGACTACATTCTGCCCACGGGGTTGGCGGGAGAGCGACACGACCAACAATCCGAACCGACCAAACCGGAACAGTGGACGGCATTTAGACAGCCCGCTCTTCGCGTCGCGCTGGAGAAGATGGGATGGAAACCCAAAAATATCAATCGCGCGACACTCGAAGCGCATATGAAAGCGGGGCTCGGAGAGATCTGGGAGGAGAACGAGTTTTGGATGAATATTCTCTACTACTACGCCGATCCCGACGGAAGTCTGGGTATCAAAAAGTACTGGGCGAGCAAAAAGGATCCTAGCCGTCCCGTGACGATCGCGGAGTATTACGATGCGGGATTCAGCCTGCTACCCAACCTCAAAGCGGCGGCAAAAAGAGAGTATCCCGAAAGCGAATTTCCGTGCTACGAATATATGAGAGACCATGGAGCATGGACGGAAGCGACAGACGTCTACAGACCCCAGGAGCACGAACTCAAAATCGACAGAAAGAACAAAACGATCACCTCTCACGGCCACACCTACAAAGAGGAGGATGTCGAACGGGACGAATTCGGCGTACTCTGGGCCAAACACGGCGAAAAGAAAAAACCGATCGGCGTCGAAGTCGACGGTAAATTCGTCGAAGGTTTCGCGACGCTCAGCCGCAAACTCGACTTTTACGTCGACTGGCTCGAAGAGTTCCACTGGCCGGAATACGCGATCCCCATCTATCCCAGAAACGAAGGAGAGCGCAGGAAAATGATCCATCTGGTCACGCAAGTGCATCATGACTATATGAAAGGCGAGAACGAATTCGCGCTCAATACGATCTACCGTCTGCCATACAACATCCATACCCGCTCGGTCAACTCCAAGCACCTGATGGAGATCAGCCAGAACCACAACCCGGTATGGATCTACACCAAAGACGCCGAACGCCTGGGAATCAAAAACCGCGAAGCCGTCAAAGTGCGCATCGTCGATACGGTCAGCGGTCTGGAAAGCGGTTATTTTATCGGTATGGCGATCGTCACCGAAGCGACGCGACCGGGTGTGCTCGCCTGTTCGCACCATGCCGGACGCTGGAAACTCAAAAACGCCGTCGATATTCCGGGATTCAAACACAAACTCGGCGTAATGGGGGTCGGCGCTCCGCTCTACGCACTGGAAGACGACGGCAAAATCGCCAAAATGACGGCAAAAGGCGGCATCGAACCGATGAAGCCGTGGCAGTTCAAAGAGTACAACAAAGATACCGACAACATCTGGTGGGACGGTTTAACGGGCGCTTGGCAAAACGCCGTCGCTCCGGTACACCCCGACCCGATCGCGGGCAATCACGCCTGGCATCAGAAAGTGATCTTGGAAAAAGCGGGTGAAGACGACAAGATAGGAGATATCTACGTCAATTACGAAAACAACATGGAGACGTTTCGCGCATGGAGAGACAAACTCACACGTCCGCTGGATGCAAGCAACAAAATCCGTCGTCCCAGACACATCAATCGCCCCGTCGTGCCGTTGACGGATAAAGCCTATGCGTTCAAAATCAAATCGTAAATCGTATACTGTGCGGGGAGCGTTTCGCTCTCCGCTCTGCCCGAAACATCGAACAACGAGGAAGTTATGAAAGAAAAATTGGTGGAAACGAAACAGAGAGGATTGCTTTATGCGCTCTACTCCAGAGTCTTTATGCAGGAGGCGGACGAAAAACTACTAAAAACCGTCGAACAAGAGGACATAAAAGAGTTCTTCCCCAATCTCTTCGAATGGGATCTCTATCATGAGCTTTCCAAAAAGGATCTGATCGAGAGACATCTGAATGTCGATTTTACCGAAATTTCGCTCATCAATCTCGTTCCGTACGAAAGCTTCTATATGCGCGAAGACGGTATGATCGAAAGCGGAGGCGACAATCCGGTCATACAGTTTTACGAAAAATTCGACTATATCGTCGAAAAAGACAAAGCCCGCATCGTCTCTCCCGACCATATCGGTGCGGAGCTGGAGTTTGTGTATATGCTCTGCGAAGCGGAGGCGAAAGCGCTCCAAAACGACGATATCTCCGCGGCACAGGAGCTTGAGGAGATCCAGAGATCTTTTTTGGAAAACCATCTGTTGCAGTGGGCACCGCTCTATTTGATCAACGTCAAAAACGAAGCCCGAACCCCGCTTTATCATGACGGGGCGATGACGGGTTTGGAATTTATCCTGAGCGATTACGACTATCTCCATGCCTAAACTCCGAATCGATCCCGGAAACTGCGTGAGGGTATACAGCAAAAATTCCGGCTGCGATCTTTGTGCCGAAAGTTGCCCTGAAGAAGCTATCTTGTTCGTCGAAAACATTCCGAAGGTACAAGATCGGTGTACCGACTGCGGCGGATGTATGGGCGTATGCCCTACGGAGGCGATATCGTTGCCACATTTCAATACGATCGATTTCGTCTTCTCTTTTTTGGAAAAGGGAGAGTCTTTGCTCAGTTGCCGCAAGAATCTTCCGTGTCTTGCCTCTTTGAGTGTCGAACATCTGGTCTCGATGGCGATAATGGGAGAGCGGACGATCCTCGATACGGGCCACTGTGGCACCTGCGAAATCGCGAATCCGCTCTACGATACCATCCGAAGCCATATCGACGAAGCCAATACGCTCCTTATGGCGTTTGGGAGCGACAAACGACTCGAGGCAGAGGAGATCGGCTATACACAAGAGGTTCCGCAGCAAAAAGTCGATAGACGTGCCTTTTTGGAGCGTTTCAGCCTCAAAGGTGCCGTACGCACCAAAGCGGAATTCGAAAAGAGGGTGGAGGAAATAGACAAAAGAGATGCCATCACCACGACCGATACCGCCAACATCCGCCAAAAGGCGGTGCCAAACAAGCGTAAACTTCTTTTCATGGCGTTAAAAAGAGTACAAAGACCGCAAGCGTATCGCATTTTCGAACCGGATGAACTCTCTTTCATCTCCCGCAAGCGTATCGACGAAAATTGCGATAACTGTTCGCTCTGCTACCGTATTTGCCCCACAGGAGCGCTTCAGAGCAACCCCAAAGGGACGAAAATTCTTTTCGATACCCTCTCTTGCGTCAAATGCCGACTCTGTCATGACGTCTGCGAACCTGATGCGATACACTTTGAGAGCATCTCCGTCAAAAACTTTTTCGAACCGGAAATCACGGAGTTGAAACGATTCGAAAAGATGCGTTGTGACGAATGCGCGAACTATTTTACCTATTTGGGGGGAGAAACACTCTGCCCCCGCTGCAAAATCGAAGAGGAGGAGGCCAGAAGCTTATGGGGTATCCGATAGAGAAAATCGACAAAGAGACGCAACTGTTCGTCTATGTCGGTCCCAACGCGATCGAAGAAGGAAGAGACGAGCTTTTCAATCGCCACTTCAAAGAGGAAAATCTCAACAAAAAGATGATGGGGATCAATATCAAAGAGGAGGATCTCCCCTTTTTCATACAAAACTTCAAACACTCCAAAATCCAAGGCGCCTATTTCGCGCAACCCTTTTGGGAACTCCTTCCCGGACTGCTGGATGATATGAGCGTGGAAGCGCGAAGTTGCGGAGCGATCGATTCGATCATGATCGAAGAAGGGGAATACGTCGCCGATTTGACATTCGGACGAGTCGCCGCGAAGCTTATCGCCTCACGTGCGCCGATCGAAGGGAAACGGGTCGCGATCGTCGGCGCCACACCGCTATCCAAAACGCTTCTGTGGCATTTGAGAAACGAAAATCCCGATACGATCGTCTTGATGGATCCGATCGTCGAAAAAGTGGCCGAACTCGATCGTATCGTCGAAAAACGGGTACCGACGGATATTGGAAGGATACGGAACAAAGAGGCGATACTATCGGATGTCGATATCGTCATAGACGCTTTGTGCGCCTACAAACCGCAATATTGGGAAGATGTACATCTTGTCGTGACATTGAGAGACCATCCTTGCGATCTGTATCGAAAGGGTGATGTAGAATGGATCCGATTTGACGAAATCTTTGCCGAAATCGCCCGAACAAAAACGAAAAAGTGGAGAAAACATGCATAAATTTGACAATCTTAGAGAAGAATTCGAAAACCTCGCAGATTCAAAGCGCGCCGAATGTGCGTTCGAATGCGACACCGAAGAGGCACCCCAAGAGGAGTATCCCGACTTCGTCAGGGAATTGACGCTCAAGATGATGGCTCCCGCCAAATGCGGAGTCTACTTTTCAAAAAAGGACATTCGGGAAATCGGACGATCGTTCGGAGAGATGATCGCGCTCAAACCGAGAGAGAGGATGCTCAAAGATCTGCTCGGAAGCGTTCATGACGCAAAGGAGATGGAGAATCTTTTCGATCTCGTCAAAAACCATATCGATCTGAAACTCGCCGTCTACGACGAACTGAGCGATACGTTCGGTCGATCCCGACCTTTTTTCGAAACCAGAAAACGCAAAGCGCATCAACTCAAAGCCGCGCTCGATCGGATTCTGGACGAGATCAAAAACGAATCCCCGCTTTGAGAAGCGCCGCTTCGATCTGCGTTTCGTCGAAAACGACGATACCCTCTCTTTCCAGCAAAGCGACCGTCACCCCTCTGCCCTCTTTGAGCCTGCGCGAAAACGAACCGTCGTAGATCTTCTCGCGAGAACAAGAGGGGCTTTTCGATTTGAGAATCGCCACCTTTATACGATACTGCCTGCATAGCTGCAGCGCACGATATGCGCCGCGAACGAAAGCCTCCGTCACATCCTCGCCGACACTGTTGAGAATCCGGCTCCTTCCCTCCAGCACATCTTCACCCTCGCCGGAGAGTATCTCCGACGGCGGCCTGGGAACACCCAATCCGCCGTCCACTTCGGGGCAAACCGGTATGACTTCTCCTCTTAAAAACAGTTCTCTCAACAGGCTATCGGTCTTTTTGACGACTCCGTCATACCGAACACGCTCCCCCAAAAGGCAGCTGCTTACCAAGACCTTTCTTTTTGTCCTCAAACTATTCCTCTAAATGCCGATTTTGTGGTATCTCACCTCTAAAGGTAGCATATGGGACATAAAAGATTGACCAAAAACGATGCACCAAAAAACATCACCGATCATGAACATGTGTTGAACGAGAACGACTTCATCGTCTCCAAAACAGACACCAAAGGAATCATAACCTATGGAAACCGTATCTTTGTAGAAATAAGTGGCTACTCCAAAGAGGAAATCATAGGTGCCAATCACAATCTCATCCGTCATCCATTCATGCCCCGCATCGCCTTCAAACTCGCATGGGATCTGATACAGCAGAAAAAAGAGTTTTTCGGATTCGTCAAGAATCTTTCCAAAGATGGAGGTTACTATTGGGTATTCGCCTATATTACCCCTGATCTGGATACGAAAGGTAGTATCATCGGATATACATCCGTCAGAAGAAAACCCTCTACCCACGCCGTTGAAGAAATCACCGGAATCTATAAGCTGCTCAACGATGCGGAAAACAGAGGGGGGATGAAAGCTTCCGAAAAACTGTTGAACGAGTATCTTGAAGACAACAAAACCACATACGAAAAATTTGTACACGAACTCCAAATGGGAGCTATCGCATGAAAACAAAATTCGAAAACATCGGCTTTACACTTCTTTTTGTCACGATCCTGTCTCTTTCCATCTATCTTTTCTATAAAAGTGAGTATTTGTTGGGAGGTGTCGCGATCTTTATGGCACTTCTTTCTGCAATTATTCCCAACAAAGCGAAAACATCAAACGACGAAGATATTTTGGGACAAATCTATCATGTGGCTTTGGAAGCGGCTGGAGGAAAACTCTCCAACCGTATCGCGGTGACCGACGACCGATCCATCGCCGGAAAAATCGCATGGGCGATCAACGACATGCTTGATCAGACGGAAGTACTGCTCAGAGAGACCCGAAATACCATTCGAGAAATCAATCAAGGCAAACTTTACAGAAGCACGTTTCCGGAAGGATTGCACAATGAATTCAACATCACTTCAAGAGCTATCGAACAAGCCGTCAACATTATGAGAAACAACATCAACGACCAGATACGCGGCCGCCTGACATCCAGATTCAGCAGAATCGGCAACGGTATCAAAGGAGGGCTCGACACCATCACCGAAGATCTCAAAATAGCCAACCATATTTCAGGGGATATTTCGGAAGAGTTACGTAAAGTTTCCGACAACTCCAAACAGACTTCAAGCGAAATAAAGAGTGTATGCAACGAATTGGATAGTCTCAACGAGATGATAATGGAAAATACCCATGCGATTGAAACATTGAACGAAAATGTTGGAACGATCACTTCCGTTGTCAATCTGATCAAAGATATCGCCGACCAAACCAATCTTCTCGCACTCAATGCGGCAATCGAAGCCGCACGTGCAGGAGAACATGGTCGCGGTTTCGCCGTCGTTGCGGATGAAGTGCGAAAATTGGCTGAAAATACACAAAAAGCCACATCCGAAATCTCGTTGACCATTCAGGCGCTTCAGCAACAATCGAGCGAAATCCAAACCAATTCGGAAAAAATGAACACTCTTTCTGTCAATGCCCAAAACACGATCAACAATTTCGATACGACCCTGCAGGTACTCGATAATGAAATCACGGAAGCGACGACCGAAGCCAACTACAGCTATTTCAAACTACTGACTACACTGATGAAAATCGACCATATCTATTTCAAGAATCGTGCATACTCCAGTGTCGCCAACGGAAAGGTAAATCCGAATGATTTCGCGGACGAGACGCGATGTAATTTTGGAAAATGGCTTAAAGACGAGGGACAAAAACTCTTTGGAAAATCCCAATATTTTCCAAAAATCGTGGAACATCACAGAGAATTACACAAACTTGTCGCCAGTAATCTAAATTGCGTTCATGACGGAGCTTGCCTGGCAAACAAAGGCAACCATGACAAAATCATCAAGATATTCGAGGAAGCTGAAAAACATAGCGAAGCACTCTTTCACTATATAGATGAAACCGTCAAAGAGATGAAAGATAAACCGGTAACCGTTTGATTTGCTACAGTTACTTCAAAGAGACGATTCGTTTTTCCGCTAGACAGAGAGCGAAACCCTTTTCGTAATATGCCGCTTCATTGATAAACAAACCATGAAGCGGTTTCTCTCTCTCATAAACGATTGTCTCACCATCAAGCGTTAAAAACAGTGGATCTCCCGGTTTAATGAGATCAAAATCCCTATCCTGACGTTCCGGATGGACCATAGCGAGAATATCACCTTCTGTATCTCTGGGATAATCTACCAAACATATATGATCGTAGATTTCAAGGGTATCGCTAAACTGCACGTCTCCTTCATTGTAACGGTCAAGATAATCGAGAATATGATATACGAGGTTTTCAGTCTGTAGAAATTTATCTGCACGCAGCACTCCCTGAGGAACAGGTCCTACTTCGATCGCAAATCCATGGTTTGCGATCGAATCAACAAAAGCGTCTTCTTCGTCACCCTTCCATCTATAGACTTTCAAATCGGGCTCTTTACTAGCAAGATAGGAAACAATCTGTAATGTCAACTCGCTTTCGTTGCTCAATACGATAGATTGTCCCATATTTGCCGTCGTAGTATGAAGATCTACTATGAAATCGACATTTTTCGAAGACTCTCCTTTTGGACCTAAAAGAGTGTTTATTTCTTTTGCCAGAAGATCTTCATGTCGTGTCAATTCGTCGTTGTACAAATCATCGCTTTTGAACGCACGATTGAGATCTCTGTCTATATATCTTCGTACCTGTTTAAAAGCTTCCACATTCGTCTGAAGCGCTATCGTTTCAAAAGTGGATCGCTGAATAAGATTTGGATGCTGTTGCCACTTCTTGATAAGATAGACACCGGTAAATTCGTTTCCATGTGTACCACCTGTAATGGCGACACGTTTGATCTTTTCTCTCATGGTGATTGGTCCTGATTGATAAAAGTGGATTATACCATAAGTTGAGGGCTTTATGAACGTAGATTTTGTGGTATCGAGAAGATTATACGATACTGTTGAACCGGCGGCGACCTACATTCCCACACCAGTAAGGTGCAGTATTAT
>CAYUEN010000046.1:0-10831 GCA_964443745.1 uncultured Campylobacterales bacterium | reverse complement strand
TGATGGCCGCTTTGCCGTAGTCTCTTCTCTTGCCCAGAATCATCGCCACGACAAATCCCGCGACACCGGCATTGATATGTACGACCGTACCGCCGGCGAAATCGATTTCACCGAAGTTCAGTGTCTCTCCGCCTCCCCAGGCCCAGTGGGTGATGGGTGCGTAGACGATCAGAATCCAGAGTGCCGTGAAAATGACGAATGTCGAAAATTTGACTCTCTCGATCATCGAACCGCTGGCGATCGCGACGGTGATCGCGGCGAACGTACCCTGAAACGCTACGAAGAGCAGTTCGGGAATGGTGCCGTTTAGCGTATCGGCATCGATACCCGCAAGGAGAATTTTGCCCGTACCGACGAAATCTCCCGCACCGAAAGCGATGCTGTATCCCGCGACGACCCAGACGAGCGTGCCGATCGCATAGGCCGCCAGCGACATTCCCATCGTATTGAGAACGTTTTTGCGGCGTGTCAAACCGCCGTAAAAGAGTGCCAGACCCGCAGGGGTCATCAGCATCACAAATGCCGTCGCCACGATCATCCAAGCCGTATCACCGCTGTCGAGTTTCGCTTCGTTTGCCGGGAGTAGCGAAGGAAGCAGTGCGAACAACGCTACATATTTCCATTTCATATATATCCTTTGAAAAAAGTTTGTACGGAAGAATAGTAGCATTAAAAAAAGTGATATGTTCAAAAAAAGTGATTAAAAAATAGGCAATCAACAGCCCCGATCTTGAGTGACCGGGGCGGGAGGGGTTTAGGTACGGGTTACCATCTCGGTTTTCACACCGTTTTCATCGGAAGATTCGGGATGGTAGTCGTACATCTTTTCGTAATATTCATGCGCCATCCTGCTGGAGTCGAAGTAGGGAGTGATTTCGTTCATGGCGTTTTTGACGATTTTGACCCATCTTTTCTGGTCGTCGTAATACATCGGAATGATCTCGTTTTCCAAAACGTCCATCATGTTTTTGTTGTCGAGGCGATCTTGTTCGTGTATCGGCAGGGTACCGTCGCATCCGGGAATCGTGAAGGCGTTGTGTCCGTGGATCGCGAATTCCGGATGCCAGCCGTCGGGAATCGAAAAGTGGATCGCGCCGTTCATCGATGCGGTCATGCCGCTCGTGCCGGATGCCTCTCTGTTGATACGCGGGGTGTTGATCCAGACGTCGGCACCCCTTTTGAGGATGCCGGAGAGTTCCAGTTCGTATCCGGTCAATACCGCGATGTTTCTGATGTCATGGGAGAGATGGACCAGTTCGTTGAAGATTCCTACGGCGGTACCGTCCGTGGGGTAGGGTTTGCCCGCCCAGATGATCTGGACCGGTTTTTCGGTATTGTTGACCATCTTCAAAAATCGCTCCATATCGTATTTGAGAAGACCGGGTCTTTTGTATTCGGCGAAACGTCTGGCCCAGACGATCGTAAGAATGTCGGGATCGAACATTTTGCCGGTCTGATCGGCGACGACGTTGAAAAGCATACGTTTGAGATGTTTTTTACGAAAGACGATTTCGTAATCGGCGTTTTCCACCAAGGCGCGCTTGAGTCCCCGATCCTGCCAGTAACGTTTGTTCTGGGCGTTGGTGATCGGAATGATTTTTTCCTCTTCGCCGAGCACCTCTCTCCACATATCGTTGGAGACGTTGGCGTGGATTTTGGAGACGGCGTTGGAGATTTTGGAGAGTTTCAGAGCGCCCACGGTCAGACTGAACGTATCGCCGTAGGTGTCGGTGATTTCCCGTACCGTATCGAGGTCGAGTCTGCCGAAAAATCCCAGGCGGTGCAGCAGGTGGATGTTGTGCTCTTCGTTACCCGCCGCTTCGGGCGTGTGGGTGGTGAAGACGACACGTTTTTTGACTTCGTCCGCATCGTTGTATTTCTCGTAGAGATAGAAGGTGAGCGGTACGGAGTGGCCTTCGTTCATATGGTAGATATCGATCTGTTTACCGAGCGCTTCGAGCGCTTTGACACCGCCGACACCCAATACGATCTCCTGCGCGATACGGGTCTCCTGATTGCCGTCGTAGAGACGTTGCGTGATCGTTCTGGAGAGATGGTCGTTTTCGGGAATATCCGTCGTCAGCAAGACCATAGGAGCCGATTGGAACACCTCCGGATTGAGTAGCAGGACTTTGACGAAGACGGGTTTGTTGTTGATATTGACGGTTACCGTGACGTTGGGGTCGTCCAGAAAATAGTAGTGTTTTCGGATATGCGCCGCGCGCATCGTGCGATCTTCTTCGCGCAGTTGATCGTAATATCCGTAGGACCAGAGGATACCGACGCCGGTGACGTTCTGTTTGAGTTCGTAGGCGCTTCGCATATGCGATCCGGCCAGGAAACCCAGTCCTCCCGAGTAGATTTTGAGGGCCTGGTGGATACCGAATTCCATACTGAAGTAGGCGACTTTGGTGCTGTACATCGGGTTGAATTGCATCGGTGCATGATTTGTGCTCATCAATGAACGCTCCTGAAAAAATTTGTTACTCGATCCATAAACCATACCGTTATTGTAAGATAGAGTCACTTTCAATGAGATAGATCGTCCGATCGGCGTCGAAAGATGAACGCGAAGAGGCGATCTTTTCCGGAAAATTCGGGAATGCTACGCCTCTACCCATTCAGATCAATTCCAGCGACCCTTCGAGCAGGATACGGTTTCTCAGCGGCAACTTGAATCCCAGCGTGATTCCCTGATTGGTCAGTTCGAATCCCGCCTCGCTCTGCGAAAGGGTGTCGAGCCGGCATATCGTGATGTCCACGGGATCGGAGAAACTAAAAAGCAGCGTTTTTTCCGTGTAGGGGTCGTAGATGCTCAAGTTTCTCTGCCCGCTCATCGTCTGTTCGCTCATGAAGGGGGAGTCGTCGATGAGGATTCTGCTGCTGTCGGCGAAGTGAAGGTTGTGTTCCATCAGATAGAAGAGATGATCGACCGGGGTATCGATCCCGATCGAAAACGCGATCTTTCCACCTTCGAGCGTAAAATATTTTCGTAGTGAAGTCGGGTATCGGCGTGAGGCGATATAGATTCCCCCCTCACGCTCCAGACCGACGGTGAGTTCACGGTTTTCGACCAGGTCGAAGGGTTGGTTGGCGAAGTCTCCGTATTCCGCGAAATCGCATCGGTAGAAGTGTTTCGGGTCGAAATTCTCGTCGACGATATGGTCGATGAAGCAGTTTTTGTGATACCAGTCGGTAATCAGATAGGGTTCGTATTTCGCGATATCGGAGATATTCAGGTCGTGGATCGTGGAGATCCCCTCCTCCTCTTCGATCCGCTTTTCGTCTCTCTTCCGGGGGGCGGGATGACGGATTTTGTCATGATAGGCTTCTTCGTAGCGGGTGAGCGTGTTGGCGTAGTTGAACGCCTTTTCGCGCAGATCGAGTTCGCAGAGTTGTCCCCCGTTTTTGGTGTCGAAGAGGGCGATGATCTCCTTGGTGACGCACTTGATCTCGTCGTAGCCGTCGCAATTGAAATCGCTGACTAGAAGCGATTCTCTGTCGCGGTAGATACGGTTTTCGCATTCGATGATGAAGCGGTAGGCGTTGTCTCTGAGATTGGGCAGGTAGATGCCGCCGAAGACGCCATGCCAAAGGACGTCGTTGGTTTGCGCCTTGTAGAGGTTTTCCAGATAGAGGGGATCCTCTTTGGCGTCGTTGGAGAGGGCGAGCATACGTTTGTGGATGTGATTGGCTTCGTAATATTTGACCAGAAAATTTTTCCAAATCGACCCTTTGACGAATTTTTCGATCGTTTCGGCGGGAAAGCTTTCCGTGAGTTTCTCCTTGATCTTTTCCAACTCCAAAGCCTCTTTCGCCCCCAGAGACCACTCTCCCATCTCGAAATAGGAGGTCGTGGGCAGATAGGCCAGGGAGATCGGTTTGGCACGCAGCAGATAGTCGCCGTAGCGAATCGGCTCGATGAGGTCGCTTTTTAGTACCGCCTTGATGAAACGCTCCAGCCACCCTTTTTCGTAGACCCATTCGAAGGTCTTCGGCCAGATTCCGAATTTCTCTCCGTCGTCGAAAATCACCCCTGCGCTCAATTTTTCGTCCGCGATACTCTCCAGATAGTCGCATGCCTCCTTTTCGGGAGCGAAGGGGATCTGATAACGCAGCCGCTTGTTGATCGGGAAGAGTTTGAGTTTGAGCCCCTCCTCTTCGGTGACGAAGTAGCCGTTGAGGTTGTGCCGGTCGAAACCGCTGCTGATGAAGTGGTAGTCGTCGACGATGACGTATTCGATGCCGCAAGCGACCAGATCCGTCGCGATCGCCCCGTCCCAGACGCGTTCGGTAAGCCAGAGTCCTTTGGGACGTTGGGAGAAGTGGGTCTGGATGAAGGCGCTGAGCTTCTCTATCTGGGCGATCCGATCTTTCGAGGGGATGGAGGCGAGGATCGGTTCGTAGAATCCTCCGGTGAGAAACTCCACCTGCTCTCTGAAAGCGAGTTTTTGCATCAACGCGAAGAGCCGGGGAGCATGGTCGCGGATGTATTCGAGCAGCCATCCGCTATAGTGCAGACTGAAACGAAACGACGGATATCGGGCGGCGATTTCGAAAAACGGAAGATAGGATTTGACGATCGCTTCGTCGAGCACTTCGTGAAAATTGTCGACGGGTTGGTGGCAGTGCAGCCCCAGTAGCAGCGCGGTTTTTTTCATGATACTCCTTTTTAGACGAACCAGTGTTTCTCGAGATGGTCGGTCTCTTTGAGGGTGAGTTTCGAGTAGAGGGGAATCTGCTGTAAAATCCCCTCTTTTCGCATCAACCGGAAAGAGATCGCTTTGTCCCACACCCGCTCTTTGGGGATACGCAGCTCGAAAATCGTTCCGCTTTCGTAGAGGATATCGTCGGTTTTTCGGCGCTCCTTCGCATCGATATCGAAATGGAGCGTTCGATCGGGAAGCGGAAGTTCGATCCACGAGTTTTTCGACAACGCATCCGGTGTGCCGACGAATGCGAAGTAGGCGTAGGATTCATCCCATCCGAAAAGTACCTTTTCAATCGGAAACTCCTCCGTATTCATGGCGGAGAGTTCGCGTGGAAGATCCATTTCGCCCGCTCCCATCCACTCGAAAAAGGTGGTGATTTTTCCGTCTATTCGGGGTGTGATTCGTGAGACGGGCTCTTTGAGAAAGGGGGTTTTGGGTCCGCTTTTCGTGGTGAGAATGGGAGCGAAGAGCGCTTGTGGGGGTGGTTGCTCCATCAGGTGGTAGATGTTGATCAGGTGTTTGCGAAAAAGGGCGTCGAAAGTCTCTTTCTGCACCGTGTGGTGGTCGTCGCCGTACCACCAGAACCAGTCGCTGCTCTCGGCGATCAGAAACTCTTTCAAAATCCGCTTTCGTTTCGTTTCGTCGAGTCGGGATTCGCACTTTTGGTAATCGGCTTTGGTTCGATAGATCCACTCCCACGCTCTGTTCTTTTCGGGATGACCGATCCAGATGTCGAAATTTCCGCCGATCCAGCTGCCGGGCTCCAGAGAGAAGAGTTCGAATTCCGGGATCGTTTCATCTTGGGCGCTTTCGCTCATCGTGGCGGTTTCACACCAAGGGAGTTCGGCGAGTCTGCGGTAGAGCAGATCGAAAAAGTGCGACGCGTTGTCGGGGTAGTATTCCCATGCGTTTTCACCATCGAGGATGACGCTTATTTGGCTGTTTTCTTCTCCGCTTTCATGAATTGTCTCGATTCTGCGGACGAAATCCTCGACCGCCGATTCGGCTTCCCATCCGCTGTAGGTGAATCCGATCAGATCGCTAAGGGCGTGGTCTCTGAAAAAGAGGGAGAGAGAGCGCTTTTTGAGATGGAGCCGGTTTCTACGGTAGATCGCCGCTTTGGTATCTTTTTTGATCGTTTTGTAGAGGATCTCTTCGTCGCTTGCGGCCCACTCGAGTCCGTAGTCGGCCAGAATATCCAGAAATTCGTAACTCACCGCCCCTTCCGCCGGCCAGAATCCCGCCGGTTCTCGTCCGAAACAGCGGGTGTAGTAGGCGATCGCGCGCCGGATCTGTTCGTGTGCGTCGTCGGCCAGATTTCCCTTTACATCCGGAAGCGGGATGTCGGGGTCGGCTTTTTGGGCGTTTTTGATATCAAGCAGCAGAGGGGAGATGGGGTGGTTGAAGGGGGTGGTGGAGATTTCGATGCGGCCTTTTTCCATCATCTTTCTGTAGTAGGGGACGATCGTCTTGATGAAATCGCCAAGTTGCCTAAGCAGCGAGATCTTTTCCGACTCCGTGAATCGCTCCCCCTTTTGCAGCAGCGTTTTGACGATGGGGTCGTGCGTCCTCAGGTAGGGGCCGCACCAGGAGAGCAGAAAGAGCACTTCCAGATCCAGAAACTCCTCGTCGTCAAAAAGCGCACTCGCCTCTTCGTCGCTTTCGCAGGCCATCTTCTTGCGATAGAGGGAGAAATAACGCGGGAGCGGTTTGATCATCCGTTCCACATTCGCGAAAAAGAGGTATTCGGCCAGATAGATTCGCTCGTCGTCTCGGAGCCGGTCCACCTTTTTACGAAGCGCGATCAGCAGTTTGTCGCGCACTTCGAACGATTCGTAAGCCTTCAACTGCACGAGCAGAGAGGGAACGAGGTTGAACGTCGCTTTGATCCCCGGGACCCTCTCAAGATACCAGAGCATATCGTAGTAGTCTTTGATCGCGTGCAAAAAGACCCAGGGCATCACGATCTCGCCGCTTTGGTCGTCCCTGTAGTAGGGCTGGTGCATATGCCACAGGAAGTTAACGGTCGTCTTTTTCACCGGTCCACTCTTCGATCTTCTCTCTGTAGCGTCGCAGGAGCGATTCGCCTTTGGTTTCGTTTTCGGCCTGGACGTAGAGATTGAGGTTGTCGCTGTATTGGTCGGGAATCATCAGGATCCAGGCGTGGGTATCGAACCAGATCTTGACACCGTCTTCCATCGAAGCGCGTTTGCCTTTGGCGTCTTCGACGAATCTGCGCATCATACGCCCCTTCAGGCCGGACGGGCAGGCGACCTGCGTCTGCGTATAGAAGAAGTTTCCGATTTCCCGAACGATCTCTCCCAGATGCAGATGACTCGCGCTTAGCATCTCCAGCACTTTCAGACTGGCGTAGATCGCGTCTCGGTTGAGAGCGAACTCCGTAAAGGCGAAATTTCCCTCCACCGATGCGACCAGATAGTACTCTCTTAGCTTCTTGGCGGTGAAGTTGCGGTATTTGCCCCGTTCGATTTCAAGGTTTCGAAATTTTTCGTCGAAGATGTCGGGCGCCCAGGAGGGGAGAAAGACTTTTCGCATTTTGGGTGCTGTCTTGTCGACGAGATTGAGGACGGCCAGAAGTGCCAGATGCGGCGGGAGAATCTCCCCTTTGTCGGTGGAGAGAATCATCTTCTGGCCGTTGGGATAGATGATGAATCCCAGGTCGTACGCGAGACTTCGGACGATTTTGGAGAGATTCTCTCTCGACTTTTTCTCCAGCGTGGGAAGAGTGGAGAGTTTTTTTTCGTCGGGGTTGACGTTGAGCATGATGTGCTCGATCTGGAGGGCGTTGAGCAAGTCGGGGTAGATTTTGGCGACCGATCCGTGCATCATGTCGACGATCACTTTGTATTCGGCGATTTTGATCGCGTCCATATCCAGATGGGCGAGAATCTCCTCTTTGTACTCCTTCTCCAGAAACTCCGCCACCTGTATCTCTCCGATATCGTCGGGATCGACCCGTCTAAAACGCTCTCTGAAGAAGAGGCGTTCGATGTTTTTGGCCATATTGGTATCGATACGCAACCCCTCTTCGGTGAAAAAGAGAATCTCCGTATGGGTTTTGTCGGTGACGCTTTGGCGAAAATGGACGCCGGCCGTGATATCTTCGCGGTGGGCGAGATGGTAACGCATCGCGGCGGCGGGCATGTAGGTGATGTCCACGGCGTTGATGCCCGAAGAGAGCAGTCCGCCCAGAAAAGCGCGCTTGAGCATCCGAGAGCTTCTGTGGTAGTCTCTGGAGACGTAGACCCGGCTGCCGAGCGGGAGCATCGCGCCGAGGGCTTCGGCGAGTTTGGTCGACATTTCGCAGGAGAGTTCGATATTGGTGCGGCCGCGGACCATTCCCTCTTCGAAAATGGAGGATTTGTATTTGCTGCCCCAGACGACGTTGTTGCTGACGATCGCGTTCTCTTCGATGATTTTGTCCGGCCAGACGATGACGTCCTTTTCGATCGTGACGTGGTCGAGAATGTCGCAGTTGTCCGCGATGATGGCCCCTTTTTTGATGAAGGTGCCCTCTCCCAGGCGGTTGCGGTCGCAGATGACCGCATGGCACAGACGCGAATCTTTTCCGACGGTGATATCGTTCCAGAGAACGCAGTTGTGGAGGGAGGCGCCCTCTTCGATGCGGACGTTGTTGCCGACGACGACGTTGTGAAGCCGAACATGCTCGCCGATGGTGACGTTTTCTCCCAGGATCACGACCCCTTTGTGCTCCAGACGCTTCGGAACGTCCGCCTCCGCGGTGAAAAGCAGATCGACACCTTTTTCGATTTTGAAGCCCGAAAAAGGAAAATCGACCTTTCCGCCGAGGATATCGTCGTACACTTCGCGATAACTCTGGGGATTGCCGACGTCTCGCCAATAACCCGTGATTTTCGGACCATGCAGCGTGATTCCCTCCTCCATCAGCAGGGGGAAGAGATCTTTGGCGAAATCGAAACTGCTTTCGAGCGGAATGTAATCCAGAATTTCCGGTTCTATGACGTAGATACCGGTATTGATCGTATCGCTGAAGACCTCTCCCCAGCCCGGCTTTTCCAGAAATTTTTCGATTCTCTCCTCCTCGTCGGTGATTACGACTCCAAATTGCAGGGGATCTTCGACGGGGGTGAGGGCGATCGTGAGTTTTGAGTTTTTCTTTCGGTGGGCGGAAGCGATCTTTCCGAAATCGAAATCGGTTACCAGGTCTCCGCTTACGACGATGAAATTGTCGTCCCGCAGATGTTTCTGGGCGCATTTGACCGCACCGGCGGTGCCGTAGTCGTCGTCGGGCAGGACGTAGGTGATATTCACGCCCCAAGCACTGCCGTCTTCGAAATAGGATTTGATCGTTTCGGGTTTGAAATAGAGCAAAATCACGAATTCCGTGATGTTCAGATCGTCTCTGAGCTTGACGATGACATGCTCCATCATCGGCCGGTTGACGATCGGGAGCATCGGTTTGGGAAGGGTGTGGGTCAGAGGCTGGATTCTGGTTCCGAATCCGCCCGCCATTACGACGGCTTTCATGAAACAATCCTTTCGGGTTTTTAAATAGATTGTAATATCAGCAAAAATTGTACCAAATCTTTGCCATGCGCTATGTTAGAGAGATTTTGAGTATAATGGCGTCAAAAAGGGTGTACGATTGGATTATCTTATCGATTTTCTGGAGTGTGAAGAGATAGAAAAGACGAAGATCTTCTCCCAGCTCAAATGTACGAAAGAGGAAGCGCTGCTGCTGAGGTATCTGGCGAACCGTCATGTCCGCGGTAGCGAAGAGAATTCCGTCTACGAAATGCTCAGCGAGCTTTTCGAGATGGAAGGCTACGACTATCTCAAAAAGCTTCCGCTGGTCAAAAATCTGCTCGAACTCGGATGGATCGCACAAAGCAGTTTTTCCCAGATCAAAATAGGGGAGGTGACGAATCTGGAGCTGATCAACACCTCCGTGGCACTCAGCGGCTCTTTCATCAAACTGGCGGAAAGAGGGACGCTCGAGACCGCGCTCCCCGAAGCGACGGCCTATAGCGACCACCTGGAGTATCTTCGGGATCAATTCGAGCGCATCGAACTCTATCGAAAAATCAGCGCACTCAGACATAGCTTCGCGAAAAGCTCTCCCAATATCACACGGCTTCAGAGCCGGCTGAAAAAACTCGAAAGCCGCATCGACGAGCGCATTTCGGTAACGAAGACACCGCTGGCGGTGGAGACGCTTTTTAGGGATTACCATCTTTCCCAAAAGGAGCAGATCATTTTTCTGGCGCTTTTGAAGGAGGAGTATTCGGGCGAACTGGAGAGTCTACGGGAGATGAACACTCTGATCGATCTCATCAGCGAAAACGAGTACGACAAGATCAAGAACCGTTCGTTATTGGAGGAGGGGGCGACACTGATCGAAGAGGAGATCATCGACTACGACGAAATGCTCACCTCCTTCGGGGGTGTGACACGCAGTTTTTTCGTGACGGAGGAGTTTTTGCGGGGGATCATCCATCCGCACAAAAAGAAGAAGAAAAAGGTGCTCAAACTCGACACGCTCGTAAAAGAGCAGGAGATTTTCGAACTCATCACACCCAAAACCGATATCGACGACGTGGTGCTCCATCCCAAAACACGTGCGTTGCTCGATACGATCCTGAAGCAGATGGACAAAAACGTTCTCAAACTTCTCAAATCTTGGGGTATCCGCGAAAAGCGAAGCGGGCTGGATGCAAGGATGATCTTCTACGGCCCTCCCGGTACGGGGAAAACGATGACGGCGCTTTCGCTCGCGAAATCACTCAAACGCAAAGTGCTCAGCTTCGACTGCTCCAAAATTCTTTCGATGTATGTGGGGGAGAGCGAAAAGAACGTCAGAAAGATTTTCGATACCTACAGGGAGCTTGCGACCAAGACCAAAAGCGATCCGGTATTGTTGTTGAACGAAGCGGATCAGTTTCTGAGCGCCAGAACTTCCGGCGGGGGAGGGAGTGCGGATAAAATGCACAACCAGATGCAAAATATATTCCTCGAACAGATCGAACGTTTCGAAGGGGTTTTGATCGCCACGACCAACTTGCTCGAATCGATCGACCCCGCTTTCTCCCGTCGGTTCGACTACAAGATAGAGTTCT
>CAYUEN010000045.1:0-11300 GCA_964443745.1 uncultured Campylobacterales bacterium | reverse complement strand
TGCCGTGACTCTTGCCCTTGATCAGCGCTTTGTTCGCTTTGATGTCTCCTTTCGAAAGCAGGCGGTATAGGAGGTGAGTTTTTGCGGGAGCGCTTCGGCGGGGAGAATTTCGTCGCGAAAGAGGTTGGTCACGGGCACTTCCGCCGTCGGGATCAAAAAGAGATCCTCCCCCTCGATCTTGAAGAGATCCTCCTCGAATTTGGGAAGCTGTCCGGTGCCGACGAGGGTTTCGCGGTTGACCAGATAGGGTACGCACACCTCTTCGAATCCCCGGGCGCGGTTGAAATCGAGCATATAGTCGATCAGGGCGCGTTCGATTCTCGCCCCTTCCTTTCGCAGGACCGAAAAGCGGCTTTTGGCCAGCTTCACGCCCCGTTCGAAGTCGATCCATCCGCAGTTTTCGGCCAGCTCCCAGTGCTCTTTGGGGGTGAACGAAAAGCGGGGAATTTCGCCGACGGTTTCCAAGACGACGTTTTGCGACTCATCCTCTCCGAGCGGAACGTCGTCGTCGGGGATGTTGGGGATGGAGAGGGCGATTTCGCTACAGCTGTTTTCGAGCGTGCGGACCACCTCCTGCAAGACGGCGATTTTCTGTTTGTTTTCGTCCAACTCCATCTTGAGCGCGGCGATATCCTTGCCCTCTTTTTTGTAGACGGGAAAGAGTCTGCTCTTGGCGTTTTGCTCCGCCTGGAGCTTTTCGAGCTTCTGACGCTCTTGCTTGAGCTTGACGAAACTCTCTCTCAGACGCTCCAACAGCGCTTCGTCCACCTTTTTTCGGCGCAGCTTTTCACTGATGCTCTCAAAATCGTTCTGCAGCGCTTTTAGATCGAGCATACCCCCTCCTTATCGATATATTCCCACCGCTTCTCTGATGCGCGCGATCTTTTCGGACGCCACCGCGCGCGCTTTTTGCGCTCCCGCTTCGAGGATCGCCTCCACCTCTTCGGGATGGCTTTTGTAATATTCGCGCTTGCGTCTGGCTTCGGCGAAATACTCCCAGATCTTCTCTTTGAGCGTCATCTTGAAATGGCCGTACCCTTCGCCGCCTCTGCGATAGCGCTCTTTCATCTCTTCGAGCTCTTCGGGTGTCATGAAGAGTTTGCAAAGCGCGAAGACGTTGCAGCTCTCGTAATCTTTGGGCTCCTCCAGCGGCGTCGAGTCGGTCACGATTCTTCCGATCTGCTTCTTGAGCTGTTTTTCGGTCGCGAAGATATCGATCGTATTGCCGTAGCTCTTGCTCATCTTCGCCCCGTCGATACCCGGAACCGTCGCCAGATTCTCCTCCACCTTGAATTCCGGCAGCGTCAGTAGCTCTCCCATTTCATTGTTGAATTTCTGTGCGATATCCCGCGTGATCTCCACATGTTGAATCTGATCTTTGCCCACGGGAACCACTTCGGCATCGTACAGAAGGATATCGGCGGCCATCAGGACCGGATAGGAGAAGAGGGCGTGGTTGGCGGCGATCCCTTTGGCCACTTTGTCTTTGTAGCTGTGGGCGCGCTCCAGCAGTCCCATCGGGGTGAAGCTCGAGAGGATCCAGTAGAGTTCCAACACCTCTTTTACGTCCGACTGCACCCAGAAGGTGCACTTTTGCGGGTCGATCCCCAGCGCCAGGAAATCGATCGCGGCGTTGAGGGTGTTTTCCCTGAGGGCGCGGGGGTCTTTGAGCGAGGTGAGCGCGTGGTAATTGGCGACGAAGATGAAAAGATCGCTTCGCTCCTGCAGCTCCAGCATCTGTCTGATCGCTCCGAAATAGTTGCCCAGATGCAACGCTCCGGAGGGCTGGATACCGGTCAATACTCTCATGTTCGTCCTCTGTTTTTGCGTGATTATAGCGAATAGTTTTGAAAAAGAGGCTATCCATAGGTTTTTGCGAGGGAGGCTGAATTTTTACCATGGTAAAAATTTAAAACCACAAAAATAACAAAAGTAAACAAATGTTTCTTTTGGTAAAAAATAGATATTTTTCTTCCAAAAAGCCTCAAAAAGTAAAGAAAAACTGTTCAGGACTCCAAAATGTGACCGAATTAGGGTGTAAGAAAAAAATTTTTGGAGTATCCGATGCAAAAAACCCTCTCTCGAACGATTCTTCTCTCTCTCGGCACTGTCGCGGCGATGAGCTCCTCGCTTTCGGCTCTGACGTTGGGCGGCAGCGAAGTGACGTTTCAGCCCCTCTCCGTGACACAACAGTCCGATTCCAAGAAGATCCGCTCCCTCTCCACGCAAGAGGAGAGCCTCCTGATCAAAATGGAAGCGCCGCTGAGCGACGGTCAGAAAGAGTCCCTCTACCGATACGGCGTGGAGGCGATCGTATATGCGGGTGATTTGAGTTACTATCTCTATGGAGAGGCGGGTGCGATCGACCGTGCTGTCGCTTCGCTCTCCGGTATCGTGGGGACCGCCGAGACCAAAGCGACCTACAAGGCGTCCGAAACGCTCAAAAAGGAGGAGGGAGGGTTGCAGACCTTCTCTTCCGTGGAGTATCTGCATCTGAATATCCTTTTTCTCACGGAGATGGAGACGTCGGAGGTGGAAACCTATTTTAGAGATCATGGACTGGATGTGGAGATCGAAAAGGTGACTCCTTCGCTCCGCTCCGCGGTGATCTACTGCCCCGCTTCGCAGATCGAGCGCCTCACGCAGTTGCCACTCGTGCAGTATGTCGACAAGAATCACGACATGATGAGCGTCAGCGGCGTCAACACATACGGCAATTACTACACCGCGAAAGATCTCGATGCCGAACCTCTCTGGAGCGGCGCCTACCATCTGAGCGGAAAGGGGATGAAAGTGGGTGTCGTCGATGGAGGACGCATTCTCGCTTCGCACCGTGAGTTCACCGAAGATGGCCAGAGCAGGGTTTTTGTCAAAAACGACGCGGATATCAGCGGACATGCCACTCACGTCGCCGGTACGATCGGCGCTGCCGGAAAGCGGGCGGATGTGAGAGGCATGGCCAGCGGCAGCCGGATCTACAGCTATTACTTCAACGATGTCAATTTCGCCGACGCGGCTTTGGAGCTCTACCGAAACGAAGGAATTCTGATCTCGAACCACTCCTACGGGTACAGTGAGCGTACAGCCCTCGCCGAATACGACGCCTACGCCTCCAGGCAGGATATCGCGGTCGCGAACAACCCTTATATCAATATGTTCGAAGCCGCCGGCAACGACGGTGGAAAAGAGGGATACGGCACCTACGGGATCATCAAAGGACCCGGAAACTCCAAAAATGTCTTCACGATCGGTGCGCTCGACCAATTCTCCACCAACCCCGCCTCTTTGAGCAGCTGCGGGCCCGTCAAAGACGGCAGAATCAAGCCCGATCTGGTAGCCAGGGGCGTATCGGTTCTCTCCACATACGGCAATTCGGACGATTCGTATCAGATGATGTCCGGCACCTCCATGGCCACGCCAGCCGCGACGGGTGCCGCGACGCTCGTGGCGGAGATGTTTCAGAAGAAGACAGGTTCCGATATTCGCCATGACATCCTCAAATCCGCCCTGATCAACTGTGCGAAAGACAGAGGCAGAAAAGGACCAGACTATCAGACGGGGTTCGGGATGATCGACGCCAAATGCAGCGTCGATCTAGTCGCCTCCCTCGTGACATCCGCACCCAGACTCTACAGCGGGAGCGTCGGCCACCACGGCAAAGAGGAGATCCCCTTCACGCTCTCTGCCGCCACGACGCTCAAGACGACGATCAGTTGGATCGATCCGGAGGCCAATCCCGCCGCCGCCAAGACGCTGGTCAACGATATCGATATGTATATCGTCGATACCCGCACGGGCAGGGTCTACCACCCCTATACGCTCGACAAGGACGACCCGACACGGCTTGCCAGAAGCGACAGAGCCAACCACGTCGACAATATCGAGCAGATCGAAGTGGCCAACCTCCCGGCGGGTAGCTACAAACTGGTGATCGAGGGGACGTTGATTACGACCTCTTCGCAGGAGTTCGCGATCGCGTCGAATCAGCCGATCTTCTCAGAGAGCCATATCGGTGTTTTGCAGCCGAGCGATCTGAAAAATTTCGCGAAAGTGATGCACAACGCGATCTACTGAGATTTAGAGCATACGCTCCAGCGATCGGATCCCCTCTTCGATGATCAGATGGAGATTTTCACTCTGATGACGCAGAGGAGGCAGCAGCGATCCGGTCGTTTGGAATCCCTCTTTTTGCAGCAATTGCAGTATGCGCTCCGCCTCTTTCATCTGGCGAGATTCCGCTTCGGTGTCGAGTGTCGCGTGGATACCCGCAGGAAGCGTGAAATAGCCCTCTTTGAGTCTGCATGGTTTGATTCCGGAAAGAATCGTCGTGACATGGTATCCCAAGATATCGATGGAAGATTGCAGCAGCATTCCTCCTTGTTGGCTTTTGCAGAGGTTTTCGCCCGCCTTTTCCACCATATAGCCTTCGAACCCCTTGATTTTCCGCTCGCATCGGTAGCGTCGTTCGAGGAGGTCTTCCGGAGAGATGGATCCCGCTTTTTTCAGGTTTGTGAGGATGCGTTTGCGGGAGGCGGGGGGAAGCGCGGCGAATTTTTTGGCGAGCAGATAGGCGAGCCTGTGGTGGCGTTTCGCGTTTTGAGTGGTGAAGTCGTACTCCGTCACCCACTCTTCGTCCACGATCCGCAGCCGCTCTTCGGGGGTATCCGATCCGATGAGGTCTCCGTCCGTTTTGGAAAAGAGCGCCTGATATTTTCCATAGTTTTTGAGGTAGAGGATACGTTCGCCGTGTACGCTGCCGCCGACGCGGTAGTGTACGATTCCCTCTTCGAGCGGCATCTTCGGTATGAAGGGGTTGGGCGCGGCTAAGAGCGCTCCATGCCACAGAAGCAGCGAGACAACGGCAAGGACGACTTTATGTAGTTGAAACAAAGCGTATAATCCTCGAAATAAATCTTATCTTAAGATTATAGCAAAAAAAATTGACTTTGTCGGAAATAGGAAAGAAAACTTTAACAAAAAGTCGCTTTTTGGGAAAATTTGTATGGAGAGTGTTTCGTTTGGTAGTCCGAAGGCCTCCCGGGCCTCCGGTCAGTCTATTTTGAGGACGGTCAAAAACGCCTCCTGCGGCAGTTGGACCTTTCCGATCGATTTCATCCGCTTTTTGCCCGCTTTCTGTTTTTCGAGCAGTTTGCGCTTTCGAGTGATGTCGCCTCCGTAGCATTTGGCGGTGACGTTCTTGCCCATCGCCTTGACCGTCTCTCTGGCGATGATCTTGTTGCCGATGCTCGCCTGGATCGCCACTTCGAAAAGCTGGCGGGGAACCAACTCTTTCATCTGCTTGACGAATTCCCGCCCTCTGGATTGTGCCTTGGTGCGGGGTACGATGATCGAGAGGGCGTCGACGACCTCTCCGGCGACGCGCACGTCGAGCTTGATCAGATCCCCTTCCCGGTAGCCGATGGGCTCGTAGTCGAAACTGGCGTATCCTTTGGTGACCGACTTGAGTTTGTCGTAGAAATCCATCACGATTTCGTTCATCGGGATCGCATACTCCAGTAGTACGCGCTCCGGTGAGAGGTATTCCATCTTTTCCTGGATACCGCGTTTGTCGTTCAAAAGCGTGAGCACGTTTCCTAGAAATTCGTCGGGTGTGAGGATCGTCGCCTTGACATAGGGCTCCAGGATCTTTTCGATCTCGTTGATAGGTGGCAGTTCGCTCGGATTGTGAATCTCGATCCGGGTGCCGTCGTTTTTGATCACTTTGTAGATCACCGTCGGTGCGGTGGCGATCAGATCCAGGCCGAATTCACGCTCCAGCCGCTCTTTGACCACCTCCATGTGGAGCATCCCCAAAAATCCGACCCGAAAGCCGAATCCCAGCGCCGCGGAGGTCTCCGGCTCGTAGGAGAGGCTGGCGTCGTTGAGGCGGAGTTTGTCCAGTGCGTCCCTGAGGTCTTCGAATTTGTCGGTATCGATCGGATAGAGCCCCGCGAAGACGAACGGCTTGGCCGGCTCGAATCCCGCGATCGGCTCTTTCGTGGGGTTTTTGGCGGAGGTGATCGTATCGCCCACCTGCAGGTCGCCGACCGTTTTGAGCCCCAGAGAGATGATGCCGATCTCTCCGGTTTTGATCACGTCGGTTTTGACCGGTTTGATCGGATGGGGGTAGGTGAGGGAGAGGACTTCGTGTTTTTTGCCGGTTCCCATCACCAGCACCTCTTCACCTTTGCGGATCTGCCCGTCGTAGACACGCACCAGCGCCAGCGCACCCAGATAGCTATCGAACCAACTGTCGTAGATCAGCGCTTTGGCGGGGGCTTTCGGATCTCCCTGCGGGGCGGGGATGCGCTCGACGATCGCATCGAGCAGTTCGCGTATGCCGACGCCCGTCTTGGCGCTCACTTCGATCGCTTCGCTGCAATCGAGCCCGATCGTCTGCTCGATCTCCTCTTTCACCCGCTCCGGATCGGCGGCGGGGAGGTCGATTTTGTTGATCACGGGGATCAGCTCCAGGTCGTTTTCCAGCGCGATGTAGACGTTGGCGATCGTCTGCGCCTCCACACCCTGCGATGCGTCCACGACCAGCAGCGCCCCTTCGCTGGAGGCGAGCGAGCGGCTCACTTCATAGGAGAAGTCCACATGGCCCGGGGTGTCGATGAGGTTGAGGATGTACTCTTTGCCCTCTTTTTCGTAGCTTAGCCGTACGCTCTGGGCCTTGATCGTGATGCCGCGCTCTTTTTCTATATCCATCGTATCCATCACCTGGGCGCTCATCTCGCGGTCGCTGACGGCGCCGCACTCCTGGATCAGACGGTCCGCGAGGGTACTCTTGCCGTGGTCGATATGGGCGATGATCGAAAAGTTTCTGATATTTTCCTGCATTTAGGCGAAGAGTCCGTTGACGCTTTCGTTGTGGTAGATGCGGCGGATCACCTCTCCGAAGAGATGTGCGACGGAGAGGACCGTGATCTTCTCGCTCTCTCTGGAGAGTGGGATCGTGTCGGTCACGACCAGTTCGTCCAGTTCGCCCTTTTCGATCCGTTCGTAAGCCGGTCCGCTGAGTACCGGATGGGAGCAGAAAGCCATCGCGGAGTTCGCCCCTTTGGCCTTGAGCGCGGCGGCGGCTTTGACCATGGTGCCGGCGGTATCGATCATGTCGTCGATCAGGATGACGTCCTTGCCCTCGACGTCTCCGATGATGTTCATCACTTCGCTCTCGTTGGCGCGTTCGCGGCGTTTGTCGACGATCACCAGATCAAGCCCCAGCATCTTGGCGAAGTTTCTGGCTCTGGCCACGCCGCCGATGTCGGGAGAGGCGATGACCGGGTTTTTGAGGTTTTTGCGAATCAGATAGTCTTTGAAGACGATCGATCCGTAGAGATTGTCGACCGGAATGTCGAAAAATCCCTGGATCTGTCCCGCATGCAGATCGAGCGTGACCACGCGGTCGATCCCGGCGGTCTGGAAGAGGTTCGCCACGAGCTTGGCGCTGATGGGTACCCTGGGAGCCGCTTTGCGGTCTTGTCTGGCGTATCCGAAGTAGGGGACGATCGCGGTGATGGTGCTGGCGGAGCTGCGGCGGAGGGCATCGGTCATGATCAGCAGTTCCATAAGGTTCATGTTGGCGGGTGCGCATGTGGATTGGATGATGAAGACATCGCGCCCTCTGACGCTCTCGCTGATCTGGATACCGATCTCCCCGTCGCTGAAGCGGTTGATCGTCGCTTCGGAGAGCGGCATCGAGAGATATTTGGCGACGGCTTTGGCAAATTCGGGATTGGCGGTCCCGGAAAAGACTTTGTAGCCTCTCATTGTAACCCTTTTGATAAAAATTGTATACTATTTTATTCTATCGTGACTTTAGAACAGATATGGCGGGTGGATGCGGGATGTAAAAAGCGGAAAGAGGCGGAAAGACGCCGCGGCGGGCGTCCTCCCGGATAGCGGCTCAAAGCGGATTGACGTTTTCAGCCTGCGGGCCCTTCTGGCCCTCCGTGATGTCGAGTGTGACTTCCTGCCCCTCGAAGAGTGTCTTGCGACCTGTACCGTTGATTCCCGTGTGGTGTACGAAGACATCCTTGCCACCCTCCACGGAGATAAAACCATAACCTTTTTCATCATTGAACCATTTAACGGTACCCTTGACTTGCTCTGACATTGTGTTCCTTTTTGTCATGCGCGGCATGACGATGTTTCATTTTGCAGTGATCTACCGCATACCGACCATTATAGCTTGTTATACTTCAATGAATCTTAAAAAAAGATAAAATATTGAATATTATCGGCTCTCCCACAGCAGGGCGGTCTCTATATCGGTGATATCGCTGCGCCTTGGCTTGATATGGAAGGCTTCGATCTCCAGCTCGGAGGGGTCGTATGCCAGATCGAGCCGGTCGATCTCGTCGCTCAGCTCCACCTCCAGATCCTCCATCTCCCTTTCGAGCTCTTCTATACGCTGTTTGGCGCGTTTGACGTCGTCTTTTTCGCGGTAGATGCGTCCGGCGTTTCGCAGCGTGGTGCCCGCGCGGCTGGTGGTGGAGCGTTTGACGGTCTTGCGCCCCAAAAAGGCGTCCAGGATCGTCATCCCGAGCGAGAGTACGGTATCGGTCGTCTTGGCGCTCACGTCGGATTCCTCTTTTTCGAGCCGCTCCAGCGCCCTGCGGTAGCGCCGCTCCAGAATATCGCGTTTTTTGGCGTATTTGGCTTTGAGCTTTTCGATCGCCTCCTCTTTTCGCTCCTCCAGCACCCCTTTGGCGCGGATCAGCAGATCTTCCCGGCTCTCGCCCGGTGACGATTCGAGCTTGAGCGAGGGGATGCGCCAGAGGGTGAGGCGTTTTTCGTGGTAGAGATAGTCGGCGAACGCCTTTTCCAGGGGCTTGAGGTTTTTGGCTTCGAGGATGAAACGGGGCAGCGGCGCGAAGCGCGCCCCCTCCGGCGGCGTGACGTCGTAGAGGTCGAAGTCGTCTTCGTTGGGCTCTCCGTGCTCCCAGTCGATCTCGTTGTCACGCTCGTCCAGCGGGTATTTGAGGTAGATATTCTCCTCTTCGTCGATGGCTCTTTTGGCGTTGTAGTAGTGGACGGTGGCGTTTGCCAGCAGGCAGGGCTCCATCGTGGGGTTTTCGTCGGTGGGGTCTTTGAGATAGAAAAACTGATCGATCTCCTCCGAAAGCGGCGGAGGCCCCTGGGTGGCGGCTTCGGGGCGCGTACTGCGGGCGGACGCTCTCGGCTTAGTGTCGGATACGGCGGTTTGGGCCGCTTTTTTGGGGGCCATCAGGGTGGCGATCTGCGTGCGGGTCAGCGGGCCGCGCAGATAGCAAAGCACCCAGCGTGTGGTAAAGAGATCGATACGGTCTCGGTGGGCGCTTTTGAGGAGAAAGACCCGTTTGTCGAGATTGGCCAAGAGCCGTTCGATCTCTTTCTTCTCCAGCGCTTCGGAGCCGCTTTTGAGCAGGCCGTCGATCACGCGGGCGATGTCTTGTTTGGTCTGCAATCTCCCGATAAACCACGAGCCGATGTTCGAAAGCCCCTTGTAGTCGAGGTCGACGGGGTTTTGGGTGGAGAGGACCACCCCTACTCCGAAGGCGCGCGCCTGTTTGAGCAGCAGGAGCATCGGGTTTTTGGAGGGGGGATTGGAGGTGGCGGGGAAAAAGCCGTAGATCTCGTCCATATACAAAAGCGCGCGTAGTGAGGAGGTGCCGCTTTGGGTGCGCATCCAGCTGACGAAGCGGTTGAGCAGGAGCGTGACGAAAAACATCCGCTCGTTGTCGTTTAGGTGTGCGATCGAGAGAATCGAGACGCGAGGTTTGGCCTCCGAGGTGTAGAGGAGCTTTTGGATATCGAGCGGTTCGCCCTGCGTCCATGCGCTAAAAGTAGGGGAAGCCAGGACGTTGTTGAGCAGCATCGCGAGTTTGAGGCGGTCGTTTTGGGGGTAGAAGGATTTCAGCGGTAGTACGCCGACCTTTTCGAAGGGGGGATTGGTCACATAGCCGATGAGTGACTCCAGCGTGAGGTTTTCGCCCTTTTTCCAGAAGTAGTTGAAGATCGAAGCGAGCAGCATGTATTCGCGGCTCGCCAGCGGGTCGGCTTCGATCCCCACCAGAGCCAGGATCGACGAGACGGTGGAGCCCAGCAGATAGGAGAAGGTGTCGGGATCTTGCGCCGCTTCGGAAGAGGGGGCGTCGAAACTCGCCAATACCGAGATCGGCACTCCGGCGCTGGATCCGGGCGTATAGATCGTAAAATCCGCGCTCTCTTTGAAGCGCTTCACCCGCTCCGCGCTCTGTCCGAAGCTTTCGATCCCCCGCTTCCAGGTCTCGGCGACCTTCTGCGCGTAGGTAGGGATGTCCATCCCCTTGCGTTCGGCTTCGGCTTTGTCGACCCATGGGGCGAACTTCTGCGGATCGAAATCGTCGAATGCCAGCAGGAGGTTGCCCATGTCGCCTTTGGGATCGATGATGAGTGAGGGGATGCGATCCAGCGTCGCCTCTTCGATGATGCCGATTCCCAGACCCGTCTTTCCACTTCCGGTCATACCGATGATCGCCGCGTGGGTGGTGAAGTTTTTGTTTTTGACCAGCAGCAGTTCGTCGGTCACTTCGCCGCTTGGGATGTCGATCTCTTTGCCCAGATAGAAAAGCCCCAGTTTTTCGTATACCTCGCTATACTCCATAAGCACCGTCCTTTATGAGATATTTGTCGGCATTATAGCACTTGTGGGCTGGAGGTACGGTTTGGTGCAGATAAATCAAATCATTTCAAATTAGTTTCAGGAATGATGAGATGACAAATATCATCCCCAAGCTGATCGGCTGCTTTTCGGTAGCGATGATCTTCAAGGGAGTAAATCTTCGCCTTGAGATCTTCGGGATAGACGAGAACATAGTAGGGGATCTGCTCCGCTTCATAGAGCGCGAATTTGATTTTCTCATCGCGCATCGCACTGCTTGGCGAGACCACTTCGACGATCAGATCCGGAGACGACCATACAAGCTTTGCATGCCTTTATACTCTCACCGATAGACTGTACGATAAGACTAGCGATAGATTGATGGTTAAAAAGGGGTGAGGGGCGCCATCGCATAGGCCGTGTCGTCGATCACCTCCCAGTCGCCATCCCACTGGATATAGTCCGCATAGGTATAGTGCGGCAGTAACCTATCTTTTTTTAAAGCAGCCACTGGTTTATCCTCTACGGTTTTGATTTTTATAAGTATAGTATAAATCATCATGTTGAAAAAATCAATATATACAAAAAAATGACGAATAGATATAAATTTTCCTTTTACTTTCAAAAGTCTAAAAAATTTACAGGCAAACCGATCTAATCTCTGTAAATCAAC
>CAYUEN010000044.1:0-13327 GCA_964443745.1 uncultured Campylobacterales bacterium | reverse complement strand
GGTTGTCCGTACCGCCGCTGACGACGTCGTAACCTCTCTCGATCAGGACTTCGGCGAGTTTGGCCGCGTTGGCCTTGACGTCTTTGGCGTAGGTTTTCCACTCTGGTTTGAGATTCTCTCCCAATCCGACCGCTTTGCCGGCGATCACATGGACCAGCGGCCCTCCCTGTATGCCGGGAAAGATGGCGGAGTTGACCTTTTTGGCGATCTCCTCGTCGTTTGTCATGATCATCCCGCCTCTGGGACCTCTGAGGGTTTTGTGAGTCGTCGTGGAGACCACGTCGCAGTGGGGAAAGGGGCTGGGGTGTTCGCCGGCGGCGACCAGCCCGGCGATATGGGCGATATCGGCAAAAAGAATCGCTCCGACCGCATCGGCGATTTCACGGAATTTCGCGAAATCGATCTCGCGAGGATAGGCACTCGCGCCACAGACGATCAGTTTGGGCTGGACGATTTTGGCGATGTCCATCACGCGATCGTAGTCGATTCTGCCGTCTAGTTCCACACCATAGAAGAAACTCGAATAGATCTTGCCGGAGCTGCTCACTTTGGATCCGTGCGTGAGATGGCCGCCATGGCTAAGATCCATACCGAGAATCTTGTCGTAGGGTTTGAGCAGGGCTTGATAGACGCCCTGGTTCGCTTGGCTTCCCGAGTGGGGCTGGACGTTGGCGAATCTGCACCCGAAGAGTTCGCAGGCGCGATCGATCGCGAGCTGTTCGACCTGGTCGGCGTATTCGCAACCGCCGTAGTAGCGTTTGCCCGGATACCCTTCGGCGTATTTGTTGGTGAAGATACTTCCCATCGCCTCCATCACGGCGGGAGAGGTGAAGTTTTCACTCGCGATCATCTCCAGATGATCCGTCTGTCTGGTAAGCTCCTGCTGGAGCAGTGCGTAGATTTGGGGGTCCTCTTTTTCGATAAAATAACTCATTCGTCCGTTTCCTCTGTTTCGATCTTTTTTTCCGCTTTGAGCTGTGGACGCATCGCAGGGAAGAGGATGACGTCGCGGATACTGTGTTGGTTGGTCAAAATCATCACCAACCGGTCGATACCGATCCCCTCTCCGGCGGTCGGCGGCATTCCGTAGGCGAGAGCGTGGACGTACTCCTCGTCCATCTCGTGCGCTTCCTCGTCACCGGCGCTCTTTTCGGTGATTTGTTTCAAAAAGCGCTCATACTGGTCGGTCGGATCGTTGAGCTCGTTGAAACCGTTGGCGATCTCTTTGCCGGCGATGAAAAATTCGAATCTTTCGGCGATCTTCGGGTCTTCGTCGCTACGGCGGGCAAGGGGGCTGATTTCGATCGGATAGTCTGTTATGAAAGTGGGGTCGATCAGCCTGGGCTCCACGAATTCGTCGAAGAGTTCGGTTTGCAGTTTCGCCGCCGAGAGTCCTTTTTGCAGCTCGAGTCCCTTTTCCTCGCAAAAGGCGTAAAGCTCCTCTTCGTTCTCCAAAATCGAGGGCGGCACTTGCGCGTATTCGACCAGGGCGTCGGCCCATTTGATCTTTTTGAAAGGGGTGGAGAAGTCGATTTCGTATTCGCCGTAGACCAGTTTTCGCGGAAGGGCGAGCTCTTCGAAAAGATAGTCGAAAAGCGCTTCGGTCAACGCCATCAGATCCTGGTAGTTGTGCCATGCCCAGTAGAATTCGATCATCGTGAATTCGGGATTGTGGGTCTGATCCATCCCTTCGTTTCTGAAATTCCGGTTGATCTCGAAGACCGATTCGAATCCGCCGACGATCAGACGTTTGAGATAGAGCTCGGGGGCGATGCGCAGATAGCGCTCCACATCCAACGCGTTGTGGTGGGTGACGAAGGGGCGTGCCGCCGCACCTCCGGCGATCGGGTGCATCATCGGCGTCTCCACCTCCAGAAAGCCTCTGCTCTCGAAGAAGTGGCGCACGAGCGATACGATCTTGCTTCGGATGCGAAACACCTCCTTCACATCCGGATTCATGATCATGTCCAGATAGCGGTGGCGGTATCTGAGCTCTTTGTCCTGCAGTCCGTGAAACTTCTCCGGAAGGGGTTTGATCGCTTTGGTAGCGATCTCGAGCGATGTCGCATGCAAAGAGAGTTCGCCCGTTTTGGTGACGAAAGGATACCCTCTGACGACGACGATGTCGCCCACTTCCAGAAGTTTTTTCAACTGGTTGAACCACTCCGTTCCGATACCGTCACGACTGTAGTAGATCTGTAGCTGTCCCGTCTCGTCTTCAATCTTCGCGAAGGCGGCCTTGCCCATGAGCCTTAGAAATTTCACGCGACCCGCGACGGTCGCTTCGTGCGTGGAGTCGCGTCTGGCTTCCAGGTCGTTGACGTAGGCGAATTTCTCTTTGAAGGCTCTGGTCGAAATCTCTCTGGTGACGTTGTGGGGGAAAGGGCTTTTGCCCACCTCTTGAAGCGCCTGCGCTTTGGCCAGACGCTGCTGTTCGTATTGGCTGTCGAAAATCAATTTTGTTTCGCTCCTTCTTTCTCCTGACACGCTTTGCAAATTCCGTAGAGTTGCATCAGATGGTCCGTAAGTTTAAAATCATGCATTTTAGCAATTTTTTCTTGAAGCCTCTCTATCTGCGGATCTTCGAATTCGACGATCTTTCCGCACCTTTCGCAGATGAGATGATCATGGTGGGGTTTGTTTCCGAGTTCGAATTTTTTCCCCTGTTTTCCGAAGGAGATGGAGGTCGCGAAAGCATTCTCCTCGAGCAGGTTCAGGGTGCGATAGACGGTCGTGATACCAGTTTTGAGTTCGGGATAGCGCGCTTTGACCAGCAGATAGAGATTTTCGGGCGTGAAGTGGTCGGGATGCTCGTAGAGCGTGCGCAGTATCGCCTCTCGCTGAGCGGTGAATTTCAGACCGTTTTTGCGCAACAGCCGTTTGAAGGCTTCGAGCAACTCTTCGTAGGTTTTGGGTTGCATCGCTACTCTCCGCTCGCCGTCTGGTTCTTCTCCTCGGACGAAACGATCGCCCGTGCCTTGTCGGAGAGTTTCAAGCCCGACTTGTCAAGAGAGACGATCTTGCTTCCCGTGGCGTAGAAGAGCGGATACATGAAACTGTTTTTGGTGTAGTGGGCGATCTTGTCGGAAAAGACGGAGATATTGGAGAGGACATAGACGATCACGCCGATGATCAAGAAGACCTTGGCGGCTCCCACCGCGAATCCGAGCAGTTTGTCGACGAATCCCAGACCGCTGAGCGAAACGATCTTTTCGACGAATTTCCCGATCAGGGTAGCGACGAGCCAGAAGATGAGAAAGGCGGCCACGAAACCGATCAGGTAGAGTGACTCTTTGCTCTCCAAATGTAAAAAAGCGGTATCGATGAAATCGCCGGCCGGTGCCGCGTAACGGGAGGCGACGTAGATACCTCCGATGATGCCGACTAGACCGAAGACTTCCCTGATGAATCCTCGCAAGATTCCCTTGATGCCGAGAAAAAGCACGAGCAAAACGGTGACCAGATCGAAAAGCGAGATATTTTCCATATGAATAACCTTGATGATCTATAATGCGTGGGCATTATAACAAAATATTTCATTAAGGCTACTGTACCGCCTCGGGACGAGACGGTACGGTGAGAAAGATCAGAGGCCGATACGGCTCTTGAGTTCGTCGGGGCTGGTGGAGATCCGCATCGCGTCGTCTTTGTGTACGAGATTTTGGCGGACGAGGGTTTCGAGTGCCTGGGTCTGGGTCTGCATGCCGGTGGCCGCTTGGTTGAGTTGCATCTGGGAGTAGATCTGATGGACTTTGTTTTCTCGGATCAGGTTGGCGATCGCGTGGTTGTTGATCAGAATCTCCTGTGCCGCGACACGTCCGCCTCCCTTTTTGGGAAGCAGCATCTGTGAGATGACGGCGGTGAGGGAGACCGAGAGCATGTTTCTGATTTGCAACTGTTCGGAGCCTTCGAAGCTGTCGATGATACGGTTGATCGTCTGGATCGCCGAATTGGTGTGGAGCGTACCGAAGACGAGGTGTCCGGTTTCGGCGGCCGTGAGCGCGGCGGCGATCGTTTCGTTGTCACGCATCTCACCGATCAGGATGATGTCGGGATCTTCACGCATCGCGAATTTTAGCGCGGAGGCGAAACTTTTGGTATCTTCTCCGACGTTCCTGTGTGAAAAGAGCGACTTTTTGTTTTCGTGGATGAACTCCACCGGATCCTCGATCGTGATGATGTGTTTGTGTTCGTGGAGGTTGATTTCGTTGAGGAGTGCCGAAAGCGTGGTCGACTTACCGCTTCCGGTGGGGCCCGTGACGAGAATCAGCCCCTTTTCGCGCTTGATCAACTCCTTGAAGATCGCCGGTGCCTTGAGTTCGTCCAGCGTGGGGATTTGGGTGGGAATGATCCTGAAGGCGGCGGCGAGCTCGGAATTCATCGTATAGTAGTAGTTGCCCCTGAAGCGGCCGATATTGGGCAGAAAAATCGCGAAATCGAGCTCTTTGTTCTCCTCCAGATGTTTTTTCTGTTTGTCGGTGATGAGGTTGTAGCACATCGATTCGATCGTTTTGCCGTCGAGTACGGGGAGGTTGAGCGGGATCAGTCTGCCGTCGATCCGAATCTGCGGTTCGGAACGGCTGACCAGATGCAGATCGGAAGCTTTGTGGGCGACGACGTTTTTAAGAAGTGTGTTGATGTCCATCATCCGGTTTTCCGGACGGTTGAGCGTGGCAGATTCCATATGTTGTCCTATTCGATTATTTTCGGGACAACGAAGAAACCTCCTTTGCTATCGGGTGCGTGTTTGAGAACCTCTTCGATGATCTTCGGATCGTTTCGAGGCTTATCTTCACGAAAGGGCGTACCGCCGCCGATGGTGGAGAAGGAGGGCTCTTCGTTCTCCAAATCCAATTCATTCAGATTTTCAACAAAATCGACAATTTCTCCGATTTCATTAACCATCTGGGCACGCTTCTCTTCCGCGATGGTGATCATGGAGAGCTTTTCCAGTTTGGCGAGTAGTGCATCGTCTATTTTCATCCGTTGGCCTTTTTCGAAAGTGCGTTATTTTAACCAACAGTGTGCTATATTTTGCTGAAACAACCGAAACGACAAAGGAATAAAAGCGTGAGTCTGAAAGAGAATATCGATGCCATCAAAGAGGAGATCAGTGCGGAGGAGCAGTTTCTCGAAAGCGTGATCAAAGCGGAAGGGGTTTTGAAGAAGTACCGCCCGGTACTGATCGCGGTCGCGGCGATTCTTGTCGTCGGAGCGCTGGGATATATCACTTACGACTGGATCAAGGCGAGAAATCTGAGAATATCCAACGAAGCTTTTTTGCAGTTGCAGCAGCATCCGGAGGATAAAAAGGCGCTCGAGACGCTTCGGGAGAAAAACCCGCCCCTCTATCAGGTATGGCTCTTTCAAAACGGTGTCCAAAAGAGCGATCCGGCTGCATTGAGCAGCTTGATGAATCAAATCTCCGATCCCGTGCTCAAGGATCTGCTCGCCTATCAAGTCGCCTCCTTGAAACGAGAAGGTGTCGACAAATACGCCTTGAAACAGGATGCGATCCTCAAGGAGTTCGCTTTGTTGGAGGCGGCTTATCTGCTTCTGGACAAAGGGGATCTCAAATCCGCGAAAGCCAAACTCTCCCAGATTTCTCCCAACTCCCCACTGCGGCGGTTGGCACAGAGTTTCGAACATCTGATAAAGTTGAAAAAGTGATGAAAAGATTTCTGCTGATCGTTCCGGCATTGATTTTGATGCTGGGGGGATGTGCTTCCAAAAACGTCTATGTTCCTAAACGGATAACGGGAGAGCTCAAATACAGCGGCAGGCTTCCCGCACCGATCGTGGAGGTGACCAGAGAGGGTGCGGTCCTCAAAAACGGGCAGATCATCACCGCAAGAGAGGGGTTACTGGATCTGAAGCTCCCCGAAGGATTCGCCTATCTGGGAGAAGACGCCACACGGCTCATCGCGGCGGCCGACGACGGACGACTGCTCATCCTCTCGAAAAAAGAGGGCAAAACGCTCTTTTCGGAGAGTTTCGAAGATGCGGTCGCGAGTGCGAGCGTAAAAGGAAACCTGCTCGCGATGGTGTTGGCGAACAACACCCTGGTGCTGCATGATCTCAGGCTCAACGAAATGATCTACAAAGAGCCGCTTCCACCCGCTCCCGCACTCGATGCGCGGATGGCCAATCCGGTCTTTTTGAACGATCTGATCGTCTTTCCTTCGCTGGACGGCAGATTGCTGGTGATGCAAAGCGACAAGAAAGTCGTATTGCGTGACATCGCGATCAGCGACAAGCCGCTTTTCAACAACGTGATCTACCTGAAAGTGATCGACAACACCATGATCGCGGCGACCGGATCGAAAGTGATCTCGATCAATCCCAGGACGATCCAGACGATGGTCGTGGGAGTCAAAGACGTGATCTATGTCCCAGAAGGGGTCTATCTCTTTACCAAGAGCGGAAAGGTGATCTGGGCGGATTCTTCGTTGCGTATCAAGCGGGAGTTGAAGTTTCCATTCGCGATCTTTTCGGCTGTTTCTCTGGGAAAAAACCTTTACGGTGTAGAAAAGAACGGCTATCTGATCCGGATCGACAAAAGACTGCAAAATTTTCAAGTCTATCAGCTTCCGGAGAAGATCGAAACGGAAGTTTTCGCATACGACGATCATCTCTACTTCGATGATCGCTATATCGTCGTGAAATAGCAGGGGTATGTCAAACGCACTCGAAGCCTTTTTGGAACACATCGCGATCGTCAAGATGCTGAGCCGTCCCACACAGGCGGCTTATCGTACCGACCTGCTGCAGTTCGAGCGTTTTTTGGGAAAAGAGGCGATCGCTGCCGAAACGGACGATATTCTCCGTTTTTTGACACACTTTCCAAATACGCGCACGCTCAACCGCAAACTCTCCGCGATCAACGCGTTTTTCGATTTTTGTGTAAAATCCCGTTTCATCGCGCATACCCACAATCTCAAACTCTCCAAAACGCCCCGGAATCTGCCGATCTATCTCCCCTACGACCGTATCCGGAGTCTGCTCGAAAGAATCGACACCCATAGCTGGATAGGCAAACGTGACTATGCGTTGATTCTCTTTCTCTATGCGACGGGTGTACGAATCAGTGAGGCGCTCAACGCCAAACGGGAGGATGTCGAAGAGGGATGGCTGAAAGTCACCCACGCCAAGGGAGATAAAGAAAGGATCGTGCCGATCGCTCCCGATGCCCTCGCAGCGATGGAGCTCTATTTGAAAGAGGTTCCCTATTTCAAGGCACATCTGTGGATCAACTACAGAGGCGAGCCTCTCAGTCGTGTGAGCGCGTTTAAAATAGTCAAGAAATACCTTGACGTCTCTCCTCATGTGCTGCGGCACTCTTTCGCGACGGCGCTGATCCAGGGGGGAGCGGATCTGCGAGTGGTACAGGAGTTGCTCGGACATGCGAGTATCAACACCACTCAGATCTATACCCATATCGAGAGGGAGGAGCTTGCGGAGAGTCTGCGTACACACCATCCGATGGCAAAAGAGGACATTTGGATATGAAAGAGATCGTGGAGGTTCTGCAGAGAAAGGGCTTGCTCTTCAAATCCCTCAAGCCGATCGATCCCCGCCAACTCGGAACCCGTAAAAAGATCGAGGTTTACGAGGGGGTCGATCTTTCCGGTTATTATACGGTGATCTTCGTAATGGTCCAGAAAAGCCGGTTTTTGAGGAAAAATGCGGATGAACTCGAAGCGATATTCGAAAAACTCGTGCTTTTACAAGCGCACAACTACAAAAAGAGGATTTTGCTGTATCGGATGCCGATCTGTTCCAAAGCGGCGGCCGAGATGAAAACGCATGGATGGAGACTCATCGATGCTACTCCTTGATATCGGAAACAGCCGAATCAAACTTTTGCGGGAGAAAGAAGAGCTTTGCGTCTATCCTGTCAACGACGATTTCGTCTTTCCCTCCGAGCCTTTTTACTACATCTGTGTAAACCGAAAATTGCAGGAGCGACTCTCTCTTTTGCCTCAGGCGAAAAATCTCGCGGAGTGTTTCGATCTCAAAACCGAATACAGAGGGCTCGGCGTCGATCGGATCGCGGCATGTTATGCGGTGGAAGAGGGGGTCGTGGTCGATGCGGGAAGTGCGATCACCGTCGATTTGATGGAAGAGGGTGTACACAAGGGAGGTTTTATCCTGCCGGGTATAAAAAGTTTTGAGCAAAGTTTCGCTACCATATCTCCTACTCTGGCGATGCCATTGCATCTTGAATCCGTCGATCTGCATAGACTGCCGCAGGAAACACGGACTGCGCTTGGTTATGCGGTACTCAAAGCGATTCTTCTGCCGATCGAAGAGATATCCCGGGGGAAAAAGATCTTCATCTGTGGAGGGGATGCGGAGTCGTTGGCACGATATCTGTACAATCGCCCCTATGAAATCCGGCCACAGTTGCTCTTTGAGGGGATGAAAAAAGTGATAAAGGAACGATTATGCTGACTATCGCACTGCCCAAAGGGAGGATCGCGGAAGAGACACTCGATATTTTCGAAAGAACGTTTGGCCAGAGGTTTCTTTTTGAAGACAGGAAACTGATCCTGAAAACCGATGCCTTTACTTTTTTGTTGGTACGAAATCAGGATGTTCCCGCCTATGTCCTGCATCAGGCGGCAGATCTCGGTGTCGTGGGACTGGATGTGTTGAAAGAGAAAGAGATGGATCTGATGCAACTGCTCGATCTGGGAATCGGCAGATGTCGTGTCTGTATCGGAATGAAAAACGAAGACGAACTCGATCTCAGTCGTCCCGAAATCACCGTCGCCACCAAAATGGAAAAAATCACCAGAGAATATTTCTCTTCCAAAGCGATGGCTGTCAACGTGATCAAACTCTACGGTTCTATCGAACTGGCTCCTCTTGTGGGGTTGGCCGACGCGATCGTCGATATCGTCGAAACAGGTACGACGATGAAACAAAACGGACTCAAAGTGGTGGAGACGATCATGCACTCTTCCGCCCATTTGATTGCAAACAAGAACAGTTTCATCTCGAAAAAAGAGGAGATCTTAACGGTCTATAAGAAAATTAGTGATAATATTAAAGCTTGAAATTAAATACATTATTTAAGGTTCATCACCATGAAAGGCATCATCCTAGCTGGAGGCAGTGGTACGAGACTCTATCCGATCACGCATGAAGTGATCAAACAGTTGCTTCCCGTTTACGACAAACCGATGATCTACTATCCGCTCTCGGTCCTGATGCTGGCGGGCATACGGGAGATTTTGATCATCTCCACACCCGAAGCGCTGCCTCATTTCCAAAGACTCTTCGGCGACGGCAGTCATCTGGGACTCTCTTTTTCCTACGTCGTCCAGCCACGACCCGAGGGACTCGCCCAGGCGTTCATACTGGGCGAGAAGTTCATCGGGGAGGATGATGTCTGCATGATCTTGGGAGACAATATCTACTACGGACACGGATTGACGCAGATGCTCGCCGAGAGTATCCACACCGTCGAAAACGAAAACAAATCTGTCATCTTCGGCTACTACGTCAACGATCCGGAGCGCTACGGAGTGGCGGGATTCGACGAAGAGGGAAACGTCACCTCCATCGAGGAAAAACCCGAGCACCCCAAGAGCAACTATGCCGTTACCGGTCTATATTTCTATACAAACGATGTCGTCGATATCGCCAAAAAGGTCACACCCAGCGCGCGGGGCGAGATGGAGATCACCTCGGTGAACGAGACCTATCTGAAACAGAATCGTCTCAAGGTGGAGCTAATGGGACGGGGTTTTGCATGGCTGGATACGGGGACGCACGAGAGTATGCTGGAGGCTTCCAACTTCATCCAGACGATCGAAAAGCGGCAGGGACTCAAGGTCGCCTGTATCGAAGAGATCGCCTACGAGATGGGCTATATCGACGAAGAAGCGCTGGAGAGACTCGCCAAGCCTCTTTACAAAAACAGTTACGGGCAGTATCTGCTCAAACGCGCCAAAGAAGGGGTGGTCAAACGATGAAATTCACCAGAACGCAAATTCCCGATGTCGTCATCATAGATCCCGTCGTACACGGAGACACCAGAGGCTATTTCATGGAGAGCTACAAAAAAGAGACGCTGGAGGCGTTTTTGGGATTTGGGGTGGATTTTTGCCAGGACAACGAATCCAAAAGCGCCAAAGGGGTACTCAGAGGACTCCACTACCAACTCCCTCCCTACGCCCAGACCAAACTGGTCAGGGTCATCGAAGGGGAGGTACTCGATGTGGCCGTCGACATCCGAAAGAACAGCCCTACGTTCGGATCCTACGTCGCGGTGAGGCTAAGCGGAGAAAACAGACGCCAACTCTTCGTCCCCAGAGGATTCGCGCATGGTTTCGTAGTCTTGAGCGAGAAGGCGATCTTCGCCTACAAGGTGGACAGTTACTACTCTCCCGCGCACGATAGAGGAATCGCTTTCGACGATCCCGCCATCGGGATCGACTGGCTGTTGCCGAAAGAGAGCCTCAAGCTCTCCGAAAAAGACACCCGCCAACCGCTTCTGAGCGAAGCCGAACTCTTCGACTACAAAGAGAATCTCTATGGCTGATATCCTCGTCACCGGTGCCGACGGGCAACTCGGTAGGGAGATCGAAGCGCTGCATGGTGTGTTTGATCACCGCTTCGTATTCGCCGACAGAAGGCGGCTGGATATCACCGACAAAGAGGCGATATCGAAGATGATCGAAAAAGAGGGGATCGATACGATCATCAACTGCGCGGGATATACCGCCGTCGACCGTGCCGAAACCGAACGCGAGACGGCGGATCTGATCAATCATGTCGCCGTCGCCGATATCGCCCGCATAGCCAAGGAGAAGGATGTATCCTTGATCCACATCTCCACCGATTATGTTTTTGACGGTCGCCATTACAGACCTTACAGAGAAGACGACCCTCCCAATCCCGCTTCGGTCTATGGAGAGAGCAAATTGAGAGGCGAGGAGGCGATCAGAAAAATCGCCCCCAAAAACAGCTTGATCATCCGTACCTCGTGGGTCTACAGCAGTTATGGGAACAACTTCGTCAAGACGATGTTGCGTCTGGGCAAGGAAGAGAAGATGCTGGGCGTCATCTACGATCAGATAGGGACCCCTACTTATGCGAGAGACTTGGCACGGACGATCCTGGGTATTTTGCCCCATATCCAAAACGATACCCCTCAGATCTACCACTATACCAACGAAGGGGTCACCAGCTGGTACGATTTTGCCAAAGAGATCATGAGGATGGCGGGATTGGCGTGTGAAGTCAACCCCCTGGAGACGTTTCAATACCCGACTCCCGCCCGAAGACCCCACTACAGCCTGCTCAACAAAGCCAAAATCAAAGAGCACTTCGATATCAAGATACCCTACTGGAAAGACGCCTTGAGTGAATGTCTGATCAAGATTGGAGTAAAACAATGAATACGATACTCGTCACCGGATGCGCCGGATTTATCGGCAGCAACTTCGTACCCTACTTTCTGGAGAAGTATCCCGAATACAGGATCGTCAATCTCGATCTGTTGACATACGCGGGGGATTTGGATAATCTCAAAGAGGTCGAAAACCACCCCCGATACCGCTTCGTCAAAGGGGATATCTGCAACCGTGAATTGGTCGAATACCTCTTCGATGCGTTTGATATACGGGGAGTCATCCATTTCGCGGCCGAAAGCCATGTCGACAATTCGATCAAAAATCCCGCCATTTTCGTCAAGACCAACGTAGAAGGCACCCATACGCTGATCGACGTCGCCAAAAGCCGCTGGATGCAAAAGCCGTTTTCGTACAAGGAAGCCTACCGAGGCTGCCGATTTCACCATATCAGCACGGATGAAGTCTACGGCACCCTGGGAGAGACGGGACTCTTTACCGAGAAGACCCCCTATGCGCCCAACTCCCCCTACAGCGCCTCCAAAGCCGGCAGCGACATGATCGTAAGATCCTACTACCACACCTTCGGACTCAATACCGTCATCACCAACTGCTCCAACAACTACGGCCCCAAACAGCACGATGAAAAGCTCATCCCCACCATCATCCGAAACGCCCTGAACGGTACGCCGATCCCGATCTACGGAGACGGCAAAAACATTCGCGACTGGCTATATGTCAGAGACCACTGTACGGGAATCGACCTTGCCTATCACAAGGGCGAGGCGGGAGAGACCTACAACATCGGGGGCAGAAACGAACGGGACAACAACTACATCGCCCACAAGATCTGCGAACTGCTCGATAAAATGCATCCCGCAAAAGAGGGAAGCTACAAGGACCTGATCACCTACGTCGAAGATAGAGCCGGTCATGATAGACGCTATGCGATCGACGCGACCAAAATCGAAACCGAACTTGGCTGGAAGGCGGAGGAGAATTTCGAAAGCGGTATCGTCAAAACCATCGAATGGTATCTAAACAAATATACTGAATAGTATCGTCAAAACTTTCTTGAAACTAAAATTATCTTTTTATTAGAAAGTTAATGTTAAAATATTTAAATTGATAATTTAAGGTTTTTTGATTGAGACTGATATACGATATTCGCTCTTTTGTCAAAGATATCATTCAAAACAGAGCGATTTTCAAATCATTGGTGATCAACGATTTCAGGCAGCGTTATCTGGGATCGTATCTGGGGATACTCTGGGCTTTTATACAGCCGACTATAACGGTACTGATTTTTTGGTTTGTTTTTCAGGTGGGATTTAAAGTCCAACCAATCAACAACGTTCCATTTTTATTGTGGTTGATTGCCGGGATGTTTCCTTGGTTTTTTTTCTCCGATTCCGTTGCGAGTGCAACCAATGCCGTTTTGGAAAATGCATATTTGGTCAAGAAAGTCGTATTTAAAGTTGTTTTTTTGCCATTGATTAAAATACTCTCGGCTTTGATTGTGCATCTTTTTTTCATTGTGTTCATGTTTGTCTTGTTTATACTGTATGGTTATGGGTTTGAACTCTATTGGCTACAGACGTTTTATTATCTTGGTGCGATGATGGTGTTGATTTTGGGAATTACTTATGTCACATCCTCGGTAGTGATATTTTTCAGGGATATTGGACAATTGGTGATGATGCTCTTGCAGTTTGCTTTTTGGATGACACCGATATTTTGGTCGATTGATACCATTCCTCAAAAATATCATTTTTGGCTCAAACTTAATCCTCTGGTCTATATCATCGAAGGGTATCGTGATAGTATGATCAATCATGTCTGGTTTTGGGAAAAACCAACATTGACGTTATATTACTGGGGTATCACTCTTATAATACTCGCTCTGGGGCTTAGTACATTCAAACGATTACGACCTCATTTCGCGGATGTGCTATGATGAACGA
>CAYUEN010000043.1:0-13959 GCA_964443745.1 uncultured Campylobacterales bacterium | reverse complement strand
ATCAGTTTCGGCGTACAGAGTTTCGACGCCCGAAAACTTCGATTTCTGGGAAGAAACCACGACCCTAATGCCGCGCGCAAAGCGCCTTGGCTGGCAAAAGAGGCGGGCTTTTCACACATTTCGATCGATCTGATCTACGCGACGGCACTCGATACGAAATCTCTGCTTCGAAACGATCTTGAAATCGCCTTCTCGCTTCCGATAGACCACCTCAGCGCCTACGCCTTGACGCTGGAAGAGGGTACCCCCTTTTTCTCCCGTCCCGAAACGGCACACGATGACGCGGAGGATGCCAGATGGCTGGGTGAAGAGATACGAAAGAGAGGGTTCGAGCAGTACGAAATCTCCAGTTTCGGTACCTATCGCTGCCGTCACAACCTCGGATACTGGCGACTTCGAGACTATATCGGAATCGGAAGCGGTGCGGTCGGTTTTTTGGAAAATCGGAGATTCTATCCCTCTTCCGATCTTGTCCACTACATCCAAAACCCTCTCGCACATACCACGGAACATCTCACTTCCGAAGATCTGCGTATGGAAAAAATACTGCTCGGTCTGCGCTGCATCGCTGGAATCGATGCGGGGTTGCTAGAACCGGAAGAATTACAAAAAGCCAAAACGCTCGTCACCGAAGGGAAGCTGACTAAAAGGAATGGTCTTTTTTTCAACGAAGATTTCTACCTCAGCGATGAAATCGCCCTCTTTTTACTCGGATAGACTCAAATATCCTTCTTAAAAGTCGATATATCTTTCATAGATTTCAAAGTGAGCGGAGAATATGAACCTCGAAGCATGTTCGAAATCGGAATTGATCGATTTCGTCGAAAAGATGCAATCGCATACGCTGTTGCAACAGCAGATCACCACCTATCTGTACGAAACCGCCAACGTCGTGATCGTTATGCTCAATCGCGAAGCGGAAATTCTCCTTTTCAACCCTTTTGCACAGACATTGACAGGATACACCGAAGAGGAAGTACTCGGCAAAAACTGGTTCGAATACTTCATCCCCCAGCCACAGTCGGAAAAAATCAAACAGGTTTTCGAAGACGTGGTAGAGGCAAAAAATCTACACTGGGGAGAGGAGAACGAAATTCTCTGCAAGGATGGCACCACCCGAACCATTCGGTGGCAAAACAGCAGAATTCTCGATTCGGACAAAAAAACGGAGAAGATTCTCTCCATCGGTATCGATATCACCGAAGAGAAGAGAGCGCAGGCCGAACACGAAAAGCTGCTCAAAGAAGATCCCCTCACAGGACTTCCCAACAAAATTTTTCTGGACGACAGACTGCAGATGGCACTCAACCGTGCCCAGCGTCACAAAAGCAGGGTCATGGTCGCTTTTCTCGATCTCAACGACTTCAAGTCGATCAACGATACGCTCGGTCACGCCACCGGAGATCGACTTATCGCCGCCGTCGCCGATCGGCTCAAAGCGAATCTCAGAAAAAGCGATACACTGATCCGTTTCGGAGGAGACGAATTCATCCTCATCGCCGAAGAGATCAAGACTATGACGGATGCGCGGACGGTGACCCGAAAAATCGGTGAGCTTTTTCTCTCTCCCTTTTCGATTCACCACTCCGAACTCTATATCACCTCCAGTATCGGTGCCGCACTCTATCCGGACGATTCGCAGGATCCCGAAACACTTCTCACTTTCGCAGACATCGCCATGTACAAAGCGAAAAAAGCACGAAAAAGCGTACAGTTTTTCGAACCCCAAATGCATCAGAATCTCCGAAAAAGAATGATTATGGAGAACGAACTACGCGAAGCGGTCAAAAAACGCTCCTTCCATCTGCTGTTTCAACCTCAGATCGATACGAAAAGAGACCGTATCCAGGGAGCTGAAGCACTCTTGAGATGGGACCACCCCTATCTGGGAATCGTTCCACCCGAACACTTCATCCCGATCGCGGAAGAGACGGGTCTGATCGTCGAATTGGGTGAGTGGGTTCTCGCGGAGGTGATAGACAAACTCGAAAAGTGGCGTCAAATGGGGTATCGAGATCTCAAAATTTCGGTCAATATCTCCCGAATCCAGCTCTACCACGACCGCCTCTACGCAACACTCCGTAAACTTCTCTCCGACAAAAAGATCGATCCATCGATGCTGGAGCTGGAGTTTTCGGAAAGGATTCTCTTTCAGCAAAGAGAGTGGGTTCTTTCCGTTTTGGAGAAAATCAAGAGTTTGGGAGTGAAGATCGCCATTGACGATTTCGGCGAGAGTTACGCTTCGCTGCGCAATCTCCGACACTTTCCGATCGATCATATCAAAATCAACCGCCACTTCATCCAAAATCTGACCAAAAGCGCAAAAGATCAGGCGATGATCTCCGCCATCATCCATCTCTCCCGAAATCTCGGCGTCGAACTGATCGCCGAGGGGGTGGAAGAACGCGAACAGCTGGATTATCTGACCGAGCGCCACTGCCACGCTGTCCAAGGATTTTTCTTCAGCAAACCGCTTCCCATCGAAGCGTTCGAATCCTTTTTGAAATCACACGATCAAGAAGAGGCGGAATCCCAGGACCAAGAATGCCCCTCTATCGATACACGCCGATAAACCGCTGAGTTCTCAGAGTTTTTTCGCTACAATCTCCCATCATTAAACGTCTTTGAGGATATGCTATGTTTGGTATGAGTTTTGGGGAGATCTTAATCATCGCGATCATCGCGATACTTTTTCTGGGCCCGGACAAGCTGCCCGAAGCGATGGTCAAAATCGCCAAATTTTTCAAAAGTTTCAAAAAAAGCGTCCATGAAGTCAAAGAAAGCATCGAACAGGAAATCCACCTCGAGGAGTTGAAGGAGGAGGCTGTCTCCTACAAGCAGCGGCTCGAACACGCCACGATCGATCTGAAAAAAGAGATGCATGTCGACCTCGTGGAAGATCTCAACCGCAACGCCAGAGAGATCGAAGAGGCCATCGCCCAGCCCGACACCCCGACCGAATCGAAGACGAAAAAAAAGAAAAAGAGTGAAAAAGAGATGAAACCGAAAAAAGAGGATCAAGATGTTTGAAGATCTCAAACCCCACCTGGTCGAACTGCGCAAAAGGCTCGCCATCTCCGTCATTACGGTCATCGTGATGTTTTTCGTGATGTTCGCCTTCTGGCAACCGCTGCTGGATTGGATGATCAGTCCGCTCAACGCGGTCCTTCCGGAGGGAAGCCATGTGATCTTCACCAAGGTCCAGGAGCCCTTTTTCACCGCCATCAAAGTCGCCTTTTTCGCCGGATTCATAGTCTCGCTGCCGATCATCTTCTGGCAACTCTGGCTATTCGTCGCACCGGGTCTTTACGAAAACGAAAAACGGATGGTGCTGCCGTTCGCCTTCTTCGCGACACTGATGTTCATTTTGGGAGCGGCGTTTTGCTACTACGTCGTCATCCCTTTCGGATACGACTTTCTGATCAACTTCGGCTCTCAGCTTTTTACCGCATTGCCGAGTATCGGGGAGTATGTGGGCTTCTTCACCAAACTGCTGTTCGGTTTCGGACTGGCGTTCGAGATGCCCGTCATCACTTTCTTTCTCGCCTCCATCGGATTGGTGAGCGACCAGACGCTGATCGGATTTTTCAAATATGCACTGGTTTTGATCTTTATGCTCTCCGCACTGCTCACGCCTCCTGACGTGTTGACGCAGTTTCTGATGGCGGGACCGATGATTTTGCTATATGGCATCTCGATCATGATCGCACGTTCGATCAATCCCGAAAAGCCGGAGCCGGAAGAGGACGATGAAGAAGAGGAGTGATCCTCTTTTGGCGGAGAGTTACGACTATACGCTGCCCGAAGAGTTGATCGCCCATACCCCCGCAAATCCCAAAGAGAGCGCCGGTCTGCTCGTGTACGATCGTGCGAGGGAAGATGTGACCCACACGACAATCGGACGGCTTCTTGATTTCATCCCTCCAAAATCACATATCTTTCTCAACGACACCAGAGTGATCAAGGCTAGAATTTTCGGCCGCAAAGAGAGCGGAGGCGGTATAGAGCTGCTACTCAACTCCCCTTTCGCGAAAGAGGCCTTTCTCGTCTATATCAGAGGCAGGGTGAAGGTGGGGACGCGTCTTTTTTTCGACGCGGGTCTCGAGGCGGAGGTTCTCGCACTGAACGAAGACGGCACGAGAGTCGTCGCTTTTTTCGAAAAAGGCAGACGACTCGATTTCTCGCAATTGCAGCCGATATTGGAGCGAATCGGCCATGTGCCCCTTCCCCCCTATATCAGACGGCCCGATACCGAATCGGACGAACGCGACTACCAATCTCTCTTCGCGAAAGAGGCGGGTGCGGTCGCGGCACCGACCGCTTCGCTCCATTTCAGCCCCGCGCTTTTTGAAGCTATGAAGAGGCGGTTTCCCCTCCACTATCTCACGCTCCATGTGGGTGCGGGAACTTTCAAACCGCTCACGAGCAGCCGCATCGATGCGCACCGGATGCACAAGGAGCGTTTCGACATTCCTCTTGAGAGTGCGAAGATCATCGACAGCGACACCAAAATCCTGGCGGTGGGAACGACCGTGGCACGCACGGTGGAGTATTACGCACGCACCCGTAAGCGTACGGGAGAGGCGGATATCTTTCTACATCCGAACAACCCGCCTTGCAGGGTCGACTATTTGCTGACCAATTTCCATCTGCCCAAATCGACACTGTTGATGCTGGTCGCGTCGTTTATCGGCCTGGAAAAGACACACGAACTCTACGCCGAAGCGATCCGAAAACGCTACCGCTTCTACTCCTACGGCGACGCGATGCTGATTCTCTAATCCTCTTCCCACGCAAGATAGCGCCCCTCATCCCGAATATACGCTAGCAATTCCCGATAGAGGGGATCGAAAAGAAGCGTATGGCCGTCTCCGATACAGATCAGTTTGCTTTTAGCACGCGTAAGCGCGACGTTCAGTCGCCTTCGCTCTTTGAGAAATCCGATTTTTCTTTCGGGATTGGCACGGACGAAGCTGATGAGAATCACCTCCTTCTCCCGCCCCTGAAAGCCGTCAACGCTCTTGGTTTCGATCGCCATCTCGCGCGTTTCGAACATCTTTCGGATCGTCTTGACCTGAGCGGCATAGGGGGTGATGACGCCGATCTGCTCTTCATCGAGCCCCATCGCGAGCGCCTCTTCGCAAAGCGAGACGACGATTTCGGCTTCGATCGTGTTGGAATAGCTGGATGAACGCGTCGAGCGCTCCTCTCTCCCCCGCCCGATAGTATCGACGAATACCACCGGCTCCTCCGGAGAAAGAATCCGTCCGTATTTTCGCGGTGTTTTTAGCGAAAGAGATGCGAGCGTACGATCTTTCACGCTCGCATCCGCGATCAGTTTTCCTCCGTAGAAATGGCGGTTGGAAAACGCCATGATCTTTTCATGCATCCGATACTGGATCCGCAGCATCCGGGAGTGGTCGCGGAAATCCTCGATCAGATCTTCGAACAAAGAGCGTTCCAACGCCTCGGTCCCGCTGATCACCGTGGGAGGAAGCTGACGGTGGTCTCCGGCGATGACGAACCGCCGCGCCTTCATGATCGGTATCAGGGTGGAAGGGAGAACCTGCTGGCTCCCTTCGTCGATCACCGCGATATCAAAATCGATTCCTTCCATCATCTGCGATTTCGCCATCGAATTGGTCGTCAGCACCACATCCGCCTCGAGGATGATCTTTCGGTAGATCGCCTCCTCCCTGCTTCGAAGGTCTTCCGCAAGACGGGCGATTTTTTTATCCATTTTGATCCAGGCCGCCATCGACCCCATCGTCGCCTGCGAAATTCCGCGGTGGCTCTTTCCCCGGCTCGCGAGTGTTTGAATCCGATCGTATCCGAGCCCCCGGCTTCTGGCCGCGGTCGGTTTGGCGTAATTCTCCCTCTCTTTGGCTAGCGCCCTGATCTCCTCCCACCCCATTTTGATCGCTTCGGTTTCGATATGACGTTCGTAGAGATAGTGAACGCTGTAGCGCTGCAACGCTTCGGCGATTCGTACGGGATGTCCGATTCGCACCAGCCTCAACCCCTTTTGGGCAAGGCGCACGAGCATGTTGTCAACCGCTACGTTGGAATCGGCCGTCGCCAGCACGCTACGGCCTTTGGCCACTTCCGCCTCGATCAGCGCGATTAGGGTACGCGTCTTTCCCGTTCCGGGTGGTCCGTGAATCAAAAAAAGCTCTTTCGATCCGAGCGCGGACGAAAGGGCGCGCTCTTGAGAAGGGTTGAGGGATTCGGAAATATCGGGAAGGGGGAGAGGCTTTGGGGGATCGGGCCGCTCGAGCCGTAGTATGATGTTTCTGAGCCTGCGGCCTTTTCCACCTATGTGGCGGAAAATCTCCAGGTTCTCTTCCATCCGTTTGAAGGTGACGTCGTTGATGAAAAGATCCATTCGAACGGAAGCGTGGTAGATCCATTTGGGAGGGAGTTGTTCGAACGCGACGACAAGATAGCGCTTTTTGATTTCGTAAAGCGTACCGGTCAGATCGCTTTTGAGGGGATCGCCCCGGCTGATGAGCACCACATCCCCCGCCGCCATCTCCGTCTCGATCGGCCGCTCTCTGGAAAAACGCACCAGATAATAGTGAAACTTCTCCCCTTCGTATCTTCCGGAAAGCTCCAGTACCGCCCGACCGAAGAGTTCGCGCTCTCTCGCGCTGAAATTCCTGATCTCCTTGATCTGCGCTTCGATCTCCGCGATTCGTTCCCGCTCTATCAGCGCCCGGTAACGCTCCACGAAACCGTCGACCGAAACGATCTCCCGCTCCAGCTCGCGAGAGGGAATCTTCTTTTTGGGCGGCTTGTTCTTGACCCGTTTTTTCAACAACACCAGCGTCTTTCCGTTGGCGTAGCAAACCTTTTTGAGATCGCTCATCTTCAGCTTCTCTTTGCGAAGCGCGAGCATCAGATCGCGATCGTGGAGAATCTTGTCGAAAAGTATCGGAGGCGTCATGATGCCAGATGTCTCTCCAGTATGATCTGAGCCGCGAGCGAATCGATCCTGCCGTCGCGTTTGTGGCGGATGACTCCCCTGATGCGCTCTTTCGCCTCCGCCGAACTGCCCGCCTCATCCTGGTAGACGATCTCTCCTTCAAAATCTATCAGCGAGACGAAGTGCCTGATGCGCCTACCCATCTCCTCTTCGCTGCCGCCACCTTCCGGAATCCCCACGACAAGTCGGTCGATTTCCCACTCTTTCAAAAAAGCCGACACTTCCGCCGCCGCCTGTTTTCTGTTTTTTCGCGATATGGCGTTTTGGGGAAGTACGATACCGCCATCCATCGAGAGTGCCAGGCCGATACGTTTGAGCCCCACATCTATCGCCGCGATCTTCATGCCGGTCGTACCTTGAGACGCTCTATGACGATCTTGCCTTCGAGTTCGTATTCGTAGACTCTTTCACCGAAACGATCCAACGCCTCCTGCAGCGTGGGATGAGAGGCGACGAACTCCAGCAACGCATCGGCCGTTTCTTCGGGAAGAACGCCTCCAAGCGCCTCGATCAGGGTATCGAGATTCCAGATAGGCGTCGCCGCCCCCTCCTCCAGAAGCTGTCGTGTCCCCGGACTCTCGTCGAGCCGGTGGGGCAATACATAGATCGGTTTACCAAGCTCCATGGCGATTCGGGCGCTTCGCATCGTACCGCTGTCGATATCCGCCTGCGTGATGATGAGCGCTTCGCCCAGCGCCACGACGATGCGGTTTCTGACCACGAAACTGTATCGGTTGGCGCGATACCCCTTTTCGTATTCGCTGAGCGCAAGCGCCTCATTGTAGATTTTTTCGATCAGGCTTCGATTCACCGCGGGATAGAGATACTCCAGCGAATTTCCCATCACCGCTATCGTATCGGGAAACGCGCCCATATGCGCGATCGCGTCCACCCCCATCGCCGCGCCGCTTACGACGACAAAACCCGCCTCTTTGAGGCGGCGCGCGATCTGACGTGTCATCTCTTTGGTATACGCAATCGGCCTTCGGGTGCCGACGATCGAGATTTTACGCCGCTCGAGCAATCCGCAATCTCCGATATGGAAGAGTCGCTCGGGAGGTTTGGGGAGGCTTTTGAGGGCTTCGGGAAGCGAAGGACAAAGAGAGATCTCGTTCATAAGGCATCCAGATAGACCAGATCGACACCCCCAAACAAATCTTCGCTCTCCATCAATGCCGCGAAGGTTTCGGGACGGGGATGGCAGATCGCGATCGCCTCGCCGTGTCTTTTGGCATACGCGACCGCTTCTTCGAGCTGGTGTCGGATATATCCCACATCCGGCTCGTTGTCCAGAAAAACGTTGCGTTCGCGGATCTTGAGGCGATATTTCGCGGCGATTTTCGCGGCGACCGAACGGGGGGAGGTTTTGCTGTCGACAAAGGGGATGGCGTATTTCGAAAGAGCCTTGAAAAAGCGGTCCATCGCGGCGGGATCGGAGGTGAATTTGCTGCCGGTGTGGTTGTTCAGTGCGATACATCGGGGAAAATCCCTTCGGATCCTCTCCAACCGACGAACGATGCGCTTTACACTGTCGGTGATGCAGAGTGTTTGCTCTTCGGGGTGGTCGTAGCAATAGGCTTCCATCGGGAGATGGACCATGTAGTGGTCGAACATCTTCGCGATCTGCGGAGTATCGGGATGAGTGGAAGAGGCGGGAAAGATTGAAGGGGTGATCGGGAAAGGGATCCTTTTGATCGCGTAGGCGTTTTCGAAAGAATGAACATCGTCCATGATGATGGCCAATTTGGGCCGACGTCTTTTGCGTTTCGGCACTTCGGGAAGAGCGGATATCGGGGCAATGGCCGCGAGGTTTCGTTCGATCGTGTCGTTCGATTCGTAAACAGATATGGAGTCGGGGGTGGATATCGTTTCGTTGGACTCTTTTGGCGAAGAGAGGTTTTGCTCCACAGTCGCGACGGAGCAGCGGTAGTCTTCGATCTCGGAGACGATCGAACGATACCGCCTGTCGATCGTCTCCAGATCGTAGGATCGAATCAAAACCGGCGTGACCCGTTTTTCGCTCGAAAGGACCACCTGCGGTGGTGATTGGACAACTATTTTGGCTTCTTGAGCATAGAGATCCTGGTAGAGTGCGACTCCTGCGAGCAATACCGTCATCATACAGAGGGTCGCCCACCCTATCTGAAACAGATCTCTTTTCATCTAACGAAGCTGGATCTCTACCTCGAGCAGGTCAATATCCTGATTTTTTTCCGATTTGATCGTCACATCCTTGACGGTGGTATATTTTTGAATCACTTTCAAGAGATCCTTCTTCAGATCGTCTAGATACGGCACGGCACAATCGGCTCTCTCGTGCGCCAGCATTATCTTCAGCCTGTCTCTGGCCACATTCGCCGATGCTTCCCTTTTCCCGAATATACGCTCGAAGAGTGTCATCCAAAGAGCCTTTTGAAGAATCCTTTTTTCTCAGTCAGATCGAGGAAGGTCACCTCTTCTCCCAGAACCCTTTTGGAGATACGACGATAAGCCTCGGCCGCAAGCGACTTCTTGTCGTAATAGATCGGTTCCCCCTCGTTGGTGGAAGTGATGATCTTTTCGTCATCGGGGATCACACCGATCAACGGAAGTGCGAGAATACTGAGTACATCTTCCACACTGAGCATCTGTCCGCTGGCGACCATCCCGGGTTTGACGCGGTTGACGATGACATGTTTTTGAACCTCTTTGCCCGCTTTGGCTTTCTCGCTTTTGGCATCGATAATCCCGATGACGCGATCGGCATCCCTGACCGCACTCACGTCGGGAGTCGTGACGATCAGCGCGCGATCGGCAAGAAAGATCGAGTGTTCGAATCCACTTTCGATACCGGCGGGAGAATCAAGAACGATAAAATCGAAATCTTTTTTCAGCGTATCGATCAGTGTTTTGACTTTCTCTTTGTCGAGAATGTTTTTATCACTCGTTTGTGAAGCGGGAAGGAAGTAGAGATTATTTGCACGTTTGTCGTTGATCAACGCTTGCGAAAGGTTGCACCGACCCTCCATCACATCCACGACATCGTAGACGATACGGTTCTCCAATCCCAAGATCATATCCAGATTCCTCAGACCGATATCGAAATCGATGACGACGACCCGCTTCCCAAGTTCCGCCAATCCGACAGAGAGATTCGCCGAAAGCGTCGATTTGCCCACGCCTCCCTTGCCGGATGTTACGGTGATAACTTCGCCCATCATTTCCCTTCTCAGTTTTTCTCTTGGTCGATGATTTTGTTCGCGGTGATCCACGGCATCATCGCTCTCAGTTTTTCACCGGTCTGTTCGATCAGTGACGCCTTTGCATTGTTTCGCTCGGCATTCATACGGGTATAGCCCGCCTGTCTTTCGAGGATGAAATCTTTCGCGAACATACCGTTTTGGATCTCTTTGAGGATCTCTCTCATCGCTTTTTTGCTCTCTTCTCCGATGACGCGCGGACCGCTGACATAATCGCCGTATTCGGCGGTATTGGAGATGGAGTAGCGCATATTGGCGATACCTCCCTCGTACATCAGATCGACGATCAGTTTCAATTCGTGCAGACACTCGAAGTAAGCCATCTCCGGTGCGTATCCCGCCTCCGTCAACGTTTCGAAGCCAGCCTGAACGAGCGCGGTCACGCCGCCGCACAATACCGCCTGCTCTCCGAACAGATCGGTTTCGGTCTCGTCCTTGAAAGTCGTCTCGATGATACCGGTTCTTCCTCCACCGATCGCGCTGGCGTAGGATTTGGCAAGCTCTTTGGTATCTCCCGTCGCATCCTGGGCGACCGCGATCAGATCCGGAATGCCGCCGCCTTTGACGAATTCGTTTCTGACGGTATGTCCGGGAGCCTTGGGAGCGACCATCATGACGTTGATTCCCTCGGGGGGTACGATCTGTCCGTAATGGATGTTGAAACCGTGCCCGAACGCGATGGTGTCACCCTTTTTCAGATTCGGCTTGATCTCTTTTTCGAACACCTCTTTTTGGATTTCGTCCGGAAGCAAAATCATGATCACATCGGCCTCTTTCGCCGCTTCCGCTACACGCATCACCCTAAATCCTTTCGCCTCCGCCTTGGCCCAGGAGCTTCCTTCCGGATTGAGCCCGACGACCACCTCCACACCGCTGTCTCTGAGGTTTTCGGCATGGGCATGTCCTTGGCTTCCAAAACCGATCATCGCCACTTTTTTACTTCTGATGATTTCGATATCGCAATCTTTGTCGTAATATACGGTAATCGCCATACATTGTCCTTCGTTTTTATGAATTTAAGAGATTTTACAACAAAGATGCTTTAAAGCAAAAATAGCTTTGGAGGGGATGAAAACGTCGAAAAAATCAGTAGAATTTTTTACGTGTCTTGAGAATGGTCTCACTATTGAGAGGAATCGTCTCCTCTTTTAGAATCGGCCCTTTCGTGGCATGGTTAAGAGGCGATGTATTCGAGGAAGAAGACGCGTTTTGTTCTTTGAAAACCGGAGCCGCGACACCCTTTTCGGAGGAGGTATCTCTCTTTTTGGAAGAACGGGAGGGAGGAAGCGATGGAGAACCCAATGCGATAAAGGCATCCGGAAAACGGTTTTTGAGTCTGGACAATACCGTTTTCGCCGACTTGAGCGAAACGAAACCAGGGATGATAACAGTGTAGAGATTTCCCATCGCAACGATCTCTCCGCGCGCATCGCCAAGCGCACGCAGTGCCTTTTGGGCATTGGCTTTGGACGAGAAAGTCCCCACCTGCACGAAGTAGGTCTCTTTTGGCGTCGACACCCTCACCGGCGCGCTCTTCTTCTTTTTGTAGAGAGGGTGGGAAGAAGAAGTCGGAAGTGGCCGGAGCTTGAGCGGGAACGCACCGGGTATCTTCTGCCTGACACGACGGAGTGTACGATCGAATGCGTGGGGAGCGAGATGGACAATATAGACTTTTCTGATCCCCTTCGTTTCACGAATCAGCAAATCGTAAGTGGGGAAGATGCGTTCTATCTTGCGAATAGCGTCGGGATTTCGGAAAGCTCCTACCTGAATGGCCCGTTCACCGCGTACGATCGTCTTTTCAGAGACGATCGCCGCATTCATCGACTGGGTACCGACGAAGAGAAAAAGCAGACTTCCAAAGATCTTTCGCACATCGGTACTCTCTAACTTGATCATTCCCTATAGTAATACAACGATCCTTCATCTGCGCTAAATATTTCTCAATAAAAGTGAGTTTTATGCAATTATCTGATCTTGTGACGCTTCATGAAGCACATCGAGCAGCGCATCGGTAAAACGCTTCATATCGATCGGTTTGGTCAGAAAATGACGAATTCCCAACTCCCGTACCTGGGAAAGATATTCGATCTCCCGATAGGCGGAAAGGATCATCACCGGCTGCTCTTTTTTGATTTCACGGATTCCCCGAATCATCTCAAAACCGTCCATCACCGGCATATTGATATCGGTGATGACAAGATCGTGTCGGTGTTTTCTGAATTTGTCCAACCCCTCTTCCCCATTTTTCGCGACATCCACTTTTTGAAAAATATCGTTGAAAAGTTCGGCATTGATGCGCCCGAGCAGTGGATCGTCCTCTACATACAGGAGGGATAGGTTCTGTGATTTTTGATGAATGGTTCTGATTGGCATATCGTTTCCGGTCCTCTTGCTTGTGGTATGTAGATATATCGTGTATGAGGAAAATTCCTGCAGCTTTTTCGATAGGGAAACAAAGATGCCTATCGGGCATTGGAGAGTGATTTTTTGAGCAGTTTTGTTTTTTCCCAAAAAGCGTACAATCTTCTGATAAAGTGTATCCGAAAAAATTTCCGGCACTTTTTCAGAGGAGTTTACCAAAAGTATCACGAAGCTCCCAGAAGGAAGCTTCGCGTACGATCAGATCTCCCGGACGCGTTTTTGGATCTCTTCGACGATCTCGGGGTTTTCGAGCGTGGAGGTATCCTGCGTGATCGGTTCCCCTTTGGCGATGCTGCGCAGAATGCGTCGCATGATCTTACCGCTTCGTGTCTTGGGCAAGCCGGGTACGATTACCAGATCGTCGACTTTGGCGATCGGTCCGATCTCTTTGACGATCAGGGCGTTGATCTTCTCGAGCAATGCCTCCTTGTCGATCCCCTCGTCGGTGGGAACCACATAGGCGAAGATACTCTCTCCCTTGATTTCATGCGGTTTTCCGACCACGGCGGATTCGGGAATCTCCGGTAATTCGTCGATCACCGCCTCGATTTCGGCCGTCCCCAGCCGGTGACCGGAGACGTTTATGACGTCGTCGGTACGGCCGGTGATGAAGATGTATCCCTCTTCGTCATACATCGCCCCGTCTCCGGAAAAATAGACCGGTTCACCCTCTTTCTTGACATCTCCGAAATAGGATTTTTTGTAACGCTCCGGATCTCCCCAGATCGTGCGGATCATACTCGGCCACGGCCTGGTGATACAAAGCAATCCCTTCTCTCCCGCGGGCACCCTCTTTCCGTTTTCGTCCAGGATTTCCGCCATGATACCCGGCAGAGGGAAGGTGGCCGAACCCGGTTTGATCGGTGTCGCTCCCGGAAGCGGACTGATCATATGTCCTCCCGTCTCCGTCTGCCACCAGGTATCGACGATCGAGCATTTTCCGCCTCCGATTTCGTGATAGTACCAAAGCCACGCGTCCGGATCGATCGGCTCACCGACGGTACCGAGCACCTTGAGGGAGCTTAGATCGTACTTCTTCGGCTCCTCCGGTCCCACTTTGTGCAGCAGCCGGATGGCCGTCGGCGCGGTGTAGAATTGGTTGACTTTCAGCGTTTCGATCATTTTCCACCACCGTCCCGCATCGGGATAGACCGGAACCCCTTCGTACATCACGGTCGTCGCTCCCATCGCCAGCGGACCGTAGACGATATAGGTGTGTCCCGTGATCCAGCCGACATCGGCCGTACACCAGTAGATATCATGCTCTTTTACATCGAAAACCCACTCCATCGTCATCTGTGCCCAGAGGAT
>CAYUEN010000042.1:0-13968 GCA_964443745.1 uncultured Campylobacterales bacterium | reverse complement strand
TGACGAATGGATTAATTCATCTAATCATGATATATGTTGGCGTAGTGATGGGGTGGGTCGTGTAGGGGGGGTTGGGGCGTGGGATAGTGCTCGTGGTGGTTGTCTTTGAGGAATTTCACGACACTCTGAATGACCGCATCCGTCGCTTTGTTGGTCGCGACCGTTTTGTCATACTCGGCTTTGAGCTGCTCCGGAGACATCTTCGCACGCTTCAGTTTCGCCGCGCTTACATATTTCTTGTTCGGATCCTTGACCATCAGATATCCCATCATCTCGAGGTGCAGTGCCGAACAGAACTCCGTACAGTAGTAAGGGAACACACCCTCCATATCCGCTTTGAACGTGACGGCCACCGTTTTACCCGGCTCGAGAGAGGTATGAACGTTGTATTGATCCACGGTGAATCCATGCGTCTCGTCTTCGGCTCTTTCAAGATTCGTGAGATAGAAAGTGACGGTATCGCCTTTGTTGACGGTCACACGCTCGGGGTTGATGTGAGATCTGACCACCGTACCGTATACGTAGACATGGTTTCCTTTTCTTACGATCTTCTCCTGGCCCGCCAACGTTTTGCCTTCATGGATCTTGCCGGTAAAGGCGTTCGTACCCATTTTATAGCGTACATGCGTATGGAGTTTGCTGGCCCGGATCGCGACTGCCTGATGCGGTTCGCCAAGAGGTACCGGCATATCGTAGAGAAGTTGCATCTTTTTACCGCGAATATCGATCAACTGGTGGTTTTGTGGATGCAAAGGACCGATTTCGTTGAATCTGTCGATCGCGAGTTTGTTCAACGCGATGATATAGTCACCCTGAGGATCGCGAGATTTACCCTCCATACCGCAGAGGTGGCCGATGTTGTAGTTGACGTTTTGTCTATCGAGCACTTTACAATTCAGATAATCCCATCTGACGACCTGAGAATCGACATAGAGCGACGTATAGATCTCTCCCTTGTCTTTCCAAGCCGGTCCGTACTGGTTGTGCAAAGGCCCAAGACCCAGCTCGGCCTGACAGTGTGCCGTCTTTTTGAGATCGAGAATCGGAATGCCGTACGGATCTTTTCCGATGAAATCCTTCGCTTTGATGAGTTTCTGGATCTTCTCCCAGCTGTAAACGGTAGCATGCGTATCGAGCTTACCGCAGACGACGATATACTTACCGTCAGGTGAAACATCCACGCCATGCGGCGATTTGGGCTCGGGAATCAGGAAAAGCGCGTCGTTTTTGACGGCGACATCGATCGGAACGACTCTGTGGCCGTTGATGATTTTGACGTTCTTGTCGTCTTTGGCCAGTTCAGCCAGCTTTTTCCAGTTATAGACGTGCAAAAAGTCGGTATCGTTACGGCTCATACCCGCTTCGAAGGGCGGCATCCCCTTTTCGATACCACCGGTGTACATCTCGGAGTTGAACGAGTTGGTAAAGCCCCATCCATCACTCGCCTCTTTACCCGAATCTGAGAGATCCTGCATATAGGGAGGCATTTCGATCGTAAAGGATTTTTCCGGAATGATTTTTCCTTTTTCATGATCGAATTTCCAGACCGTCACACCGCCGCGATACGTTTCGGCGTACTCTTCGATCGGATGGTAGTTGTTGTCAAACGGCGCACCGTATTGACACGCTTCGAGAATATATTCGGAATTGGGCGTAAAAAACGCTCCACCGTGATCAGATTTGAAAACCGGATTGACAACGATCTGTTTTGTAACAAAGTCACTCAGATCAATAACTGCGATACGAGGGTTTGCTTTATCATTGATAACAAGCCACTTACCGTCGTATTTTCCATCCGTTTCGGAGATAGCCGGGTGGTGCGTATCGCCCCACGTGATCTCTTTGCCCCGGATCTTACCTTGTGCGAGAACTTTTTTGGTATCGTCGTCATATCCCCATCCTTGCCATGGTTCGGGAGTGAACACACCGATATACTTCAAGATTCTCATAGAAGGAACGCCATATACCATGATCTGCCCGGATTGTCCGCCCGAACTGAAGACGATATATTTGTCTCTTCCACCGCTTGGGGTGTACGTTTTGGCAGCAGCGAGAAGATCTTCCTGAGAGAGGCCTCTCTCTTTCATCACCTTCTCGATTTCGGTGGCTGCTTGCCCCAACGAGACACCCACCATCGTACTGATCGCGATCAGCGATAGCTTCTTTACGATTGATTTCATCGTAATACCTCCTTTATAAAATGTCCTACACAAAACGTATTTTACTCTTTTTCTTCCTATTATCTCTTGATACTTGTCAAGAAAGGTTTCAAATACCTTTTTTTGGCAATCATCTTTTCTTATAAATCTTTAAATCTTACTTCCAAAATCTAATTGACATATATCAAGATCTTGCCATCATGAAAATGATACAATTAGCGTATTGCATTCTGTGCGATAAATATTTAAAGGAGGTAAGCTTAATGTCACTTTCAAGAAGAGACTTTATCAAGACAACAGCTGCTGCCACGGCTGCCGCTGCTGCCGGGATAACGGTTCCACAAGAAGTGGAAGCTGCTGCCCAGGCCGGGCAGAAAGACTGGAGATGGGATAAAGCGGCATGTCGTTTCTGCGGAACCGGATGCGGTATCATGCTGGCGACCAAAGACGGTAAAATCGTCGCGGTCAAGGGAGATCCCGCAGCTCCGGTCAACAGGGGTCTGAACTGTATCAAAGGATACTTCAACGCCAAAATCATGTATGGTGAGGACAGACTCACGCAGCCGCTGTTGAGAGTCGGGCCCGACGGCAAGTTTGATAAAAAAGGAAAATTCAAACCTGTCAGCTGGCAACGGGCATTCGACGAGATGGAAAGAGCGGCCAAAAAGGCACTCAAAGAGAGCGGTCCCGAAGGTGTAGCGGTATTCGCTTCCGGACAGTATACCGTCATGGAAGGTTATGCGGCACAAAAGATGATGAAAGCAGGTTTCCGATCCAACGCGATCGATCCGAACGCTCGTCACTGTATGGCGTCCGCGGTCGTGGGATTCTATCAGACTTTCGGTATCGACGAACCATCCGGATGTTACGACGATATCGAATTGACGGATACGATCATCTCGTGGGGTTCGAATATGGCGGAGATGCACCCGATTCTCTGGTCACGCGTCACCGACAGAAAACTCTCCGATCCCGAAAGAGTCAAAGTCGTCAATATCTCAACCTATACAACCAGAAGCTCGGACCTTGCGGATATCGAAATCATCTTCTCCCCGAGTACCGATCTGGCGATCTGGAACTATGTGGCACATGAAATCGTCTACAACCATCCCGAAGCGATCGACTGGGATTTCATCAAAGAACACATCGTCTTCACGGCCGGACCGGTCAATATCGGTTACGGTATGAGAAGAGCGGGAGAAAAATCGCTCAAAGCGGGCAAATACAGCGCCAAAGAGATGGAAACCATCAAAAAAGAGATGAGTAAAGTCGTCTCCGCCAAAGAGGCACCGGCACTCGCACCTTACGGCTACAAAGAGGGTGACGTGATGAAAAACACTCCCGGCACGCTCAAACACTGGCACATCTCTTTCGAAGATTATAAAAAGTCTCTCGAACCTTACACGCTCGATTATGTCGCCAAAATCGCCAAAGGCGATCCGAACGAAAGCCTCGAGAGCTTCAAGAAAAAACTGAAAGCGCTGGCGGCCCTTTATATCGAAAAAGACAGAAAAGTGGTCTCCTTCTGGACGATGGGTATGAACCAGCACACCAGAGGTACCTGGGTCAACACCCTCTCCTACAATGTACACTTCCTGCTCAACAAGCAAGCCAAACCCGGCAACGGCGCCTTCTCTCTGACAGGCCAGCCTTCCGCATGTGGTACGGCACGTGAGGTCGGTACCTTCTGTCACAGACTTCCAGCGGATATGATGGTCAAAAACCCCAAACACAGAAAAATCGCCGAGAAGAAATGGCATATTCCAGAAGGTACGCTCAATCCTGTCGGAAAACAGCATATCATGGCGATCCACCGCGGTCTCGAAGATGGCTTGGTAAAATTCGCATGGATCAACGTCTGTAACCCCTATCAGGATAGTGCGAACGCCAACCACTGGATCAAAGCGGCCCGTGAAATGGACAACTTCATCGTCTGCTCCGACGGATATCCCGGTATCAGTGCCAAAGTCGCGGATCTGATTCTGCCTACGGCGATGATCTACGAGAAGTGGGGTGCTTATGGAAACGCCGAGCGCCGAACGCAACACTGGAGACAGCAAGTTCTTCCTGTCGGTAACGCGATGAGTGATACATGGCAGTGGGTGGAATTCTCCAAACGATTCACCGTCAAAGATCTCTGGGGCGAGTACAAACCATCCGGCCCGAGAAAGAAACCACTTCCAAACGTCATCGACAAAGCCAAAGCTATGGGATACAGCGAAGATACGACGATGTTCGAAATCCTCTTCGCCAACGATAGAGCGAAAAAATACAAAATCGATCTCACCAAATTCCCACAAAAAGGATTCGACAATACCGAGTGTATCGGTGATAGCAGAAATGTCGTGGGAAGTGACGGTAAAGTCTTCAAGGGTTACGGTTTCATGATTCATGAGTACCTCTTCGAAGAGTATGCCAGTTTCGGGCGAGGTCATGCACACGACTTGGCTCCGTTTGTCGTCTACCACAAAGTCAGAGGACTCAAATGGCCAGTCGTCGACGGTAAAGAGACCCAGTGGAGATTCAACACCAAATACGATCCATATGCCAGAAAAGCGGCTCCAAACAGCGATTTCGCATTCTACGGGCCACTGGCGAAAAATCTGCTGCAAGGTAACCTGAGAGGTCCGGACAAATCCCTAGGTAAAAAAGCGCTGAAAAACAAAGCGAAAATTTTCGCCAGACCATATATGGATCCACCGGAGATGCCAGATAGCAAATACGACACTTGGCTCTGTACGGGTCGTGTTCTCGAACACTGGCACAGCGGTACGATGACGATGAGAGTACCGGAACTCTATCGAGCGGTACCTGAGGCACTTTGCTATATGCACCCCAACGACGCCAAAGCAAAAGGTATCAAACAGGGTGAACTGGTATGGGTAGAGAGCCGCCGTGGTAAAGTCAAAGCGAGAGTCGAAACGAGAGGAAGAAACAGACCTCCTCAAGGATTGGTATTCGTTCCATGGTTCGATGAAAGGGTCTTTATCAACAAAGTCTGCCTTGATGCGACATGTCCTATGTCCAAACAAACCGACTACAAAAAATGTGCGGTCAAGATCTATAAAGCGTAGTATATAAAAAAGTGAGATAAAGGATTGTTTTGAGCAATCAAGAGTCGAAAGTCAAAAAGTCGAAAGTGCAAATCAGCGAAAGAAGAAGATTCTTTTCGCTGATGGCACAGAGTATCGGTGTCACCGCTCTTGGTGGGCTAGTATGGAGTGCCTATGTGGAAGAGGCGAAAGCCGCTCCACTGGTGCTCAGGCCCCCGGGAGCCAAACCGGAAGCCGACTTTTTGAAGATGTGTATCAAATGCGGACAGTGTGCGGAAGCTTGTAAAAACAGAGATTCCAATCCCGATCAAACACATCAGACCTCTACGCTGTTGATGGCAAAACCCGGTGATCATATGCCGGTCGGGACGCCTTTTTTCAAGCCAAGGGAAGTGCCCTGCTATATGTGCGAGGATATTCCCTGTGTTCCGGTCTGCCCGACAGGAGCATTGGACGAAGGGCTTGTCAGCGTCGTCAAAAACGGCAAAAGAGAACTGGACATCAACAAATCTCGTATGGGTGTAGCGGTGATTGACCACCACTCATGCATCGCTTTTTGGGGTATTCAGTGTGATGCCTGCTACAGGGCTTGTCCTCTGATGGAAGAGGCGATTACGCTGGAATTCAGACGAAATGAGCGTACAGGCAAGCACGCATTTTTGATTCCGGTCATCCAGGTGGATGTCTGTACCGGATGCGGCCTGTGCGAACACGCTTGCGTCACCGATAAAGCAGCTGTTTATATCCTGCCCAGAGAGGTCGCTCTCGGGAAAGCGGGAGAACGCTATATCAAAGGTTGGGACGTCAAAGACGAGGAACGCCTGAAAGGTGTCTCGACTGAGACGAAAACAAGGACCGAAAGAAGCAAGAAAAAGCCGTCCGACTATCTGAACGAAGGAGTCAGCTATGAGTAGACTCTTTGCAAAGTACAGGTTTTTGGTTGCTAGACGGATCACTCAGATCACGATCTTGGTACTGTATGTCGGCGCCAATCTCTATGGGTGGAATATCCTGACAGGGACGTTGAGCAGCTCCACTTTTCTGGGGACGGTTCCTTTGAGCGATCCTTTCGCCGTGTTGCAGATGTATGCAGCAGGTGCGATCCTAGCGGCTGATGTCGTGATCGGCGCATTGATCATCTTGCTCTTTTACGGCATTCTTGGCGGCAGGGCGTTTTGCAGTTGGGTCTGCCCCATCAATATGGTGACGGACCTCGCCAATTGGCTCAGACGCAAACTCTACCTCGACAAAGTGGAGAAAAAGGTCTGGTTGAGCAGGAATACAAGATACTGGGTATTGGGGCTGGCACTCATACTCTCGCTACTTACCGGCGTGGCCGCATTCGAATTCGTCTCTCCGATCTCGATGCTTCACAGAGGTATCGTTTTCGGTATGGGAATGGGTACGGCCGCTGTGGTGGCGATCTTTCTGTTTGACCTCTTTGTCGTCAAAAATGGGTGGTGTGGTCATGTATGTCCACTGGGAGGATTTTATTCCCTTGCAGGAAAATACGCTCCCTGGAGTGTCGTCCACAATCAACCCAACTGTACACTCTGTATGAAATGCAAAGAGGTATGTCCCGAAAGTCAGGTCCTGCATATGATAGGCAAAAAAAGTATCAAAGTATTGGATATGGAGTGCACCAATTGTGGCAGATGTATCGAGGTCTGTGACGACGACGCACTCTCTTTCACTATTTTTGGACAAAAAGAAAATATAAAAGGAGCAAAATCATGAAATTATGGAAAAAATCATGGGTTGGCTTGCTGGCACTCTCCGGTATGATAGCCGTAGGATGTGCCGCGACTAACGCGGGTGGCACGATTTCGGAAGAGTCTTTGAGCTACCGAAACACCAACCTCTACAGCGAGGACAAAACGTTGCCCCCACCGGTAGAATATACGAAGGCGGCACCCGGAACGGCACAGACTTTCCAGAGGTCGTTCGAAAACGCCCCTCCGATGATCCCCCACAGTGTGGAAGGATTGCTGCCCATCACCAAAAACAACAACGCATGTCTGGGATGCCATATGCCGGATGTCGCACCCAGTATGAAAGCGACTCCGATTCCACCTTCCCACTTCGCGAACTTCAGACCCCAAACCAAAATCGGTGCGAGCGGCGAAGTGATCAAAGAGGGTAAAGCGATCGACAACACCAGCGACATTCAGGTCGTGGTCAAAAAACAGAACAAACTCTATCAGGGTAGGTTCAACTGTTCGCAGTGCCATGCACCTCAGGCGAATGTCCAGCCACTTGTCAAAAACAAATTTACACCGGATTTCAAATCCAAAAACGCCGCAAAAAGATCCAACCTCCTCGACACGCTCAACGAGGGCGTCGAGATCAAGTAACACCCGAAAAGGAGAGAGGTTTTCTCTCCTTTTTGAATTTTTTGTAGAGTAGCGATTGCGATGGATATCGCCACACTCTTCTATAAAAAATTCAAGGAGACGACGTGCGCAAAAATGTCATGATGGTCATATTCGGTGGGATGCTGATTCAGCTGCCTGTAAGCGCGATGGATATGGAGAGGGTCAATGCACTCGCTGCACAGATCAAAAAGGAGATTGGAAACAAAACCGCTCCTTCGACCATACCCGCAAAACCCGTTCAGCCACAATCTGTTCCCGCGAAACAGGCTCCGGCAAATACGAAACCAAGCGGTGGCACGATCTCGGAAGAGTCTTTGAGCTACCGAAACACCAACCTCTATAGCGAAGATGAAACGTTGCCCCCACCGGTAGAATATACGAAGGCGGCACCCGGAACGGCACAGACTTTCCAGAGGTCGTTCGAAAACGCCCCTCCGATGATCCCCCACAGTGTGGAAGGATTGCTGCCCATCACCAAAAACAACAACGCATGTCTGGGATGCCATATGCCGGATGTCGCACCCAGTATGAAAGCGACTCCGATTCCACCTTCCCACTTCGCGAACTTCAGACCCCAAACCAAAATCGGTGCGAGCGGCGAAGTGATCAAAGAGGGTAAAGCGATCGACAACACCAGCGACATTCAGGTCGTGGTCAAAAAACAGAACAAACTCTATCAGGGTAGGTTCAACTGTTCGCAGTGCCATGCACCTCAGGCGAATGTCCAGCCACTTGTCAAAAACAAATTTACACCGGATTTCAAATCCGAAAACGCCGCAAAAAGATCCAACCTCCTCGACACGCTCAACGAGGGCGTCGAGGTACAGTGAGCTATGGATTTTCAAAGGAGAGATCTTTTCAGATCTCTCTCTTCTCCTTTCACAGGCAAGGAGATATCCAAAGAACCGATTCGACCCCCTTACAACACAAATCGTACACTCTTTGAAAAAGAGTGTATCTCCTGTGAAGAGAAGCCTTGTGTCGCTTCATGCGACGAAAATATCATTTTCGTACAAGAAGATGGCACAGTCGCGCTCGATTTTTCCAAAAGGGGGTGCACCTACTGTGACGATTGTGCAAAAGCGTGCGAAAAAGGTGTTCTGGTTCTCACGGAAGAGCCGGCGCAAATCGGAGCGACGATCACTCTGGATATGACCAAATGCATCGCCTGGCATAACGTCATATGCCGATCCTGTGCGGATGTATGTTATGATAGGGCGATTCGGTTTTTGGGGATGTTGCGTCCCGAAATCGACGACCAAAATTGCACGAACTGCGGATTCTGCATAGGGGTTTGCCCAACACAGGCGATATCCGCGGAAGCGCTGAAGGAAAAAGCATGAGATATTTAATGATACTTCTGGTTCTGTTTATAAGCGTAAACGCCAAGGACCTCAAACCGATCAAAGAGATCCAAATGCATGGAAACGTGATGGATATCGTGATCAAAAACGACATTCTCTATGCGGGGACCACTGCCGGTATGCTCGAAATGTACGATATCAAAAACGACCGTTTCATCGGTAGCGTCGGCCTCAAGAAGATTCACGATTTCATGGGGGATTTGATGGAACCCAAAGTCTACGCCGTAGATGTAATGGACGGTAGAAAACTGCTGCTGGCGGAGGGTGAAAACGGAGTCAGGGAGCTTTATATCCACGAAAACAACACCACCACGAAAGTGTTGGCCAAACACGAACTGACGATGCAGAAGGCGAGATTCATCGACAAAAACCATGTTTTTATCGGCCTGCTGAGCAACGAAATTCTTCTTTTCGACCTCGATACCAAAAAAATCCTCTATCTCAAACAGTTGAGCGAATCGAAATTTTCCGATTTCGCACTCAACGAGGAGAGAACACGAGCGGTCGTCTCTTGCGAATCGGGCATCAACTATCTGGTCTCGACGAAAGACGGCAAATTGATCAAAGAGCTCAAAGGGGCAAACAAAGACAACGTCTTCAAAGTCGACTACAAAAAAAACCGTGTCTCCACCGCCGGACAGGACCGTGTGGGCGCCGTATACGATATCGAAACGGGAAGTTACAAAACGTTTCGCTCCGATTTCCTGATCTACGCCACCGGATTGAGCCCGGATGCGAATCTTGCCGCTTTCGCTTTCAGTATAGACAACGATATCGCCGTTTTCGACCTCTCTACGGATACGAAACGTTATACGCTCAAAGGTCAAAAAAGCACACTGAACACGATCGTGTTCTACGATGAGCGGACGATCTTTTCAGGAAGCGACGACCGCTATATCATGAAGTGGAAACTACAATAAAAACAAAGGAGAAAAGAATGAATGTATCGAGTATCGTAGTGCAGGCACTACCCGAATATATCGACGAACTGGTGGAGATTTTCAGCAACGCGACGTTTTGCGACTACCACTTTCATGACAAAGAGAAAGGCAAGATCATTCTCACGGTCGAGGGAGAGAGCGTGGACGACGAGATCAAAAATCTCAAAACGATCCAGGCCGTACCCCATGTAATCGCGGCGGATATGATGATGAGTTACAGCGAAGAGGAACTCGACCGGGAAATCCAGAAACTAAACAGTATGGATCCCGTTCCAGAAATGCTCAACGACGATTCGATCAGAGCGGAGGATATCGTCTATCACGGCGATCTCAAAAAGAGAAAATTCTAAGGCCAACCATGGATACCACTTTCGATATGTTCATAGAGACCGAGGTCCCCGAACATGAGTTGATCATTTCGCGTACCGACCTGAAAGGGATCATCACCTACGTCAACGACACTTTTGCACGAATCTCCGGCTACGCCCCCGAAGAACTGATTGGGCAGCCACACAGTATCGTACGCCATCCCGATATGCCAAAATCGGTCTTCAAAGAGCTCTGGGAGACGATATCCGAAGAGAAGGAGTGGAGCGGTTATGTCAAAAACCTGCGTAAAGACCGCGGCTACTACTGGGTCTATGCCGAAATCTCCGGCGTCTACAAAGAAGGTAGACTCGTAGAATACAAATCGATGCGTCACCCCGTAGCACGTGAGAAAAAGATCCAGATGCAAAATCTCTACGACAGGATGCGCCTCGAAGAAGAACACCTCGCCCGTGCCGTCGCCTACATTTCGAAAGAGAGCGTCGACAAACTCGTCACCCTTGCACAAAAAGAAGGCGTCGAGGAAGACCGACTGCTCGATCGAATCATCGGAGAATACCTCTCATAAGACGTTACCTCTCTTCCCTCTTTGGCTTCGAAGAGGGAAGCACCCTACTGCGTTTTATCAAAAAAAACAGATCTTTCGCTATAATTACACTCTTAAGTATGAGAAGGTACATATATGGATAGCGTAAGAGAGATACCCCTGTTCAACAAATTGAGCGAAGAACACTTCAGACAGCTCGAACACTTCTCCTATTTCAAAACCTACAACGCAGGTGAAATCGTCTTTTACGAGGGTGACGACCCCGGTACGCTCTATATCTTGGTGGATGGAGTCCTCAGACTCTACAAGACCGATCCCAAAGGACACGAATTTTACATTCATCAGTTCGTACCCGTATCGTTGGTGGGAGAGCTCGCATGTTTTGAAAATATGAAATACCCGGCCACCGCCCGTTTCATCACCAGCGGAAAAATACTCAAAATAGACTACAAACGATTGGAAAACGATTTTTTCAAAAATCCCGATATCTGTTTCGAAATCATCAAATCCCTCACCCGAAAAGTCAAAATCCTCTCCAACGTCATCCATCAGGAGATGATCCTCACCTCCGACGCCAAAGTCGCCAAATTCATCATCAACCATTTCGATATCTTCAACAGTCTCAAAAACAACGAAGTCGCTTCGATTCTCAATATCACTCCCGAAACACTCTCGCGCACCCTCGCCAAATTCAAAAAGCAACGCTGGATCGAACAGCCCCGCCATGCCAATACTAAAATCCTCAACAAAGCTGCGCTTAAGAAGCTCTTCGAGGAGTAAAAATTCTGCCTAATTTCAAGATAATTTCACTATTTTCTTGATCTACCTCAAGAAAAGTTAAGTTTAGTCGTACTATAATTCGTTTACTATTCGTTTACAATTGAGGTGTCGCACCCTTGCGATCAACAACTCATTCGACCAAAAGAGGAGGAATTGAATGAATAAGATTTATCTCTCACTCGCTGCAGCGTCTCTGATCGCAGCAACCACGGCAACTGCTGATATCGATATAAAGACAGGCGGACAAGCGGTACTTTATTATCAAACAGCAGACAATGGAGACAACGATCTCTTTAATCATACAGGTTCTAGAGCAAACGCTGCACTTCAAATCAATCTGAATGCAGACCTTGGTCATGATTACGGCCTGGGTATCCAGGGAACAGGTCTGAGCACACTTGGCTTGGAAAATAACCTCGTTGACAATGTAATGCAAGCTGGTGGTGGTGATCTCGCTGCTGATTCCGGTGATTACTTCGCGATCACCAAAGCGTACATCACGAAGAAGCTCACTTGCAACACATTGGCGAAACTCGGTCGCCAGGAACTCCCCAAGGCACTCTCTCCGCTCGCATTCTCCGAGGGATGGAACGTCATCAAAAACACCTTCGACGCTATGGTCGTCATCAACACGGACATTCCTGATACGACAGTCGTAGGTGCGTATGTAAGCCGAACCAACGGAAATGGCCTTGGAAACGATATGAGCACATTCAACTACATCGGTGAAGATGAAGGTGCTTATATGCTGACATTGCAAAACAAATCCCTTGCAGGTTTCACACCTACATTCTCTTACTACAATGTTTCCCATGTAGCGACTGCAATGTGGCTCGATCTTCAGACAGATCTTGGCAAAATGGCCGGACTGCCTGTTAATATCGCGCTCCAGGGCGGACAGATCGATCCAGAAGCTGACGGTGCAGACAGTACAACAGCTTATGGTATCAAAGTGAGCGGAAAAGCGGCAGGCATCGCGCTGACAGGTGCATATACTTCCGTAGATGACGGTGCGGTACCAATGCACAACCTTGGAACCGGTGTCAAAACACCTCTTTACACTCAGATGGTTCTGAACCAAGCTGCGATCAAAAAAGATGGTGATACATTTATGCTCAAAGCTGTCGCACCTGTAGGTCCTGGTAAGGTGATCGCCCAATACTCCAACACTTCCGCTGGTGACATCAATCTGATGGGTGCTGATAACGACTACCAAGAGCTCGACCTGCTCTACAAAGTCAAAGTCAACGGAACGATGCTCTTTGCCGGATACATCTATAGAAGTGCCGACGCTGCAGATACATTTGGTGGCGATGACACAATGAACATCCTCCGATTCTGGGCTAGATATAACTTCTAATTTTATATCCTGACCCAAAATCAGACCCGAAACCCCTCCTTGTGGGGGTTTCGGGTTTTTTTATACCCGTTTTTTCTCCATCGCTTTTCTCCTCCCTTGACTTGAATCAATAAAAAAATCTCATAATTACAATAGAATACTATGGTAGTTTTATACCATAGGAGTGCTCTGTGAAAGAGGTCTATCTCAATATGCCGCAGATCCCTGCGGAGGATTTTCTCACCATCTTTCTCTCGGGTGGTTTCGTGATCCTCTTCGGTGCCATCTTCGTCGCGTTTTTCACTCTGGCGAAGATGAAAAAGATCCCGGGATACTATATCTATGTCGGGTATCTTTTCTGGGCGGCACAGACGTATAGTCTCTATCTGCTGAGCACCCTTATCGGGAGTGGGGAGTTCACCAAAAAGGTGCTGATGCTGGCAATGTTGGGATATCTGATATTGCCGCATTTTGTCTACTTTTTGATGGACAGAACCCACGAGGGGTATGAACACTAAATTTTTAGAGGAGGTATAGCATGGCAGACAAACCAAAGTCGGTTTGGAGCAGTATCAGCTTTTGGCGCAGATCGGCCGCGTGGGTGACCGGATTTGCCGTCGTTTTGCTGATATGGCTGACGTTTGACACGATGGGTCAAATCACGATGGGTACGGATGCGGATCTGCAAAACGGTGTCACCAAAAGGGTCCCGGCGCCCACGGTGATCAACTATCACATCTCGTACGAGATGAACAAGAAACGAGGACATGAAGCTCCGGTCATCGGAGAGAAAGAGCCGTTCTTCGGCAAGGAGTGGAGTCCCGAAGAAGCGGCGGAACTTCTGCATCTTGGAAAACTCACTTCACAAGCCAAAAACTGTATGAACTGTCATACGCTGCTTGGAAACGGAGCCTACTACGCACCGGATCTGACAAAAGCGTGGCTCGATCCTGCTTGGAGCAACGACGGTCCTATGATGGGTATGACCGGCAAAAGTACACGCGAAGAGGCGATGGCTGAGTTTTTGCAGCATCCATCCCAATACCCTACACATGCCCGAATGATGCCAAACCTCGGTATCAC
>CAYUEN010000041.1:0-14563 GCA_964443745.1 uncultured Campylobacterales bacterium | reverse complement strand
GGTACCGTTTTTCCATTTCCATAAATATTAGATTCATCTCTGTTTTCCACTCTAGCGCAAAACAGCGACTTCCGACACTTATAAAAATCATAAACTTTGATGTGTTATAATTTTTTATACATTAAAGATTCCACGCTTTACAATAGTATTTATAGTAGTACCAATGCAGAATTTGTCGCAACTCTTTTCGCTTACACGTGATATGAATCTCCTCTTTGTCGAAGATCATCTACCGATTCTCGAAAGTACAAAAGAGATTCTCGAACACTACTTCAAACATATCGACACGGCGACCAACGGCCTGGAGGGATTGGAACAGTATCGAACATTTCTCTCCAGACATGGCCACCCCTACGATCTGGTCATCACCGATATCCAGATGCCACGGATGGATGGCGTAGAGATGGTCCGCGAAATCAAACGAATCGAAGAGCGTCAGCAGATCATCGTCCTCTCCGCCTATCAGGAAAGCCACTATCTACTGGACCTGATCAATCTCGGTATCGCCCAATTCGTACTCAAACCGATTTCACAAGAACCTCTACTCAACGCTCTTTACAAAGTGGCATCAAGACCCTATGCCAAATACGTTTCTCAGGACCGTTCCACGATACTGCTGGGCAAAGGATACCGATACGAGATCAAAAGGCGTCAACTCTATCAAGACGACATCCCTGTCAAACTGACCCGTCACGAACTTTTGCTGATGCATCTGCTGGCGGAAAAGTTCGAAAAAGTGTGTACCATAGACGATATCGTGAACTATTTCTATGCACAGGGAATCGACCTCTTCTCTGACAATATCCGTACGCTTGTCTCGAGGCTACGGCGCAAACTTCCCCCAGGTAGTATCGAAAGCCTCTACGCGATTGGATACAAACTGACTACGACGGACTAATACTTTCTCCATATATTTTCTCATTCATTAAAATTATATAAATATTTCACATTTGTGTAACACTCTTCTGTTATAATTTTCCCTTAAGAGGAGAGTACACTATTTCACAAGGGAGATTATGCCATTTAATTTTTCATTGCGGACCGCCCTGCTAGGCCTGATGGCACTAGCACTCGGGGGTTATCTTTTTGTGGAGGGAGAGAGGGCCATCGCTCTCGTCTCTATCGTACTTACTATACTCTTTGTATCTATTCCGCTACCTTCCATCCGGGAAAACGACGACAAACTTCTCGCCCAGATAGACAGCGTAATGCGCGAAGCCGCCAATGGAGAGCTCGAAAAACGTATCACCGCCATTCCGGGGGACTCTTCATTGGGAAAAATTTCCTGGCATATCAACAATCTGCTCGATCAGGTGGAGGCGACACTGCGCGAAGTGACCACCACGATCGAAAAGGCTTCCGAAGGGATCACCTACAGGGAGACGATGGACTCTGGACACAAGGGAATCTTCGGGAAAACGCTCAAAGCCGTCAATAAAGCTACTCAGAGTATCATCGCAAGTGAAAAATTCAAGAGAAGAGGGGAGTTGACAGAGAAGCTCCACCATCTCGGCGGCGGTGTCGCCGCGGGTCTGACGACAGCCCAGCGAACCCTGAGCGATGTCTCTCGTAAAATCGACGGTATCTCCGCCCACACTTCCCAAACCGCGAACGAATCACTCAAAGTACAACATTCGGTCAAAAAGATGGAGTCGAATTTCCATACGCTCACCGATCGGATCGCTCATACGACGCAGCTGATCGCTTCACTCAACGAACGAAGCAATGAAATCACCGCCGTAACGGGTCTGATCGGGGAGATCACCGAACAGACCAACCTGCTCGCGCTCAACGCCGCGATCGAAGCGGCCAGAGCCGGCGAACATGGCCGGGGATTCGCCGTCGTGGCCGACGAAGTACGCCAATTGGCCGAACGCACACAAAAAGCGACGACGGAGATCGCGATGACGATCAACGCACTCAAGGAAGAGACGGCACAAATCAGCGAAGGAAGCGAACGAATCAAAAAGATCGCCGACGAATCCAACCTCTACGTCAAAGAGTTCGTCGAGACGCTCGACCGTTTTGCCGACAACTCTCTCCACGCTTCGCGGGAGGCGGATTTTGTACGGGATCAGCTTTTCGTCACTCTTGTCAAAATCGACCATACGATCTTCAAATCTCTCGCCTATTCCGCATTGTTGAACGAAACGACCGGCGAGTATCTCAGCGATCACCGACACTGCCGTCTGGGCAAATGGTACGAAAACGAGGGCAAACACCACTTCGGCAATACCTCCGCTTATCGCAAACTGCTGGAACCACACAAACAGGTCCATGACTGCGCGATCAAAAACCACACCCTCACCCAAGAGGGCAAGGCGATGGAAAAAGCGCATCAAGATGAAGTGGTGGAAAACTTCACACACATGGAAGAGGCGAGTCAGAAACTCTTCACCCTGCTCGACGACATGGTCCTCGAAAACAACGATATCACATCCGATGCGCTGCGCGCCGAGCAGGCTTGAAAATATGAATACGATACAAACACGCGACCATAACAGCCTTGAAGAGTTGATGGATTGCAGCATCTTCATCTTTTTCAAATGGCGAAACAATCCGGGATGGCCTGTGGAGTTCGTCTCCAAAAATACCACCCAATTACTAGGATACCCACCGGAAGCATTTCAAGACGGTACGATCTCCTACAGCGACATCATCCACCCCAAAGATCTACCCAATGTCACAGAAGAGGTGGCGTACTACTCCAGAGAGGGTGTAGATAGATTTACCCACGAACCCTACCGCATCTTCAAAAACGACGGAACGATCATCTGGGTACATGACGCCACACGGATCATCCGTGATGAAGCGGGCAACATCACTCACTATGTAGGATACATCACCGATATCACCTCTTTGAAAGAGCGTGAACTCGCTTTGCAGTTTCGCGCCAAAAATCTCGAAAAAGAGATCGAAGCGAAAACCGAAACGGTGAGAGAGCAGAAGAAAATCTTCAAAACACTGGTCGAAAATTCCGCCGACGGGATTTTGATTCTGAAAAACGAACGGTTCATCTCTTGCAATCCCGCTGCCGTTTCGCTACTTGGATATTCGTGCCAGGAAGAACTTTTCGCCCTTCATCCCAGCCAGATCTCTCCGAAATTTCAGCCTGACGGGGAGCTCTCAAAAGAGAAGGCTTCGCGGATGATACGGCTGACACTCGAAAAGGGGCGCCACCGCTTCGAATGGCAATATCTGAAAAAGGATGGCACTCCAATCTGGTTCGATATCACGCTGACGCGGATCTTTCTTTCCGGCGAAGAGATGGTCTACGCCAATATACACCCCATCGACAATCTCAAAAAAATGCAGCAGCAGCTACAGGCTCTCAATGCCAGCCTGCAAGAAGACATGCGCGTACAGAAATCCCTTTACGAAGAACTCTTCAACAGTACCAGAGACGGAATCATCCTCTTCAAGGAGGGGCGGATCCTCGATTCGAACGAAGCGATTTTGAGACTGCTGGGACTCGAAGATCGCACCGAAATGCAAAAGCGTCTCCCCTCCTTGGTCGCACTCGAAACGGAATTCGAAAAGGCGCAGAAAGAAGGACATCACAATTTCGAATATGAAATCCAACGGCCGGATGGCTCTTTCGTATGGCTGGAGGTGACGCTGATGCCGATGAAGCTTCAGGGAGAGTCGATCATCCACAGCCACTGGAGGGATATCACCAAAAGAAAAGAGCTGGAGTTTTCCGACAGAGCCAAAACCGAACAACTCGTCCGCCAATCACGTCTCGCCCAGATGGGGGAGATGATCAGCATGATCGCCCATCAGTGGCGCCAGCCCCTCGGGGCGATCTCCGCTACCATCACGGCGATACAGACAAAAATGCATCTGGGAAAACTCACTTGCCATACCGAAAACGGAGAGCCGAATGGGAACGATTATCTTTTCGATCGTTTCGACAAGATACATAAATATGTCCAGTACCTCAGCCAAACGATCGACGATTTTCGCAATTTCTTCAAACCCGACAAATCGGCTACTTGGTTCACCCTCACCGAAGCGGTCGAACGCACACTCTCGATGACCGAACAGACACTTTACGATTATGAGATCGAAGTGCAATTTGTCGCAGAAAAGCTTCCACCCATACACTGTTTTGAAAACGAGGTGGTACAGGTACTGCTCAATCTCATCAAAAATGCGGAAGACGCGCTGATAGAACGCAAAATCCCCGAACCGAAAATTACGATCGGATTACAAAACGGAGGCAAAACCCAATCGATCATAATCGAAGACAATGCAGGAGGCATATCCAAAGAGACGATCGACAGAATCTTTGACCCATACTTTTCGACCAAATCCAAAAATGGCACCGGTTTGGGTCTTTATATGTCCAAAACGATTATCGAAGAACACTGTCATGGCAAACTGGAGTTTGAAAATACGGAAGAAGGAGCCCGTTTTACGGTGATTCTTCCGGTATATGCGGGAGATGACTGCGATGCGTGATTCGCTCAGGGAAGTACAAAAACTCACCAAAGATCTCACGATTCTCTATGTCGAGGATGAAAAGGAGCAAAGAGAGAGTACCGCCGAAATACTCGAAATACTTTTCGACGAAGTTTTGACGGCGGAAGACGGAATCGACGGTATCAAACGCTACGAAACCTACCTGAAAGAGAGGGAGCGATATCCCGATATCGTCTTGACCGATATTCGTATGCCCCGACTCGACGGTGTGGAGATGAGCCGTGAAATCCACAGAAAAAACCCCCTCCAGCAAATCGTCATCTTCACCGCTTATCCCCAGGCGGAATATTATCATCAGATGATCGATACGGGCGTCACGGCCTTCACCCTCAAACCTCTTTCACTGCCAGATCTATACCAGGCGTTCATCAAGGCCGCCAAGGCGATCAAAAGCGAACGACGTCTGATCAACTACGGTATCGAGGCCGAAAAGAGACTCAGGGAACGCACCCGCGAACTAACTCACCAAATCTACTACGACGGCCTCTCCCGACTACGCAACCGAAAAGCCCTTCTCGAAGAGATGGAGCGTTCGGGGATGGCCGCACTTATGCTGATCAATATCGACTCTTTTTCGATGATCAACGATCTGTACGGGATGGAGACGGGAAACAGCGTCATCTCCAAATTCGCTTCCCTGCTCGAAGGATTCGCGTCCGAATATGGTTATGAAGCTTTTCGACTCAATTCGGATGAATTCGTACTCTTCCACCCGGTACAAATGATCGATACGGAACGCTACTATCAGGATATCCAGAGATTTTTGAAGGCGTGCGAAAGCTACAAGATCGAAATCGCCATGCATGACGACATCATCACGCTCGATGTCACGATCGGACTTGCATTCGGTACCGACGAACTGCTTCCGCACGCGGATATGGCGTTGCGATACGCCAGAAAAGAGCACAGAAAATTCGCCACCTACTCCTCCGTCGTGGACAACAAGGAGAAAACCCAACAATTGCTGGAGTGGAAAAAACGGCTCAAGACGGCGCTTGCCGAAGACCGTATCGTACCTCTCTTCCAACCGATCGTCGACGGTCGGGGAGAGATAGACAAATACGAGGTATTGATGCGTCTGAAAGAGGGGAAAGTACTGATTACTCCATGGTATTTTCTCGAATCCGCTTTCAAAACCAGGCTCTACCGAGATCTCTCCCAAAGAATCATCTCCAAAGCGATTACGCTGTTGATCGAAAGAGAGGATTTGTATCTTTCAATCAACATCTCCTATCTAGATATGAATGAGAAAATCTTTCTTCTATGGCTGGAGGAAGCCTTCGTGGAAAATCCGAATCTGGCACAACGCATCACTTTCGAGATCGTAGAGAGTGAAATAATAGAAGAACACCACCATATGGTGAATTTCACACAGCTGGCCAGAAAATACGGCGCGAAGATCGCGATCGACGATTTTGGCAGCGGGTTTTCCAATTTCAGCTACATTCTGCAGCTTCGACCCGACTACCTGAAGATCGACGGCTCTCTCGTGAAAAAGATCGATACGGATGCGGATTCTCGGATATTGGTGGAGACGATCGTCCGTTTCGCAAAAGCGCTGCAGATCACGGTCGTCGCGGAATTCGTTCACAACGAAGCGGTCTTTTCGATATTGAAGGAGATGGAAGTCGATCTCTACCAGGGGTATTATTTCAGCGAACCGCTCCTTGAAATATAGTATCATACGTCCATGGACTCTTTCACTCCCCGTATCATCCGCCGCCCGGGTATCAAATACACCTATCTTGTCATCGATCCGCAAGGCGATCTCATCATCAGGGCCAATCCGCGGGTCTCGTCCGAAGAGATCGAAAACCTCATACGGCAAAAATCGGAGTGGATTCGAAAAAAGCGAAACGAAATACGTCGAAAAAGGGCCGCCGAAGCGGGAAAGCTCTTCTATCTGGGAGAGCTTTTCGATCAAAGCCTCCTCAGTGAACGTTTCGAAACGCCGCTGCGAACTTCCGCCCAGATCGACCGTTTCTACCGAACGCGCGCAAAGGCGCTGATCATACCGCTCATAGAGAGATGGAGCGAAAAAACGCATCTTGTGCCCGCTGCGGTCTCCTTTCGCAAAAACCGTACGAGATGGGGAAGCTGTAGCGCCAAAAACCGCCTCTCCTTCAATATCCAACTGGCGAAAACCCCTCCGGCGTTCATCGAATACATCGTCGTGCACGAACTCGCCCATATCAGGCACAAAAACCACTCCCGCGATTTCTGGAATTTCGTAGCCGCATTTTTGCCCGACTACCGCGAAAGAGAGGCGCTGGCCAAAGAGGCGCACTATCTGCTATAGAATTTCGGCGATAATCTCCTTGTAGGGCTCCAGCAGCTTCGCGTTGTATTGCGTCACGTCACTGAGCGAAGGGGTATAGTAGGCTTCTCTCACGCGATCCTTGACCCACTGATATTCCGCCCAGTTGCCGCCGTTGCTCTTGACGACCTTCATCTCTATCGTCGCCATACTCGAGAGATCTTTCAAACTATTGAAAATATCGGTCAACGAAGCGATCTCCTTCTCTTTCTTTTCGTATTTGCGTTTGATCGCTTCGGCCTGCTCTTTTTGTACTTGTCTGACTTTTTTGGCGAGAGCGATGAAGCGCTCCACCTGCGATCGGGTGAGTTTGTCGTCCGCGGGAGGGGTGAAGGTATCTTGCGCGCTCTTTTCGACGACCTCCTGTCCGTAATCCCCCTTCGTCATCGATTCGACGTAATCTTGAATATACTTTTCAGGCCCCTTCTTTTCGGCTTCGACACCGCTCTTGGCGGTTTTCTCCGGCAGATGCTTCGCGATCTCCTTGCCCATCGGCATCTTTTCGGGAATCCGCTCATACATAGATGTCGGAGCGAAGACTCTTCCCAGGGTGCCTCCCAAAAGCACAGAGACGACCAGTGTGGCGATCAGAAGAAGGATGAAATGCTTCACCCGCGCTTCGATCGGCACCTCCATAAAGACGGGAATCGCCCTGTAGAGCAAAACCAGCGCGTAGATACCCAGCCCTAGACTCAAAATCCATCCGACCATCGGCAGCGTCGCGAACACCTGTCCGATCAGCGAAGGTACCGAAATCCAAAAGAGCATCGCCACACCGCGGTTCATATCGTTTTTGCCGCCCATCATGCCCGCCAACCAGGCGGCGATCCATCCGAAAATCAAGACCGAGAGCGTATACATCACTACCGTACCGATCATCTGCATCACCATCTCCGTCACGGAGGGGCGCAACACACCGATCATCGGCACCCGATAGCCGAAAACCATCGTCAACAAGCCGGAGAGAACCGCGACACCGGCGACGACCGGCAAAATGGGAGACTTCAGCATCTGCTGCCATGTTCTTTGCTTCGACACCTCCTCTTCCCAGAGAGGTTCGGGCCGAATCACCGCCTGCATCAATCCGTTTACGAGATCTTTTTGCATGCTTTGCTCCTTTGATGCGTATTTCTTTCATGATAGCAGTTTTTTGGCCCGTTTGAGCGAAATAGCGGAGAAATTAATAAAAAATTAATCTAAATTGAATAAAATGTTGTAATTTTTCCATTAAGGCGGTACGTGGACATCTTTCAAGCGATCATCCTGGGCATCATCGAAGGTTTTACCGAATTTCTGCCCATCTCTTCGACCGGTCATCTGATCGTCGCCGGCAAATTCATGGGAATCACTCCCGATAGCGTCTCCAAGGCGTTCGACGTGATCATCCAGCTCGCGGCGATACTGGCGGTACTTTTCGTTTACAAAGAGAAGTTCAATCCCAAAAAAATAGAGCTGTGGAAAAAACTCTTCGTCGCCTTTTTGCCGATCGCTATCGTCGGCTTTCTCTTCAGCCATCAGATCAAAGCGCTCTTTTCGGTACCGGTGGTCGCGACTTTCTTCATCGTCGGAGGTATCGTCTTTTTGGTCGTGGAACACTTCTACAAAGAGGAGCGTTCCCACACTACCGATGTCGAGGCGGTCACCTACAAACAGGCGTTTTGGATCGGGATCGCGCAGATGTTCGCGCTCGTTCCGGGAACGAGCCGTGCGGGATCGACGATCATCGGTGCGTTGCTTGTGGGGCTCGATCGAAAAACGAGCGCCGAGTTTTCATTTTTGCTGGCGGTACCGGTGATGATGGCCGCAAGCGGCTACGACCTGCTCAAACACTACCACGAATTCAGCGGCGCCGATCTGCTGACTCTCGGCGTCGGGTTCGCGACCGCATTCGTCGTAGCCTATTTGACGATCAAACTCTTTTTGAAGTTTCTCGAGCGTTTCACTTTCGTACCGTTTGGCATCTACCGTATTCTTTTCGGTATCGTGCTTTTTCTCTTTTTCGTCTAAGGAGCTTTCATGCTGCATCAAATCGTCCAGTTCATTCTCGATACCGTCTCCGACTGGGGGTATTTCGGTATCTTCGCGATGATGTTTCTGGAGAGTTCCTTCTTTCCGTTTCCCAGCGAAGTGGTGATGGTCCCGGCGGGATATCTCGCCTCCAAGGGGGAGATGAACCTCTTCGTGGCGATCGCTATGGGTACGGTCGGCGCACTCGCCGGCGCGATCTTCAACTACTATCTCGCCTCTTCCCTGGGGAGAAAATTTCTGGAAAAATACGGCAAATACCTCTTCATCAAAGAGGAGACCATCGTCAAAATGGAGAGGTTTTTCACCGACCATGGCCACATCTCCACCTTCAGCGGCCGTCTGATCCCGGGTATACGCCAGTATATCTCCCTGCCGGCGGGTCTGGCGAAGATGCATATGCCCACGTTCGTCTTCTATACGACGCTGGGAGCCGGCATCTGGGTGACGATTCTGGCTCTTTTGGGATATTTCGTGGGACAAAATCAAGAGATGATCCATGAAAACCTCCGTGAAATCACGATCGGCGTACTGATCGCACTGGTGGTTCTGGCGGGGTGGTATATCCGACGACACAAAAGAAAGCGCACGCAGTCATAATATGGTATAATAGTCACTTTATCCCGAAAAGAGGAGGGGCTAGGCTATGTACATAAGAGCCGTTTTGCTGCTGTTTTTGGCGTACGGCCTGGCGTTCGCGAAGCTGAACGTCGTCGTCTCCATACCGCCGCAAAGCTATTTCGTAGAACGGATCGCCGGCGATTTGGCCGATGTGAAAATCATGCTTCCGCCCGGCATTTCTCCCGAAACCTTCACGCCCGCCCCCGCCGATCTGCGTATGCTCAAAGAGGCCGATCTCTATTTCTTGATCGGCGTCGGTTTCGAGAAGGCGTGGCTTGATCGCTTCAAAAAGGTCAATCCGAACCTCACCTTCGTCGATACGACCGCCACGATCGAGAAGATTCCGATGGAAAAGACGGCCACTCGCAGAAAGCACCACGGCGGACTCGATCCTCATGTTTGGCTCAGCCCCGCGAACGTCGCGAAGATGGTGCCTCTCATTCGTGACGCCCTGATCGCACGTGATCCCGCGCATGCGGCCGATTACCGGCGCAACGCTTCGCGGTTTCTGCAGGAGATCGAAGCGCTGGACAGGAAAATCGGAGAGATTCTTTCGGGTGCGAAGAGGCGAACGTTCATCGTCTTTCATCCGGCGTTCGGCTACTTCGCCAAAAGCTACGGGCTAAAACAGATCGCGATCGAAAAGGAGGGCAAAGAGCCTACACTTCGATATTTCAAGAAGGTGATCGATTTCGCACGCGAACACGACATCCATACCATCTTCGTCGCGCCGCAATTTTCCGAAAAAAGCGCCCGCTACATCGCCGAAAAGATAGGGGGCGACGTCAAAACGATCGACCCGCTGGCGAAAAATTGGAGAGAGAATCTGATCGAGGTGGCCAAAAGTCTTGAAAAAGCAGATTGAAGTCAGAAACCTCTCTTTCAGCTACAACCATACGCCGGTACTCGAAAACATCGATCTGGACGTCTATGAGGGGGATTTCCTCGCGCTCATCGGCCCCAACGGCGGAGGGAAAACGACTTTCGTCAAGCTTTTGCTGGGTCTTCGCACTCCCCAAAAGGGAACGATCAAAATCCTCGGCACGACACCCCGAAAAGCCAGATCGCGTATCGGCTACCTCCCCCAATATATCCATTTCAATATGGATCTGCCGATCAACGTGATCGACATCGTACTGCAGGGCAGACTCCTTCGAAACAAACTCTTCTATACCCAAAAAGATAGAAAGATCGCCGCAAAGCAGATGGAGAGGATGCGAATCACCGATCTCGCGCACCGGCGGATCAAGGAGCTTTCCGGCGGTCAGCGCCAGCGCGTACTGCTCGCACGGGCGCTTTGTATGGAGCCGGAGATTCTGATCCTCGACGAGCCGACCGCTTCGATCGATCCGAAGGGACAAAAGGAGATCTACGCCCTCCTCAAGGCGCTTCCCCAGACCAAAATCGTCGTCAGCCATGACATCAACATCCTTTTCGAAGGGGTCAATCGCGTCGCCCACATCAACAAAACCCTCTATATGCACGAACATATCCAGACCACCCTCCATCCGGGGAAAGGACACTTCTGCGAAGTGGAGTTGCTCGATATCCTCAAAAAGGGGCGGACATGATCGAATTGCTCATCCATCCGCTAATCGCTTCGGCACTGCTAAGCGTCAGTATCGGTATCGTCGGTACGATGATGACGATCAACCGCTCCCAGCTCTCCGCCGCGGCGATCGCGCACGGCAGCTACGGCGGTATCGGGATCGCGATCTATTTGGGCCTCTCTTTGCTGCTTACGACCACACTTTTTGCGATCTTTCTCGCGCTTCTTCTGGCGATGGTCACCTATCTCTACAAAGAGCGTAGCGATACGCTGATCAGCGTGATCTGGGCGGTGGGTATGAGTATCGGTATCGTTTTTATCGACCTCTCTCCGGGTTATCATGCCGATTTGATGAGTTATCTTTTTGGCGACATTCTGATGGTGCCGGATCGCGATCTGTGGTATATGGGAGGCGTCGACCTGTTGTTGATCGCGGTAACGACACTGCTTTATCGGCAGTTTCTGGCGATCTTCTACGATCCGGAGTTCGCGCAACTGGTAGGCTTGAGGGTGCGCACACTGCATACGCTCTCTCATATACTGATCGCCCTCACGATCGTGATGAGCATCCGTTCGGTGGGGTTGATACTGGTAATCGCGCTCTTTAGCATCCCCCCTTTCATCGCCGAGCGCTTCACGCGGACGCTGCCGGGGATGATGGTGCTTTCGTCCTTTTTAGGATTGCTGTTTTGCGCGGCCGGGCTCTTTTTCTCCTACCGGTTCGACATTTCGGCGACGCCGGCGATCATATTGAGTGCGGCTGCGCTCTTTTTCGGAGCGCTGTTTATCAAACGTTAAGGAGGTAAAAATGCGCGGAGTGGCTATCGCATTGGGTATCGCGGCCGGCTTTTTCGTTTTGGGATCGTTTTGGTTCGGCACACAACACGCCATACTGATCGGGGTCGTCGCCTTTCTCGTCACCCTCTGGACCAACGGCGCATTGCCGTTGGGTGTGGTCTCTCTGCTGCCGGTGATCCTCTTCCCCGCATTGGGGATCCTGGATGCCAAAGCGGTCGTTCCCAACTACTCCAAAACGATCATCTTTCTCTTTCTGGGAGGATTCATGATCGCGATCGCGATGGAGAAGATCAAACTCCACAAATATCTCAGCGCCAAACTCCTCTCGCTCTTTCCCAAGACCCCCACCGGAATCATCTACGCTCTCGCTGTCACCTCCGCATCCCTCAGCTCGCTTCTTTCGAATACGACGATTACCCTTATGCTGATGCCGATCGGACTCTTTCTGACGCAAAACACGAAACTCAAGGTCCGCTTTCTGATCGCGATCGCCTACGGTGCGAGTATCGGCGGAATCATCACCCCCATCGGTACGCCGCCCAATATGCTTCTACTCGGTTTTCTGGACGATCATGGCATGGTCGCCCCCTCTTTCGGCAAGTGGATGGCGATGGTCGCCCCGGTGGCGATCGCGATGTTGGCACTCATCCCATGGCTGCTCTCGCGCGGTGTACAACACGAAAGCGTCAAAGAGATCGATTCACAAATCCCGCCGTTGAGCGACAAACAGAAAAGACTGCTGTGGATTTTGGGATCGTTGGGGGTGTTGCTGCTGCTCAATACCAAAATCGAACCCTACTACCACGGTCTCGGTCTCAACGAGAAGTTGATACTTCTGGGATACGGATTGATGATGTTCGTACCCAAATACGGCTTTTTGGAGTGGGAAGATACGAGAGAGATGCCTTATGAGATCGTCTTTCTCTTCGGAGCGGGCTTTTCGATCGCCGCCGCCTTCATCAAGACGGGGCTGGCCGCCGAAATCGCCCACAAACTCGCCTTCATCTCCTCGATGCCGCTTTTTTGGATGTTTTTGCTCGTCGCCCTTTTCGTGAGCTTCACCACCGAAGTCACCAGCAACACCGCGCTCACATCCATCATTTTGCCGATTTTCTACGAATTCGCCAAAAAGATGTCCGCGGATGACGGTATGGCTTTGATGATGGTCGCGACGATCGCGGCGAGCTACGCCTTTATGCTACCGATAGCGACCCCTCCCAACGCGATCATCATGAGTTCGCGCGTCATCAAGGTTTCAGAAATGGCGAAAGTGGGAGTCGTGGCGAATTTTCTGGGAGTGTTCATCGTGGGAATCGTCGCCTATCTCCTCTGGCGGTAGAGTGTCCGCATCGCCACAAGACGATGCGGGCCGAAAAGTTCGATCGGATTTAGAAGTTGTAGGTGAAATAAGCCTGTAGCGTGTTGACCGCGTCGCTGCCATCATCCGTATCGGTGTTGATATAGGAGAACGTCAAATCGAGATTTCCGATCGATTTGCCGGCTGTCAGGGTGAGTTCGTTTACGTCCGGAGCGGTTCCGTGGTCGACACCCGTATAGTAGAGACCGAAATTCGCGATATCCGGCACATCGTATGTAGCCGTCACGTTGAACGCGTCCGTATCTTTCTGGCCCACTTCACCGAGTGTCCACCAGCTTTCCGTGTAGAGTTTGGATTGCGCGCCGCTGAGATTGTTGGCGGTGAAAAGATCTTCGTCCATACTCGAATAGGCCGCAGAAAGACCCAACCCCAGATCGGCGAAGTTATATCCCACTTTGAGCGCGAAACCGCTGCCCGAATCACCCGTATCGGGATCGGTGTAGACATACTGTCCGCCAAGATCGAAGCCCGCTACGGAACCGTCTGCCTGTAACCAGGCGATATTGGCCGTGGAGGGGGCGACATAGTACCACGCCTGCGCCGCGACACCTGGAATCGCCTTCGTCACCGCACCGAACGCATAGGCACCTTCGTCCGTGACGAACGTATCGAAACCGTTGTTGCTGATACCGTCACCCTTGACTGTATTGCCGCCGTCGATATTGCTTCTGCCCACCCATGCCGCGATCAGCGTCGTATCGGGAAGGCTCGCGTTCGCCACTACGGCCGCGTCGTAAGTGTTTTCGGCGATATTCCACTTTTCGGTAAAGACCATAGGCGTATCGAGCTCCTGGCGACCGAGGATCATCGTGGTATCGGCGAAAGGTTTGAAGACGATATTGGCCGTATCGACCCAGATCGCATCTTCCAATCCGGCGCCATGGTTGATCCAGGTCCCGCCTACCAGCGTATTTTCGAGTCCGAGCGTGGAGACGCCCGTCACGCCGAAATTGGCCAGAATACAGCAGTTGATCTGCGTCGAGATATCCAGACTCAGCGCGGCATCGCCGTAGGCGTTCGCCTTGTCGAACAGATCTCCATCACCGCTATCGTCCGTTCCGTAGAAGAGTTTCGCGTTTCCACTTACCTTGTCCACTTTGATATCGGCGTTCGCCGCCGTAGTCATCGCCGCAAGAACCGCCAAACTCCATGCAAGTCTTCTCATCCATACTCCTCATATGAAATAAGTGAGTAGTATAGCGACATTAGACAAAAAACAAACTGAAAGTCAGTATAAGAAAATAGAAAACAATATCTAATCTACAATATAAATATTTTTTATATTATTGCCTGAAAATGCATGGCGTTGTCCGTTTCGATATTTTTTCGGCGAATCGTAATCGGAAAGATAAATCGTTTCGATGGCCGGGAGAGAGGGATTCGAACCCCC
>CAYUEN010000040.1:0-14733 GCA_964443745.1 uncultured Campylobacterales bacterium | reverse complement strand
ATGTCATCCACGCCAACGACTGGCATACCGCACCGATGACGCTTTTGAACCGCACACTCTATCGCGAAGATCCCCACTTTTCGGATACCGCTTCGGTCTTGACGATCCACAACCTCCACTATCAGGGCCATTTTCACAAAAGGATAATGGATGTTCTTGAGGTGGGATGGGAACACTTCAGGCCCGAAGAGCTCGAAGCGTTTGATGGAGTGAATTTCCTGAAAGGAGGCATCTTCCACGCCGATGCGGTGACGACGGTGAGTCGCCAGTATGCGAGAGAGATTCGTACGGCGCGATACGGATGGGGGTTGGAGGAGCATATCCGTGCGCATAGCCACAAACTCTACGGCATACTCAACGGTGTCGATTACGAGGAGTGGTCTCCCGCGATCGATCCCCACATCGCTCGCAACTACGACTTGGACGATATGGAGGGCAAGAGGGTGTGCAAAGCCTCCTTGCAGAAGCGGTTCGGACTGCCGGTACGCGAGGAGGTACCGCTGATCGGATTTATCGGCCGCTTTGTCGAACAGAAGGGAATTTCCCTGATTGCTTCGGCGCTGCATGGGATGTTGCAGATGGATATTCAGATGGTGTTTTTGGGTAGCGGTGAAAAGTGGGCGGAGGGGTTCTTCCGCGACGTGTCGGAGAGATATCCCGACAAGGTGGGAACCTATATCGGATACAACAACGCGCTCGCTCATCAGATCGAAGCGGGATGCGATCTCTTTTTGATGCCCTCTTTGTTCGAACCATGTGGACTCAACCAGATCTATTCGCTTCGCTACGGAACGCTTCCGATCGTGCGCGCGACCGGCGGACTGGAAGATACGATAGAGAATTACGACCCCTTCAGCGGAAGCGGAAACGGATTCAAATTCTACGATGCGACTCCCGAAGCGCTTTACCATACGGTCGCCTGGGCGGTACGGGTGTGGTACGAGGAGAAGGAGCGGTTCGAGCAGCTCAGAAGCCGTGCGATGCGGGCGCGATTCGGATGGGACGATGCGGCGAAAGCCTACGACGAGCTCTATACGCTGGTACGACTCCAGCAAAATTTGAAACGGTATCAATAAGGAGCCGACATGGCGTATGCGATCCACTACGATGTTACTCTTTTGAGCGAATACGATATCTATCTCTTTAGAAGAGGAGAACACACCAAGCTCTATGAAAAGTTGGGAGCGCATATCCTTAAACGTGACGAAACGGAGGGTGTCTATTTCGCGATTTGGGCGCCCAACGCGAAATATGTGAGTGTGGAGGGGGATTTCAACGGATACGATCCGATGCGTCATCCCTTGCGCCTTCGGGAAGACGGAAGCGGAATCTGGGAAGCTTTTATCGAAGGGGTTTTGCAGGGCCAAACCTATAAATACTATATCGAATCCAAAATCGACGATACGATCCGACATAAAGCCGATCCCTATGCGATCTACGCCGAAAAGCCTCCCAAATCGGCCTCGCGCATCTGGAGGCTTGATACCTACGAGTGGAGTGATGATGCGTGGATGAAAAATCGCCATACGCACAACGCTCACAACGCTCCTGTATCGATCTACGAAGTGCATCTGGGTTCGTGGCGGCGTAAAGTGGAGGAAGAGAATAGGCCTTTGAGTTATCTCGAAGCGGCGAAAGAGTTGGCGGCTTATCTGGTGGAGATGAACTACACCCATGTGGAATTGTTGCCGATCACGGAGTATCCGTTCGAGGGATCATGGGGATATCAGGTGACGGGTTATTTCGCTCCGACGGCACGATACGGTACGCCCGAGGAGTTTATGGCGTTTGTCGATACGATGCATCGTCATGGGATCGGCGTCATTCTCGACTGGGTTCCCTCCCATTTCGTTACCGACGGACACGGCTTGATCCGCTTCGACGGTACCGCCTTGTATGAACACGAAGACCCCAGATTGGGATACCATCCCGAATGGGGAAGCGCGATTTTCAACTACGGGCGTAACGAAGTGCGGGCGTTTTTGATCTCTTCGGCGATGTTTTGGCTCGAAAAATACCATATCGACGGTATCCGCGTCGATGCGGTGGCGTCGATGCTCTATCTTAACTACGCCCGCAAGGATGGGGAGTGGTCTCCCAACCGATACGGCGGTAACGAAAATCTCGAAGCGATCGCGTTTCTAAGGCAGCTCAACACCTCCGTCTACGGAGCGTTCCCGGATATCGTGATGATCGCCGAAGAGTCGACGGCTTGGCCGATGGTGACGCGTCCGGTGGATGTGGGCGGATTGGGGTTCACTTTCAAATGGAACATGGGATGGATGCACGATACGCTCAAATACTTCAAAACCGATCCCATCTATCGCCAGTACCACCACAGCCAGCTCACCTTCAGCATCTGGTACGCTTTCGACGAACAATTCGTGTTGCCGCTAAGTCATGACGAAGTGGTCCATATGAAAGGCTCTTTGATCAATAAAATGGCCGGAGACACGAATCAGAAATTCGCCAATTTAAGGGCGCTTTTTACCTATATGATGGCCCATCCCGGAAAAAAACTCCTCTTTATGGGGGGTGAATTCGCGCAGTTTGGAGAGTGGAACTACAAACAGAGTCTCGATTGGCATCTGCTCGCTTTTGCGAACCACAGAGGTATCCAAAGACTCGTAAGCGACCTCAACGCACTTTATCGAAAAGAGCCGGCTTTCTATCTCTACGACGAACAGCACAGGGGATTTGAGTGGATCGACTACCATGACGTACACCATAACGTCGTAGTCTTTATGCGCAAAGGGGATCGAAAGGAGCAGACGGTGATTGTGGTGTGCAACTTCTCCGATGCGATTATGGAGGACTATCGCATCGGCGTACCCTACGGAGAGGAGTGGAAGGAGGTGTTCAATTCGCAGGATCTTAGATACGAAGGGTGGGATATCACCAATCCCCATCCCATAAAATCGGAACCGATCGCGATGCACGGCCGCGAAACATCACTGAGGCTGCGTCTGCCTCCTCTGGGTGTCCTCTATCTCAAACAGACGACAGAAGGAACATAGGATGAAGAGAGTCTGGTCGATCCTTCTTTTCTCGTTTTTGTTTTTGGAAGCGGCGGAAATCAATACGACGCTGGTCAGATACGACCAAAACGTCTCCGTATACGAAAACTACCTCGCAAGACTCGAACACGAATCCAAAGGGAAAAAAGGGTACAAAAGTCTGGAAAAGTCGCTGCTTTACAAACTGATCAATATCACGAAATTCACCAAAAAACCGGATTACGAAAAGTTCGACCCCGAAGATATCAACGATTCGGTCGCTTTTGTCAAGGCCGTGGAGAGACTGCTGGAACAAAAAGCCTCCTACAAAAGACTCAAAGCCGAGGCGTTGGCGACTCAGGCGAAGCGAAAAGCGATCGGGGAGCGGATCGCACTTTCCAAGGAAGATGATAGAAATCTGGATGTGTTGCAGCTTCAATACGCCTTTTACGCAAAACTGGAAGACGCTTTCAGCAAACACCTCAAGCAGCGAAAACGGCAGATCGCCTACAACGACCGTATATTGCGGGAGCGTTTTGAAAAAATAGGTTTCGAACGTTATCAGGCGGCCGCACAAATCCGTAAACTGGCCAAAACGGTCCGAGATATCGGATTGGAGATAGAGGATCTGATGATTGAAAAAGAGAGATTGGTTTTGCAGAAAAAGTCGGAGCGAATCACCGCGATCAGCCGAAAAATCGACGAACTCAAACGACAAAGAGATGCACTGATCGACCAGATCGTCAGGTTCGAACTGATTCGCTTTTTCAGCTTGCTTCAATCGAAACAAAAAGGGGTGTTCGCCGTACAGAAAGAGATCGAATCCTGGCTTTCCAAAAAAGAGGCATCGCAAAATTCGACCGAAGAGTTGCCTCTTTATCTGACGGAGTGGATTACGGCCCGGATGGGTACGACCAGAGTCTTGCTCAACCAGACGAAGCTGGGGATCGAGGGAATCAAGAGCCAGGTTGCGAAAAAACTCCATACACCCCTCTTTACGATCAACGAAAAACCGATCAATTCCATCGATATCGTGGTGGCGATACTGATTTTGATCGTCGGATTCACCATCGCCAAACTCTATCGCCGCTATATCTACCAAATCACCCATTCGCTGATCAACGTCACCTCTTCGACGCAGACGATCGTCAGCAATATCGGCTATTATCTGATCCTGCTGATCTCCTTTTTCGTGATGCTCAAGAGTATCGGGCTCGATCTGAGCTCACTGACCCTGATAGCGGGTGCGCTCTCCGTCGGTATAGGTTTCGGTTTGCAAAATATCGTCGCCAATTTCATCTCCGGTGTCATTTTGATGTTCGAAAAGAGTATCAAAATCGGCGATTTCATCCAGATAAACGACGAATTAAGAGGCCATGTCGTCGATATCCAGATGCGTTCGACCACGATCCGCACCAATGACAATATCGATATCATCGTTCCCAATCAGACCTTCATCCAAAGCGACGTGATCAACTGGACGCTAAACGACAACCAGCGACGTATGCGTATCCCTTTCGGCGTAGCTTACGGCAGTGATATCAAAAAGGTCAAGACGGTCATTCTCGAAGCACTGGAGGCGAGTTCGCTCCATTTCGTCAGGGGTGATGAGCGCAAGCAGCCACTGGTCGTGATGCGTGGAATGGGAGAGAGCAGTGTCGATTTCGAACTCTTCGTCTGGGTGGAAGGAGACGAGACGCTCAAACCGCTGCGTACGGCGGACAAGTTTTTGGTACTTATTTACGAGACGCTCTATGCCAACGACATCACGATACCTTTCCCCCAAATGGATATCCACTTCAAGGAAGAGCTGAAGATCGTCGAAAAAGAGGTGAAAAAAAGTGCGGGAAAAAGCCGGAAACCGTAAAAGGTTTCCGGTAAGGTAAGAAGACTTCAGACTGCTTTACTTGGCACAAGCACAAGGAGGCACGCAGTCAGGATATGCCGGTTGACATGTGTTGCATTTTTGCGCACATCCGCTGAATGCGACGACAGCCAGAGCCAATACGGAACCAATAAGTAACTTTTTCATTACTACTCCTTTTAGATTAGGTAGAAAAAGTTTACCATAAATTAATAAAATCTCTATTAATGAATGGTTTACTTTTTTACCGTTGCTCTATAATCGACCAAAAGAGAAATATCTTTAAGTTGTCTAGAATATAGAAATTTATTTCAGCGGTTTTTATATGTTATTGTTTTGGTATTACATGGACAATAACCCAATCTTCGTCGGTTGCATCTTTATTGTCCGTAACTCTGAGTGTGACATTGTAATCTCCAGCCGGTTGGGTCGCTTCTCTCGTATATGTGGCGGAAGAAGTATCGGAATTTATAACAGAACCGTTATAGATCCATTCATATTTGACGATCGTACCGTCTGGGTCGCTGCTTCCCCTTCCATCGAAAGTAAACGTTGCATTTACCTCGACACTGATATCCGCTCCCGCATTTGCAATTGGAGGTTGATTGGGAGTCGTTTGATCAGTTACGCAGCGTACACCGGCCACCTGATTTTTTGTATCCGTAAAAGTGTGTGCTTCATAACCACCGATATCGTGTGTATTGTGTGTTTTAATGATAGTGATTTTTCCTTCGGCGTCTATTCCCATCATCCTGACACAAGAAGGATGAGTATAAAAAGGTGTAATTCCTTCTCCAAAAGCCTGGATCATAAAGTCTCTGTTTTCTTCGGGGGTACCGACGCGCCAACCGTCATAACCGCCGTAATGGATCGTGTTGAGATTCGAGCAGAATCCGGTCGCATAACTTTTGGCCGCTTCATCGGTACCGGCAGATACTTTCAGACACCCCTGTTGGCTATTGGCCCAAACCAGATTTTTACTGTTGTCTTTGATGACACCTGTTTGTGTATCGCCCAGAACGCTTAAATGTTTGTTGTAATCTTGTGGAAATTGAACGAACAACTCTCTGGTTTTCAAAGCAGAGTTCCCACTACTGTCGGTGGCGTTGTAATCTATGGTAAACTTTCCGATGACATTTGTCATAATGGTGCCATCGGGGTTGATGTGACCGGTAGTCGTGACTGTAATTTGAGAAGGTGTATCCTGGTCGTCGCTTACTTCTACTCCAGGGTCTGTAATCGTTTCGTTCAAGACGGTTTTGAGTGGATCGTCACCTTTGAGTGTGATGGTGGGAGGAGTGTGATCCCGCGATCCCTCATCCACTCTAATCGTAAAGTTTTTTGTTGCCCTACCTCCTTGCGTATCGGTGAGAGTGAGAGTGACGGTATAGTTTCCGGGTGAATTGAAAATATGTGTAAATGTTCGTTGTTGGGAGAGAGTGGTATTTCCGACTTTCCATAGATAGTGCAACTGATCACCGCGATCGGGATCGTGTGATTGGGAGGCGTCGAAATGTACACTTTCTCCTTCATATATGATTGCTGGAGTGGCGGTTGCCGAGATAATGGGTGGGTGATTTCCTTCCAGGTGCGCTTTTGCTTCTTCCGCACTGACCACTGTTCCTTTGAAACCGCTCTCTTCACTACGCAATTGACGTAACAACGTGTCCAGATTTTCAAAATCCGACTCCTGCGTGGGAAAGGCAGTGAATCCTTTCGTTTTCAGTTGTTTGACGATATCTGGTTTTATCGTAATACCGTTGTTCGGATTTCCGTCCCAGTCCAGAGATTGAAGCAATCTGGCGGTATTGACATTTGTTTCCTTGATTTCAATACCATCCGCCAGGATGGAAGCGTCTATGGATTTGAGTAGGATTTCTCCTAGATAGAATGTACACCCTTTGCTTTTCTCGAAAATAAACATACCTTTGACATCTGTTGTTCCTTCCTGTAAACCACATTTATAGGTGACACCCTCGACCGGCGAGTCGATATAATACGCTTTTGCGGTTGAAATTCCTCCCCCTCCACCACCACATCCGGCTATCACTCCGGCCAGTATCACCAGATGTACAGTTTTTTTCAACATTTTTGGGCTCTCCTTGTCATTAACTCTGTATTAGGTATATCGACAAAAAACTTAAGAAATGAGAAAAAGTGTATAAATTTAAATAGTTTTAATTTTTTTGAAAAAATATCGAAGTTATGGTACAATCCGCGTAAAAAAGGTGTGTTTATGACCCATGCAAGATTCTCGCGGATCGGTTTTATTCTCGCTTCCGCTGGTGCAGCGGTGGGGCTGGGCAATATCTGGAAATTTCCGTATATCACGGGTGTCTACGGTGGCGGTGCGTTCGTTCTGGTCTATCTCGTGACGATTCTTCTGATCGGTTTTTCGCTGCTGACGGCGGAGATGCTGATAGGAAAACGGGGCGGAAAGGATTGTATCAGCAGCTTCGAACATATCGCTCCGGTGCACAAAAACGGCTGGAAAATGGCGGGATTTATGCTTTTTAACGGCTTGATCATCATGACCTTCTACTCCGTCGTGATCGGATGGATTTTCTACTACATTTTTCTCACTTTCAAGGGGCTACCCACCTCTCCGGAAGAAGCCAAAACCACCTTCAACACTCTCTACGGCGAGCGTCCCTGGATCCAGATCGCGATGCATATGCTATCAACGGCGATCGTGGCGGGCGTTTTGCTGCGGGGACTCAAGAAGGGTATCGAAAAGACCAATCTGATACTGATGCCGATGCTGATCGTGATACTGGGAGGGCTTTTGATCTACTCGATGCAGTTTCAGAGTTTCCACAAAGCGCTCGCGTTCATGTTCGCTCCCGATTTTTCCAAACTCAGTTCCGAAGCGATCATCCGTGCGGTGGGACACTCCTTTTTTACCCTCTCGATCGGTGTGGGATCGATCATGACCTACGCCTCCGCCCTCCCCAAACACGCCAGTATCGTCCGAGCGGGGTTTTGGGTCGCCTTTTTGGATACCTTCATCGCGCTGATGGCGGGAGTGATGATCTTCGCCTTTCTCTTCCAGTTCGGCGAAGAGCCGGCGAAAGGGCCGGGATTGGTCTTCATGTCGTTGCCGGTGATTTTCAGCTCTTTGGGGACGGTGGGGACGGTGATCGCGCTCTTTTTCTTTCTGGGGCTCGCTTTCGCGGGGCTCACTTCGGCGATTTCGTTGGTGGAGCCGACGGTCATGTATTTGGAGGATCGTCGCAAATGGTCCAGAAAGAGGGCGGTGTTGCTCTCCTCTTTAGCCTATTTCGTCGTCGGTATCCTGGTGATCTTTTCGATTTCGGAGGGTTACAAAGCGCCGCTGACGTTCGGTGAACATTCGCTTTTCGATGTGATCGAATTCACGACCGATTCGATACTGCTGCCTCTGGCGGGTATATTGATCGCTCTCTTCGTGGGATATGTGATGAACCGCGAAGAGGTCAAGCATGACGTCAGAGAGGCGATGGGAGAGACCTTCTTTCGTGTCTGGCTTTTCAGTCTGCGCGTCATCGTTCCGTTGGCGGTCGTTTTTCTCGTCTACAATGCGTTTAACGCAGCTTAAGGTAGAATGGAGCGATAAAATATTTCAAAAGGGAGCAATCATGAAGACAAGAACACTCTTGGCGACGGCGATTATCGGCGCGGCGCTTCTTGGAGGATGTACGCAGGAGACGCAAAACCGCCTGGGCCGGGCGATACAGAACTGGACCGGAACCGACGGTATTTTGGAAGTCTACGCGGCGGACAAACTGGTCAAAAGATTTCTGAAAATCGACAAGCTCACCACCGCGATGAGCACCGACGGCGATACGCCCAGACCCTACCGTTTCGGTTACGGGATTCTGGACGAAAATCTCAACGGAAAGGTCGACAGCGGCGAAAAGCGGGTCTATTTCGAATTTAGCGACTACTCCACCTCCTATATCTTTTACGAATCGCCCCATAAGTAAGTCGCCCTATGGATCTGATCACGCTTTTTGAAAAACTGCTGCGGTTTCGTTCGATCACGCCCGAAGACGACGGAGCGCTCGCTTTCATCGAGGGGTATCTGTGCGATTTCGAGGCGGTTCGGTTCGAAAAGGAGGGGGTGAAAAACCTCTTTTTGTATCGGAAATTTTCGGAGGGTCCGCATCTTTGTTTCGCGGGCCATATCGACGTCGTCCCTCCCGGGGAGGGGTGGGAGAGCGACCCTTTCGAGCCGACCCGAAGGGGCGAGTGGCTCTATGCCAGAGGGGCGCAGGATATGAAAAGCGGATTGGCGGCCTTTCTCAAAGCGTGCAAGGATACGAAAGATTTTGGAGGTACCCTTTCGCTGCTGATCACGAGCGACGAGGAGGGGGAGGCGAAATACGGAACCGTCGAAGTGCTCGAATGGCTTAAAGAAAATGCGTTTTTGCCCGATTATGCGATAGTGGCGGAGCCCACCTGCGAAACGAGATTCGGCGATGCGATCAAGATCGGCCGCCGCGGTTCGATCAACGGTATCATCGAAAAGATCGGCAAGCAAGGACATGCGGCTTATCCCGAAAAGGCGGTCAACCCGATACATAAAGTGGCGCAGGTGCTCCCCTATATGGCGGGAGTGGATCTCGATAGCGGCGATGAAAATTTCGCGCCGAGCAAATTCGTGATCACGGACATACGGGCTGGAATGGGGGTGACCAACGTCACCCCCGGAAAGCTTCGGATGATGTTCAACGTTCGAAACTCCACCCAGACGACCAAAGAGGATGTGGAGGCGTTCGTCCATCGCTACTTCAGGGAGATGGATTATACCCTGACGCTCAACGAAAGCGCGAAACCCTTCGTGACCGACCGGACGTCTCGGGTGGTGCGCGATCTGGTTCGGGCGATCGGGGAGGTTACGGGGATCGAGCCGAAACTCTCCACGGCCGGCGGAACGAGCGATGCGCGTTTTTTCGGAGAATACGGAATCGATACGGTGGAATTCGGGGTGGTCAACGATACGATCCATGCTCCCAACGAACGGACGTCGATAGCGGAGGTAGAGAACCTGGAGCGGGTCTTCGCCAGAGTGATAGCCAATTTTTAAGGAGCGACGGGTGGTCAGAGAAGAACTCTATTTCGAAGCGGGTGAGGTGGATCGCGGTCTTTATGAGCGAATCGAAAAGGAAGCCGAAAGCGGCGAAGTGGGATATTATCGTCTGCCCGACGACGAAGCGGGGCTGTGCGACGCGATCGATGCTTGGATGAAGCGGAGCGAATTCGATTGGGTGCGCGATATCGTGGTCGTGGGAATCGGCGGCTCGTCGCTGGGAACCAAGGCGATCGATTCTCTGCTTGCGCACACCGAGCGTCGAAACCGAAGGCGGTTGCGCTTTTTGGAGAACGTCGATCCGATCGAACAGCAGGCGATAACAAAGAGCCTGCGGCTGGAAGAGAGCCTCTTTATCGTCATCTCCAAATCGGGATCGACGATCGAAACCACCTCCCACTTCAAATACCTGCTGGAGCATTTTGGCGTTTCGTTCGAAGACGAAAGCTTCAAAAGACATTTTCTCTTCATCACCGACGGCGGATCGCCGCTGGATCGTTTCGGCGGCGAATACGGTCTACAGGTGTTCCACATTCCGCACAACGTCGGCGGGAGATTTTCGGTTTTGAGTGCGGTGGGACTCGTACCCCTGGCGTTGGCGGGATACGATATTCGCGCATTGTTGGCGGGAGCGAAGGCGCTGAAGGACTCCTTCTTCGCCGGAAACAAAGATTCGCTGCTTAAAAAAGCGACCCACTACGCCGTCGAAAGGGAGCGGTTTTCCATCAACGTTCTTTTTTCCTACGGCAGCGCGTTTAGGGAATTCAACAGTTGGTACGTGCAGCTTTGGGCGGAGTCTCTGGGCAAGATCGACGCCTCCGGCAACCGTACGGGGCTGACTCCCGTGGGTCTGATCGGATCGGTGGATCAACACTCCTTTTTGCAGTTGATCATCGAAGGGCCGAAAAACAAGACGGTGACGATGATCGAAGTCGACGATTTCGGAATCCATCCCAAAATACCCGAGATTTCGCTTCCTTATCTGGAAAAAACCGACTACATCAACGGTAAGGGATTCGATACGCTGCTGAACGCACAGTGTGACGCGACGATGCGAAGCATCATCGACCAGGGAATCAGCGTGGATCGGCTCGTCGTCGATCGGCTGGACGAGTGGCATGCGGGGTATCTGATCTTCTATTACGAAGTATTGACGTCGTTGACGGGTCTTTTGTTGGGAGTCAACACCTACGATCAGCCGGGAGTGGAGTTGGGCAAGCGGATTTTGAAAGCGAAATTTTCGTAACGGATGCGAAAGTATATCGTTTTTACCGATTTGGACGGTACGCTTCTTAATCACGAAGACTACACCTACGCCGAAGCGTTGCCGATGCTCAGATGGCTGCAGCATCACCGCATACCGATCGTCTTCACGACGAGCAAAACGCGTCATGAGTGCGAGATCCTCCAAAGCGAAATGGGGGTACACGATCCTTTCATCGTCGAAAACGGTGCGGCGATCTACGAAGATGGGGCGGCGATCGAAGTGCTCGGAGAGCCTTACGAGAAGATACGTCGCTGTACCGATACCTACAAGCGGATTTTTTCATTGCTTCCTTTTTCCGATATGTCGATCGAAGAGGTGATGGCGCGGACCGGTTTTTCCTATGCGCAGGCGAAAATCACCAAAGAGCGCGAATACAGCGAACCTTTTTTGATCCGGGACGAACGCAGACTCACCGAATTGGAAGTGCTCGCCGAAAGAATGGGGCTGAAAATTCTCAAAGGGGGGCGTTTCTACCACTGTGTGGGTATCGGTCAGGACAAGGGGGAGGCGATAAAGCGGTTGAAAAGAAGATATCCCGAGTATGTCAGCATCGGACTCGGGGACAACTACAACGATACGGCGATGCTGGATGCGGTGGAGATTCCGATTTTGATTCCCCATCATGAAGGACGCTATATCGAATACGAACGCAAAGGGCTGATCAGAGCCGAACACAAAGGGAGTCGCGGCTGGAACGAGGCTCTAAAGAGGGTGTTCGATGTCGTTTAAACCGCAAGCCGGAGCGATCTTTCGATCCGCGATCGAGGCGGTCTCTCCCCGACGTCTCATTCCCGAAAGCATCCGGATAAAAGGGGATGCGCTCATTGTCGACGGGAATCGCTACGCTCTGCCCGAAAGAGGAAAATGCTATCTCTTCGGATCGGGAAAGGCGGTCGCTTCGATGGCGAACGCGACCATATCCCTTTTGGGGGAGAGGATCGCGGGCGGTTTGCTGGTGGGAAGCCGTGCGGGCGAGAGGGTCGAGAAAGCGACGTATATGGAGGGATGTCATCCCTACCCCTGTCAAAAAAGCATCGAAGCGGGCGAAAAGATGATCGAAGCGTTCTCAAGTATGAAAGAGGAGGATTTTTTCATCTACCTCCTTTCCGGCGGCAGTTCCGCTCTGATGGAGGTGCCGATGGCTCCCGTGACGTTGCGGGAGTTGCAAGAGACGACACGACTGTTGTTAAGCCATGCCGTTTCGATTGATGCGATCAACTGCGTTCGGAAACACCTCTCGAAAATCAAAGGCGGAAGACTCGCGCGCGCGACGAAAGCCGAAGGTGTGGTGCTGGTCGTCAGCGATGTCATCGGAGACGATCTCGAAGCGATCGGTTCCGCGCCGCTCTACAAAGACGGCACGACGCGAGAGGAGGCGATTTCGATACTCCAAAACGCGGGACTCTGGCGAAATGTACCGGCACATGTAAGAGCGCTGCTTCGCGATCCTCGATGCGAAACACCTAAGCGAAAGAGAAAGGGGGTCGCGCACCATATCGTCGGCAATAACGAAAAAGCGCTCGCCGCCGCCGCGAAAAAGGCGGAAGAACTCGGAATGCAAACGCGAATCGTGACCGATCGTCTGGAGGGGGAGGTGGAGGCGGTCGCGGAGCGGATCGTGCGGGAAATCCTCGATGCACCCGTGTCGGATCGGCCGCTCTCTCTTCTTTTCGGCGGAGAGCCGACGGTGGAGGTCGCGGGTACGGGGAAAGGAGGGCGCAATCAACACCTCGCCCTGCTGGTACTGAAGAAGATCCGCCACCATCCCCGCATCACCTTTCTCAGCGGCGCGACCGACGGAATCGACGGTAACAGCGAAGCGGCCGGAGGTGTCGTGGAGGCGGAAGACTACGCACCCGATATGTTGCTTGCTATCGAAAACTACGACGCCTATCACTACCTGAAAAAGCATGATGCTCTGCTTGTGACGGGGCCGACGGATACCAACGTGATGGATCTTATGATCGCGATCAAAGGAGTCTGAAATGTCCGATTTTTTTCAAAACGGTGTGATCACCACGATACCGAGACTGGGCGAGCGAAGCCTGGAGGAGATGGAGCGGGAGTTGCTTTCGCTCTCCAGACGGCGCAATATGGTGTTGATTCTGCCCGCCCTCTATAGCGAATTCGAAACCCCCGCTATGGAGCGAATTCTCGAAGAGCTCAAGAAGATCAACTACCTCTATAGAATCGTGCTGGGGCTCGATATGGCGACAAAGGAGCAGTTTCAGGAGGTGAAACGCCGGATGTCGGCCATCCCGACGAAGGTGGACGTGATCTGGAACGACGGTCCCCGTGTGATGGCGCTCAAGGAGCAGCTCAAAGAGGCGGGATTTAGCAGTGTGGATATCCGGGGAAAGGGGTTGAACGTCTGGATGATGATGGGATATATCATGGCCGACAGAGACGCCTACGCGATCGCGCTGCATGATTGCGATATCGCCAACTACACCCGTGAAATTCCGGCCCGACTGCTTTATCCGATCGTCCATCCCGCCTTCGATTTCGAATTCAACAAGGGTTACTACGCGCGCGTGACCGACCGTATTCACGGACGGGCGACGAGGCTCTTCTACACGCCGCTGCTCAAGTCGCTGGAGCGAAATTTCGGAAAGAGCCGCTATCTGGATTATATGGCGAGTTTCCGTTACGCCCTTTCGGGCGAATTCGCCTTCATACGCAGCCTTGCACGCGGTATTCGGATCTCTCCCACTTGGGGGCTTGAAGTCTCGACGTTGAGCGAAGTCTACCACAACACCTCCAAGAAACGGATTTGCCAGTCGGAACTGATGGAGAGCTACGAACACAAACATCAAGATTTGGGACAGGAGGCGGGCGGAGGCGTCGCGAAGATGACCAAGGATATCGCCGAGACGATCTTTCGGATCATGAGCCAAAGCGGCGTGACCTTTTCGAGCGCGAAGTTCAACTCGCTGTTGACGACCTATTTCGAGGAGTCCAGGCGTGCGATCGAGCAGTACAACGCGATCGCGCAGGTAAACGGCTTGAAATTCAACCGCCAAAAGGAGATCGAGGCGATCGAGACCTTCACCGAGTCGCTCCGGATCGCGAACGAAGATTTTCATGCCGATCCTATGGGCGTGCCGCTGCTTTCGGCGTGGACCAGCGTGCGTGCGGTACTTCCCAGTTTCACCTATCAATACAACGAAGCGGTCAAACTCGATAACGAAGGGGCTTGATGGAAGGTTACAGCTACAAAGATCGCGATTTGATGGCGCGTCTGCGGATGCTTTATAGCGAAGAGGACGCCCAAAAGGCGCATGAAGAGATCGAAAGACTCATCGAGAAATATCGTGACAAAATCACGCCGCGCGAGTATTATCTCAACCAAAACGACGTGATTTTGATCACCTACGGCGATCAGGTCGTCCATCCGGGAGAAGAACCGCTCAAGACGTTGAAGCGTTTTTTGGACGACCACATCAAAGAGGTGATCAATACGCTCCATATTCTCCCTTTCTACCCCTACTCCTCCGACGACGGCTTTTCGGTGATCGATTACAAGGATGTCTCC
>CAYUEN010000039.1:0-16414 GCA_964443745.1 uncultured Campylobacterales bacterium | reverse complement strand
TTCTTCCCAGAAATCGAAGTTTTCGGGCGTCGAAACTCTGTACGCCGAAACTGATGCGGTTGACGCCGAGCCCATACATACCGCGGAGCCATCTTTCGGTGGCGCTTCCGGGATTGGCTTCGGTGGTGATCTCGGCGTCGGGTGCGAGAAAGGGACGGATGCGCTCGAAAAAGGGGGCATACAGCTTTGCTTCCACCGTAGAGGGGGTCCCGCCGCCGATGAAGAGGGTGCGGATACCGCCTTTTCCCACTTCGTAACGCTCCAGTTCGAAGTCGAGTTGCCGGCAGATCGCCTCCATATAGCGCTTTTTATGGGAGTGAAGATGCGTATAGGAGCTAAAAGCGCAGTAGTGGCATTTGCTGTCGCAAAAAGGGATATGTAGATACGCCAACACCTTTTACCTTCTTTAAAATCATTTTTGGATAGTATATCACAATCTATGGCGTAAGGGTATCTTCGCAGGTACCGCCTCCCAATCCATCGAGTATGAGTGCATGAAAAGAACAGACAAACCAAAAAGCAAGCCACGGCAAAAGAGCTATCGCCCCAATGTCGCCGCCATCATATTGTCTCCGAAGTATCCGCTCAAATGTGAGATATTTATCGGAAACAGAAACGATATGTATGACGATATCTGGCAATTTCCGCAGGGAGGGATCGACGAAGGGGAGACACCGGAAGAGGCGTTGTACAGAGAGCTCAGGGAGGAGATCGGTACCGATAGGGTGGAGATCCTGGCGGAGTATCCAGGATGGCTCAGTTACGACTTTCCGAACAAACGCTCCAAAAAGATGTATCCGTTCGACGGTCAGAAACAGAAATACTTTCTGGTCAAGCTCAAAGCCGATGCCGAAATCTGCCTGGAGACGAAAGAGCCGGAATTTATGGCTTATCGGTTCGTGGAACTCGATAGATTATTCGAATATGTAACGAGAATGAAAAGACCCATCTACAAAAAAGTGATGGAGTATTTCAAAAAAGAGGGGTATTTGTAGCAGATGTTGATCGTACAAAAATATGGAGGGACCAGTGTAGGGGATCTTACACGTATCGAAAACGTCGCCTCCCGGGTGGCGAAAGCCAAAAAAGAGGGGCATGATGTCGTCGTGGTGGTTTCCGCGATGAGCGGTGAGACGAACAAATTGATCGAATATGCACACCACTTCAGCCCCAATCCTCCCAAAAGAGAGATGGATCTGCTGCTCAGTTCCGGTGAGCGGGTCACGAGCGCGCTCCTTTCGATCGCACTCAACGAGATGGGATTGCCCGCAGTGGCGATGACGGGCCGCCAGGCGGGAATCCATACCGACCAGGTTCATACCGGTGCGAGGATCGAACACATCGACGAAACGAAACTCCAAAAGCCGCTGAAAGAGGGAAAAATCGTTGTGGTGGCCGGTTTTCAGGGGATCACCGAAGAGGGGGATGTCTCTACGTTGGGGCGCGGGGGAAGCGATCTGAGTGCGGTTGCGATCGCGGGAGCGCTGAAAGCGGATCTGTGCGAAATCTATACCGATGTGGATGGTGTCTATACCACAGATCCCCGCATCGAGCCCAAAGCGAAGAAGATCGACAGAATCTCCTACGACGAGATGCTCGAATTTGCGAGTCTGGGGGCGAAAGTGTTGCAAAACCGCTCGGTGGAACTGGCGAAGAAGTTGAACGTCAGGCTCGTCACCCGCAGCAGTTTCAACGAAAACGAAGGGACACTAATCACAAAGGAAGAGGATATCATGGAAAAACCGGTCGTCAGCGGTATCGCACTCGATAAAAATCAGGCGAGAGTCACGCTCAGAGGGGTCAGCGACAGGCCCGGGATCGCCGCGGAAATTTTCAGAAAACTGGCCGACGAGAACATCAACGTCGATATGATTATCCAGAATGTCGGACACGACGGAACGACCAATCTCGGATTTACGGTGCCCGAAAACGAATTGGAGCGGACCAAAGCCCTGATGCTGAGGATGAAGCCGGCGGAAAATCTCGAATTCGACAGTGAAATCGCCAAAGTCTCTATCGTGGGCGTGGGGATGAAATCCCACAGCGGTGTGGCGAGCAAAGCGTTCGAGACACTCGCGAAAGAGAACATCAACATCGAGATGATCAGCACGAGCGAGATCAAGATCTCCATGGTGGTGGCGGAAAAATACAGCGAGTTGGCCGTACGGGCGCTTCATGAAGCCTACGAGTTGGATAGATAATCCGTCATGAAAGAGTTCTCCGCCTGGACACTGGAGAAGATCCGGAAAGAGGGCTCTTCGATGAGTTGGATGGAGGAGCGCCGTTTCGATTGGGTAGCGATAACCGCCGCGGCGATCGAGCGGATGATCAACGCCCAGACCTTTTTGTTGATCACCGATCGGGAGAGGGAGTGGTTCGCCCGCTACACCCTCAGCCGTCTCAACAAATTCGACGCACAGCGGCCGCTGCTTCCGATCATCTCTTTAGGGACGGTTTTTCCCTATATCGACAAGATCAAAGAGAAAGAGCAGATGCAGATTCTGGAAGATATGCTGAGCCTTTCGTTCAGCGGAGGATACACTTTCTTCTATATCGGGCGGGGAAGCGATCCCAGAGCGCAGATCGCCAAGCATCGCGACGACAGTCTGCTCTGGCTTATCGACGAACAGGCGCAAAACAGCTTCTATCTCAACGGCAAAGACGAAAAACTCGATATCAAACTGATCCAGTTGTTGACGCTTTTCGATCAGAGTATCGATGCGATACTTTTCAATGAAGTGGATACCCGACACGTGTTATGAGAGAGTCTGCGATCATCATCTCTACCAATCTCGAATTCGCACAAGATACGCTATTGCGCGAGCTCTCCGGGAAGGGGAGCGTGAAAACCTTTTTTTGTGAAGAATTCAAAGTGGATGACGCCAAAGCGGTGACACGAGAGGCCTATATCGCCGAAGAGCGGACAAAATATATCGTTCTTGGTGCGAAGAGTTACAACGTCTATGCCCAAAACGCCTTGCTCAAGCTTCTGGAAGAGCCTCCGAAGAATATCGTCTTTTTTCTTCTCGCCCGCTCCAAAACCTCTCTGCTGCCAACGATCCGCTCCCGTTTGAAAATACGCAGGATCGACGCTCCTAAGCCCGATGTGACTCTGGACATCTCTTTGCGAAACCTCGATCTGGCTACGATTTTCACCTTCGCCAAGGCGCACGGCCGCGCCTCAAAAGAGGAGATCAAGGAGATCATACAGGCGTTGCTCAAAGAGGCGCTGCTCAAAGAGCGGATTCCTTTGGGAAAAAAGAGGCTGGAGCTTTTCGAAAGGGCGCTTCATACCGCCGAGCTCCACGCCAGGCCCCAGGCGCTGCTCGTGACGCTGCTGCTTGGAATCCTCGATGCGAAAGGTCGAAAATGAAGATCGTACGACTCTCCGATTCGACGGATGCGAAGCGTATTCTCGAACGTATCGGTTCGACTCTGGAGGGAAACAAGATCATGGTGGAGAAAATGCGGTTGCATTTTCTCTATCTACAGGATATCCGAACGCCGGCGGCGAACATTCTCAAACAAGACGCCCTCTCCGTCGGTGCCGAGTTGGCGGTCGAAAAGGATACGATACGCTGCACGAGGGAGCGAACCGACGCGTTGCTGATCGCGACGACCAAACAGTTGCGCATACTCTCTCAAAAGGAGAAAGCACAGCCTTTCGGACTCAAGGGTTTTGCCGAAGAGCTCTCCTTTATACTCAAACATCTGCCGCCCGTATCCGGCAAGGTTTCGATCATGGGAGTGCTCAATGCCAACGAAGACAGCTTCTACGCCCACAGCCGCTTCGTCAAAGAGGCGGCGGTGGCGCGAATCGAAGAGATGATAGAGGAGGGGGCCGAGATCATCGATATCGGAGCGGTCTCTTCCAGGCCCGGAAGCGATCCGATCCCTCCGAAGGAGGAGTTGGAGAGGTTGCGGCCGATCGTGGATGCGATCTATCGTCGCAAGCTCTATGAGAAGGTATGCTTCAGTCTGGATAGCTACGCTCCTCTCGCGATCCGCTATGCGCTGGAGCACGGCTTTGGTATGATCAACGATATCACCGCCCTTTTCGACGAGGATGTCGCGAAGCTGGCCGCGGAATTCGGAGTGCCGGTCGTTTTGATGCATATGCAGGGTACACCCAAAACGATGCAGCAAAACCCCCGTTACGAAAATCTGCTTGCGGAGGTGGAGCTCTTTTTCAAAATGCGTATCGAAAAGGCGCTGAAATTCGGTGTGAAGGAGTTGATTCTGGATCCGGGGATCGGATTTGGAAAAAATCTGGAACACAATCTGCAACTGCTGCACCATCTGGGCCATTTCGCGAAACTGGGATACCCTCTGCTCGTGGGAGCGAGCAGAAAATCGATGATCGATCGCATCGTCCCCTCATCCGTCGAAGAGCGTCTGCCGGGCACGCTCGCGATACATCTGGCGGCGATAGAGGAGGGTGCCACCTATATCCGCTGCCATGATGTGAAGGAGCACAGACAGGCGATCGCGGTCCATCAAGCCATCAAAGGAGCGTTGATATGAAAACGGCGATGATTCAACACAGATATCAAGGAAGTATGGAGGAGACCGTCGCGAAAACGGTATCTATGATCGAAGAGGCGTCCAGAGAAGGGGCCGAGCTCGTGGTGCTGCAGGAGTTGCATCAGAGTCGATATTTCTGTATTTATGAAGATGTGGGCCATTTCGATTTGGCGGAGCGATACGAGGAGGATCTGGAGTATTGGGGCGGTATCGCCAAAAAATTCGAAGTGGTTTTGGTCGCTTCGCTGTTTGAGAAACGTGCGCCGGGATTGTATCACAACACCGCCGTTGTCTTCGAAAAAGACGGAAAGATCGCCGGTAAATATCGAAAGATGCATATACCGGACGATCCCGGCTTTTATGAAAAGTTCTACTTCGCTCCCGGGGATTTGGGATTTGAGCCGATCGATACGAGTGTCGGAAGGCTCGGCGTGTTGATATGCTGGGATCAGTGGTTCCCGGAAGCCGCACGCATCATGGCTCTCAAAGGGGCGCAGATTCTGATCTATCCTACCGCTATCGGATGGTTCGACGAAGACAGCGAGGAGGAGAAGTCAAGGCAGTTGGAGAGTTGGATCGCGGTACAGCGAGGCCATGCGATCGCCAACGGGCTGCCCCTGATCGCGGTCAACCGTGTCGGTTACGAAGAGGACGAGAAGGGACATCTTGACGGGATACGATTCTGGGGGAACTCTTTTGCCGTAGGGCCGCAAGGAGAACTTCTCGCCCGATCTGAAAGCTCCGTCGAAGAGGTGGTATATGTCCAAATCGATTATGCAAGAAACGATGAGGTGCGAAAAATCTGGCCATTTCTCCGAGATCGCCGAATCGAATTCTATCATGATTTGTCGAAAAGGTTCATAGAGGTAAAATAGCGCTTAAAAAAGTGGGTAAAATAGTGATCTATTTGACAAAAATGCCAAAAAGGTCATAAAAAAGTTATAAAATTTTACTTTTCTGCCGATCTAAGGGTATCTTGGATAAAAAAGGAAAGTAAAAATGACAAAAACAGTTTGTGGACTTTTACTGGCTGGTAGCCTTCTTTTTGGCGGAACCCACAACTCCTCCTTGGAGGATCAAGAGAGTTACAACGCCTTTTTCGAACTTGCCAAAAGTGGGGATGTCGATTCCCAGACGATGCTTGGAGAGATGTTTCTGGATGGAATCGGCGTGAAGATCGATCATGAAAAAGCGTTCTATTGGCTTGCGAAGGCGGCCAACAATGGAGATGCACAGGCGCAGTATCTTCTTGGAACGATGTATGAAAACGGCTTGAAAGTCGCCCCTGATATACAACGTGCTGTCAAATGGTACGAAAAGGCTGCTGCCCAGGGGGATGCGATGGCACAATACAATCTCGCGATCATCTACAAAGAGGGTAAAGGCGGAATCGAAAAAGATATGAAAAAAGCGTTCGCGTTGATCAGGAAAGTGCAGGCATCACGCGCTAATCTCGAACACCACGCCTGCAAATGATGATGGCGGGGAATTCCCGCCTTCGATATCTCGAAAAAAATGGGCGAAATCAATCCATCTGACGTCTTAGGAACGTCGGATAATCCAAATCGTCATCTATGAGATCGTAGTCGGCGTTGGCGATGCGCCTGCGGATGCCGGCGAAAGGCTGCTCTTTGGGAGCCTCAGAAGGCTTTTCGCACTCGATATTGTTCACGGCGTCAACCCCCTTTTGCTCGTTTTGCTCGAATCCGGTCGCGACAATCGTGATCTTCACTTCGTTTTCCGCGAGATTCTCATTGGTCGTCGTACCGAAAATAACATCCGCATCTTCGTCTGCGCTGTCATAAATGATATCCATCGCACTCTGGATTTGTGTGAGAGGGAAATTCGGGTGGATATGGAAATGGACCAGAACACCCATAGCGCCGTTGATGCTCATATTGTCCAGTAGCGGAGATTCGATCGCGTTTTTGACCGCTTCGATCGCCGCATCGTCGCCTTCAGCTTCTCCGACACCCAAAATCGCCATGCCTTTATGGCTCATGACCGTCTGGACATCCGCGAAGTCGAGATTGATATCGTTGTCCCCGTAGGAGAGAACGACCGAGCTCATACCGCCTACCGCACGGCTGAGAATATTGTCGACGAGTTTGAAGCTCTCTTTGATTCCCAGATGTTTGTCGACGATGGAGAGAAGTTTGTCATTGGGGATTACGACGATCGAATCGCTCTCTTTTTTGAGCTCTTCGATCCCTTCGGCCGCGAGTTTGGAGCGTTTGCGTCCTTCGAAGCTGAAAGGTTTGGTCACGACGGAGACGGTGAGCGCACCCACCTCTTTGGCAGCCTGTGCGACGACAGGAGACGCACCCGTACCCGTTCCTCCGCCCAGACCGGATGCGATGAAAACGATATCAGCGCCTTCGAGCGCTTCCTTGATATCGTCATAACTCTCCATCGCCGCGTTTCGGCCGATTTCGGGCTTCATCCCCGCACCCAGTCCTCTGGTTTTGCGCTCGCCCAGCTGGAGCTTTCTGTCCGCAAGAGAAGCTTCCAATGCCTGTGCGTCGGTATTGGCGGCAATCAGGTCGATCTCTCCGATCCCCTCGCTGATCATATGATTGATCATGTTTCCTCCTCCGCCGCCGACACCGATCACCTTGATTTGCGCGCCTACAACCTGTTGTTTGTTTGACATACTTCTTTTCTCCTCTTTTTTGTTAAAACAGTTGTGTTATTCTATTCCAAAATCTTTTAAAACCATCTGTAACGTTCGACTCCTCTTTGACCAGGGCCAGAAACTCTTCGTCCACACTCTTCTCGACGTTGCTCAGATCGAGGTCTTCTCTCAGATCGGACGGCTTTTGCGTCTCTTCGACAAACTCATGTACGTTTTTACTGGGTTCGATCGTTTCATCTTTGTAGCGGAGTTTTCGGTTCGAATCCATCTCGTAGGGCGTAAATCTGCCCGCACCGTAGAGGATCAACCCGATGGCTGTGGCGTATTCGGGTCCCTTGAGGGTGTCGAACATCCCTTCGATTCCGTGTTCTATAGGTTTGGCGAGCCGCACGGGAAGATTTCCGAAAATAGCCGCGGCCAGATCGCGTATCCCGTCGAGTTTGGTCATCCCTCCAGTCAGCACCACGCCCGCACCGAGTTGATCCTTGAATCCACTTTCGTTGATCGATTTGGCGATGATCATCAGTGTCTCTTCGACCCGGGCATAAATGACGTTGGTGACGATCTCAAGCGAGACTTCGTGTTTGCTTCCCTCGTCCCCGATGGCGGGTAGTTCGATGATGTCGTTGCTGTCGAGTTTGAGAGAGCCGTAATCGATCTTGACGCGTTCGGCCGCGCTGATGGGAGTGTGGAGCGCCATCGAGAGATCGTTGGTGATGTTGCTCGATCCGACGCCGAGAAAATCGTTGTAGCGAATCGAGTTGCCCAGGTGGATCGCGATATTGCAGGTGGCCCCTCCCATATCGATGACGGCGACACCCAGCTCTTTTTCGTCGTCGTTCAGGACCGCGATACTCGATGCGTATCCGTTGAGAACGATATTGTCGACTTCGATGGAGGCGGATTTGACCGCTTTTTTCAGATTGTTGAGGCTCGATTTGAGGACGGTGATGATGTGGACCTGGACCTCCAGTCGTGAGCCGTTCATGCCGAGAGGATCTTCGATGTTGCTGTGTTCGTCCACTTTGAAGTTGTAAGGCAAGACATGTAGTTTTTCGTATTCGTTGGGGATGTTCGCGTTGTGGTCGGCCATCTGCAGGACGCGGTTGATCTCCTTGATACCGATCTCTTTGTTGGGGACGTTCACGACCCCATAACTGTCAACGCTTTTTGTATAGGCACCGGAGATGGAGACGACTACCTTGTCGTAGTGAGTTCCAGCGACGCGTTTGGCGTCGTTGATCGCATGTTTGATCGCGCGCGAAGCGAGTTCGATATTGGTAATGATCCCCTTTTTGATTCCCTGGGATTTGGCGATGCCCGCTCCCAGTATCTTGATCCCCTCGTCACTCTTCTGCGCGATGATCGCGCACACTTTCGTCGAACCGATATCTACACCCAGGATGATACTCTTCACCGTTTATCCTTTGTAATATTTTTCGATACTGTATCTCTTTTCCAGCCTTCGGATCAAACCGTTTCTTGTATCGTTCTGTTTGATCGTGCCGGCAGCATTTTCCAGTTTGGCTCTGTTTTTTTCCATCTTCTCTTTGTCGAGGAGCTTTTGTGCGACGATTTCGTAAGCGACCGCTTTGTCTTTGAAAAGATAATATCCCTTCTCACTCTTTTGAGTGAAGAGATGGTTCAGAAACTGGACCGCCTCCTCTTTGGAAAGGCCGGGAATCTTCTCGACATCCTCCTGTGTCACGAAAGGAGTCTCTTTCGCGTCATCCAACTTTTCCATCGCCTCCTTGGCCTGTTTTTCGAGTTCTGCGAACCGTTTTTCGATCAGCAGATCCTTTTTGGCGAGCTCTTTCGCCTCTTCGAAGGGAAGCGGTTGGGGTTGGGTTACTTTGAGGAGGCGTGCGGTCATATAGCCGTTTGCCGTAGGAATAGATTTGATGAACTCACCTACCGCGGTCTTCGCGAGCTTCTCGATCGGAAAACTGTGATCGTTTTCATCTATCGTGACGACACGCTGTGGTTTGACCTTGCCGGCTTTGAGGGCGAGATATTTCTTGAGCGCCTCTGTCTTCGCCTTTTTCATCTGCACCGCCTTTTTCACCTCCTCTTTCGCCTTTTCGAAAGGCAAAATCTTGTCGTTTTCGTCTTTGAAACGGTATTTTTTCTCTTCATAGAAAGATTTGAGATCGTCATCGGAGACGGCGAGGGTTGTCGCGTTTACCTCGATCACTTCGAGCGTATAGGTTTTGGGGCTTTGGTAACGGGCTTTGTTCGCTTCCCAGTAACTCTTGATTTCCTCATCGGTTACGGTGACGCTTTCGGGGTGTGCGGGTATGATTTTCAGTTTCAGTTTGTCGGCGAGATACATCGCGGCGGCGATGCTTTCTGTCTCGAGCGGCGTGGCGGGGAGCTTCAGCACTTTCTGAAGTTTACCGATCGCGATCTCTTTCTTCAGTGACTTTTCAAAATCTTTCGCATTGGTCCCCAGCGATTTGAGCACCTTGAAATATTTCTCCTTGTCGAAAACGCCGTTGGTCTTGAAAGTGTCGATTCGCTGCAGCTCGGTGATCACCTCCGAATCGAGTACGCTGATGCCGAGCTCTCTGGCGTAGTTGAGCAGCAGCGCTTCGCGCATCAGCTGGTTGAGCGCGATATCTTGCAGTTTCAACTCTTCGGCCTTCTCTTTCGTGAGCTGGCCCCCGAGCATTTTGTTGTAGTAGTTGTAGAGATTGGAGTAGGTCTGTTGCAACTCTTTTCCCGTGATCTTCACCTCTCCCACTTTAGCGATCGCGTTGGCTCGATCTTGATTGTAGCTATAGGCGCCCCAGCCCACGAATCCGGCCGCGACGAACGCGAAAGTGCTGATCCAGATCGTGATGACAAGATATTTTCGGTGCTTCTGCATCCATGAAATCATTTGTATTCCTGCATTTTATATTTGTCCGATAAACCATGAATTATAGTCAAAAGAGTTTAAAATAGAATAAGCTTTACTTATTCGAAAATAATATTTGAATATTAGATTTTATGTGTAAATAAATACTAAGAGAGAGGGTAGTGTCCCCGCCCTCTGTATTGGGCATTCCGGTGGAGAATTTTGCAACTATTCTCCAAAAGCGCAATCGTTTTGACGAGGTTTTTCAAATCTCTGTCATATGCGTAGACGCCGTAACCTTTGATCACGAGTAGCGATTGTTCGGATTTCTGCATTTTCTGATAGATCTCTATCTTTGCACGGTCGTACCATGTCTCGTAGCGGCCCGGATCGTAGATTTCGATGTTCCCCAACTTCCCGGCTCCGAAGTAGTCTTTGGGGTTGATCGTTTCGTGTTCGAGCGTATAGGCGGTCACGAAAGGAGGCATCGTATAGGCGATATATTTGGCTTCGCTGATGTTCTGATAGATGTGGTAATGGATCGGTGCATCGATACTGGCGTCTTTCCAGCGGTAGTCTCGTGTGTTGTTGAGTTCGATGAAATCCAAGGGGGTCAATTCGTCGAAAATCGCCTCCTTTTTGTTGATGATGAAGCGATCCTCCTCGACTTTGGCGGAGAGTGAACCGTGGAAAATGCCGATGAAATCTTTGCGAAACATCGAAAGAGAGACTTTGATAAGATCGTCGACGAGCTGCATCTCCACATCAGCCTCCTTGAGGAGTAGTTGTGTTATTATAAAATAATTTAAATAAATCGAAAGGATCGAAGTGGAAAGTCCGCATATACCCGTTTTGAAAGAGGAGATAGTCGCGGCTTTCGAAACGGTGGAGGAGGGAGTCGTCGTCGACTGTACGCTCGGCTATGGCGGACATACCGAGGCGCTCTTGAAAGCCAACCCCAAAATACGCGTAATAGGCATTGATCGCGACAGCGAGGCGATCGCATTCGCCATGAAGAGGCTCGCTCCCTTCAAGGAGCGTGTGAAGATACTGCATGGGAGGTTTTCACAGATGGTTTTGATGCTGGAAAAAGAGCCTATACGGGGGATTTTGGCCGATATCGGGGTATCTTCCCTGCAGCTTGACAAAAAGGAGCGTGGATTCGGATTTGATAGCGAACGTCTCGATATGCGGATGGACGCAGACGGGGAGTTGACGGCGAAAGAGGTGGTCAATCTCTATTCCAGAGCCGAACTGGAGCGGATCTTCAAAACCTACGGAGAGGTGCGGGAGTACAAAAAAGCGGCGGCGTTGATCGTCGGGGCGCGCCCCTTTTCGAGTGCGGCGCAGTTGGCCGATTTTTTGGCGAAGCATCTTCAAAGAGGGAAGATCCATCCCGCCACGCTGATCTTTCAAGCTATCCGCATCGAAGTGAACGACGAACTCGGAGAACTCAAAAGATTGTTTCGATCGATCGAAAATTTAAAATTAACTAAAACTTTAGTCGGTATAATCTCTTTCCACTCGCTCGAAGACAGGATCGTGAAACAAACTTTCAGGGAGTGGAGCCGTAGCTGTATCTGTCCGCCCGAAGCGCCGCGGTGTCTGTGTGGCAACGACCATGCGCTGGGGAGGATCGTCACGAAGAAGCCGATTACGCCTACAGAGGAAGAAATTGCGAAAAATCCAAGAAGCCGAAGTGCGAAACTCCGACTCTTCGAAATCGACCGTTCACACCCATAAGGGGCGTGATGCGCTGCTCGAGGCCTATACCAGGGAGCAGTATCGTGAAAAAAACATCAGTTTCAAAACGCTTCTTTGGGTCTACCTCGCACTTTTATGTATCCTCTCGATCTTTCTGCTGAAGGTCTATATCAGCAACGAAATCTACTACACCAGCAAAGAGATCACTGCCCTCTACCACAAATATACCGCGCTCAAAGAGGAGAATACGAGACTTAGAATGGAGTTGGAGCAAAACGAATATCAGAATCAGGTTCTCGATACCATCGAATGAGGTACGGAGAGATCGAGGGAGATTTTGGTCCCTTTACCCTTTTGGGTGTCGATCGCGATTTTGATCCTGTGTCTGTCGCAGTAGTTCTTGACGATCGTCAGTCCCAGCCCGTGTCCTTGTGAATCGGGGGCTTCCTGGAAGGACCTCTCGAAGACGATGAAGAGATTTTTCGTATCGATGCCTCTGCCGCTGTCTTCGAAGATCAGTTGATTTCCGTTTCGATAAATGCGGACGTACCCTCCGGCTTTGTTGTATTTGATCGCGTTGGAGAGGAGATTTTCGACGACGCGCTCGAATCCCGCTTCGTCCGCCTTGATCGAAAAAGAGCCGACTTCGTTTCGGATATCGATATCTCCTCTGATGTCTTCGAATCTCGCCACCGTTTCGGCAAGCGTCTCGGAGATATCGAAGATCCGGTTTTCGATGTGGTCGATATTTTTTTTGATATCGTATTCGATACTTTCGTACAGACGCGACAGATTCGCGCAAGCTCCTTTGATGCGGTCGAGTCTTTTTCTCTCCCGCTCGTTCTCGCAAGTGCGCCGGAGCATTTTGAGATTGGCTTCGATGGTGGCGATCGGCGTATTGAGTTCGTGCAGCGTTTCGTCCACCAGGTTTTTGAGCCGTCTCTCCTCCGCTTCGAGCGCGTCCGAAAGGCCCACGCTCAAGAAGAGATAGAGTCCGAGTGCCGCGATCACCAGCAAGAAAATGCGTAACGCGTCGTTTCCGATGAGAGGACGCAGCCACTGCTCGGCGATCAGCACGATGATCGTGATCGCCGCTACGATCAGAAGATTGCCGGTAAGATAGAGTGATCTTTTAGAGTGAAAGTTTATAACCCACCCCTTTGATGTTTTCGATGTGTTCTTTGCCGATCAGCTTCTTCAGATCGTTTACATAGACCCGAATCGCGCCCAGACTCGGCTCCTCGTCCCACTCCCACAACCGTCGCATGATCATCTCCCTGGTGACGATCTCGTTCGCATGGCTGAGAAACAGATCCAAAAGCCTGGCGAGTTTGTTGGAGAGGGTGTGGTGGCGCTCTTCGCAGACGAGCGTTTTCGTCGCCGGTATATAGCGGCATCCGTGAATCGGGATCGATTCGTCCCATCTGTGGCTGCGCTTAAGAAGGGCTTTGATGCGCAATAGCAGTTCGTCCGGATCGATCGGTTTTTTGAGGTAGTCGTCGGCCCCCTTTTCGAATCCTTGGCGCAGATGGGCGCCGTCTTTGAAGGAGGTGAGAAAAATCGCGGGGGTGTTGTCCTGCTGCGCACGGATGCGTTCGAGTACCTCCAGGCCGCTCGGGCCGGGAACGTTGATATCCAGCAGCAGTAGGTCGAACTCTTTTTCGTAACACTTATCCAGTGCGCTTTCGCCGCTACCGGCAATTTCCACCCTGTATCCGGCCTCTTCGAGCAGATCTTCGAGAGTCTCGGCGAAGAGGGTGTCGTCTTCGAGAATCAGAATATCGATCGGTCTGTTTGTCATGAGGATATCATAGTAAATTTACCCTAAAGTGTTATAATCTCGCCAGGATATCAAAGGAAAAAGCGTGAGAATACTCTATATCGCCGATGTCGTCGGCAAACCGGGCAGGCAGATGCTCAGACACCACCTGGGTGCGATCAAAGAGCGGCACCGTATCGATCGGATCATCGTCAACGCCGAAAATGCGAGCCATGGTATGGGTCTGAGTATTAAAAACGCCAAAGAGCTCTTCGCCTTGGGGGTGGATATGATGACCGGAGGAAACCACACCTGGGACAAAAAGGAGATCATTCCGCTGCTCGAACATGAACCGATTTTGCGTCCGATAAACTGCTCTTCGTATGCGCCGGGACGCGGGATCGCGAAGCTGGAGTGTGCGGGAGAGAAGCTGGTCGTGATCAATCTGATGGGATATTTCACGATGCCGATGGTGGACAACCCCTTCGTGATGATCGAGAAGGAGGTCGGTCGTCTGGAGGCGGAGGGGGAGCGAAACATCTTCATCGATTTCCATGCCGAAGCCACGAGCGAGAAGCGGGCGTTGCTGGAAATCATGAAGGGGAGGGTGAGTGCGATATGCGGGTCACATACCCATATCGGAACGGACGATCTGTTGATCAAGAATGGGACGGCCTATGTGACCGATGTCGGCCTTACCGGCTGCCGGGACAACGTGATCGGTGTCGACAGCAAAGAGCCTATCGCCCGTTTTATGACGGGAATTTCGTCGCGTTTTGACGTGCCGGATCGATGCAGGAGGATTTTGCAGGCGATCGTGCTGGAGATAGAAGAAGGTCGGTGCGTGGAAGCCTATAAGCTCAAGGCCTACGACGAGGCCGAACCGTTCGTTTCGCAGGAGGCGTTTTTTGAGGAGTAGTTACGATTTGTTGGTCGGATTGAAAAGGTTGGGCTACCTCAAGGAGGAGCGCGATCCTCTCTGGTGGCCCAACAGCGGAACGTTCGAGGTGGTCGTCGGGGCGATCCTGACGCAGCAGACGAAGTGGGAGAAGGTGGAAAAAGCGCTCGAAAACCTCAAAGCGCGCGATCTGCTCTCGCTCGAAGCGATCGCACGGACCGATTTGAGGGAGTTGGCAGCGCTGATCAAACCGAGCGGTTTTTACAACACCAAAGCCAAACGCCTTCGTACACTCTGCCGAAATATTCTCGAGCGGTTCGGAGCGTTCGAGACGTTCGCGGTCGAAGTCGAGAGGGAGTGGTTGCTCGCTCAAAAAGGGGTGGGAGAAGAGAGTGCGGATTCGATTCTCTGCTATGGCTGCAATCGGGAGGTTTTCGTGATGGACAGCTATACCGCCAGGATACTCGATGCGTTCGGATACACTTTCGAGAGTTATGCGCAGATGCAGGCGTGGATGGAAGAGGGTGTACGAAGCCACAAAGCGAAAATCGACGCACTCTACGAAAAACCGCAGGATCTAAACAGGCTCTATGCCAGGTTTCATGGTAAAATAGTGGAATTCGCCAAGGAACATATCCGGGGCAGATACCTATCGATAGAGGAGCTTGAAGATGCAATCGACGGATGAGATCAAAGCGCTCGAAGAAAAGATAGCGAAACTCAAAGAGCGCTATCATATCCAGAAAGAGGAGCTCGAATATGCGCAGGACGATTTCGAAGAGGGGCTGATCCAGGAGGAGTTGGATAGGCAAAAGGGTGAAATCAAAACCCTTCTGGCAAAACTCAGGGAACTTCAGGCCTCTTCCTGAAGCACCACCTCCTTCGCTATCGTCAGACCGAATCCGCTGATACCGACGAATTCCCGTCCCCCGTGGGTGGTCAGAAGTGTGATTTCGGAAAAACCGAGATACCCCAGAATCTGCGCGCCGATACCGTACTCTCTCATGTAGGGGTTCGCGACGGCGTTTTCCTCCAGAAATATCAGGACACCCCCCTCTTTGGCGAGAATCTCTATGGAGTTCATCAGTGTTCCGAAACGTCCGGGTTTTGTGAAAAGCTCGATATCGGGAGCGACATTGTGGAATCTGACGTTTTGTCTCATGCCGTTTTTGAAGAGAAAAGCGATGTGGTGGTTGCTCTGATGATCCACGAAATCGATCCTTCTGACATCATGCCCGAGAAACTGCGTTTTCGATTCGGCGATGACTTGGATCAGGGATTCGTGCTGGAGGCGGTATTCGACGATATCGGAGATATAGACGATTTTGAGATCGTGTTTTTTTGCGAATGCCATCAGGTCGTCCCGTCTGGCCATCGTGCCGTCTTCTTTCATGATTTCGCAGATGACGGCGGAGTGGGAGATACCCGCCAGGCGGCAAAGATCGACGGATCCTTCCGTATGACCCGTGCGCACGAGGGTCCCTCCCTCTTTGGCTATAAGAGGGAAAATATGTCCCGGGCGCACCAGATCTTCTGGTTTGGTGGAAGGGGAGGCGAGAAGCTTGATCGTCATATCGCGCTCGTAGGCGCTGATGCCGGTTTTGGCCTCTTTGGCATCGACCGAAACGGTAAAAGCGGTTTCGTAGGAGGAGTCGTTTTCCCGTACCATCGGGGTGAGTTTCAGCCTTTTCGCGATTTGTGCGGAGAGTGCCACGCAGATGAGCCCCTTCGCTTCGCTGGCCAGAAAATTGACCTTCTGGGGGGTGGAAAAGGTGGAGGCGTAGACCAGATCTCCCTCGTTTTCACGATCTTCGTCGTCGATCATGATGACCATATTTCCCCGCTTGATCTCTTCTATCGCTTCCTGCACGCGTCTAACCGGCATATACCCTCCATACTTTTTTAAAAATTATACCAGTTTTTGATAAAACTCTTGACAATTTAGAAAAAAATGAATATAATCACACTCCGAAACAGACGAAGTGTTTCAGTATGCGTTCCTGGGGTGTGGCCAAATGGTAAGGCATCTGGTTTTGGTCCAGTGTACTGGGGGTT
>CAYUEN010000038.1:0-16783 GCA_964443745.1 uncultured Campylobacterales bacterium | reverse complement strand
TCGGTATTTTGGCGGCGGCGGCGATTCCAAAGTTCGGGGATATTAAGGATAAAGCCAAAATCAACTCCGAATACAATACGCTTTCCGGACTTGATGGAGCTATCGAAGCACAAATTCAGTTTCAGGAAGAAGCGCACAACAATATCGGTGTCAGCTGGCACAATCAATCCGCAAGCGATACCTATGCAACAATCAACACTCAAAAAAAAGTATTGAGTAAAATCGTCAAAAAAGGAGACGATCTCAAAATCGTCAAATATATCGCGGTAGATGAAAACGGTACTGCTTCAACGACAGATGACGACTTGAAATACGATGTTCTTTTTATCGAAGGTGCCGCATCCAACCACACTGTCGGTGTCAAACAACCTTCCGACGGCGATATAGCAAACCGTCCCGACAAAAACGACGTCTGGGTTTTCAACGCTTCACCTAACGATATCATAATCACCGGTTCCAGCATTACGGATGTAAACGTCTCCAGCGGTGAACTGAAACTGATCGATGCGACCGAAACACTCGATTACAACACTGCAGCCAAATTCAAAGTGACCTTCGAGGGGGATACGACCGCATTGACTGTCGCTGCACCATAGGGGGTCAGGGCTTGAATTTTAACTTTTTCTCGCTACAATTTCCTTCCGAAAGGAGGGCGTTGTGGCGAGAAAAGTTAGAGTCGAAGATCCCGGGTTTCACCATATCCTCAATCGCGGTGTAAACAGACGCGTCATATTTAACACTTCCCAAGATAAAGAGAAATTTTTAGAGATTCTTTGCGAAGTTGCAGAGCATTATGACTTTACAATCCACGCTTATGTCCTTATGAGCAACCACTACCATCTACTTTTGGAAAACAGAAGAGAAAATCTATCCGCCGGCATGAGACAGATAAACTCCATCTATGCTCAGTACTATAACAAAAAGTACAAACGAACCGGACATCTGTGGCAAGATAGATTCAAGTCATGGTATATATTTGATGAAACTTATCTGTTTGTCCTCTTTAAATATCTGGAGTTCAATCCCATAGCAGCCGGCATCTGCAAAAAAGCGGGAGAGTGTGACTATACGCTTGTACATGACATCTTGCGAGGCAAAGTGAAGTCTTGTATGAGAGATAGCTTTGTTTTTGAGTGGTATGAAAACACGAACGAGCTTTTAAAAACTTTGCAGATAAAAATGAGCGAAGAAGAGCAAGATAAAATCGCCCGTTTTCAAAAAGAGGCGACCTCTTACAAATCAAACCCGAAAAAAGTATCACAAAAACTACAGCTTGATAGCTATTTTAAGAAGATAAACTCCAAAAGCGAGCGAAACGAAGCGATCTACGAAGCTTACAAAGATGGTTTTTTACAAAGTGAAATAGCAAAATATTTGGGTTTAACGGATGCGAGCATAAGTAAAATCGTAAAAAAGTTAAAATTCAAGCCCTGACCCCTATTTAGAAATCGCTGTTTTTGACGATCTACTATAGACAGCAACACTCCAACAAAAGAAGGAACACCATGAAACGCAACGCTTTTACACTGATAGAGTTGATTTTCGTCATTGTCGTCATCGGCATTCTCGCGGCAGCGGCGATCCCCAACTTCGTCAATGTCAAAAACCAAGCCAAAACCAACAGCGAAATGGCCAGTATGAAAGGAATCGACGCGGCGATTATGGCGGAGATCGAAGCCAGAAGCAAAGATTACGACGATCTGAAGGTCAACTGGCACGAATACAAAGATATGAACGACACCGACTCCGGCGCACGCGCGGACCACTACAAAGCGATCAACGACGCCCATACCGTCCTCTCTAGGGTCGCCAAAAACAACAGAAAACTCAAGATCATCGGATATTATCCCGTAGATTGCAGAGGTTATTCCAGTTTCAACGACGGATTGTATTGCAATCCACTTATGATCGAGGATGAAGCGACAAAATCAAATACGGGAGCCTCCTATCCCACCGACGCTCCCGGAGAAGATCTGGCGGGCCAACCCGATAAAAACGACTTTTGGGTTTTCAACCCGAGTCCGGTCGATATCAACATCACCTCCTCTTCCACAAACGCACCGATCAATCCGACAATCGTCCACGCTGGAGAGATCAAGCTGATCGACGTCAACGGCACCCGTCCCCTGACCAATATCGGCTACGTACGGCTACGCGGCCTGGCGAACAATCCTTCCTCCGCCTACGCCTTCAGGGCACCCTCGCACTAACGCGAGGTGTCCGAAATCGCTACATCTTATTAAAAAAAACTTTCCGATTTACAAAAGAATCTCACCTCGATCGTTTTTCGTCCGATATATGTATAATAGTTTTGACAAAGGAAAACAGACATGAGACGATCCGCATTTACGATGGTAGAGTTGATTTTCGTCATTGTGATCATCGGTGTACTGGCAGGAATGGCGGTACCGAAATTTACGGGCATCAAAGATCAAGCCAAAAGCTCCGCGGAGCTTTCGACCGCCTCCTCCATCGCCGCCGCATTGGAAAGCATTCACGGCACATGGAGCGTGAGCGAAGACGATTTCGACTGGAACGGAGACGGTATCGAAGACGATATCGATCATGATCTCTCCGCACACGGCTATCCTTACGATCTTGGCCGAAACGGCGATCCCCTAGGCGCGCTGCTCAAAAGCTCCTCGAAAAGCGGATTTACGATCCAGAAAGCGCTGACGTCCGAAAGCAACATCACCTATATTCTCTATACCGCCAAGGCTTCCGATCCCAAACTCGGCGTCAAATTTCCGACTACCGTCGTCGGCAGGGATATCGCGGGAAAACCGGACAAAAACGACTTCTGGCTCTATGTAGTGGACGCCAACGCCACCTCGGGCTGTCAAGTCTCCAGCGACCACTCCCCACTCAAACAGATAACGGCCGGAGATTTCATGTTGATCGATGTCAACGGTACACTGCCGGTCGATTTTTCCGATTCGGAGCTTGGGATAGGCTTTTCGATCGGGTGTAGTTAGACTCAGTTGCCAACCACATCCGCCATCGACCACATCGGCAGAAAGATTCCCAGAGCCATCAGCAGCAGGAATCCGGCGATCATAAAGATCATAAGCGGCTCGATATAGGTGGAGATGTTGTCGACCAGATCGTTATATTTGGTGGTGTAGTAGGCATCGACCTTTTCGAGCATCGTATTGAGCGTACCGCTCGTTTCGCCCGCTTTGACCATCTGGATGATCATGTTTTCAAACTGCCCACTCTCTTCGAATCCCTGCGTGAGGGGTTTTCCCTCTTCGATCGCGCCGCCGATCGTCGCGAAGCGCTCTTTGAGATAACTGTTTTCGACGACATTCTTCGCGATCTCCAGCGCTTTGATGATCGGGATACCCGAGTTGGTCAGCTTGTTGAAGACGAACATGAAGCGCCCCGTCATGGAGAGGCGGTTGATACGTCCAAAAAGGTAGAGTTTCTGCAGCCATTTGTCCATCAAGTATTTGTAACGCGGATTTCCTCTATACAGCAGCGTATGGATCACGATGATCGATACGATTCCCGCCAATACGAAAATGCCATACTCTTTGATAAATCCATCGATTCCCAGCAGTATCCGGGTCGGCATCGGCAATTCGCTTCCATAATCTTCGAACATCTCCTTGAACTGTGGAACGATCATCTTGATTACGGCGATAAATGCGGCGATCATCGTAAAAATGACGATGATGGGATAGCGCAGCGCTTTTTTGAGTTTTTTGCGGTTTTCGTTGACCTCTTCGAGGATGAAGGCGAGCTTGAGTACCGACTCGCTGAGCGTTCCCGTCTGCTCTCCTAAGCTAATGATCGCCGAAGAGATATGGCCCAGCTCGTAGGAGAAATGCTCGAACGCTTCGGTCAGGCTCTGACCCGCCTCGATATCCAGAGCGATCTGATGGAAAATTTCACGAATCTGCCTTTGGTCGGTAGTGTTGACCACTTCGTTGAGCGATTGATTGAGGGGCATTCCCGCATCGAGCATCACCCCAAGCTGCCTGAGCGACGCGATATAGGGTTCAAGAGGCACTTTTCTTTTCAACGACGCACTTGCGATTTCGTTTTTCAGTTTCTCGAGTTTGCGGGAAAACGGCTCGTTGACCTCCTTGATCGAGACGAGTACCCCTCTGCCCATCTCCTGAAATGTCTTGAGCGCTTCGATTTTGTGGCTGGAGGTGATGACGGTTTTATCTCTTTTGCCGCCGGCGAGATAGACCACTTCGAAATATCTCATATTTTCACCACCCGCAGAACCTCTTCGAGGGAAGTGACACCTTCGAGCGCTTTATCGATCCCATCTACGATCATCGGCTCGAATCCGTTTTGGCGTGCTGTTTCGAAGATTTCGTATTTGTTTCGATCCTCCGCGATCATAGCGGAGATCCTGTCGTCGATAGTGAGAATCTCACAAATCATCACACGTCCCAGATAACCGGAAAAACCGCATTTGGAACACCCCTGCCCAAGATAGAAAGTGGGATTTTCGGGAAGATATTCTCTGACTTTCTTGATCAGGGAGAGTTGCGGTTTGTGTTCTTTTTTGCAGTAGGTGCAGACTTTCCGCACAAGCCGCTGCGTCACGATACCCACGAGAGAATCGGCGATCAGATAGGATTGTAGCCCCATCTGCGCCATTCGGGTGATCGCGCTGGGTGCGTCGTTGGTATGGAGGGTGGAAAAAACCAGATGCCCCGTTAGAGAAGCTCCCGTGGCGGTAGTGAGTGTCTCTTTGTCCCGGATCTCACCGACCATGATGATATCCGGATCCTGTCTCAAGACCGATCTGAGAACGTCGTTGAATCCGTAGCCGATTTTGTCGTTGATCTGCATCTGCTGCACCAGCGGCAACTGATACTCGATCGGATCTTCGATCGTGATGATTTTGTTTTCGATATCCTTGATTTCATTGAGTGCGGCATAGAGCGTCGTCGTCTTTCCGCTTCCGGTGGGCCCGGTGACGAAGACGATCCCATAGGGTGCTTTGAGGAGTTCTTCGAATTTTTTTAGATTTTTCTCCTGCATTCCTAATTCGTTGAGTTTGAGCAGAATCTTTTGCTGGTCGAGAATACGCATGACGATCGATTCTCCATGCATCGTAGGAGCGGTCGAAAGCCTGAAATCGTAATCTCTTCCCGATATCTGCATCGAAAAACGGCCGTCCTGCGCCCGTCTCTTCTCGGAAATATCGAGATTGCCAAGGATCTTTATCCTGGAAGCTAGCGCGTTATAAACCTCCAGATCGAGGACGAAAATCTCCCTCAATACGCCGTCGACCCTGTTTCTGACCGAGACGTCCGTATCGTTGGGTTCGATATGAATGTCGCTGGCGTTGTTGGCGATCGAACTCTTGAGAATCTGTTCGATCAACAGCATGATCGAACTCTGCTCGTTATCGAGTTTGTATTCGGTGGAATGGATCTCCTTTTTGACCCTCTCCATCAGCGACCTGGCGGTCTCGATGATCTCCATCCTCTCGAAAACATGCTTGATATCGGGCCTGAGAGCGATGTAGTATTTGAGAGGCTTGAGGACGATCGTCCGCTCGAGCAACTCCATAGCGTCGTAATTGAGTGGATCGGCCACCGCGACATGGATGAAGTCCTCATCCTCTTTGAAAAGAATCGATTCTGTACTTTTGAAAAGATTGAGCGGAAAGTTTTTCATCAGCGAAAAGTCGATGTTGACGCTGTAGAGATCGACAAATTCGTAGCCGAGCTGATCGGCGAGAACGAGCGCGAGCTCCTTCTCGCTGATGAGTCCTTCTTCGATGAAGATTTCACCCAGCTTTTTGGTGAAATTGCTCTCTTTTTGGAGCTTGAGCGCATGCATCAGCTGCGCTTCGGTAATATACTCTTTTTCGACGAGAAGATCGCCGAGCCTGATTTTTTGCATACAAGATCCCGTTTTTAAAGGGATTCAAGCAAATTTCGTACCTCTTTTGAATTATGCCGTTGGAGATAGATCCGAAGAGCTTTTTTCGCGATATCGGTTTTGCCGGTCGCGGCTTTTGCTTTGGCGTAGATGATCCACGGTTCGCTCTTTCTGGGATTTTTTTTACTTGCTCTGATTGCCCATTTGATCGCCTCCTTGTACTCCTGCTGCTCCATGAAGTAGTGTGCCAGTGCGATCGCCGAGCTGTAGGTTTGCTCTTTTTTGTTCTTTTTGATCAGTTCGAAAAGATTCTCTTTTTTGGTGATTTTGAATTTCAAGGCACGTGCATCGCTCTCTTTGAGCTCTCTGCTTTTGCGCGGATAGACACGGTTTGGCATCGGCTTCGACTTCGGTGTCCTGACGGCGACTTTTTCCGGTTTTTTCTTCGGTACGGGTTTAGATGCGGCCTTTTTGACCGGAGCCGCGGCGGCGGTGGTGTTGTTTTGGGCTGTCTTTTTTTCGACCGGCTTGTTTTTGGGAGTCAGCAATGCCCGGTTTTGATAGCCGAGCCATCCGACGGCTACCACAAGCACCACGACCGAAAGCCGGCTCAAAAATCGCATCCTTTTTTTGCGGCGATAGCGCTGGTACTTCTCCACCAGTTTGGGAAAATCGTTATTCAACATCGATCAATCCTATATCGATCGCCGCCATCGTCAACGTTCGCCTGTCGATCTTTTCATATCGAGGCATATTGCCTTTGTGAGCGAGATTCATAATTTCAAAAAGCGTCACCAGCATCTTTTTGGTCGTTCGAAAGTTTCTTTGCGCCGTTTCGGCAATGAACTTTACATTTTTTTTGGAAAACTGTGCAGCCAGATCGCTCAGATTTCGGGAAAGGAGCCGCTGCTCGATGTAGCGTCCCACCTCATCGAAACTGAGACTCTCCAGATAGATCGTCTTCGTTACACGTGATTTGAAATGGGGTTTTTGCAAAATGAATTCCCCCTCTTTTCTATGCATCGCCAATACGAACTGGAAAAGTTTCATATCGCTGAGTATGCGGATCAATTCGATCTGCTGTTCGTTCAGAAGTTGCGCCTCGTCGATCAGAATCGTATACTCGAGATCGTGGAAATGCCTTTTGAGGTGGTTGATGAGTGCTTGCGTACTGTGCTGGTTGTGTTCGACGTTGGGGCCGGTCAGCGATACCAGTGCTTCGAGCAACTCCTTCTCCTCGAAATAAGGGTGCGTGAAGTGTTTGGCGATTTTGGCGTTTTGTACACGGTTGGCAAGAAAGTGCATCAGAAAACTCTTGCCCACTCCCGGATCCCCGAGCAGAAAGATCAGTGGCGTATCATGGGAGTTGACCGCTTCGATCAACTCCCTTTTGGCATATTCGAAAGTGAGACTGTCGAAATAACCACCCAGATCCGTATCGTCTCTGAAAAGTTTTTTCGCTTCGATATATTGTTCCATAGTATATTTTATAACAATATAACTTATTTGGTGTCTTGAGCACGCTCTAAAGAAGCGAGAGACTCCTCGCCGTCTCCGGTGACGAGCCGCGGTGTGATCACGATGATCATTTCGCTTTTGGTATGGACTCTGTTTTTGCTTTTGAAGGCCATTCCCAGCAGAGGGATGTCACCCAACAGCGGAATTTTGTTAATACGATCCTCTTCTCTTTTTTGGATCAATCCACCGATCAACACTTTTTTCCCGTTTTTGACTTTCACGATCGAGGAGAGCTGCTTGACCTTGATATCGGGTGCGAGATCGGGATTGCCGCGCTCGTCCAGATGGCGTTCGGAAATCTCACTGATGGTAGGATTGACCTTGAGCATGATAAAGTCGTTTTTGGTCACTTCCGGCACGATACTAAGCGTCACTCCGACAAAAGTCGATCCGACCTCGTACTGGGGCGTTTCGATCGCGCCGCCGGGTGTGGTGCTGACGGTGGAACCCAGTGAATATTTGTAGTTTTTCTCTTCTCCGACATTGATGACCGCCGGTTGGTTGTTCAGCGTCAAAACCTTGGGATTGGAGACGACGGAGACATCGCCCTGCGTACGCAGGAAATTGAGCAAACCCGCGATCGTGAAATCGTATCCGATCAGGTAGCTCGGATCGTTGAAAGTGTTGATAAGATCTGTTTTCTGGCCGTGTGCGTTGCCATTGAGGTCGATCTTGAATTTGGTCCAGTCGATTCCGTCGGTGTGGGCTTTGTCGAAAGTCACTTCGATGATCTTCGCATCGATCAGAATCTGCTTGTGGAGACGTTCGGTGACCTTTTTGATATACTCCTCCACCCGATCGAGCTGTTTTTTGGTGCCGGTGACGGTCACGATCCCCGCCTCCTGGTTGATCAGTGTCTTGCTGGCACTGTATTTGTCACCGTCACGGTTGAGAACGCTTTCGATCTCTTTTTGGATCTTTCCCCAAAACGCGAAATCGCTCGTCGAATCTACACTCGTCGTACCGCCGCCGTTTTCGGTCGAACCTGTTTTGATCGTTTTGTTGGTGGTGCTCGAACGTTTGGAAAAGCTCACGTAATCGATATAGAACGATTTGGTTTTCAGGTAGCTGATCTTCAGAACGTTGTTGTCCGTCAACTCGTAGAAGAGATTGTTGTCGCCAAGCAGCAGATCGAGCAAAGCCGTCAGTGTAAAGTTGTTGACATTCAGATAGCTGATTTTCTTGTTGACGATCTCTTTTGATATCTCATCCTCGAAAACCATACTCATCTTACATTCGCTCGTCAGATTTTCGAGCACATCCAAAACGGTTCCCTTGACCCGTTTGGTACTTTTGACCTTGAACGAAAAAAGCTGACTTTGACAGCTCGCCTGGAGGCCGATCGCTCCGACTCCGAATAGAAGCACCATGATCAACACTTTACGCATCATCTCTCCTCTTTTGTCACCAGCAATTGCCGGTCGATAGGGAGTTTGAGAGTAATAATTTTATTTTTTCTCTTCAAAACTACACTATCTTTATTTATTCTCATGACACGATAATCGGCAATTCTCTCTTTTTCTTTAATCCATCTGCCGTCGATAAAAGCCGATTTGTTCAAAATCATCGTCAAAACCGGACGACGTGCACGGGATTTTGGCGTGATATGTCCCTTTTTGTCGGCCTTTTTGACCACCGTGCGGGGGGTGGGGGTATGGAATGGATCGTATTTGATATGCACTTTTTCGGAAATCTTTTTGGCACTTTCGAGTTGCAATCGGTTGAGTGCGGTATCGATCTCCTTGACGATCTGGGTATTGGCCATCAGAAAGAGAGGCAGGCTCATAGCTATCGTGATCTTTTTCATAAGTTCACCCCGTAAATCGTGAAATTGATCGAAAATTCGACCCGGCTCTCATCCTCCTGCGCTTTTTCCATCTTGATGTTTTTCACATCGATCAAAAAGCCGGAATCCTCGATAAAGGCGAGATATTTCACCGCTTTGTCGTAACTGCCGACTCCGCTGATTTCGACATATTTTTTCGCAACGATATTTTCGCTCTTTTTCCCCTCTTTCGCATCGTTGTTCTTGATATTCTGGAGCGTAATACCCAGCTTCAGGGATTCTTTGAGAATCGCATCCAGCGTGATCGTCCATCGTTTCGCGTCGAATTCGCTGATCTCCAGATTGGTCAGTCTCGCATACAGATAGTTCAGGTCATCGCGGTTTCGCTCATATTCGTCTTTGAGCGCCAACAGTTTTTTTTCGCTTTTTTTGATCTTTTTACGCAAAATTCTGGGAGATTTGCGTTGGATATTGCTCTGCAACTGCGAAATCTCCTGGGAGAGCGTATCCATCCGCTCCTCCTGCACGGGCAGAATCAGATACCAAACGAGCGCCCCTATGATCAATGCCGGCATCGCGAAAATCATGAGCTTCTGGTTGGAAGGCGCTTTTTTGAGATACTCTTCGAAATTTTTCAACATATTCATCACCGTTTCACCGTTACGATACTTTTATACCGACCGTCGGTAAGCGCGATCTCGTTGGCGCTGACATGCGCATACCCGGCCGTGAGCAAATCCTGCATAAAGAGCGCGATCGTATCGCGTCTGTTTTCCTTCGAAGAGAGCTCGAGATCAAGCTGCTGTTCGCCCGTCTGCCTGATCTTCTCCACATTCAATCGATACTTTTGCAACAACCCCGTAATTTTCAAGAGCATCGTCGTATATTTTCTGTCGTTGGACTTGAGGGAGACCAGCGCTTGGGCGACCTCTTTGAGATTTTGAAGTTTGCGATCCACGCTCTCTTTTCGTTTTTGAACGGAGGCGATCTCTTTTTTGAGCTTTTTGTATCGACTCTGCAACTTTTTGGAAGCATGGGAGAGTTCTTGCTCTTTGAGAGCAAGCTCGCTCTTTTGCGCTTCCATCCGGTGGATTTCGTACGCCTGCCAGCCCGGATACGCCCCTATCAACAACGCAGCCGCAACGGTAGAGAGAAACAGCTTGCCCACCTCGGTACGATAAAACGCCTCTCGCTTTTCGAAAATCGTCAGGTTGACCGCAAGTTCGGGTGTATCGGAAAGATCCTGGATATAAGAAGCCGCGATGATGTCGAGGGTATCGTAAGGAGCGTCGGGATAGAAGCCGAAATCATGCAGCGAGGGTTTCGTGAAAAAGTTTTCCATCGCTACGTCAAGCCCCGGAATCAAACGGTTTTCGAGACTGAAATAGATCCGCTCTATCTCGGAAAAACCGTAGATGTTCCGGTTGTGCATCGCGAGGTTGTTGATCTTGGTGAAAAACTGGATGAACGTCTGCAACAGATAGTCGTAGAGGTCGTACTCCTCCAGTGTGTAATTCTCCTTGACCAGCCCCTTTTCCAGTAAAATCAGCTTCAGCGCTTCGGTATCGATCCGGATATTTCTCGCATCCAGCTCCGAAACCATCTCTCCAAGCGTTTTGGCTTTTTTGGAAGAGATATAACTACCCTCTTTGTAAAAAGCGGTAAATGCTTCGTTTTCGGAAATATAGACGAACAGATCCTGTTTGCCTTCCAACATTTTACGGCGATAGAGCGTCGAAAAAGCGAGATAGGGAATCGCCAGAAAATCGATATGTTTGATCTTTTTGAGCGATGCGGCGTACTTTTCTAAAAAAGCCGTCCTGTCGATCGCGAATCCTTCGTAGAGACGTTCGTATCCGGTATATTTATCTTTTTGGATATGTCCGATACGGTAGGATTTTTCGATATCCAGCCCCGTCTCTTCGTACATCTTGATCTCTGTCGTGACCAGAAGTTCGTCGTCCGTAAGACTCTTTTCTATTTTGAAGCCATGAGAGAGGATATCGTCATACGCGAGTCTGGCACCCACGATCGCCTTGGCCGGCTTTTTGGAGACTTCGTGCGGCGTCTTGTCAAAAAGAAAGTTTTTCTCGTTTTGCAGTCCGATGAAATATACCGCTTTTGCCATAGTTTCCTATCTCTTGATCATCACACCTCCTGAATAGGGCATGATTATCAAAGTTCTGTGTTGATTTTTATAGTTTATATTTAACTCTATCGGCTTTTTCAGGAAATTATTTAACCGATAATCCTGTCGATAGGGGCGTCCCGTCACATCGAAACAGATTTTTTCGTCCGCGGAATCGATCTGAAGGGTGGTTTGTGGATGGAGTTTGTACTTTCTGGCTTGGTTGGTGGCCTCTTCCAAAGCCTGCAGAGCCGATTTGGTAAGCTCGATGCAGGTATCGTCGTAGCTTCGGGTTCGCCAGGAGGGATCGTTGAAATCGTAGTGATCCGTCAAAAGAGCGCGCATCTGGGTCTTTCTGATCTGCTGACGGATAAAATCGGTATCGCTATAGAGTGTATTGTCCGGCATCGCCATCTTCGCCGCACCCGCCAGGATCGCGATGACCACGATCACGACGATCAACTCTATGAGGGTAAACGCCTCTCTTTCGTTTATATGCTCTTTTTTCATGGTCTTTGCAGTGTCCTTCTGGTGAGTCTCAGACTTCGGCTGTTTTTGGGATGGGTCGCGTTGGTTTCGACGACGATATCCATCATAACCATTCCGTTGCTCTCTTCCGTGAGAATCGTGGAGGGGTAGAGATAGTAGCGGCTGATATTGATATCGGCGATAAAACGTCTGTCTTCGGAGAGGATACGGATATGCTCCAACGCACCCGCACTCTTGTCATGCCGCTCGATTCCCAACAATGCGAGCTCGATCGCACTCTGCATGAAAAGCTCCCCCCGCTCCCTGAGATAGGTGTCTTCGGTTTGTTTGACGGAGATGGTCGCATACTTCATCATAATCGAAAGCAGGGTCGCCATCAGCACCATGAAAAAAAGCAGCTGAATCATCCCGAATCCCCGTCTCATCAGTAGATTCCTTTCTGTTTGGAGATCGTCACGTTTCGATCCGTCCCTCTGATCTTTCGCGTCAACGTCAAATCGAAAATGAGATGGTCGTTCACGAATTCGACCTCAAATCCCCCGCTCTCCCGGGAGAGTATCGTCACGTTGCCTTCCCGGTTCGCGCCGTTTCTATCCGCGCAGAAAGTCTCCCCTTTCCATGGGCGATAGTTGTAAAAAAGAAAGAGAGCGTTCGCATCGAGGGTGAGATTCAGATCCCGGATACATTCGGCATCCGGATCGATATCGGGATATCTGGCGATCGCGTAGGCGCTGTCGACGAGATAATACTTTTCGTAGATGGCCGAAGGAGCGGTATCGAGCGTGATATTGGTATCGTCCGAAGAGGGGTCGATCGTAAAGACGGCGGCATGCGTATTGCCGTGCCATCCGAACGAAGCGTTGAAATCGTCTCCGTAGACCACTCCGCCCTCGTCGAACGATCCGGCGAAGATCAACGCCGTAGTACTCTTGTCGATCTCTCCGATATCGGTATCGGGGGAATAAAGCGTGCGAGTGGCCCTGTCGGAGCGCTCCATATCGACCAATCCGCTGTAGCGTTTGCTTTTGTAATCGGCGCTGTCGGTCCCGATCCACTCCAATACCCCGTACCGCCGACTCATATCGTAGATCGATTCGAATGTGTCTGCGGCCGGATCGTACCCGATCACACTGGCGGGTACCCGATCGTGCAGCAGTGCGGTAATCTGCGTGGCGATGCGCATCGAATCGAAAGAGAGATCGCTTATGGCCTTTGATTGTGCCGCCCTCTCGTAGAGCTTTTTGACCGAAATGTATCCACCGGTGGCCAAAATACCGAGAATCACGATCACGACGATCAACTCCACCAGCGTAAAGGCACCTCTTTTCACCACGCCCTCCTACCCAACACGAACTGTCCGATATTGGCCGAGTGGTAGGAAAAGGCGGTGACGTTGCGTTCGGCTTCCCTCTTTCCGGCATAGGCAGCGACGATTTTTAGCCGTTTGATATTGGTAGTGACGGTCGAAATCGTCGCTTTGGAGAGATCGATCGTAAGCGACGTCCCGCTCTCGTCGAAGACATTCGCATCGTCGCTCAGATAATCCGCCTCCGCCGCAAGGATATAGCGACGTTTGCCGCCGCTGGTATTGGCATCGATCCGCACACCGTCGAAATCGTCCAGATCGTCGTACAGAAGATAGTCGTTTTCTCCGGAATCCGATCCGATGAAAGAAGCGGCATATTGCTGCGAACAGCGACGGCCGTTGACACTGAGATATCCTCCTCTTCGCATATGCGTATTCGCATCGCATGCAAACGCCGCATCTCCATCCGTCTGTAATATTTCGGATGTGAGCGTATTGTTTTCATCCCAAGGCAGTACGGATACGACTTGTGCCAGCGAAAAGGTATGAAAGATCGCATCCTGTTTGTTCGCGAAGGTGTCGCTCTTGTTGGCGGCGAAGATGATTTTCGGAATCACCGCGAAGATACCCGCCATGATCACGATCACGAAAATCATCTCTATCAGGCTGAAAGCACGTTTCATCTCATAATCTTTATTGCCCGTTTTTTGATGGAGCTATTCATTTCACTTCCGAAACGGCTACCGCCGAAACTTCCACTGCGTATACCTGACGAGGAGGATTCGGTTTGGTAGAGATACTCAAAACATGGGTGTTCTCCACATCCACTCGCCGTCGAAAAACTATAGTCCCGATAACGGCTGTACCACAACCAGGAAGGAATATCCAGATGATAGATCGCCCGCAGATCACCATCTCCCGTGCGGGTGATTTCAAATGTCCGTACACCACCAACCGAAGCATTAAGATCCGATACTGCCGTCTTGGCCGAGAGATCGGTACCGCTACGAGAACGTGTGGATCTGGGGTCGAAATCGGCCGATTCCGGCAAAGAAGCCGTGTCGTATTTGTTCAAATACCATGAAACACTTTCTCTACTGAAACCGGAAAGCGGGGTGGAGGAGTAGAGAAGATAACGAAGTTTTCCATAGGCACTTTTTCGTTGGGTACGGATATCTTCGGTAAGTACGCGTCCGTAATAAAAAGTCGCACTACCACTAAAATGTGTGGTTGCATTGCCTTCGACCGTCGTATCGGTACGATCCTTGACATATACGGAAAGATTCGTCTCGTCACCATCAAGGGTAAAAGGATCGACGGGATTGGATCGGTTGCGCTCATAATTGAAACGCACATCCTGATAATCAAAAGTCGCGACCCCTCCCGAAAACGAGAGATTCTGGTCGCTCATCGCCTGTGGAGCGTTCGCCATACGAGGCGATCCTGAAATCTCTAATGTAGGGGTGATGTCAACGGAGTTGGCATAGTATGTATTCCGGGGAATCTGATAGTTTGTCATCGTACCGTTTCGCTCTCCCTCCGCCGTGATTTTGACAGAGAGGTTTTTGAGCCATGCACTCATATTCAGATCGTTGGAAAGATAGGTGTAGTGTGTCGTGTTGTTCTCCATTGTCGGTAGAGCCGGAAATTCGACCTTGAAGTGGTCGGGAATGAAAGTGAGATTTCGCTCCAAATAGATCGTACGATCGATCAGCGGTGTGTCGTCACTATCGGCAGCCGCCCAGGTCGTGTCGTTGAGATCGAGGCCGACGATACCGACATTGTCAAAACTGAGCGCCGTATCGGCGGCCGCACCATCACTAAAAATAAAGTCGGTGGTTGGAACAAACGTACCTGCCATCGCCGAACCATCGCTTCCGTCACGCAGATATTTATTTGCTTGTGGCGTGACGGTCGTGTTGTAGTCGGCTGTCTGAGTGGTACCGTCGCTGTTGACCGCGATCGCCTTGAGGGTATAGGTATGTTCGGCGGTCAGTTTTCCGGAAGGTATATTTTGCAGTACGAACGTTTTGGGGCGGATGGAAAAAGTATCGGTCGAGTTGGACTCGACACTGTTTCCTTCGAAAATACCGCTGATACGGATCTTTGCACAGCGGATGGCTTTGTCGTGGATGAAATCTGTCGGATTCCAACATCCGTTGCCGTCAACCGCACTGTTTCCGCTCCAAATCTCCGTCACGTCATAGAGTGTATCGCATGTAGGGTCACTGAAACTGAGAAGCTCCAGTTTGGTGATATTAGCATCCTGTATGCTGCTGTTCGTATCGCCTTGGTCGGCTGCGAGGATCGTCAGCGCGATCGGATCTCCCGCGATCTTGGTGGTGATATTGTTCTCCCAGTTGAAACAGCCCCCGTTTCGATTGACGGCGTTGAAAATCGCCTGTGCGCATGTGATAGTGCGAATCAGATCTTTTTCGCTGTTGTATATGGAGGCGATAGTCGTGGCGTTGACCTCGCCTTTGTAGATTTTGAGTTCGTCGAGGTAGCCTTTGAAACGGTAATAGTTATTTCGTTTCCAACCGCCTATTCGTGCGGAAGGTGTCGCATAGGCATTATTGTTTTCGAGAGTACCTTTCTTTTGCTCAATTGCTTTCAAAATACCATCGATATAGAGTCTGTTGGAGTAGACATCACCGTTGGTAAAAACGGCCGTGACATGATGCCATCCGTTTTTTATACTTGCACTATTAATTCCATATATCAAACTTTTTCTGGCGTTGAATCCAAAATCGCCATTATTAAACCATAAATCGTATGTATTCCAACCAAATGGCATCACATTGTCAGTGTTATCCCAGTACATCCAAAACATTACGGTATTTTTTTTGTATTGCTCCGTCGAGACGGCTAGATCGTCGATATCCACCGCTCCTCCATTTAGATGAAGCGCATGACCAATCTTTTTCTCATCTTTACTGAGATTGGCATCACCCGTGATGGTGCCGCTATTGTCTCCACCCTCACTATCGATCACCTCACCTGTAGCCCCCGTATATCGACACTCGTCGAAGCGGTACTCCGCCAATAAAACAGGCGTGGTACAATCTATCGCCATACGGTGTGAACCGTCGTAGTTTTTGTGGGCCGATTCGTTGTTGTAGATTTCCTGTACTTGATTGGCAGTCAATGCTGTGTCAAATACTTTCAACTCATCTATGCTGCCATCAAAAAAACTATTGCCAAATGCTGACCTATTACCGATAAGAAAACTATCATCATCATTTGACCCCATATTACCGGTTTGAGCTCTTCTAAAAACTTCTTCACCGTTTTTGTAAACTATTTGGTTGACACCATCATAGGTTATGACTACGTGATACCAGGTGTTGATTTCCACCGGAAAAGATTCACCTCCATCCCAATCCCAATGCGGTTGCCATGCGTATTGAAAGTATCCGTCTCGAACGGCAGCTTCATATACTGACTCTTTATTAAAAATAAGTTGTTCACCATTGGTTGTATCCGATTTGAACCATAATGAAACACTCCATTTATCCGTTTCACCCGGCGATAAAACTTTTCCTGTATCTATATAGTCGTCTGTGCCATCAAATAGAGCACAATTGTTGATTTTCCCTTCACTTGGTGATGTTCCATTTACCTCGACACCATTGAGATCATTTCCACTACTATCTTTCACTTCCCCATCTGTACCGTTCCATGAGCATTCATCGAAACG
>CAYUEN010000037.1:0-17162 GCA_964443745.1 uncultured Campylobacterales bacterium | reverse complement strand
AAACGACGCTGCTTGTTTATCTCGACCGATTTTCCGACTCTTCGATCGACATCTTGATCTACACCTTCTCCAAAACCGTCAACTGGCAGGAGTGGCTCGAGGTAAAAGAGGAGGTTTTATTGAAAATCTGGGAGATTCTGGATCGTCATGGACTCGAATTCGCCTTCCCTTCCCAGACGCTTTATTTCGACAAACACAACATCGCCGAGAATTACAAGGAGATCCGATCGCTCAAATAGTCAAATTTTTATGACATTTTGAAATATTTTTTTCCACCGCTCTCTTTTTGGGATAGAATAGACGCGATACCATCCCTAAAGGAGCCTTATGAGAGCGATGAGTTCTTTCCATGCCGAAGAGCGACCGAGAGAAAAACTGCTTCGAAAAGGTGCCTCCGCACTCAAAAACGACGAATTGGTGGCACTCTTGATCGGATCGGGTATAAAGGGAAAAGATATTCGCAAACTCTCCAGAGAGATCATCACGATACTCGATCAACAGTTTTTGGATCCGAATATCGAAAGACTTCTGCAAATCCACGGTCTTGGTATCGCCAAAGCCTCCCAGATCGTCGCCGCGATCGAACTCTCCCGTCGTTATCTGCTGCCCGAATCCTCCAAAAAACGCATCCGTCATGCCTGCGAAGTCTACGAAACGCTTCTCCCCTACGCATCCAAAAAACGGGAACATTTTCTTTCAATCACACTCGACGGCGCTTCGCGTATCATCCGCACCCGCACCGTCTTCATCGGCACCCTCAACCAAAGCCTCGTCCATCCGCGCGAAGTCTTCGCCGACGCGATCGAAGACCGTGCCGCCGCCCTCATCGTCGCCCATAACCACCCCTCCGGGAATCTGGAAGCAAGCCAGGCGGATATCAGAGTGACCCGACGACTCAAGGAGGTGGCGGATCTGGTGGGGATCGAACTGCTCGATCATTTGATTTTGGGCAAAGAGGGATATCTGAGCTTTTCCGAAGAGGGGTTGCCTCCGTTTTGAGGGGAAATCATGCGCACATTCGCGATCTCAAAGAGATTATCCACTATACTGTTATCCGAAAAAAGGCGAACGCATGGATAGAAAAGTATTGATACTCTGCACCGGAAACAGTTGTCGCAGTATCATCGCCGAAGCGGTGATCGACAAATATCTTCCGGATATCGAAGTCTACAGCGCGGGAGTCGATCCCACAGGCCGAATCAACCCCTACGCGAAAAAGGTGCTCCGATCCCACGATGCCTGGAAGGAGCGTTTTCGTTCCAAATCTGTGGAGGAGTTGGAAGGGGTCGCGTTCGATCTGGTGGTAACCGTATGCGATCATGCCAAAGAGAGTTGTCCGTTTTATCCAGATTACGTCCAAACGCTTCATATCGGTTTCGAAGATCCCGACGGCAAACCCTACGAAGCCTTCGAAAAAACCTATGAAGAGATCAAAAGACGGCTGCTTCCCGCAGTCGAAAAAGCGTTGAAGGAGGGATGATGAAAAAAGAGGTCACACAGATAAAAAACGGTGTAAAAATCAACTTCACAGGAGCGGTACAAAAGCGCCAAATCGTTCAGATGGTCGAAAACTGTTCGACGGGAAAATGCGCGTGTATGAGCGAGGAAACCAAAAAGAAAATCACCACTATGGAAGTCTCCGGAAAAGATGGAAACGTTAAACTCCAACTCGGTGGCGACCTCTCCAGGGAAGAAATCGAAACGGCACTGAAAAGATCGAAGGTGTTAAGGCCAGAGCAGTAAAAAACGCTCGAGAGCCATAACAAATCCGTAATGATCTATCCGCTCTATTTTTTCCTGACCGCGCTACTCTCCACCCTCTTTGCGATGGGTGGTGCCGGTGCCGGTATCGCGGTGATTCCCGTACTGCATATGGTGGGGGTCGATTTCAATCTCGCCAAAGCCGTCGGGCTTTTCGTCGGTTTCACGACGACACTCACTTCGACCGTGATGAATTTCAGGCGCAAAGTTCTCGATATCCGTTTCGCGCTTCCCCTCGCCGGTACGCTTCTTCTCTTCGCTCCACTCGGTGCGCAACTCTCGCGCTTTACCGACGAGCGGTTTGTGAAGTGGCTTTTTATTTTCTTTTTGATTTTCAGTGCGAGTATGATGCTCTTTTTCAAAAAAGAGGCGAAAGCGAAGTTGCAAAAGCCGTGGATTCTCGCACTGCTTGGAACGGGTGTGGGTCTGCTGGCGGGGTTGCTGGGAGTGGGCGGCGGCAATATGCTGCTGCCGGTTCTTATTTTATTGGGATTCGAACCCAAAAAAGTCGCTGTCGCCGTCAGTTTCGTCGTGCCTTTTTCCGCTTTTACCTCCTTTGTGAGCTATGCCAGCTTCGTGGAGATGGACTGGATGCTTCTGGGCGTCTGCGCTTTTGGTGCCATTCTGGGCGGCTATCTGGGGAATTATCTGATGCACTTCAAACTCTCCCAGCGACAAGTCAAAAGGGTGATCGCCGTATTGCTCTATATTCTCGCACTCAGGATGGTATGGAGCATGTTCGCATAGATATCGATATCATGAGGGTTCGTTTTTTTCGGATTTGATACTCTCCGCCTTCGTAATGGTTTTGCGGTTTATTTTGAAAGAGAGCCCCGAGAGATAGCTCACCAGCACGACGATGATACCGGTCGAAACGACGACATTGTAGTCGAAAGTGGTCTCCAGCGCCAAAACGACGGCCGTGAGGGGCAACTTCATAATCACCCCCATAAATACCGCCGCACCGATAGCCGCGAAATAGAACGGTTCGATCTGAAAATCGTAATACCGAACCAGTAATTCACCGAAAAGATACCCCGTCATCGCACCGATACTCATCAGAGGCAGAAAGATTCCTCCGACCGCATTGGCATAGATGGAGACGGTCGTCGCCACGATACGCAGGATGATGACGGCTAGAATCAACATGATGGAAATCTGGGTCTGGCTGTTGATGAGATGGACGACGACGAATTTTCCCGAAAAACCCGCATGGGGGTTGAAAAGCAGGATCGTACCGATCGCACCGCCGCCGATCAGGGCGAAGATGTGGTTGCGCCAACGGCTGAAATTCCTGAAAATCTCCAGATCGATAAAACGCAGAATACGCTTTTTGAAAAAAAGATAGAAGTAGATGAAAAAGCTAATGAAAGGTATAAAGAGCAATACGGGCACGATATAGTGGGTATCGAGCATCCGGCCGCTGGAGTGGCGGAAGATCACAGGTTCAAGATAGTGCATCGCCACGCTGAAGGCGAGTACAGAAGCGAGAATCAGATAGCCGATGTATTGCTTGAGAAACTGATAGGCGATAGTCTCCACCGCGAATGCCATACCGGTGATCGGAGAGACGAAGATAGCGGCGATACCGCTGCTGGCACCGACACTGATCATCATCTTGATCAGCATATCCGGAAGCCTGAAAAGACGGTGAATATGGTAGGCGATCATCGCTCCGATTCCCGCACTGGGCCCCTCGGTTCCGACGGCGAAGCCGCTGGAGAGGGAGAGCGCGGAGGCGAGGATCTTGAGAAAGAGGGTTCTGATCGAAAGAATCATTTCGTTTTTGGCGATCGAGTCGGCGATTTCGTTGATGGCGTATTCGCGCACGGGCCGCTCTTTGGAGATGATATAGTTAACGAAAAAGATCGAAACTGTCGGAATCAGATAGACATACCACACCGGCAGCTTCGGAATCGTCTGAAACGGATCACCCATAAAAATAAAATAGGTCAAAAAGGTGATCAGCAATTCGTAGAAAGTGATGAAAAAACCGCTGATAAGGCCGGTCAGGAGGGAGGCGGCAATCAGTTTGACGAGCACGCACACCTCCTTTTCTCTTGGTCGCAAGATTTTGGAAATTATAACACGAAAAGGATGATATCGCCTTGTGAAGAATTTACTCCCTTTGGAACGAATTTCCGTTTCTTTATAAAAATAACGAATTTATCATCGTAAATATGCTATTATAAAACCATAAGTAAATATTATAGAGGATAACGATGCGACCATCTCGACGCTCACTACTCAAACTCTCCGCGGCACTTGCCGCCTCACTTCTCGCTCCCGCGGCTTTTGGTTTTGAAAAACAGCGCAAAAAACCGCCCCCTTCTCCCCTTTCCCGCCCCGCTCCCCTGCCTCGGCCCAAAGGCCCCAGAGTCGTGGTGGTCGGCGGAGGCTGGTCCGGGCTCAGCGTGGCCAAACATACCAAGCTTTTCGCACCCGAAGCGGATGTGGTGTTGGTCGAGCGAAGAGATGTTTTCATCTCGTGCCCGGTCAGCAACCTCTGGCTTGTAGACAAAGTGGATCTTGAGTTTCTCACGCACGATTATCTTCGAGCGGCCAGAAACCACGGGTATACCTATCTGCACGCAACCGCCACCGGCGTGGACAAAAAACGCAAAATCCTCCAAACGAGCGAAGGAGAGATTTCCTACGACTATCTGGTGCTCGCTCCCGGAATCGACTACGACTACACCTGCTGGACAAACGATCCCGAGCTTCAAACGAGACTCCATCAAGAGTATCCACCCGCCTTCCAACCCGGTAGCGAACACTTCACCCTCAAAAAGAAGATCCACACCTTCGAAGGAGGAACCTTCCTGCTGACGGTGCCGGCGGGCAACTACCGCTGTCTGCCCGCCCCTTACGAGCGTGCCTGTCTTTTTGCCGACCTTTTCAAACAAAAAGGCATCAAAGCGAAAATCCTGATACTGGACGAAAACAACGACATCACGATCAAAGAGCACGGCTTCCATACGGCGTTTGAGGAGCTTTACGGCGATATCATCCAGTGGGAACCCAACGCCAAAATCGAGAAGATCGACCTGGAAGCCAAAACGGTCACCACCGAATTCGAGACTTACCGCTTCGACGACGCCTCCTTCTATCCTCATGTGCGCGGCGGACGGCTGCTCGAAATCGCGGGAGTGGCGAAAGATTCGGTCTACAACCGTCTGGAAGGCGATATCGATCCCCTCACCTACGAAGTACGCGGCTATCCGGATATCTTCGTATCAGGAGACGCCAGGCCGATGGGATTCTCCAAATCGGGAAATACCTCCCACAGTGAAGGGCAGATCGTCGCCAGACGTATCGCGGCGAAAATCCGACGCACCCCTTCTCCCGCTTGGAGTTCGCCGGTGACCCTCTGTATCTCCGCCGTTTCGTTCCGCCCCGAACGCGGCATCTTCATCCACTCCGAATACGCCTACGACAAAAAAACCGGCCGATTCGGTTTCGCCACACCCGTGACCGAAGAGCGCTGGAAAGGAAAAGAGGGGCGAACCAACGCCGAATACGTGCGGGGATGGGCTCGGGCCGTCTATACGGATATGTTCGGTTGATTATGATACAATAAGGACGATGGAAGAAGGAGCCTATATGAACGAAAAAAAGATCGAACATCTCGAAAGAATCAAAGAGGCGGTCCAAAAGAGCGACCGGCTCGAGGATATGGAGAAGAGCCTCATTCTGGAGAAGATCGAAGAGTGGAAGCATGATGACGAGGCGATGAGCCTGATTCCCGCCAAACTGACGGAACTCTCCCAAAAGATCGTTCCGATCCTCGAAGAGATCGGACTGATGTAAAGTTGTCGCGGTGTCGTATCAGCCGCGACGACGCTCTTCCGCTATCAACGCGACGACACCCTCGTACATCTCCTGCACGGCCTCCACCTCGGTGATTCCCAGACGTCTGCGGTTGCTGATATCGTAGACACCCCCTTCGCTTCGGCTGTGTTCGCCGTGAATACCGCGGATTTGGAGATGGTATTTTTCGGTGATCGATTCAAACGCACTTTTGTCCTCACCCAGATGCGGCAATGCAATATGCACACTCGCTCGCATCGCGGTACCCAGATTGGTCGGACAACTGGTGATATATCCCAGACGCTCGTCGTAAGCGAACTCCAACCGCTTCTCCAGCGCACCGATCGCCCGTGCGAGTCTGTCGAAAACCGCCCCGATATCCCCGCCTTTTTGCATCGAGATGATACGAAGCTGATCCTCTTCGTTGACCCAGACGAGAAAACTCCTGTCTTTGTTGTGGTAGATTCCCCTCCCCTCCGGCCAGTCGCGGTTGAGGCCCGCCGCTTCGAGAAAACGGTCTCCCTCCTTGAAAAGAAAGTGCTCTTCGATCAATCTCGCCCGCACCGCCTCGGACATTCCCGCCAGAGCATAATATTCACCCTCCAGATCACCGCGTAGCGATTGAAGTGCGTCGCGTATCATACACTCGACGATCAGCCGCTCACGCCGTGAAATATTCGGTCCGAGCGGAAAACAGTGGAGATTTCTGGCCACCCTGATTCTGGTGGAGAGAATGTATCTTCCCTCCGGATCGGGATCGGGTGCATGAAGATGCGCGGGATTCAAATCGCTCTGATGTCTTTGTTCTTTGCCAAAGCCGTGATAGGCTTCGATGATCGGATCAAAAAGCGGAGCGAAAACGCGATAGGAGTCTTCATCACCGGCATAGACGCCGATGCTGCTGTCGGGATTGGCCACGCCCGAAGCGATCGCCTGCTTGAGCGTAAACCCGTATACACTCTTTTTGTTCGCGAGCGCTTCGAACACTTCCGGCGTCAAAAACCTGCAGAGCAAAGAGTGGCAATCCGGAGAGAAGCGGGGGAATTGCATCGTATTTCCTTAGAAGTCTTTGCGCAATCATTCGGATCGGGATTCGATCATCTCGAGAGGAACGAAACGGTGTTCGACAGGATCGAAATACTCCAGCTCACCGCTCTCTATATGATAATACCACCCCTGAATGAAGAGATTACCCGCTTCGACCCCCTCTTTGACCAGCGGATAGGTCAACAGATGCTTGAGCTGTTGGATGATATTGAACCGCTCGGTCGCACGATAGAGTTTCTCTTTTTCCTGAGTTCCCACCATCGCCAGAGCTTGCTCCTTGGATCCGTCCGCATAGTGAAGCCAGCGCTTGAGATGTTCGATCCGGCTATCCTCCGGCAAATCTTCGTAGAGCGCTTTGCAAGCGCCGCAATGGGTATGCCCGCAGACGATGATATTCTCCACCTTCAAATCGAAGAGCGCGTATTCGATAGAGGCCGAAATCGCGACACAGTCGGAATCGAGTTTGAAAGGGGGGACGAGATTCCCGACGTTTCTGTCGATGAAGAGGTCTCCCGGCCTCGTATGGGTGATCAAATTGGGCACGACCCTCGAGTCGCTGCATGAGATAAAAAGCGTTTTGGGATTTTGTCCTTTCTGGGCAAGCTCTTTGAAATGTTCCGCATACTCTCTTGCGTACTTCTCCTTAAATTTCTTGTGACTCTTCGCCAACTCCGCAACACTCATAATAAACTCCTTTTTCCAAATGGTTTAGATTATGAAAAATCTTTTAAAATCTTAGTACAATCTCTCTGAAAAGGGGGAATCTTTCCGCTATGGAGGATCGATTCTATCCAACGACTTTGCAGTGGGATTTGGGAGTCTCCCAAAACTCCACGGAAGCGACCCTCACCCCCAAAGCGGCCATCCGTTTGCGAACGATCTCCAGCAGCCATGTCGTCAGATTTTCACTGGTGGGAACGAAATCGACCACGACCATTCCCTCATATTTTTCGACCAGTGCATCGGGTACCTCCCCCAGCAGCTCCAACCGCGGCGTCCAGTGTCCCTCTTCATGCGCTATGAACTTCGCTTCGTCCATCTCGCCTTCGGGTGTCGCATAGTGGCTAAGCAGGTCGAAAAAGAGAGGATCGTTTCGATCTACGATAAATTTATGATCCAGCGTCGCATCCAACCAGGCTTTGAACCACTCCAGATGTTTGAAATCGGTCACCATCCCCTCTTTCAGGCTTTCCGACTCCAGAAAGATCCGAATTTGCCCCTGATGACCATGCAGATGGCGACACACCGTACATCCATCCAGACTATACGCTCGATCGAGTTGCTGCGACCAGACCCTGTGGCCGTAACAAAAATCGAAAGCTTTGTCGATGATCCACTTCATTCCCCCTCCTCTTTCTCGAAACTTCCGGATATTCGATACATGATACACTTCCTGAACTGATTTTGAGGTATCTCTTCGCCCAAGTCCCCACGGTTGTCTTTTCCGCCTCTTTTTTGTATAATCACCCCAAAACGAAACGCGGAAAACGCTATGCACACACCCACGACCTTTTTGGATCCAAAAGGGCAAATCACGGAAAAATCGGCATGATACTCGCAGGTGACGTCGGAGGTACCAAAACCGACCTGGCACTCTATGCCGCGGAGAAAAAAGAGCTGACGAAGATTGCGCAGGAGCGGTTTTCCAGCCCCGATCATACCTCGTTAAAAGAGGTGATCGGCATATTCCTCTCCCGCCACCCCCGCGCATCGATCCAAAAGGCCGCTTTCGGAATCGCGGGGCCTGTGCTCGAAGGACGGTGCCGCACGACCAATCTTCCGTGGGAGATCGACGAAAAGGCACTTCGCTCGATGCTCGGTACCGATCGCGTAAAACTGCTCAACGATATGGAAGCCACCGCCTACGGGATGCTCCACCTTCCCGAAACATCTTACGTCTCTCTCAATCCCGCCGGCTCCCCAAAAGAAGGAAACCGCGCGGTAATCGCGGCGGGTACCGGACTGGGCGAAGCGCTTCTCTACTACGACGGTACACATTTTCATCCGATCGCGACAGAAGGCGGACACTGCGACTTCGCCCCCCTTTCGGAGCGTCAAACGAAACTGCTCGAATGGCTTCGAAACGAATACGGTGACCATATAAGTTACGAGCGCATTCTCTCCGGATCGGGTATCGACGCTCTCTATCGGTTTTTGGTCTCCATCGGTTTCGGCCCTCAACCCTCTTTTATGGAAGCTCTCCCGAAAAATACCGACAAAAGTGCGCAGATCAGCCGGGGCGCACTCGAATATGACGATCCGCTTTGCAAGGAGACGCTGCGCCTCTTTTGTGAAATCTACGGCGCGGAGGCGGGAAATCTCGCGCTCAAATCACTCTCCGTCGGAGGAATCTATATCGGTGGAGGTATCGCCCCCAAAATCCTTCCTGTATTACAGGAGGGAAAATTCGCGGAGCGTTTTTTCGCCAAAGGTCGTTTCGAAAATCTGCTAAAAAAAATGCCTCTTCTTGTCTGCCTCGACTCCCACGCCGCGCTCCTTGGCGCCGTCCATTACGCCGCATGGAGGCTTTGAGCCAACTTGGCGTCTAGGCTGTCTGCCACTGCTTGCGATACGAAGCTTCGAATTCGGCCAGTCTCTCTTCCGGCAGCGGCTCACAGAAGTAGTATCCTTGAAACATATCCACTCCCAGATCGTAACAGATATCGAAAATCTTTTTCGAGCTGACAAATTCCGCGATCGTCTCTATCCCGAGCGTTTTGGAGAAAGAGATGACAGATTTTACCAACTCGTAGGATTTTCTGTCTTTGTCTATATTTTTGATCAAAGAGCCGTCGATTTTGAGAAAATCGGGTGAAAGTTCGAAAATATGTGAAAAGTTGGAGTATCCGGTGCCAAAATCGTCGATCGCGACGCGTACGCCCAATTTCCTGAACTCTTCCACGAACGCTTTTGCATAGGCAAAATCTTCGATATCCTCACTCTCCACGATCTCCAGCGTGAGTCTTTTCCCTACTTGGTGCTCTTGTATATACTGTTTGAGCAAATCGACGGTCTTTTTGTTCATAATGTCTTCGAAAGTGAGATTGAGCGTGAAAGCCTGCCGATGCTTCTGCATTTCATGAAACGTCTTTTCGATCATCCTGTGCGTGAGTCTCGAATAGAGTTTACTCTTGATCGCGATATCGAGAAAGTAAAAAGGTGAAATCAACTCCTCTTTTGTCGCCTCTTTTCTCCTGATCCGCATCAAAGATTCGTATTTGACGATATGCCGATCACGATCGACGATCGCCTGGTAGACCGGAACGATATTATCCGTGGAGATCGCCTCTTTGATGACATTTTTCCAGCTGAGCATCTCTTGGGAATAGGAAGCGCTGTCGATACGCTTGCTGTAAAAGACCGTAAGCAGATGTCTCTTTTTAGCATAATTCAGCGCCATCTCCGCCTTTTTGAGAGCCATCTCTTCTTCGAGCGACCCTCCTATCGTGATATCGATTTTCAATATGTCATCCATCTCCGGGATCTCTATCTTCAACTCTTCAAGCTGAGTGAAAATCGCTTGGATATCCCTCTCCATCACCATATGGCTGGGATATGTCCCCTTGGATCTAAGAACGAACAGATCCCCGGAGATACGGTAGGCTTCGTATCCATTTTCGGCAGCGAAAGTTTTCAAGAACTCCCCAAAACGCTTCAATATTCGATTCCCACTTTGCATCCCATAGAGTGCGTTGTAGTTGTGAAAAGCATCGATATCCAGTAGTATCAATCCGGCGAATTTCTCTTTTTCCAAATCGTATGTCAATGCGTTTCTGTTTTTCAAATCCGTCAATGCATCATGCAAATACCCATACTCTATCTCTGCCACCCGTTCGGCGACTTTCTTTTCCAGCGTGTCTGTAAGCTGGTGCATACGCTGAATCATTTTGGCATAAAAGAGTGACAGCACTATCAAACCGATACTCAGCGAATAGATGAAATTGGCATGACCCACCCACGCCGGATTGGTTTTGAGTGCCCAAAACATCGCGACCTCGGTATATGCAAGAGCGAAAAAGAGGTATTTTATCCCAAACCTCATCCCGTTTCCTACGATAATCCATAACAAAACAGGATAGACGACGACCGCATTCATTCCGTACAGGTGCATCAGATAGATATTGACGCTCAGATCACCCACGATATTGGCTATTTTGCGAATATTGCGACGATCCGGATACGCTCTGACAAAAAAGAGATTGGCGATACTGTATACAAGGAAAAGATTGCTTAGAAGAATCACTTGAAAAGGATGGCTATGATGAAAGATACTCGAAACGTTAAAATAACCAAAAGCCAAAAAAGCGAACACTACACGGGCGATAGCCTGCGAATTTTCCTGCGCTCTTTCGCCACTCTGCTGCAATGCTCTTTCAAAAAATTTTTTCACGCTCGGAGTACCTTCGATATCAAGTACTCTCTATATCGTCCCTATGACGAAAAAAATTAACTAGCCAACCGCCGCTCCCCTCCTTTTCTTCTATCAGAAAAAATTATGGCACCATCGGAATCCACCAGAGGAAAATCGAGATGGGGAATGACCCTTCTATCCTGATAGGTTCGGATCCTATGGTGGGTGATTTTTTTCATATTCTGCGCCTGCACAAGCCGACGCATCGTTTTGAGGTCGTTTTGGGTCAGATTCAACGCGGTATCGACCCAAATCTCGGTAATATCCATCAGCTCCCGATGCGAGAGCGGCTTGTAACGCTGTTGTACCTTCTGTATCCCCTGCATACCGTTGGAAAATCTGCGATGCTTTTTGATGAATTTTTTGACCGCTTCCACTCCGCTACCATCCGCGACCACTTCTGTGATGATACCCCTCTCGTACAACTCCCTGGCGGTGTAGATTTTGCCATTGCTCATCATCTCTTCAGCGATTTTGATACCGTGATATCTCGCAAGAAGCGAATAGGCTCCCATACCCGGAAAAAGATTGAACCTGATTTCCGGAAACCCCATCCTCGAACGCTCCTCCGCGATCGTCACCGAATTTGAAAGCGCCAATTCGAATCCTCCGCCAAGTGCGTCTCCCTGTATCAAGGTGATAGTCGTCAAAGGCAATCCGAAATTGGTCGCATTCAAATAGACAATATCGATACACCCTTTGGCATATGCCAACAGCCTCTCCCTGTCCCTCTTTTCGATCAAATCCGCAAAATATGCCAGATCCCCTCCGTAGTTGTAGATATCTTTCGTTGTCGAAGCGTAGACCCAGTATTTGATGGGAAAACGCTCTTTGACTCGACTGTGTTCGAAATATTGGATGAGGGCCTGTTGTGCGGCTTTGCCGCTTTCGATGATATCCGTCGAATATTTGGGACGCTCTTTGGGATCGAAATAACACCAAATAGCTTCGCACTCCGAATCGTAGCGTACGGAAATCTCCGGACGCTCTTTTAGAATATTTCTAAAATATTGCATCTTTTCCTCACAAAATCAAAAAGATTAAATCATGGACGAAAAGATACCAAAGAGTGGATTTAGACAATCTGAAATCGCTCCAGAAACGCTTCGTCCACATCGACGAGTCCCCGCTTTTTTAGATCCTCGATCACTTCCGGATCGCAGTTAGTATCGGCCGGCCACTCCCGCTCGAAACCGTCGATCTCGTTTTTGTCGGTACCGTCTATTCCGATAATCTTATCTATGTAAATATCTCTTTTCGCGTCGATATTGTTCACCACGCGCCAGATCAGCATATAGGGGTTGTCCACGCTGTTTTGGCGGGTATCGACGAAGACGACGACACGCAGATGGTTCGCCAGCGGTGCGAGCTTTTGGTGGAGTTTTTTCGCGCGTTCGCGCTTTTGGTACTGAATCACGGCGATAGGATTGGCCGTAGCGGTCAAATACTGCCTGAGGGCGACGACCGAATCGTCCAGCTTTCGCACCTCCTCCAGCAACTTCTCATCCTCCAACACTTCGCAATCCCTCTTTCTGATCGGGCCCGTCGCGTCGACACCGAGCTTGCCTCCCACGAGCGCTTCGGGCGCGGAGTGATCCAACGCGTCGACGATCCCCTCGGTGATCAGCAGGCTTTCGGGGCCGATCCGATCGAGTATATGGGCCGTGAGCGCTTCGTAGTCGGTCAGATCGGGAGCTTCTTGCCCCACGAAGAGAGCATGCTTAACGAAACTCATCTGCCCCACTCCCCAAAAGGCGTGCATGATCTGCTTGGCATGCCCTTTGTAGCGCGGCGCGATCTTGGCCAGGATCAGATTGTGAAAGACGCCGTTTTCGGGCATATGGTAATCGACCAGATCGGGAGCGGTCGTCTGTAGCAGCGGCAGAAAGATCCGTTCGGTGCCCCACCCCATATATTTGTCTTCCAGCGGAGGTTTGCCCACGACGGTCGCCTGATACAACGGCTCTTTTTTCGTGGTGATGGCTTTGACATGCATCACCGGGTAGGGCTCTTTGAGCGTATAGTATCCGGTGTGATCTCCAAAAGGCCCCTCGATTTCCAACTCCTCGGGATCGACCTCCCCTTCGATCACGATATCGACATCTTCGGGGATATATAGATCGTTGGTGAGCGATTTGACAAGCCGCGCGTTGCTTTTGCGCACGAAACCGTAAAGAAGCAGCTCGAACATCCCGTAGGGCATCGGCGCCTGCCCGCACCAGATATAGAGCGGATCGCCTCCTATCGCGACGGTGACGGGCATCTTCTTGCCCGCCGCTCTGTACTGGTCGAAAAAGTGGCTGGAGTCTTTGTGAATCTGCCAGTGCATTCCCAGCCGCCGCTTGTCGTACTGCTGAAGGCGATACATACCCAAATTGTGCATCTCTCCGTCCAAACTTCGCGTATAGACCTGTCCCATCGTGATAAACGGCCCCCCGTCCATCGGCCATGTGGTCAGGATCGGAAGACGATCCAGATCCGCCTCTTTCCCCATCCACTTGACCTGCTGGCAAACCCCCTCGCCCCCAAGACGCTTGGGAGGAACGTTTTTGAGGCCAAAAAGCCTGGCGGCGAGCGAAATTTTGCCCTTCAGATCATGAGGGGGCTTGAGATGAAGCAACTCTTCGATCTCCGCCGCGATCGCATCGGGCTCCTTTCCGAAGAGAAACGTCGTCACCTCTTTGGATGCGAACATATTCATCACCACCGGCATCGAGTATTCGATCCCCTTTTCACGCTCGATCGGCCGCGTAAAGAGCAACACCTTCGAATCCGGCTTTTTCACTTCGAGATACGCGATATGCGGAATTTCCAGCCTGACATCCAGCGGCTCGTCGATTATCTTCAGCCAACCTCTCTTTTTCAGCGCTTCCAGCGTCTCTTTCAAATCCATCGTTCACTCCGCAATAATCTATCCCTATTTTATCCAATTTCTTTTAAGAGCGATGATATTAAAATAATTTGAAATATGCTACAATAATTTCAATTTTTTAGTTTTTACAAAGGTTCGAGTATGCGTTTTCTTCTCCTTTTTTCCCTCCTTTTTCTACTGAGCGGCTGCGGACCGGATGGCTCCTCCCCTCTGCTCGAAGAGCATAACGGCTCCTTCTCCGGTACATCTCTTACCGAAGACGAAACGGACCGAAACCACTCCGAACCCGCCAAAACGATCACCTTCTTCATACACGGTTACCACAAAGAGGGTGCCGACCATCAGGGAGTCTACGGAGAACCCGTCCTCAACGACATGCTCGTCAAACTTCGCCACTACACCCGCTGGCCGATACTGGAAGAGGATGCAAATGAGAAATACGAAAGGACTCTTGCCGCCTGCTGGTACTACGGCGACACGCCTCCCTCCTACTACAGCGCGGAGGATATCCGGGAAATCGACGAAATCACCACCCGTTACGGCGGCGGTATACCGCGTTATGCGGCGATCATAGGCAAATTCATCGATCACATGATGAGAGAGACCAACGCCTCCAAAGCCAACATCGTCAGCGTCTCGATGGGCTCGCTCGTAACCCGCTGGCTGATCGAGAAGGATACCGCACACCTGGCCTCGGAGGGGAAAATCGCCAGATGGCTCTCGCTGGAAGGGGTGATCGCCGGAAACTACGCAGCCAGTTCAAATCGCCTCTCCTCGCTGGTATCGCAATTCGACCCGCAATCGATAGACGTCGAACAGATGCGCTACGACTGGATCGCTCGCCAACTCCACGACCCCTCCCACGAGGGGGCCAGTCCCTATTACAAAAATATCGTCGTCGCTTTCGAAAGCTCCACCGACGACCGCCTCAACGACAGCGGCCTCTCTCTGCTGACAAAACTCAACGGAGGCTATAGACCCAACGACGGAACCCAACTGGTGGAAGACACCTATTTTCATCCGATGCTTCCGCAAGCACGATACCGCCAGCTCCCGCCGATGCACCTCTTTTTTCATGAAAACCACTTTTCACTCGAATCCAACGACGGTGCGTATGCCTCGATCGTCGCCTTTTTACGGGGCAGCAAAAGAATCAGGATCACGCTGATAGAGGCGAAAGTGGAGGATATCCACGAAAAACGGACCCTCTTCTTCGACAACCGCCCCGCCGAAGTGGTTTTCGCGAGCCGAATCTTCAGCCCTCTCGCCTCCCGACTCTGGCAAACGGCCGGCGCCATCGACGAAAGAGCGCTCAAAAGCGGTATCCTTCCGATACACAAATACGAGCACGACCACGAAACGCGATCCTTCAGACAGATACTCTTCGACAGCTTCGTCCTTCCCGACGAAAAAAGCCTCGTACTCGATCTGCATGCTTACGAAATCGACTTTAACGAACGATACCATATGCAAGAACTCACCGGCCATCGCGACGAAGATTTGCAAGGGGCGCGCATCACCCTCCCGCTGGAGCCGGGCATCTACGATCTGGATACTCCGCAATGGCATGCGAAAATCGAGGTGGAGAGAGTGGAGTATTGAGCCCGGTGGTTTACGATCGGCTTTTTAATCGGAATTTTCCAGACATTGGATCAAAAAATCTCCCACCCGCTCTTCCATCCAAAAGCGCGGGCGACGAAGGCTTCCGCCCACAAAACCGAGATGACCGCCGTTTTCGGTGATCTCCAGCTCGATCGCGGGGGAGATCTCCTTTGCGGAGGGAATCACCTCTTCTCCCGTAAAAGGATCGTCTCTAGCATGCAGTATCAGCGTGGGCGTTTCGATCTTTTTAAGCGAAGAGGCGGCACCGGCACGCTCATAATAGGTCCGCACATCCGCAAATCCGTGCAACGTAGCGGTATAGGCGTCGTCAAACTCCCAAAACGTGCGAAGCTTTTTTAACTCTTTAAGCGTTAGGCCGATCCGCGCCTGCATATCATGCCTACTGTATTTTTCGGCCGCGGCGGCTTTGAGCTCACGCAACAGATACCACCGATAAAAGCGGGAAATCCCCCGCTCCATCCGCCAAGCCGTCAGATCGAGCCTCATCGGTGCGGAGACGACCGCAGCGCCCCTCAGCGGTGAATCGCCACCCCACTCCCCAAGAAGCTTGAGCAGCATGTTGCCGCCCAGCGAAAATCCCACCCCCAAAAGGGGACTGGCGGGATATTTCCTCTTTAGATACGAAATCCACGCCTTCGCATCGGCCGTATGTGCGGCATGATAAGAGCGTGGAAGCCTATTCGGCACTCCCGAACAACCGCGAAAATGCATCAGCACCACTGAAAAACCACGTTTTGAAAGACTTCGCATCGTCCGGCAGATATAAGCCGACTTCCATGATCCGGCAAGACCGTGAAAGAGCGTCACGATCGGATCCCCTTTGACGGAAGGTTTTTGGTACCAAAAAGAGTCGACAAAATCCCCATCTTCCAGCTCGAATCGCTCCCGGAAAGGATTTTCTATCTTGCCTCGTCCGATCAGGGAAGCGTAGAGTGTCTGCAAATGGGGTCCGCCAATCCCTTTTGCCGGCGTAAAAGATCTCTTTTTCACCATACCATCCAAAGACGAAAATGTAACGGATGTAAAGCGCAAATACAAATAGATGTTTTTATATCAACCTCTTTCAAAATCCCCGAGAACGCGGGGAAGTTCCGATATGCATTATACCATGGTGTCGGAATTGGGGAGTTGCCGAAAGAAGAGATAAAATTCGGCATTAAAATCAAGGGGTGGTTACGGAGAAAAGATGGCTCCGGATGCTGGATTCATAAATTCCCATTTTATGGGCTTAATCCATAAAAAATGACGAAACTTACCCCTAAACTTACCCCTACGAGAAGAGGTAAAACCCTTTTTTTCCTCTACTGAGAAACTAAGTAACACATTTTGCCATTTCTTCTTTTGAAAAGATAACTCCTACCGGGAATTCCCCCAAAAAACACGGCATATACATATAGAGGGAATCATTTAGCCCTCGCTTTCTCCATTTTCCACCCCCAAACCCCCATTTTCAGCACATTTTCACCACCAAAGGAGGCAATTATGGCCTATGTGACCCATCTTCGTACCCTCTGGGTGCGCTGTTGGCTCTATCAGCCTGCCAACGACCCCGACTATCTTCCCCAACATCCCGGAGTGGCCTGATGCAGGAGCTCATCGTCAAGGTGCTGGTGGAGGTCTGTATCACTCTCGCCCGCC
>CAYUEN010000036.1:0-18761 GCA_964443745.1 uncultured Campylobacterales bacterium | reverse complement strand
CTCTTTGTTGTCGGAGATATCCGATGAAAAAAACCGGAAATTTCTACTGGAAAATCTCTTCGATTTTTCGGGAAAAAATGGGTACGACGAATTGGACACGACGGAAATCTCAACCTTGTCGTTTGCACAAAAGCCCAAAGAAATTCCCCAGGAAGATCTATCCAAAAACGATAAAGTGTCGATCGATCTACTGCTTAAAATCGCTCTTTCCCTCCAAAATGACAAAAATCCTCAATTTCCATCTCTATCCGAATCTCTTGAAAAGAGATTGCAAAAACCGGATGTGTTGAAAGCCTTCAGATCCGCCACTACGATAGGCGACCTCATCAAAATCGCGAAAGAAAACGACATCGAAGTGAAAAATTTCCAGATTTTCAAAGAAGATGCGGCACTGGACCAGAAGGAAAAACAGATCATCAAAAAAATCAATAGTGAAGAGATACTCAGACTGATCTCATTCAGAAATCATCAGTTTTCACAAAAAGAGAAAAAAGTGGTACTCACTCCACACACGACATCACCTACACAGTCTGTCGCAAAAGAGACATCCGGCATATCCACCAAAATATCGGTTCTACAGTCATTTATGCAGACTGAAACGAAAAAAAAGAACATCACACCACAAAATCAGGCAATCGATAAGGATATCAAAAGCATCACTGAAACCCTTTCACCTTCCAAAGGACCGAAAAAGAGACCCATAGATTCGATCCAAAAAGAGACTCTCCAAAATACCGCACCCTCCATAGAGAGTCTCAAAGAACGCCCATCCGATACCGAATCAAAACAGACACTCTTCGAAGACAAGCTTTCACAGCAGATAAAATCACCAAAAAATCAAAATAGATCTACGATCATAACCAAACTCGCAGAAGATCCCAAAGAACCATCCCAATCCATCCCGGCCAAAGAGACCAAAACGGATGAAATCCATACGGATGAAACTGCCGAGATGGAGATTTCACACTCTCATGAGCTTAAAACAACACCAAAAGAGTTTCTTAAAACCAAACAATCAACCCCTTCGAAACACACATTTCAATCCTTCGCCGAAACATTCAAAGAAAAAGTCGAAAGTTACAAACCTCCTCTGATGAAGATCAAAATGGAGCTGAATCCCAAAAATCTGGGAGAGGTGGATGTCACCCTGTTACATCGTGGCAACAACCTCCATGTCACGATCAACTCCAACCCTTCGACGATCGCGATTTTTACACAGAATCAAAACGAATTCAAAAACGCGATGGTCAATATGGGATTCACGGGTCTTCAGATGAACTTTTCCGAAAATGGTAAAAATGGACAGCATGAACGCAATCAGAAACAACATGCCAAAAGCAATCTTGAAAAACAGACAGAAAATGAATCTTATGACGGCATTGAAATCGTCATACCACACTATGTATAAAGGATAATCAGATGGCCGAAATCACACCTTCACTGAACACGACACTCACTCCTACCAATCCAAATGATAACATCGCTGTCAATCCGAAGAGTATTCTGGGGAAAGACGACTTTCTCAAGCTACTGTTGACGGAACTGAGCTATCAAGATCCTACTTCTCCGATGGATACCGAAAAGATTCTGAGCCAAACTTCTCAACTGGCGACGCTCGAAGCACAACAAAACACCAACAAAGTCATGACCGAACTCGCCGAACGATTCAAAGCGGAACAGAGTATGTCGGCGATTTCGGCGATCGGACGTACCGCCCGACTCTCCAACGAAATCGAGGCGAAGCCGGATGCGCAAAATAGTTTCGACCTCTATTTCGCCAAGGAGGTGAAATCGGGCGAGATTCAGATCAAAGATCAAGACGGAAACGTCGTCAGAACGATCACGATCGATCCCAAACCCGCCGGCGTACATACATTTACGTGGGACGGCAAGGACGCAGAAGGCAAAGCGATAGAAGCGGGCAAATACAGTATCACGGCCAACTATATCGGTACGGACAACCAATCCTACGAAGTCCCCTACGGCACGTACAAAATAGAGTCGGTCCGTTTCGAAAACAATCAAGCGCTCCTGAAACTCGGTCACAACTACATTCCGTTCAGCCAAGTCAGAGAGATTTACGAATAGGAGAGAAGATGAACACCTCTTTTTACAACGGTGTCTCCGGTATCAAATCCCAACAGTTCGGTATCGACGTCTGGGCCGGAAACATCGCCAACATCAACAAGCCCGGATACAAATTCGTCAATCCCGAATTTTCGACCGTTTTCGATACGCAGTTGGCCAACTCCCTTTTCGATCCGCTCACCAGCGACATCGGAGTGGGAAGCCGCGTCGCCTCCACGACGACCAATTTTCAACAGGGCGGATTCATCACGACAGAGAGCAAATACGATATGGCGATCGAAGGAGAGGGGTGGTTTGGCGTATTGGATCATAAAGGTGAAAAATATTACACACGTGCAGGCGCTTTCAATAGAGATGCTGAAGGATATCTCGTAGATCCGGACGGCAATTACGTCACGGGTACACTCGCAAACAACATCCAAAACGGCTCCATCATCCAAAATCCGAAGATGGAAATTTCTCTTACCACACCCGATGCACAGACCAAAATAAATCTTCCGGAGGAGTTAACGATCCCGCCGGAAGCGACCACCTACGTCAATTTCAAAGGTTCACTCGATCCCAAACCGATCTACGAATTCGATCCGGATCTGGGCCGAAAAGTTGAAGTTCCGAACATCGAAGTTTTCAGAACCATCCTTTTCGATTCTCAGGGCAACGCCAACACACTGGAGGTCACTTTCAAAAAACAGGTTCCCCAGCCTCCCACCCATACGATCTGGGATGCCGAAGCCAAACTATTCGACCCTGACAAAAACCTGCTCACTACCCAAAACGGGCAGATCGGATTCAACGAGCGTGGCGCGATCGTCTCCAACACCCTCACTTCCATCGACAACAACGGTACCGCCGTCAGACTCGGATTCGGAAATTTCTACGATCCCAACACACCCAACTCCGGATACGACGGTCTTGTCTCCCTGGCAGATCTGGACAGCACCAGAGCTATAGAAAAAGACGGCCATGGAACCGGCCATCTGCAAGATTACGGTATCGACGGTTACGGTAATATCATTGCGCAATTTGACAACGGCTCGTCGATTCCGATCGCGAAAGTGGCGATCTATCACTTTCAAAACGATGCCGGTCTGGAGAGAGAAACCCCGGTATATTTTCACCAGACCTCAAACAGCGGCAAACCGATCTTTTACAAAGATACGGAAGGAAACATCATAGAGAGTTCGAGATTGCAAAATCAAAAACTGGAGATGTCCAATCTCGATCTTGGCAACGCACTCACGGAATTGCTCGTCATACAGAAAGCCTTCGATGCGAGTGCCAAAAGTATCACGACAAGTGACCAGTTGATACAAAATGCGATCAATATGAAAAGATAGGTTCAGATAGTTGAATCAGATTTTTTTTAGGCACGGTAATTGCTCCATTTTGGATACAAAAAGAATGAAAACAATATTATAAAGGATAGCTCATGATGAGATCTCTCTGGTCCGGCGTAACCGGACTCCAAGCACACCAGATCGCGATGGACGTAGAAGGCAACAATATCGCGAACGTCAATACGAACGGCTTCAAATATTCTCGTGCGAATTTCTCCGATCTGCTTTCACAAACCTCCAAAATCGCCACCGCTCCCCAGGGCAAATCGGGCGGAAAAAACCCGATGCAGGTGGGGCTGGGATCCGAAATAGGATCGATCACCAGAATGTTTTCCCAAGGTTCGATCCAGACCACCAGCAAAAACACGGACCTCGCGATTCAGGGCAACGGCTTTTTCGTCGTGAGTCCTGACGGCGGCAAAACCTACAAATACACCCGATCCGGCGATTTCGTCTTCGATGCGAACGGCAATTTCGTCAACAGTAAGGGCTTGATTTTGCAAGGATGGGTCCGCGATAAAAATACGGGAAAACTCGATACGACCGCACCGATTCAGAATATCACCATCCCGCCGGGGCTTACCACACCCGCCAACCCCACCTCCATCCTCAATCTCAAAGCCAACCTCAACAGCGGTGCTCACATCGTCAACCGCTCTCCGATCAGACCTCTGGATACGACGAACGGGCTCGATGGTGCGGACGGTACGCCAAATACGAAAGACGACGAAAAAGTGGATGATTTTTCCGTCCTCTTCAACGACGAAGGTGATTCGTTCAACATCAAGGATGGACAGGGAATCGTCGTCAGCTTCGATGGTACGAACACCAAAGAGTTCCGATACACTTCCAATGCTACAAATACGGATACGACCGACGCCGATGGCAACGGTGTCTATGAATTCCGTACGACCGAGGATCTAAGAGCCGCTTTGCAACACTACCTCCAGCAGACGTCTCCGACCGCCACCGTCACGGTCAACGAACTGGGTAAATACGAAATCAACAACTCAGCGGCCGGAACCGCTCCCATCGATATCAAAGTGAGCGGGATCAGCGACGCGACGACCGATGAAAACAAACTCTTCACCGTCGCGATGAAATCCCTCTCGGGCAAACTCTCCGCGGCAAGCACCGGTATCAAAGTCTCCCAGACGATCACTGCGGCCACCCACGCCTCCAGTATCGACATTTTCGACTCTCTGGGAACCAAACACACCGTCAGACTCGAATTTAGAAAATCGGGCTATATCACCGATACCAACGGAACCAAAGTCGGAGCGACCTGGGATATGAAAATCATCGTTCCCGAACCTGGAGAAATCGGAGGTGTTCCTGTCGCCAACGAAGTGAAAGGTACCGTATCCTTCAACGACGACGGTTCGCTCTCTTCCTACACCCCTTCCAGTATCACCTACACCGCGAACAACGGTTCCGCACCCAACCAAACGATCCAACTCAACCTCGGAACGACCAACCGATTCGACGGGCTCACCAGCTTCGATAGCAATTCCAATACCGCGGGTATCAGTCAGGACGGTTTCACGGGCGGCGATTTGGACGGCATTCGGATCGACGAATCGGGTACGCTGGTGGGTAGTTTCACCAACGGACGAAGTTTCGGCCTGGCTCAGCTTGCGATGGCGAAATTCACCAACAATGTCGGATTGGAAAGCGAAGGAGGCAATATCTTTATCCAGACCGCCAACTCAGGAGATCCGGTCATCGGACAGGCGGCCGTGGGCGGCCGTGGATTCATCCAATCCAGCGCCCTGGAGATGAGCAACGTCGATCTAAGCCGCTCCCTGACACAACTGATCGTGATCCAGAGAGGATTTCAGGCCAACTCCAAAACGATCACCACTTCCGATCAGATGCTCAATACTCTGCTGCAGCTCAAACAATAATAATCTTTTTACAGTATAATCAGCCTCAAAAACGAGGCTGATTATCATGAAAACGACCCTGCTTCACCACACCCCCCTCAAAGTCGCCGCACACGCGATCCGCACTTGTTGGCAGAGCTTCGACAAAGGAGACGAAGGAGGCGAAAAAGACAGAGAGTTGATCGATCGTGTGGGGAACAAATTCAAACACGCTTCCACACTCGAACATCTTGTGTATACGTTCTATATCGAGGGAATCAGCAGAGCGTTGTTGCAGGAGCTAGCACGCCATCGTATGGCGAGTCTTTCGGTCAAATCCACCCGCTATACACTCAAGGAGCTAAAAGACGAAGCGCCGTTTGAGTGGGAGGATAAAACAAGAGCGGAGAAATATCTGGTAATGACGGGAGAGGAGAGGGTCGATCGAATGAGCATCAAAGCGCTGGAGAATCTAAGAAGCCTGCTTGTGGATGGAATCGGCAACGACAAAGCCAAATACGCACTCCCCGAATCTTACAAAACGGAGCTGACATGGACGATCAACGCCAGGAGCCTGCAAAATTTCCTGAGCCTAAGAAGCGACAAGGCGGCACTGTGGGAGATTCGGGATTTGGCGTGCAGACTCTACGAGACGCTTCCCGAATCGCACCGCTATCTCTTTGAGGCGTACCTCAAAACGTGTTAGAAATTTTCCCACTCAAAATTTGTAATTCACGCCGATGGCGATATAGGGGAGAAATTCATATTTATCCAACTCCTCCTGAAGACTCACTTTTTCCGCTTCCAAATCAGCATCGATCTCTTTGATGAGCTCCTGTCTCCTCTCTTCGGCTGCCTGATCCACGGCCGGATTTCCGGTCTTTTCCAACTCTTTGTAATCGACCGTATAGGAGACTTTCGCGGAGCCCTGATACGCGACACCAAGATCGAACGTAAAGCCGAAACCCTTTTTCTTGTTGAAGGAGGTATCCCACCCGATACCTATATAAGGAGCGATCGGATCGAAATCGACCAATGTGTGAACTTTCGCGATATCGTCGGTCGAATAGGTATGCCCCTGAAACACGAACGTCGTACTCGTCGCCGGGGTGATCAAACCCTTGACGTCACTGTTGTTATAGAGCAATCCGCCCGTCACTTTGAACGATCCTCTCCACGGATGCCAATCGGCATAACCGTACACCCCATTCAGGGTGACATCAAAATTGTAGTCTACACCATCGTCTTCAATCTCGATATCATCCTTGCGAAAATATTGAAATCCAGCTCTCACACCCACAGACTGCGAAACTTTCGCTTTGACATTCGCACCCAGTCCCAAAATTCCGGCATCCATACCGATAGAGAGATCCTCTTTGGATATGCCCTCGGCCGAAAGTAGAACCGGTACGGCTACAGCGGAAACAATCATACATCTCAAAAAACTTTTTTTCAACACTACAAACCTTTCCTGTGAATTACTTTTCACTAATATCGGCCTGTTCGTGAAAAGCTACACCATATTCAACCTCTGATCCGCTGCGCATGGGTCAAAGCGACGGCGATCGCATCCGTGATATCCAGCGGTCTGATCTCTTTGGTAATACCAAGCAACCGTTTGACCATGAAAGCCACCTGTTCCTTCTTCGCTTTGCCGTTTCCCGTCACCGCCTTTTTCACCTGAAGAGGAGTATATTCGCTGAAATTGCCGATCTCCTGCAACACTTTCAGACTCAAGGCTCCCCGAAACTGCGCGAGTTTGATGACCGTTTTGGGATTGTAGGCGTAAAAGATATCTTCGATCGCCACTTCGTCGATGTCCCATCCTTTGATTACGGTATCGAATCCCTCGACAAGTTCGACTATTTGATGTTGGAGCACTTTTTCCTTAATCCTGATAAGTCCGGCTTCCAAAAGTGTCACTTTCGTCCTCTCCTTTTTCAAAATTGCGTAACCACAATTGATACTGCCCGGATCTATTCCCAAAATGATCATGTTTTTTCGCCTTTCTCCAGGGTTGTTCACACGCTATTCACAGTGTGAAAAGTTATGGATCCGATTTAAAAAAAATTTAATATACAAAGAGGTCAATCTTTTTTGTATAGTAGTTTAAACAAATTTCGATAAAATATTCACATGTGAATGAAGATTGTGAAAAGGGTGTGATCTTTTTTATGACCACGCCCGGGAAGTCCAGAAAAAAGGGGATTCGTTGCTCTCTAACAGTGTACTCAATCTGTTGAAAAACGAAATCAGCGATAGTGAATACAACCGTTACATCTCCCAACTCCATTACGACGAAACCGAATCGCGATCCGACATGGCCGTCTTCTCCGCTCCCAATCCCTTGATCGCACGGTGGGTCAAAACCAAATACGCGGACAAAATCGCACACCTTTTCGAGGTGAAAACGGGCAAAAAGCCCGCCATTTCGATCATCACGAAAAAAGAGAGTGCATCGGCAAAAACCAGACCGAGCGAAACAAGACCCTCCCAAAAGAGACGAAACTCCTCCACGCTTCTGAATCCCTCCTACACTTTCGAAAGTTTCGTCGTAGGAAGCTCCAACCAGTTCGCTTTCTCGGCCGCCAAATCGGTCGCGGCCAAACCGGGACAAACCTACAACCCCCTCTTCATCTACGGTTTCAGCGGCTTGGGAAAAACCCACCTGCTTCAGGCGATCGGAAACTATGCGCTCAAACACGATGCAACGGTCATCTACACCACCAGCGAACAATTCATGAACGACTTCATCTACAACCTCAACAACCAGACGATGGACCGATTCCGGAAAAAATACAGAGAGTGCGATTTCCTGCTGATCGACGACATTCAGTTTCTCAGCCGCAAAGAGCAAACCCAGGAGGAGTTTTTTCACACTTTCAACGAACTCCACGCCAACCACAAACAGATCGTGATGACTTCCGACAAACCTCCTAAAAAGATCGCGGGATTCGAAGAGCGGCTCAAATCCCGCTTCGAGTGGGGATTGATGGCCGATATCCAGCCTCCGCAGCTCGAAACCAAAATCGCGATCATAAAAAAGAAGTGTGAAATTGATGGTGTTTCGTTAAATGACGATATAGTACATTATATCGCATCGAACATGGGGGACAACATCCGTGAAATCGAAAGTGCGATCATCAACCTCAACGCCCATGCAAACCTGCTGGGACAGGAGATCACACTGGAATTCGCAAAAAACGTGATGAAAGAGCAGATCAAAGAGAAAAAAGAGAACATCACGCTGGAGGATATCATCAAAACGATTTCGTCCGAACTCAACGTCAAACCCAGCGATATCAAATCAAAAAAACGGAGTAAAAATATCGTGGAAGCCCGACGTATCGGCATCTATCTGGCACGAACCCTGACACCAAACTCGATGCCCTCCCTCGCACAATACTTCGGAATGAAAGACCACACCGCCGTATCTCACAATATGAAAAAAATCAACGAAATGCTCGAATCGAACGAAAACTTCAAAGTCCGAATCGAAGAGTTGAAAAATAAAATAACTACAAACAATAGCGAAAAAAGGTGAATCATTGTGAATAACCACACACTCTTATTCAACAAAGAAACGTCGCAAAGAAGGCTTGCAAGAAGGATTTTCACATTTTCAACAGACACTACTACTAACACTAAAAAAATTAATATATAAAAGGGACTACCGATGCAAATGGAGATCAACAAAAACGTACTGGAACACATCCTGATCAATACCCAGAGTTTTCTGGAAAAAAGAGACGCTTCGCAAATCACATCTCATGTATTGATAAATGCCCAACCAGACCAATTGACGATCAAAGCTACCGACTTCGAGATCGGACTCTCGATGCAAACACAAAATATCAAAACGATCGAACCCGGTCTTGCCAGTGCCAATGGAAAAAAACTGCTCGATATCGTCAAAATTCTCAAAGACGACGATCTCCTGCTCAAAACCGAAGACGACTATCTCTATATCAAACAGAAAAAATCCAAATTCAAACTACCGATGTTCGATCCCGAAGAGTATCCGGAATTTCCGCAGATCGACAACAAAGCCGTTTTTACGATTGATCCGATGGATTTTCTCCACTCCATCAAAAAAATCTCGCCCGCCATCGACACCAACAACCCCAAATACGAACTCAACGGCGCACTGATCGATATCAAAAGCGACAAAATCAATTTCGTCGCGACCGATACCCGAAGACTCGCCGTCGTCACGCTTCAAAAATCGATCGAAACCGCCCATGCGTTGATCATTCCCAAAAAGGCGATTCATGAAATTCAAAAACTCTTTTTCGACGAGATGCAGATTTTCTACGATGAAAACACCCTTTTGATAAAATCCGAAAATTTCACCTTTTTCACGAAACTCATCAACGGCAAATATCCCGATTACGAACGGATCATCCCCTCCACCCACAAATACGAGTTGACACTCAACCGTGAAAAGATGATCGATCATCTCAAACAGGTTTCCACCATCTCTTACGAGATGAAAATCACCTTCGGAAACGATGCGATCGTCTTCGAGAGTCTCAACGAGGAGAATATCGAAGCCAAGACCCAACTCGATTTTATCTCGAACCTCCCAGAGGAGATCACGATCGCGGTGAATAGTAAATATATTTTAGATTTTTTGACACATATTGAGAAGAATGAATTTAAACTGTGGTATAATGATAGTACATTACCTTTTATGCTCGCTTGTGACAACTTCATCACCGTCATCATGCCAATAATGTTGTAGAGAGGTTTTTCCCATATGAAAAAAGAGAGTTACGGCGCATCCAACATCAAAGTCCTCAAAGGACTCGAAGCGGTACGCAAACGTCCCGGTATGTATATCGGCGATACCAATATCGGCGGTCTGCACCATATGATCTATGAAGTCGTGGACAACTCCATCGATGAAGCGATGGCGGGATACTGCGACAAAATCACGATCGAACTCACACCCGAAGGGTCCGCGATCATCTCCGACAACGGTCGAGGTATTCCGACCGATATCCACCCCACCGAAAACATTCCTGCGGCCACCGTCGTACTCACCGTGTTGCACGCGGGAGGTAAATTCGACAAAGACACCTACAAAGTATCCGGCGGTCTCCACGGCGTGGGTGTATCCGTCGTCAACGCCCTCTCCAAAAAACTGATTCTCAAAATCAACAGAGGCGGCAAGAAGTATTATCAGGAGTTCGAAAGAGGCGTACCCACCACCGATCTGGAAGTGGTGGGCAAAACCAACCGGACCGGCACCACGATCGAATTCTGGCCGGACGATTCGATCTTCGAAGTGACGGAGTTTGATTACAATATCCTCGCCAAAAGATTCAAAGAGCTCGCCTATCTCAATCCCAAGATTACGATCGTTTTCAAAGATCACCGATACGGCAAGGAGGAGGTGTACCATTTCGAAGGGGGTACCAGACAATTCGTAGAGGATCTCAACAAAGCCGATGCGATCACCAAGCCTATTCAGATCCAAGAGCGTGCCGAAGATATCGAAGTCGATATCGCGCTGATGTACAACAGCTCCTATCATGAAGTGCTCTACTCCTTCGTCAACAACATCAAAACCCCCGAAGGAGGTACCCATGAAGCGGGCTTCCGTGCCGGTCTGACCAGAGCCGTGACCCGCTATATCTCCCAAAACGCCAGTCAGCGCGAAAAGGATATCAAGATCACGGGAGAGGATGTCAAAGAGGGGTTGATCGCCGTGGTGAGCGTCAAAGTGCCCGAACCGCAATTCGAGGGACAGACCAAAGGCAAACTCGGTTCTTCCTATGTCCGCCCGCTGGTACAGAAGATCGTCAACGAACGGTTGAGTAAATATTTCGAAGAGAATCCGATCGAAGCCAAAGCGATCATGAACAAAGCCCTCGCGGCCGCACGCGGACGTGAAGCGGCCAAAAAAGCGAGAGATCTGACACGCCGGAAAGATTCGATGAGCGTGGGTACGCTTCCGGGAAAACTGGCCGATTGTCAAAGCAAGGATGCGAGTATAAGCGAAATCTATCTGGTCGAGGGAGATTCCGCAGGAGGCTCCGCCAAACAGGGAAGAGACCGTGTCTTTCAGGCGATTTTGCCGCTGAAGGGTAAAATCCTCAACGTCGAAAAGAGCCGGATCGACAAAATCCTCAAATCCGAAGAGATCGCCAATATCATCACCGCGCTCGGATGCGGAATCGGCGAAGAGTTCAACGAAGAGAAGCTGCGTTATCACAAAATCATCATCATGACCGATGCGGACGTGGACGGTAGCCATATCCAGACGCTGCTTCTGACTTTTCTCTTCCGTTTTCTCAAGCCGGTCATCGAAAAAGGCTACGTCTATCTCGCACAGCCGCCGCTTTACCGCTACAAAAAAGGAAAAAAAGAGATCTATCTCAAAGACGACAAGGCGATGAGCGAATTTCTGATCGAAAACGGTATCAGCTCGCTGGAATTCGAGGGAATGGGCACGAGGGATCTAAAAGAACTCTTCCGTATCGTCTCCGCCTACCGCGGCGTACTCAAAGAGTTGGAAAAACGTTTCCATGTGATCGAAGTGGTGGAGTATCTGATCGAGAATCCCGATTTGCTGCGCCTCAGAGGCGAAGCGCTTTACGAAAAGATAGAAGCCTATATCGATTCGCTGGGATACAATATTTTGAACAAATCGATAGACGACGAAGAGCTGCATCTGTATGTGCAGACCAACGAAGGACTCGAAGAGATCAAAATCAACGACGATCTTTTCAGCAATCCCCTCTTCACCGAAGCGGTCTATGTCAACACCAAAATCCAAGAGAGAGAGCTTCCGATCGGAAACAGAGAGTTGCTAAAAATGCTCGATGAAGTGGAGAAGACGGCCAAGAAAGGGGCGTATATCCAGCGCTACAAAGGTTTGGGAGAGATGAATCCGGAGCAGCTCTGGGAGACGACGATGGACCCGGAAAACAGACGTCTTCTTCGTATCACGATAGAGGATGCGGCCGAAGCGAGCGAAACCTTCACACTCTTTATGGGGGACGAGGTCGAGCCGCGACGAAACTATATCCAGGCGCATGCCAAGGATGTCAAACATCTGGATGTATAGAAGATGGGCGAGCGATACGGGGAAGCGCAGATTTCCGGATTCGAAGCGGATCGCGATCTGGAAATCTGGCCGAACAGACACGAAAAGGATTATCTGATAAAGATCACGCTGCCGGAATTTATGGCGCTTTGTCCCCGGAGCGGATATCCCGATTTTGCGACGATACATCTGGAATATATTCCGGATAGATGGGTCGTGGAACTTAAAGCCCTCAAACTCTATATCAACTCTTTCATGAATCGCCATATCAGCCATGAAGACAGTGCCAACGAAATCTACGATACCCTTTTTGCCAAACTCAAACCGAAATGGATGAAAATCGTCGCCGACTTCAATCCCCGCGGGAACGTCCATACCGTCATAGAGATAGACAGCGACAAAATCACACGATGCTAAACCCCAAACTGATCGAATCTTTCTTTACGGCCGCTTCGATACAACGCTGGAACGACTATCCCCGAATGGTCGAACTGGTCGAGCTTGACAAACAGGCGCACAAATTCATCATCGCCTATCTGATCGCCTCTATGGAAGAGGATATCGATATGGTGGCGTTGATCGAGGCCGGTATCTTCGAATTTCTCAGACGGGTCGTCGTGACGGACATACGTCCGGACGTCTTTCGAAAAATCCTCCAGAAAAAGCGCACTGAAATCAACGAATGGGTGATGACCAAACTCCTCGATCAGATACTCGATATCGAAGAGGGGGCTTTTTTGGAGCGGATGCAGCGCTTTTTCGAGGATGAGCGGATGTATAAAAAAGAGCGTTTTGTTCTCAAAGCCGCCTCCTATCTCTCGACGCGTTGGGAATTTTCGATCATCTATCAAACAAGCCAGTTTCTCGGAGATATCGACGAAGTGAAAAAGGCGGTGGAGGAGGAGTTGGAGGATTATTACGATCTTATCGGCGTACGCAAGATCGCGATGAACAGGAAGCTCGCCAGGTTCGTCGATCTCAGCGGCAGACTCCGTTTCCAGAAACGGTGGGCTCAGACGCCCAGACTTCCCGAAACGTCGGTATTGGGCCATATGCTGATCGTCGCACTCTTTAGCTATTTCTACTCCCTGCAGATCGGGGCATGTGAAAAACGCAAAGAGAACAACTTTCTTTGCGCTCTCTTCCACGACCTTCCCGAAGCGTTGACACGCGATATCATCACGCCGGTAAAATACTCCGTCAGCGGCCTGAACGATATCATCAGCGACTACGAAATCCAAAAAATCGAAACCGACATCCTTCCGCTGATACCTTCCGATATCAGGGATCAATTCTCCTATCTGTTGGGGATATACGAAGAGGGCAAGAAAGACGAGTTTCTCAACAGAATCTATCGCAACAAAATAGTGATCGTCGATACGCTTCGTACCTACAACGAAAACGCTTACAACGCCATCGACGGGGTGGCTCTCAAGGCTTGCGACAGACTGGCCGCTTTCATCGAAGCGACACTTTCGATTTCTCATGGCGTCAAATCCAAGGAGTTGCTCAGCGGAAGAGAGGAGATATTGAAGAAACTGAAAGAGAGCGGAAAGATCGACGGGGTGGATTTCTATGCGCTGGCGCAGTCGGTGGATGCGTCGTTGATATAGGACTCCCCTCAAGGTTCCTGCGGCACATGATCGATCAGGGTGCGCTGCTGTGTTCCCACCCTGACGCCTTGCCCTGAAAGACCATTGCACAGGTCTTAAGGGGAGCATTCAGGAAGCCTGGACTTCCTCAATGCTGGAGGGGAATAATAATAAAAAACAGCTTAACTCCAGTTGAAAGGAAATCATGAAGATAGCGCGGCGAATCAAAGTGTGGTTTCTCTCCTTTTTCAGGGAGATTTTTCTCTATCACCACAGCTCCCTGGAGTTTCGTGCCAAACTGTTGGCGTTGATGATCGGTGCCAACAAGAAGATCGATACTTGTGAGAAGAGGATTCTGCAGCAGATAGCAAAAGAGATCTACCCGGAGGATGAAGCCAGGGTGGATGTCCTTATCCGGACGACAGAGGAGTATGTGAAAATGATCATCGAAAATAACGGTCTGGATATCAACGAACTGATACTGCATATCGACAAAGAGCTCAGAGAAGTCGAACGCTTCTATAAAAAGATCGAGATAGACAAACTCGAACGTTTTCTCGAATGTAGCGAAGGGGATGAAGAGATACAACTGATACAGCGGCGCATACTCGATTTTTTGGAAAACGAGATCAGGGAGTACGGAGATGGAAAAGTTTGATGCGCTGAGCGAAGTCGTGCGGGAAGCGGGAGCAATCCTAAGAGAAGGCTATGCCGCACACAAAGAGGTACGATTCAAAGGGAGCGTCGATCTGGTAACCGATTACGATCTGAGAATCGAACGCTTTTTGAGGCGGAAGCTGGAGAAAATCTTTCCCGGATACACGTTTATCGGCGAAGAGAGTACGGATCGTTTCGAACTTGCGGAGCGTTCGATCATCATCGATCCGATCGACGGTACGACCAACTTCGTCCATCAGATTCCTTTCGTCGCCATCTCCGTCGGTATCTGGGAAGAGGGATGTGCGAAAATGGGTGTCGTTTACAATCCGATTCTCGATGAGTTCTTTCGCGCCAAAAGAGGCGAAGGGGCGACACTCGATGGCGAGAGGATTCAGGTAACGGATACCAAACGGCTGATAGATGCGCTGATCGCGACCGGATTTCCCTATACGAAAGTGGAAAGAGGTGACGATTTTCGGTGGGTCTTGAGATGCATGGAACGCCTTCTTCCCCAAACCAGAGATATCAGGCGTCTGGGATCGGCGGCGATGGATTTGTGTTATACCGCCAAAGGGGTTTTCGACGGCTTTTACGAAATCAACCTCAAACCATGGGATACGGCGGCGGGTCTGTTGATCGTCGAAGAGTCGGGCGGAAAGATCGGCAACCAAAACGGAGAACCTTACACTTTCGACGACAGGATCATCGTCGCTTCCAACGGATATATCCACAAAGCGTTGACCGATGCCCTTGTCTAGGTTTCGAAAATCTTCCTGATTCGTTCGTTCGCTTCGTAAACGCGCATATTCCGTTCGATGATTTCGTTCAAAAAAGCGATCACTTTTTTCGTATCGATTCCACCGCTTTTTTCCGAAGATTCCAAAAGCATTTTATCCATCGCCTCTTCGATGAAATCGACGGAGAGATTGTTGATGACGCGCGATTGGGATTCGATTTCGTCCACCAGAGCGTCCAACTCGTTTTTCAACTCCGAAAACGCCTTCTCTTCCTCGTCCGTAAACGTGATCAGATTAAGCTTCTCCCCTCCATCTACGGAAGGGATATCGTATCGTCTGCCGGCTTGTTTTTTGGGTGTCGTCCTCTCTTTGTCCATATCCCCTCCTTCTCTATTTTTTCTATTTTACTATAAAAAAGAGAGATTGCACAATATCCTCTGTGGATTTTTTTTGAAATTTCTGGTATAATCATCCTCTTCCTACAGAGGGGTGTCCGAGTGGTTGAAGGAGCACGCCTGGAACGCGTGTATAGGGTAACACCTATCGAGGGTTCGAATCCCTTCCCCTCTGCCATCTCTTTTATGTTTAAAATCTCAAAAAACCGTATTCGCAAGATGGGATGAGAACCCGATATTTCCCCCATAATCCTTTTTTCGCTACCATATACAAAAACGGAGCAGATCATGCGCACCCTCTTTTTCGTTTTGTTCGTCGCATTTCTTTTTGCGGGATGTTCGAGCAAATCCCTCGCACCCGGTAGTGTGGCGGACGAGTTCTGGTCGGCATATCGCGACGGCAGGATGGATGTCGCCAAAAGTTACACGCTCAGTGAAGATCCCAAAAAACTGAAACTGATCAAGAAAATCGAGATCGTACGCTATCGTTTCGGCGAGATCAAAAAAGAGGGCGATATCGCCGATGTGGAGACGACGATGTATCTCAAAAGCCGTCTGTTCAATACCACCGAACAGGTTCGTGTGGATTTCGATACGAGGGTCGTCAGGGATCCGGATCGGGGATGGCGTGTCGATATGGCCGAGACCAAAAGGCGTCTCTATCCGCAACTCGCACGCAAATTCGGTGCGGCTTTCGGAAAGGATATCATGACGATTTTCAAAGAGGGAATCGGAAACTTCGGAAAGATATTGGAACAGCTTTTGCAGGGGTTGCAAAAAGGCGCGCAGGAGGGGCGCTGATCAGGGAGCCGCAGCGCGTTCGGTTTTGGGGAGTTTCGACTCCTTTTCGATTTTGTCGACGATATAAAGAGGCGCCAGAATGATATAGAGCAGGTTGGCGACCAAAAACGCGAGCAGGAAATAAAGCGGCATTTTTTTGTATTTCATGATCTCTCCTTCGTGCCTAATTGTACTGAGTCGAATATTAAAGGATTAGAATGTATACGATCTTGACATTGCTTTTCATCGCGGTGATCGCCGGCGGATTGGTGTGGGCCTATGTCCACCACCTGGGCGAAAAAGGCGAAAAACTCAACCTTATCGACCGTGGAATCTGTCCCAAATGCAAGGCCAAATCGATAGAGATCGCCGATCAGAAAAGCGGCGGTTGCTGCGGCCCTTCTATCGTCGATTTCGCCTGTCGAAATTGCGGTTACAAGGATTCTTACGTGATAGAGAGAGGATCCTGCGGGGTCTGATTTTCGTTTTGGAGTGAATAAAGAAGCTTGATCTCCTCGCTCCAGAGTGATTCGTCGATCGTCTCCAGCACCATCGGTATTTCGTCGATCCGCGGGTCGTTCATGATCATTCTGAACGCTTCCAGTCCGATTTTTCCTTTTCCGATACTCTCATGCCGGTCCACGCGCGATCCGAGATCGGGTTTGGAGTCGTTCAGGTGCATCCCTTCGAGGTAATCAAATCCTATCGTCTCGTCGAATTCACGCCAGGTCTTTTCGTACGCTTCAGGTGTGCGGATATCGTATCCGGCCGTAAAAAGATGACATGTGTCGATACAGACGCCCACCCTGCTTTTGTCTATCGATTTGTCTATCAGGTAGGCCAGATGTTCGAATCGGTATCCCAGATTGCTCCCCTGCCCCGCCGTGTTTTCGATTACGAGCGTGACCCCCTCCGTGAGGCGAAGCGTTTCGTTCATCGAATCGGCGATCAAATCCAGACATGCCTCTTCGTCTATCTGTTTGAGGTGGCTTCCCGGATGAAAATTGAGTCGCTTCAGACCCAGTTGCGCACACCGCTCCACTTCGTCGATGAAAGCCGAGAGCGATTTTCCCCGTTTGGCGGGTTCGGGATGGCCCAGATTGATCAGATAGCTGTCATGAGGCAGCACATGGTCGGCGGTGTAGCCGTGCTCGGCCATTCGATCCTTGAAGGTCCCGATCGTCAAGTCATCGAGCGGTTTGGCGTTCCACTGGCGCTGATTTTTGGTAAAGAGGGCGAAAGCTTTCGCCCCGATCGCTTTGGCGTTGTCCGGGGCGTTGTAGACCCCTCCGCGCACACTTACATGCGCTCCGATATATTTCACTGTTTCAGTTCCTTTAATTTGAGAATGAGACGGTTTTTGGTATCTTTGAAAATAAGATCGCTACCTTTGACTTCATATCTGATATCGTAATCTTCACCGTCGATTCTCTGGATAAAGCCATCGGACGTCTTTTCGAGGTTTCGGCCTTTCATGATCGGACGCATCATCAGCAGGTTTTCGATCAGAGTGTCGGGATAGGCATCGGTGAGATAGAATTTGTTGAAACCGTGTTTGTATTTGCAGACTTTCTGGACACAGATATTGTCTTCGTCGGTATAGATTTTCATCTGAAGTACCGGTTTGCCGGTGGTAAAAACCTGAAGAGAGATGCGGTCGGGATAGTAGGTCAAAAATCCCGTGTCGGAAAAGGCGAATTGTTTGGTTTTGATCGTGATGAGATAGCTTCCCGATCGTGTATGAAACGTTTTTTTCGGTTTGGCTGCCGCTGGTTTCATGCTGCATCCCGTACCGAAAAAGAGTAGTGACACTATAAGAAAAACGTATCTCAATCTTTCCTCCCCTTCCCTGCAAACTTTATCTATTTTAACATACTATTATTAATATTAAAGCACTTTTTTGGTATATTCACCCACATTTTACACATACAGAAGGAATCTATTCATGCAAGTAGAAAGCAAAAAAATCGATACCGCCAATGCGAAAATCGAAGCGAAAATATCCAAAGAGGATATCGAAAAAAAAGAGACCAAACTCGCGCAGGCCGCGGCTAAGGATATGAGTATTCCGGGCTTTCGGAAAGGAAAAGTACCCGCCCATGTGGTCAAGGCGAGATATGGTGACAAACTGAGGGAAGATGCGAAAAACGAAGCGCTCAGAGAGGTGTACGAAAAAGGACTCGCGGAGCTCGAGATCGACCAGGCGCTGATCATCGGAGAACCGGCTGTGAAAAAGTTCGAAGAGACGGACGA
>CAYUEN010000035.1:0-19452 GCA_964443745.1 uncultured Campylobacterales bacterium | reverse complement strand
GAAACTGATTCTTTCGGCGAAATTACAGGATGTGGTGATGGAGTCGCAGATCAGAGTCAACGATGCGATCGTCGAAAAGCTGGAGAAGATCACGGCTTTGAAGGTGGCGGCGTAGCGTCGAGGCTAGATGCGCGGGAGCGTTTCGAAAAAAGAGCGGGTTTCTTCGTCGATGCGGACGGGTTTTCCTTTTGCATTTAAGAAAACCAGAAGCACTTCCATTTTGAAGATTTCCTCTTTGTTTCGCGTAATCAGATGCGAAAGGTTCACGCTGGTGTGCCTGATTGTACGAATCGCCGTTTGGATATCGAGCAAATCTCCCAAAAACGCGGGCTTTATATAGTCGGCTTCTATCTTTTTGACCGCGAAATGACAGCCGTCGATCACGGGGGATCTGCCGGTACCGAAAAAGCGCTCGCTACGCGCCATCTCGCAAAAATCGAGATATCTGGAGTGGTAGACGATACCGCCCATATCGGTGTCTTTGTAGTAGATTCTTATTCTCAAGTTAATCCTTTTTTCTATTTTAGCAAAGTTGTTTGAAGATAAAATCAAATATGTTATACTCCATCATCAGCCGAAAAAGGATGGAAGTGAGCGAAGAGAAGAGTGATCCCCAGGCGTTGCGGGATGAATATATCGACCATATGATGAACCCCAGAAACTATGGAAAGCTGGAGTCTCCCAGCGCGCTCGGGATCGGTAAGAATCCCAACAACGGTGAATTGGTGGAACTCTATCTGAAGGTGGGGGACGACAAAATCGAGGATATCCGTTTTCAGGCGATCGGATGTATGAGTACGATCGTGACAGGTTCGATTTTCACCGATATGATCAAAGGGGAGACGATCGCGGAAGCCGAAGATGTGGTTGAGGATTTCCTGGGCAGGATAAAAAATGCGCCGCCGGAGCAGAGAGCGTGTGCGGAGATGGTAGCCAAGGCGTTCATGGCGGCACTGCTCAATCTCGAAGAGAGAAAGAGCGGAAAAGAGGTGGAATCCTATACATTGATGATAAGCGAGGATTGTGTGACAGATGAAGAGATATGATCTGTTTCGAAAGAAACACGAATTGTGGCTACAGGTGCTTTTTGGCGCCTTTTCGATCCGTGACGAAGGGATCTTCGGTACGCTGTATGATTTTGCGATGATCGAGTATCGCCATCTAAACTGGCTGGGACAGGCGCTCGCCGACGAAGGTACGCCGATAGATTACGAAAAGGGGGAGATCGATTTTCGGGCCGATCGGAATTTTTCCCTTTTTGAAAAGCTGATCGACGCACTGGAGGAGATGATTCGAAGCTATCCAGAAAAAGAGGATGCGATGTTCGAGAGGTTCCGATCGGACGAGATCTATTTTGTCCAGAAGTTGAAACTGTTGCTGAAAGATCCCCGCAACGACGCACCTATCACCGCATTCGACAGGAATCGGGAGTTTGAGGGGTATCGTTTCACGCCCGAGCAGAGGGATGCGCTCACACTCTTTCTTTTCGAGGAGAGTTACAAAGAGTACGAATTGATACTCGTTTATACCTACGTCAACTTTTTCATCAACTCCAAAGTGCTCAGCGACATCTTCATCGATCTGATCTACGAATCGCATTATCATCTGAAGAGTTTCGCGAGAATGATGAGTGAAATGGGGTTGCTCAGCGTACCCAGAACCATCATGGAGAGGGTTTACAAATTCGAGGATCTCGAACAGTTTCTGATTGACGGCATCAAAGAGGAGGAGGGGGCGAAAGAGGAGTGTCTCCGGCTGGCGAAAGAGGTAGGGCACGAAGCTTTCAGCTCTTTTTTCAACTTCATCAACAATCAGGAAAACTACCATATCGCCCTGATGGAAAAAGCGCTCGAACACAGCAGGAGTGGCGGTGAGTAGTCTCGTCGATGCGGCCTGGACAAATACGGTTTCACGTCTTTTCGGTAAATTTGCGACGACGGAGTTTCCGGCACCGCTTCAGATAGGGATCAACTGGCTGTATGTCAAGTTGATGGGGGTGGATATGAGCAATTTCCATCCGATTGGAGAGTATCCGAGCCTGAATGCGCTTTTTACCAGAGCACTGCTCTATCCCAGGGAGCTGCCCAAGGATCCCAAAGCGATCATCTCTCCGAGCGATTCGACGATTACCGCATGCGGGGAGGTTCATGACGGATTGCTGTTGCAGATCAAAGGATTCTACTACCGAATCGACGATCTGTTGACCGAACATATCGATCCCGAAGAGCGAAAGATGCTTTATCACGGAAACTATCTCAACCTCTACCTTTCACCGAAAGATTATCACCGCTATCATGTGCCGATGGATATGCGCGTGACAAAGGTGATACATGTACCCGGCTTGCTCTATCCTGTCAATCTGAAATTTCTCAACCGCGTACCCGAACTTTTCATCAAGAACGAGCGGTTGATCCTGGAGTGTTACGACAGTAACAATACGCTCTTTTTCATCGTGCTCATCGGTGCGCTCAATGTCGGAAAGATGACGCTTACGTTCGACGAAAGGATCGAGACCAATACCCAGAGCCGTGAAGTGAAGGTCTATACCTATGAAAACGTATCGCTCAAAAAGGGTGAAGAGCTGGGGATGTTCAAGATGGGATCGACGATCGTGATGCTGTTCGAAAAGGATACGGTCGATCTGGTCTGTCGCCAGATGAAGCGGGTACGCTATGCGGAAGTGGTGGCGATGAAGCGGACATAGAGAAAGAGGGGAGCTGCCCCTCTTTCGGTCACTTTTTGAGCTTTTTCAGAGTTTTTCTCTTCTTTTTCACTCTCTTTTCGGTACGTTTGGTTTTGTCGCCCTCTTTTTTGAGTTTTTTGAGTTTTTTGCTTTTGGGTTTGATCTTTTCGTTTGCCTCTTTTTTCAACTTTTCGGTTGGCTTTTTGGAAGTCGTTTTTTTCAGTTTAGCGCCCTTCGTTTTGGCGTTTTTCGCCGCTTTGGCTGGTACTTTGTTCTTGATTCCCTTTTTCGCGTTGTTGACGATTTCGTCACCGATTCCGGGGATGTTTTTCAAATCTTCCGCGCTTTTGATCCTATGGGTTTTGCGATATTTCATGATCGCCGCCGCGCGTTTTTCTCCGATTCCTTTGATACTCATCAACTCCTCTTTGGAAGCGGTTTGGAAATTCATCGCGAAGAGCGAGACAGCCATGAATGTCATGACAAGAAACAGCTTTTTGAACATCGATACTCCTTTTGAAAATTTGCGTCCAGAGTATATCATAAGGAAAGTGAATTAATTGTGGAAAAGGATGCGAAAGGGAACGAAACCCTTTCGCACCGGATCAGCAAGAGTAGGTGGTTTTGAATTCGAAAGCCGTAGGTCTGGATTCATCGGGCCAGATCTGGGTTTCAAATTTGTAATCTTTGTAAGTATCGAGGAAAAGATCGCTCATTACCGGTTTGAGGAATTCGTTGTCGACCAACATCGCTTCGATCGCTTCTCTGAGCGTATGGGGCATCTGTTGGATTCCCTGTTCTCTAATTTCATCGAGCGTCAATTCGAAAAGGTCGATATCCATCGGACCGACCGGTTCGTATTTGTTTTTGATGCCATCAAGTCCCGCCAGAAGCAATGCGGTAAAAGCGAGATACGGGCATGCGCTGCTGTCGGGGAAGCGGGTTTCGATACGTGTCGATTTCTCTCCCGCTCCGTAAGGGATACGGATCGAAGCCGATCGGTTCTGGGAAGAGTAGGTGAGAATGGAAGGGGCTTCGAATCCCGGGATCAGCCGCTTGTAGGAGTTGGTGGAGGCGTTGGTAAACGCCGCGACCGCTTGGGCATGTTTGAGTACGCCGCCCATATAGTGTCTGGCGGTTTCGCTCAGGTTTCCGTATTCTCCCTCTTTGTAGAAGAGGTTTTTGCCGTCTTTCCAGATGGATTGGTGTACGTGCATTCCGTTTCCGTTGTCGCCGAAGAGAGGCTTGGGCATAAACGTCGCTGTCTTTCCGTTTAGATGGGCGACCATTCTGACGACGTATTTATATTTTTGGACGTTGTCCGCCGCTTCGATCAAATCACCGAAAACGACACCGATCTCTCCCTGCGCTTGTGCCACTTCATGGTGTCCGAGTACCACTTCGAGCCCGATCTCTTCCATCACCTGCATCATCTCCGCCCTCAGATCGACCATCGAGTCGGTAGGCATGACGGGAAAGTAGCCTCCTTTGGTGCGCGGGCGGTGGCCGATGTTGCCGAAATCGTCGTTTCTGCTGGGATCGTTCCACTCGCCTTCGTCGGAGTCGACGCGATAGTGGGATTCGTTGATCTCGTCTTTGATCTGGACGTCGTCGAAGATGAAAAATTCGTTTTCGGGACCGAAATAGGCGACATCGCCCACACCCGATTCGTTCAGGTACTCGAGTGCCTTTTTAGCGATACTGCGGGGACACTTCTCGTAGAGATCGCCCTTGTAGATATCGTAGACGTCGCAGATGACGATGATGGTCGGGTCGGCGGTGAAAGGATCGAGAAAGGCGGTAGGTACGTCGGGCTTGAGCAGCATATCGGATTTGTTGATCGGCTGCCATGCGTCGATGGACGATCCGTCGAAAGGAATTCCGTTGCTGAGCATCTCTTCGTTGACCGCGCTCATGCGGTAGGTGATGTGGTGCCAAGCCCCCTTTATGTCCGTGAATCTAAAATCCACGAATTCTACCTCGTTCTCCTGACAAAAGGTGAAAAACTCATCTATATTGTTGACAAATTTGCCCATAAACAACTCCTGTAATGTATTGTAAAGCGATTATAACCAAAATAGATAAAGAATCCGATGAAAAAATTGTTTAAAATTTAATCAATTCGCGTTCGCGTTTCCTGAAAACGGCGCATTTTTCGTATCCGAAACGTTTGGCGAGCGAGACGAGTTCGTCGGAAAAGAGCCCCACCTGTTCGGGAGCGTGCGCGTCGCTGGCGAAAGTGATCGGGATATCCGTTTCCGCGATCATCTCCATCAGGCTCTCTCCGGGGTATGCCTCCCGTATCGGTTTGCGGTATCCGGCCATGTTGAGCTCGACGACCATATTCGCCTCCTTGATCGCCGCGATCGCCTTTTTCGCGATCATACGGATATCTCTCTTTGGCATGAAACGGAAAACTTTGATCAGGTCGATATGGCCGACGATATCGAAAAGCCCGCTTTTGGCCATCGCTTCAACGGCGTCGAAATACTCCTGCCAGATTGCATCGATATCCCGGTTCGCATATTCACCGATAAATTCCGGATTGTCGAATCCCCACTTCTTGAGAAAGTGGACCGATCCGATCAGATAGTCGCTTTTTTGTTCGAAGATCCTGGGATCGATATACCCCTCCAGATAATCCACCTCGTACCCGAGAAGCAGCGTGATGCGATCGCCGTAGTCTTTTCGGAGTCTTTCGATCTTGGCCTCGTAGAGGGGAATCTGATCGAAGCGCATTCGGTATCCTTGGTCGAAATCCATCGGTGCGTGTTCGCTGAAGCCGAAGAAACGTGTCCCTTTTTCGATCGCCGTCAAAAGATACGCCTCCATTTCGCCCGTGGCGTGGTTGCAAAGTGTCGTATGGTTGTGCAGGTCGACGATCATTCAACAAATCCTTCATCATGCCGATATTGTGGTATCGACATTATAGCATATCCCCAACAGAGGAGTTTGTATGCCATCGCAACAGAATGAACAGACACTGTGCCCTCCACTTCCGGAGTTGGACAAAGATCATCAGGTCGTAAAGCAACTCGACTATATCAGCAGGGATTCGGAAGAGAAGATGGTTCAGATTTTCGATATGCTCGAACATATCCACACCCATATCCTGGAGATGGGGGAGGCGGCGGTACGACTCGATGCACAGATGCAAAACAAACGCCTCAATCGTAAGAAACTGGCTGCGGAGATCGCGACGCTCGAGAGGGCGAGCAGCGAAGCTTCCGATGAAATCATCGCGATCATGGATATGATGCAGTATCAGGATTTCCACAGACAGAGGATCGAACGCGTAGTCAACCAGATGCGAGGCATAGCGAATTATTTCCAGGTTCTTTTCGCTTCCGATATCGAAGATGGCAGACGCAGTGGTTCTGCACACTTTATTCAGGGGGATGCAGCGGATGGAGATCTGATGAGTGAAGAAGAGATGACGGCACTGATAGAGTCGTACAACAAGACGAGGAGTTAAGATGACACAAGAAGAGCTGGATGCATTGATGGCGGAGGGGTTCGAAGAGAACGACGACTCCGTCTGTGAAGAGGAGGAAAAGAGCGATACCGACTCTTCCGAAACGCTCTCTATCGCAGAGGAAAACGAGGAGGATGCGACGACTTCCGAAAAAGTGGAAGCCTGGCCGCCACCGCCTCCGACGGAAGATCACAAAATCGTGGACCAGCTTGATACCGTCACTCGCGATTCGGAGAAGAAAGCGACCGAGATTTTCGACAAACTCGAAGAGATCAGTGCCCATACGATGGAGATCGAATCGCTGGTGGATTCCCAGCGGGAACTGTTGCAAAAACATCTCGATCTCTTTAGGAAACTAAGCCACAATTTTCCGAACGTGACGAGCTTTCAAGAGGCATGCGAAGAGAGCCAGGATGCGCTGGAAAAGATCGAACAGATCCGGGAAAAGGCTCAAACCAGCGGAGACGAGATCATGATGATCATGGATATTATGCAGTATCAAGATATCCACAGACAGAAGATCGAAAGGGTCATCAACGTCATGCGCGCGCTGCTGCGCTATATGAACTCCATGTTCGAATCCCAGATCGACGACAAAAAGCGTGTAAGCTCCGCGGTGCATATCCATGGCGACAAAGACAACGGAGAGTTGGTCAGCAACGAAGATATCGAAGCGCTGATCGCGAGTCTGGGAGGATGATCGCCGACTCTTCTCTTTTTTTGGTATAATATCCCCTATACCAATTCAGAGAAAGAGGGAACATTTTGTCAAATCCACCGAAAGAGAGCGTCGAACTGCTCTCACCCGCCGGGAATTTCGAAAAACTCAAAATCGCACTCGCCTACGGGGCGGACGCCGTGTACGGGGGTGTCAGCCACTTTTCGCTCCGTATCCGCTCTTCGCGGGAATTTAGTTACGAAAGTTTCAAAGAGGCGATCGACTACACCCATACGCTCGGTAAAAAAATCTACGTCACGATCAACGGTTTTCCCTTCAACAACCAACTCAAACTGATGGGAGAACATATTGAAAAGATGGCGGCGATGGAGCCGGATGCGTTGATCGTCTCCACACCGGGAGTGATCAAGATGGCGCGCGAAATCGCTCCCCACATTCCGCTGCATCTCTCCACGCAAGCGAACGTTTTGAACTATCTGGATGCGGAGGTCTACTACCAGATGGGTATCTCCCGGATCATCGCCGCGCGTGAAGTGAGCCTGCGGGATCTGATCGAGATCAAAAAGAGATTGCCCGATCTGGAACTGGAGATATTCGTCCACGGCTCGATGTGTTTCGCCTACAGCGGACGCTGCCTGATTTCGACGCTTCAAAGCGGACGCGTGCCCAACAGAGGCAGTTGCGCGAACGACTGTCGCTACGACTACACCCTCTATGCGGAAAATCCGGAAAACGGCGTTTTGATGCGGATCGAACAGGATGAGGGAGGTACGCATATCATGAATGCGAAGGATATGAATATGAGCGCGCATATCGACGAGATACTCGCCTCAGGAGCGATCGATTCGCTGAAAATCGAAGGACGTACCAAGAGCCCCTACTATACGGCGATCACCGCCCGAACCTACCGTCAGGCCATCGACGACTACTATGCGGGGAGATTCAGGCCCCACACATACGAAAAGGAGTTGTCGACGACCAAACACAGAGGATTTACCGACGCCTATCTCTTTCAAAGGCCTCATGAAAAGGAGGATACGCAAAACCTCGAAACCGCCATCAGCGAAGGGACCTACGAAGTCTCCGGATTGGTGACGGAGGCGGGGGACCGTTTTATGTGCAAGTTCACGACCCGCCCCGGTATTCCCGTAGAGCTGATCGTACCCGTGAACAAGAAGATAGAAGCCTCCCGTAACGAGATCGGGGAGATATACGAAGAGGGGGGAAGGTGGTACGTGCGCTTCGAGAAGATCGTCACGGAAACGGGCAAAGAGCTCGAAAGCGTCCATAGCGGATATACCGTACCGATTATGTTGCCAGCCAGTCTACCTCCCTTTTCGATCCTGCGTCAACCCGTCGCATCCGGGTCGTCTTGATGACGTTACGCTAAGATTTTGCAAGCTGCGATATGGTAGAATCTGACCTTACCACAATGTAACGCGCAGGAGTGATGGATGAAATTTGTATCGATTATCATAGGCAGCAAGAGTGATTACGAAGTGATGAAAGAGACCGCATCGGTCCTCGAAAAATTCGGTGTGCTCTATGAACTGGTCATCTCCTCCGCACACAGGAGTCCCGAAAGGACGCATCAGTATGTCAAAAACGCGGAAAACAAAGGAGCGCGGGTTTTCATCGCCGGTGCGGGGATGGCGGCCCATCTGGCGGGTGCCGTCGCCGCACAGACGATCAAACCCGTCATCGGCGTTCCGATGAAAGGGGGCGCGATGGACGGAATGGACGCGATGCTCTCCACCGTCCAGATGCCTTCGGGGATGCCGGTGGCGACGGTGGCGATGGGCAAAGCGGGGGCGGTCAACGCCGCCTATCTGGCGATGCAGATCCTCGCATTGGAGGACAACGACCTGAAAGTGAAGCTCGAAGAGGATCGTATTCTCAAAGCCAAAAAGGTGGAGATCGACTCCAGCGATATCGAGGTGATACTCTGAAATGGCGATTTGGGAAGATCTGCAGCGGCTCTCCGAAGAGATAGACGAGGAAGCGACGCGACCGGTTTCCAAATCCGAGCCCGAGCGTCGGGGCGAAAAGATCGTGATGTCGCGAAAAGATGGCCCGATTCCCAAGGAGGAGCGCGAAATCGCGACGGAGGCTTTCGTCAAGGACAGCTTCAAAGCGGTTTTGAAACTTCATGAAGAGGTGGTGGCGGCCAAGGAGAAGACGCTGGAGGTACTGCAGGAGGAGAATGCGCTTTTGAAAGAGGCGCTGATCGAAATCCAGGAACTCTATCGCCAGGAGCGCGAAGCGCTCAAGAGATTGGAAATCCAACTCGAAAAAAAAGAGGAGGAGCTTACGCTTGTCAAACGCAAATATCGTCTGATGTGGGAGAAGGCGATCGAAAACTACGACAAGGAGGGAAGCGAAAAATGAGTGAAACCACGAAGAAAAAAACCCAAAAACGCGTCGTGCTTTTTACCAGTCCTACATGTCATTGGTGTACGGTGGCCAAACAGCACTTCAAAAAAAACGGTATCAAATTCAGGCAGATCGATATCACCAAAGATCAGAAAGCGGCGAACGATTGTCTCAGGCATGGGTGCCGGGGCGTGCCGGTCGTTTTGATCGGTAGCCGCTGGATCTGCGGATTCGATCAGAAAAAAATAGACAAAGAGCTGGGAATCAAATGAATCAAAACACCAAACCGCTGGACTTTTCGCAGATGCTGCTGAAACTACAGACCTACTGGGCCGATCAGGGGTGTGCGATCGTACAGCCCTACGATCTGCCCGCGGGTGCCGGGACTTTTCACGGTGCCACCTTTTTGAAAACGCTCGATCCTACCCCCTGGAACGTCGCGTACGTCGCACCCTCCCGTCGTCCGACGGACGGCAGATACGGAGAGAATCCCAACCGCCTGGGTGCCTACTACCAGTTTCAGGTCATCATGCAGCCTAGTCCCGACAATATCCAGGAACTCTATCTCAAATCTCTCGAAGCGTTGGGGCTGGATCTGAAGAACCACGATATACGGTTCGTCGAAGACAACTGGGAATCGCCTACGCTCGGGGCATGGGGGCTTGGCTGGGAGGTGTGGCTGGACGGGATGGAGGTGACGCAGTTTACCTATTTTCAGCAGGTGGGCGGATTCGCCTGCGAGCCCGTGGCGGTGGAGATCACCTACGGAACGGAGCGCCTGGCGATGTATCTGCAAAACAAGGAGAGCGTTTTCGATATCGTCTGGGCGGAGAGCGAGCATGGAATCACGACCTACGGCGACGTACACAGACGCGGTGAATACGAATTTAGCAAATACCACTTCGAAGTGGCCGATACGAAGATGCTTTTCGCTCATTTTGACGACTACGTCAAGGAGTGCGGACGCTGTCTGGATGCGAATCTGCCGTTGCCGGCCTACGACTACTGTCTGCTCGCTTCGCACACTTTCAATATTCTGGATGCGCGAAAGGCGATCTCCGTCACCCAGCGTCAAAACTACATTCTCAAAATCAGAGAGCTTGCCAAAGGGTGCGCGACGGAATACAGAAAGAGTTTGACAAAGGAGAGCGATGCGGCTTCGCCAGCTCCTGCGCACGCTTGATTTGATCAGCCCCTTCGAACTGCAGGAGGAGTGGGACAACAGCGGCCTGATTCTCGGAGATCCCCGGATGGAGGTGACGCAAGTGTACGTCGGCCTCGATATCGACGATACGACGCTATCGGAGCTTGAGAGCGAAAGCGTTTTGATCGTACACCATCCGCTGCTTTTCAGAGGGATCAAGAGTCTCGACTTTCGAAAATTCCCCTCCAATCTGATCAAAGAGGCGATTCGCAAAGAGATCGCGATCGTCGCGATGCATACCCACTTCGACAAGACCCACCTCAATCGTTATGTCGCGAAAGAGATCCTCGGATACCAAAAGGCGACATGCGAAGGATATCTGTGCGTTTTCGAGGTCGAAAAGCCGTTTTCGGAATTTGCCGAAGAGATTCGCCAAAGCCTTGGACTTAAAGTGCTCAAAACCGTGAAAACAAGAGAGTATATCCGCAACGCGGCACTCTGTACCGGATCGGGTGCGGAGCTGATGGAGAGTGTCGAGGCGGAGTGTCTGCTCACCGGCGACATCAAATACCATCAGGCGATGGAAGCCAGACTCAACGGCCTTTCGATGATCGATATAGGCCACTTCGAAAGCGAGCGTTTTTTCGGAGAGATTTTACAAAAAGAGTTGAAAAATTATGATATACACGCTATAATGGCCCATTCCAAAAATCCATTCACCTATATGTAAAAGGATCCCCCGTATGAACAAATACCTAGAGCAGTTGATTCAATTGGCCGATATCGACAAGCAGATAGATTCGTTCGAGCCCAGAATCACGCAGATCCGATCCAAGCTCGATGCGAAGCTCGCCCAGCAGCAGGAGCTGCTCGAGAAGATCGATACCCTCAAAGAGGAGCTTCAGGAAAACGAGCTCAAACGCAAGAAAAACGAACTCCACCTGGCCGAACTCTCCGAAAAGCTCAAGAGCCTCGGCGAAAAGAGCGCTTCGATCAAAAGCGAAAAAGAGATGAAAGCGCTTCAACTGGAGGAGGAGATCGCCAAGGAGCAGATCGATTTTGCGAACGAAGAGATAGCCCGCCTGGACAAGATCGAGGAGCAGAAGCGTGAAGAGATCGAACAACTCCAGCAGCAGATAGAAGCGATGCAGGACGAGATCAAGGCGATCTCCGAAGAGACCGACAAAGAGCTTGCCAAACTCAACGAAGAGCGGCAGAAAGTTTATGAAGCCAAATCGAAACTTCTGGGAGAGATGAACCAGAACATCATCGTCTTCTACGAAAAGATCCGCCGTTGGGCGAAAAACACGACCGTCGTACCGGTGCGCAAGCAGGCGTGCTACGGATGTTATATGCGTATCAACGACCACACCTACGCACAGGTGATCAAAGGAGAAGAGATCACGACATGCCCGCATTGCGGACGCATTCTCTATCTCGAGCCCCAGAAGGAGGAGGTCGAAGAGAAGACGGAGGAAGAAGCGTAAAGCTTGTCTCTCTTCGTCCCCTTCTACTATCTTGTCGCGCTTTCGCTTTTTATCGGTGCGCTCCCCTTTTTGACGGTTTTTACCCTTTTTGCGAAATACCGCCGCTCCATTCCCGCCCGCTTCTTTCTCTGGAAAAATCCCCCGTTTGAAAAGGAGGGTATCTGGTACCATGCCTGTTCCGTAGGGGAGGTACAGGCGCTCGCTCCGCTGATCGAAGCCTCTCAAGCGGAGGTATCATTATCGGTCGTCACCCAGACAGGGTTCGCCAGGGCGCAGCGTTTAGGCAAAGAGGTGCGCTATCTGCCCTACGAAATCTGGTTGCCTTTTTGGATAAAGCGTCCCCGTGTGTTGGTGGTGATGGAGGCGGAGCTTTGGTATCTGCTTTTTTGGGTCTGTGGGAAAAGAGGTGCCAAAAGGATACTGCTCAACGCCAGGATATCGGATAGATCATGGCCTACCTATCGAAGATTCTCCTTTTTCTACCGCCATATCTTCGCACAGATCGATACCGTATTCGCACAGTCGGAAAAAGATCGAAGGAGACTGGAGGCTCTGGGGGCGAAAGACGTGGTGGTTACGGGCAACATCAAGGCCGCCTCCGTCATCGCCCCTCGAAAAAATTTCGACAAACCCCCGCGTCGCGTCGTCACGCTGGCGAGTACCCACAAAGGGGAAGAGCGGCTTTTGCTGGAACATCTGGAACTACAAAAAGAGGAGTTGCTGCTCGTGGTGCCTCGCCATCCGGAGCGCTTTTTGGAGGTGGAGAAGCTTTTGCGCGAATACGCCCGAAAAGAGGGCATACGTTTCGGACGCTGGAGCGAGCATGAAAGATTCGACGCGGATGTGATACTGATCGACAGAATGGGGATGCTGATCGATCTTTACGCGATCAGCGATATCGTATTGCTCGGGGGCTCTTTCGTCGAAGGGGTCGGCGGACACAATCCGTTGGAGCCGGCCCATTTTGGATGTCGGATTCTCAGCGGGCCGTTTTTTTTCAACCAGCAGCCCCTCTACGAAGCGGTCGAAAACATTAAGATCGTAAAACCAGAGGAGTTGAAGGATTTGCGTGAACGTATGGATCTTGCAGAATGCGCCCGTATTCGCGAACGGGTCGACATCGCGGCGATTATGAGGGAGATCAACGGTGTGGTATGAGCCAAAGAACGGACGTATCGTCTTTTCGGTCAGGGTCGTACCCGGATCGAGCAAAAACCTTTTGGATCGAATAGTAGGGGAAGAGCTGAAGATCAAAATCAAGGCTCCCCCCGTCGAAGGGGCCGCCAACAAAGAGTTGATCAAGTTTCTGGGAAAACGCTTCAAAATCCCCAAATCGGATATCCGCATCCTCAGCGGCGAGACGGGCAGACGCAAGCGCATCGAGCTCCCATACAACGAAAAGGTGGCGCAATTTATAAAAGAGAGAGAAGATGGAAGAGAAAGCCTATAAACTGCTGGCGATACAGGAGGGGATCTCCAACCGCGCGGCGAAGGAGTTGATCGACCGGGGCGTGGTCTATGCCGGCGGCAGGAGGGTGGCGACGGCCAGAGCTTTGATGCCCTCCAAAACGAAATTTCGTCTCGAAAAGATCGCCAGGACGCGAACGCTCTACGAGGACGATCGGATTTTGGCCGTGGAGAAGCCGGCGTTTGTCACCAGCGAAGAGATCGCTAAGAAGCGGGGGCTGAAACTGCTGCATCGTCTCGACAGGGAGACAAGCGGCGTGTTGTTGCTGATCAAAGACGAAGCGTTCGGCGAAAAGGCGATCGAAGCGTTTCGCAAAGGGGAAGTCGAAAAGATCTACGAAGCGTGGGTCGGAGGGATTTTGAGCGAACCGCTCGCGATCGAGCGGCCGATTCTCACGATCAAGAGAAGAGGCGGTGCTTACAGCAGAGTTTCGAAAGGGGGGAAGCCCGCTAGATCTTACGTCACGCCGCTGATGATCGAAGGAAAGCGCACGCGGGTCGAAGTGAAGATCGAAACGGGCCGCACCCATCAGATTCGGGTCCATCTAAAAAGCGAAGGGTATCCGATCGTCGGAGATACGAAATACGGCGGCAAGCCGCACCGCAGGATGCTGCTTCATGCCAGGGAGATCCGATTGTTGGGATATCGTTTCGAATGCCCCGTACCCGAAAGCTTTCGTCCCTAGGCGGGAGCCACCAGAAATTTCGCGCCCAGAAACAGTAGCAATGCGATCGCCCCGAATTTGATCGTCGTACCGACGATGTTGCCGATCTGGCAGCTGGTGCAGGAGCTGTACTTTTTCGACTCCCAGTAGGCGACACCGAAATAGCCCATCAACAGAAAGATCATCGCGACGGATACGAAGAGATCGAAGGTGTAGAGGCTCGAGCGTGTCTGGGACGAGAGACCCAAAAAGGCGGAGGGGAGCGTCAACGCTTCCAAAACCAGCAGCTTGGTCATAAAAGAGGTGAAATAATCGCGCTTGAAAACCGTCGGGCAGGTTTCGAACGACCCTTTCATCCCCTTTTTGCCCAACTCCTTTTCGAATCCACCGCGTCTTTTTTGATCCATCCTGTTGGCGAGCGTTCCGCCGAAGACGTAATCGATTTTGCGTTGCAAAAGGATGGAAAAATCCCCCTCCGCCTGGAGGGAGTGCTGCTCTCCATGGCGATCTTGATAGATGACGGAGATCTTTTCGTATCGGGGGACGGTTTGTTCGATACCGGGGAAGTAGAGCGTCTTTTCGGTGGACATCACGCTGCCCTCTTTGCGCAGGATTCGGGGGTTGATCAACTCCATGTAAGTACCATCGGCTTTTTTGACCACGATCACCGACATCGGAATCGCGATTTGGATCGCCGCCATCGCCTTGGCGCTATGCGCTTCCATCGTATCTTTGAGGTCCCGGATGACCGACTCCAGCGCTTCGTCGAACCTGCGCACGTCCGGGGAGGTGATATTGATACGTTTGTCGGGGTAGGTGACAATCTCTCTGACCATATGCCTTCACTCCTTTTATATTATTATTTATTATAATATAAAACCGCTTAACGGAAAGGATGCCGCATTTTTATACGCGATCGGTATACTTTTTGGAGCACCGCTTAAGCTTTTTTGGTTACACTCACGCTATGAAAAAAAGAGGTCTCGAGAAGTTTGGCAACCTTGTCGAAGCGTTGGGTACGCTTCCGACGGTGGGGAAGAAGTCCGCGGTGCGATTCGCGTATCATATGGTGTTGCAGGATGCCTTTTCGGCCCTGAAGCTCGCGCATGCGATCGAAGATGCGGTGGCGAATATCCGTCGCTGTTCGCGGTGCGGCGGTCTGAGCGAGGACGAGATTTGCGATATCTGTCTGGACGAGGGGAGGGACGTGAGCAAACTCTGTATCGTCGAAAGTGCGAAAGACATCTTCGTTATCGAGGAGAATGCGGGATACAAGGGGAGGTATTTCGTATTGGAATCGCTGGAAGAGGAGCAGATCGAGCGACTCAAGAGCGCCGTGGAGCTGGAAAAGGTGGAGGAGATCATCTTCGCGCTGACCCCTTCGCTGGCAAACGACGGAATCATTCTCTACGTGGAAGAACAACTTAAACCCTACACCCTTCGATTCACGAAGATCGCCCAGGGCGTTCCCACGGGCGTCAATCTCGAAAATGTCGATACGCTTTCGCTCGTCAAGGCCATCGACGATCGGGTGGAGATCTAAACGAACGCCTTTTTCATATACTTTTCGATCTCTTCGAACGCGAATCGGTTATCGTAGAAGAGGTTGAACGCCAACACTCCTTGGTAGAGAAGCATGTCGGCACCGTCTTTGGCGGGGACGCGGTAGCGTTCGGCCATCCGCAGAAAAGGGGTCTTTTTGTTGTAGATGATATCGACGGCGTAGGCGGTATGCGAAAAGAGATCTTTCATAATCGCTTCGGGAGCGGGGAGGATCTCTTCGTCCAGACCCGCCGAAGTGGTGTTGACCAGCAGGTCGTATGTTGCGCTTTTATAACTTTCCCAGGTCATGGTTTCAAACTCCCCGAAAGCTTTGAGCCGGTCGGCGGTACGATTGAGGATCGTCACCTCCATCCCCTTCTGCCCGAGAATATAGGCGATCGCTTTCGCGCTTCCGCCCGCTCCGAGAATCATCACGCGCGAAATCTTTCCGAAAGGGGCGATCGAGCGGTAGAAGCCTTCGGCATCCGTGTTGTAACCGACCATTTTCCCCTCCTTCTTGACCAGCGTATTGACCGCGCCGATTCGCTCGGCGATTCCCATCACGCTATCGCACTGCGCGAAAGCCGCCTCCTTGTGCGGAACCGTGACGTTCGCGCCGTCGAATTTTTCGAGAAAGAGAGGTTTGAGTTCGGCGGGATCCTCAAGAAGAGTCTTGGTATAGATCGCATCCAGTCCCAGCCCCCGAATCGCATAGGTGTGCATGATCGGCGAGATGGAGTGCTCGACCGGATTTCCGAAGATGGTAAAATACTTCATGGTCGCTCGTCGAGCTCTTCGAGACTGCTGAGATTGGCGCCCAGCTTGTTCTGCACTTCGAGAAACTCCAACTCTTTTTGGCTGTCGGCGACGATTCCCGCCCCCGCCTGAAAGACGATCTTTTCGTCGTCCAGATAGGCGGTCCGGATCGCGATCGCGCTGTCCATGTTGGCGTCAAAGCCGAAGTATCCCACCGCACCGCTGTAGAAACCGCGTTTGATCCCTTCCAGTTCCGCGATCAGCTCCATCGCTCTGATTTTGGGAGCTCCGGTCATCGTGCCCGCGGTGAAGGTGGCGGCGAAGAGATCGAACATATCCTTGTCATCCCGCAAAATCGCGTCGATGTCGCTGACCATATGCATCACATGCGAATAGCGCTCGACCCGCATCATTTCGGTCACTTTCACCGTACCGGTTTTGGCGACGCGTCCGACGTCGTTGCGTCCCAGATCCACCAGCATCAGATGTTCGGCGCACTCCTTTTCGTCATGCAGCATCTCTTCGGCGAGCTCCGCGTCGCGTTCGGGCGTATGGCCGCGCCGCCTGGTTCCGGCGATCGGACGCAGCAAAATATGGCCGTCATGCAGCCCTACCATCACCTCGGGAGAGCTTCCCGCGATCGTGAAATTTTCGTATTCGAGCAAGAACATATAGGGAGAGGGGTTTTTGCTGCGAAGGACCCGATAGAAGCTCAGAGGGTCGATACGAGCGTATTGGGTGAAGCGGTTGGACATCAATATCTGAAAGACGTCGCCGCTTCGGATCATCTCTTTCGATTTTTCCACCATTTCGAAAAAGCGCTCTTTGGTAAAGGCGTAGCTTCCTTTTTTGGGATCTATTTTCGTTTTTCGCAGAGGGTGGTAGTGGTAGGGCTTTTTGATGTAGTCGCTCAATTCATCAAGGGAGTCCTTGAGCGTTTCGTCGCTTGTAAGCAGGGTGAGCCTGTTGGTCTTGTGAGAGAAGGCCGCGACGAGTCTGGGACGTATCAGGTCGATGTCGGGGGTATGCAGATCGTCTTGCAGACGGTCCATATAGCTCTTGAGGACCGGTTCGAAAATCTTGACGCTATCATACCCGATAAATCCGATGAATCCGTCCACGAAACCGATACCGAGCTTTTTGGCGAGCTTTCGATAGGGAGCGGGGTCGATCTTTCGGTAGTAGGCTTTGAGAAAAGCGAAAGGATCGCTCGCAAGCTCTTCCCACTCCCCCTTTTCGTTTTGGAATTTCGTGATTTCATCCTTGTAGACGATACGCTCTTTCGCACCGACGAAGATGAAACTGTAGTTTCCCTGCTCGGTATTGATCGCACTTTCGAAGAGAAAGGAGAGATCGTCTGGAAATCTCTCCTTGAGTGTGGCGTAGAGGGCGATCGGCGTGAGTTGGTCGAAGAGAAGCTGCCGATAGTGTACCACTTATTTCATCCTGAAGACGAAAGCGTCCGGGTTGATCGTCGAACGAACCCCGGGAAGCGCGCGCCGCGCCGCTTCCTTGGTGGGGTAGGGACCTACGAGGACTTTTTTGATGGTTCTGCCCTTGACGGTGACTTTGTGCACGATATAGTCGTATCCGCTCTGTTTGATTTTTCGGAGAAATCGTCTATCAGGAAAAGAGCGAGATGTGGCGCCTACCTGGATGAAATAACCACTGATAGATGCGGTTTTGACGGGTTTGGAGAGGGGTTTTGGTTTGGTTTCGGAGACGATAACCTCTCTTTTGGGAGCGGGCTTTTCGACCTTCGGTGCAGCCTTTGGTGTTGTGAGGGCGGTTTTCGGTTTGGTTTCGGGTTTTGTGCTTTTGGCGACGGGTTCGGGTTTGCTTTCGGCGACGACAGGTGTAGGTGTGGGTTTTGGTTTGGCTTCGGGTTTGGTCGCAGGAGGCGTTTTTTCTTCGGGTGTCTCTTCGACACTCTGCAAAGAGCCATCCTGCTCTTTGAGTTTGCGGACCATCTCTTCGAATTTCAAATCGGTCTCGGTCCCTTCGTCGATAATCGGCTCTTGCTTGAAAAGTCCTTCGTCATCGCTTGCGGATTCTGTGGATTCCGGCTCTTTGGGTGTGACGGCGGGTGAAGCCGTCTGGGTACTTGCGAGATTTTCGGTCATTACCGCTTCATCGGGGTTGTTCAGCATCTTCATGATGATCAATACGATCAAAAAGAGCAAAATCAGCGAAGCGCCACCGAGTAGTAGCTTTTTGATCTTTTCGCTGTTGCCTCGCTCTTTTTCCAGGATGATATCGCTCAAATCGCTCTTCTTTTTGCGCAACTGCTGTAGTTTTTCGTCTGTACCCATCTCATCTCCTCTTTTGATATGGTTTTACATATGCTTCGCCCAGGAAGCGCCTCTCTCTTTACGATACACCTTTTTGGGAAGGTTCAGGATGTTGAACTCTCTGGGAATGTCCGGATTGGGGAACATCTTCCACTCTCTGGGAAGTTTCGTCGCCAGCTTCATCGAGAGCATTTTGGCGATCTGGTATCCCTCCTGTAGCGTGGTATGGCCTTTGTGCACGTACAGATGGAGGTGTCCGGGGGTTTTGCTTTCATAAGCCGTGAAGTTCAGATACCCCTCCTCGCGCAGCAGCAGCTGGGCGCGGTGCCAGAATTTTTCTGTGTTTCGGCCGTTGTAGTCGAATACGATATTCTCCACCTTGTCGCGATCGTTGATCAGAGAGTGGGCGACGATAATCTCTCCCGCGTCGTATCGGTTCATGACCGATCGTGTCAGGGGCTGGTCGACTCTTTCGTATTTGTCGAAAAAGGTGCGCCCTTTGAAGCTGATCTTGTTGACGATATGATCGCGTTTGATCCAGTAGTGGTCGGTCACCATTTTGATCAGGGAGATATCGACGCTGTACATTCTGGCTCCTAATAGATCGGTCTGTCGTAGATGACGAAATTTCTGGCGAGTTCTCGCAACTCGTTTTTGATTTTTTCCTGCAGGTCCGTATCTTCGATATTGTCAAGCACATCCGCGATGCGGTTGGCGATCAGTTCGAATTCGGGTCTTTTCATTCCTCTGGCGGTGAGTGCGGGCGAACCGATACGGATGCCGCTGGTCACGAAGGGGCTGCGCGTCTCCCCGGGAACCGTGTTTTTGTTGACGGTGATGCCGGCGTTGCCCAGTGCCGCGTCGGCGTCTTTGCCGCTGAAAGATTTGTC
>CAYUEN010000034.1:0-19805 GCA_964443745.1 uncultured Campylobacterales bacterium | reverse complement strand
CGAAAGCCAGCAGATTTACAGTCTGCCCTCGTTGGCCACTTGAGTATCTCACCATGGCTATACCACTTTGATCATTTCTGGTCAAACACTGTACCACAAAAAATGGAGCTGGTGAACGGGATCGAACCGCCGACCGCCTGATTACAAATCAGGTGCTCTACCAGCTGAGCTACACCAGCACCGTTTTTGTGAGTCGTGATTATACATGATTTTTTTTGAGATGTCAATAGATTTTTGGAAATTTCATGCTTAAGTCGTAAATTTGTACAATTTTCCAAAAAGGAGTCTGTGTGAAGATTCTCTTCTCCCCCAGCGAAGCGAAAATCGAAGGCGGAGTCTATCCGCCTCTAAATCCACATAGTTTCACGATCAGGGAACATTATCAAACTGTTTTACCCGTACTGGAGCGTTATCGCAGCTTCGTCCGGGAGGCGGATACCTCAAAGCTTGAAAGACTCTTTGGAATCAAAAAGAAATCCGAAATCGAAAGATTCGCGACTCTCGACCCGTTTCTCGAGCGTACGCTGCCGGCCATCGAACGCTACAGCGGCGTGGCGTACGAATATCTCGATTATAAAACGCTGGAGAGCGAGGCGAAGGCGTTTTTGGGAAGGAGTGTTATCATCTTCTCCAATCTCTTCGGCCCCCTCTTCGCCAAAGATACGATCCCCTGGTACAAACTCAAGCAGGGGGAGGCGATCGGAGACTTCAAGACCGAAACCTATTATAATGAAAAAGAGAGCGCGCTGCTGGACGCGTTGCTGGAGAGGAGTTTCGTCGTCGATCTGCGGGCGGAGTATTACCGGAAATTCTATACGCTCAAAACTCCCTACGTCACGATGAAATTCGTCAAAAACGGAAAAGTCGTCAGCCACTGGGCGAAGGCGTACCGCGGAAAGGTGCTCAGGGAGTTGGCGCGATACCGTCCGAAAAACGAAACGATGTTGCAAGAAATCTGCTTCGAGGGGCTTTCGATCGAGGAAATCCGCAAGACGAAACTGAAAACGGAGTATATCTACTCCATACGTTAGCGGGTGCGAATCATCGCTCTTCGTAGTGGAGTTTCAACCCTTCGCTCGTCATGACGAACCCACTGATCGTGATCTTCCCCTTGTGTACCATATCATGATGGTATTTGCACAACGGAATCAGATTGGCCCGGTGGTTTTTGTGGAAATGGGCGATCTTGCCATCCGCGTCCGCCAGCTTCTGTGGCCGGATATGGTGGACATCCTCCACTTTCTCGTCGCACAGTGCGCATCTGGTCAGAATCAGCTCTTTGTTGTATCGGCTTCGCTTCTGCTTCCTGAGACGTTTGAGCTCACTGCCGGCATCGAGTATCTCTTCCCTGATCGCATAGGCGTTTTTCAGAAAATCGTCGTCCATATGAAGCGATTTGGCAAACTCCAGCCCATAAAGCGAATCCCCCATTCCCAGTTGCAATTGTCGGTTGTAGACCAGACAGTCTCCTTCCGAATCGTACTTCACGCCCAGATGCAGAAAGATCAGGTGGGGAAGGTTCCGGATACGCGGAACATTGGCCAACTGATGCAGATGCGACGCAAAGATGAAATGCGATCCCAGATCCATCAGTTTGAGAATCGTACTGCTGACGATCGCGAGAGCCGACTGCGTCTCGGTTCCCTGGCTGATCTCGTCTCCGAGTACGAGGCTGCGGTCGTTGGCACGGTTGAAGATATTTTTGAGTTCCAGCATCTCCACACTGAAAGTCGAAAGCCCTTTGTAGAGATTGTCCCTGGAGACGATCCTTGTAAAGAGTTTTTCGTAGAGTCCAAATCGCATCTGCACACAAGGGACGAAAAAGCCCGCCTGCGCCATAATCACCGCCAAACCGACGCTTTTCATCAGGGAGGATTTTCCGCTGGAGTTGATTCCATAGAGCAATACACCCCGCACCGTTTCCCCTTCGGTGGCGTTGAGCATCAGATGGTCATGATCGGTGGACGTCGCCTCTCCCAGATAGATGTCGTTGGGGATGTAGATCCCGCTCTTTTCGTTCGCTTCGATGATCGGATGCCGAAGCGCCACCATTTCACAAAAATTCCCCTCCACGATCTTCGGCCGCACGAGCTGCATCGAGGAGGCGGACTTGGCGCCACTGACCGCCACATCCACATCCGCCACGAAAGCGATCAATTTTTCGAGCAGCAGCGAAAAGCGCCGCTCCAGCGCCGCGAGGCTCTCTCGATAACGCTCTTTCACCAGTGCGACCATTCTGATCTGATCCGACTCGTAGCGGCGTGTCACTTCGTCGAAGATCGGCGCATGGATCTTGACGCTGTTTTTGAGCTGTTTGTAGTGAAAATCCCGAAAAAAGTGGTGGCTGCCGTCGATCGTGACGAAAGAGTCTTTCAGCCGTTTCTCGATCGTCGTGAAACGGTTTTTGCTGAGTATCACATGATACCCCTCGCTCTCCAGGTATCCTATCCCGACGATATTTTGTGACGTGGAGAAGAGTTTCTCCCTCTCGAACAACGCCGCGATATGTTCGACTACACGGTCTATTTTGGAGAGCTCCCTGTTCTGTCGCTCTATGATCGTGTCTATGGCGGGGTAGACGCCTTTTTTGAAGATATTCTCTTCGATTTGATCGATCCTGAACTTCGCACAGACATCCAGATCGAAACTCCTCTCCAACTCGCGGGCGAACTCTCTCACCTCGTCTTTGAGCCCCTCATCCACCGCGATTCCCGACGCTTCCACCTCTTCCAACAACCGCTCCGCCGCCTCCAAAGACATCGCGATATAGGTAAGCTCAACGGGATGGAGTTTGCCCAGTTTGATTCGCCGCTGTATCCTTTCCAGATCGTAGATCTGCTTCAGATGGCTCTCCAGAAGATCGCGTCGCGGCAGTAGTTTTTCGATCAGATCGTAGCGTCGCTCCAAAATCTCCCTGTCACAGATGGGATAGAGCAGCCGCTCTTTGAGCAGCCTTTTTCCAAAAGCCGTAGAAGTTCGATCGAGCAGATCCAGCAATGTCACCTCGGAGGGATCGCGTGAAATCACGCCCAACTGTTCCATAGCGTTGTTTCCGATATAGAGATAGCGATTCGTCCCCAGAAATTGCGGACGGTTCATCTTTTCGATGATCGTTTCGTCGTGTTCGATGATGAAATCGATCAATATCGCCAACGCTTCGGTCGTGTAGGGGTGGCGTTCCAGATCGAGATATTCGATCGGAGAGAGAAAAGAGTTGATCTCGAAAACCCTGCCGAAAAGTTCGTTTTGGTAGGCGATGCGCAGACGACGGTCGTTGAGAGTGTGATGCATAGAAGCGATCTCCAGATAACTCAACAGCCACTCTCTGTCGATCTCCTTCCCCTCGATAGTAACGATCACTTCGGAGGTGTTGTAGCACTGCAACAGGTTGAACACCTCATCCAGCGCGTAGGTTTTGTCGTCACGCGAACCGTGAATCTCGTTGACGATCGTTTTGCCGGTGGTGACATCGATCGCGGCGTAACCGACCGAATAGATTCCCAGATTTTCATCCACCACGAGGGAGACGATGTTGTTCTCTTTGGGATCGTTGAGATATTCGAAGTTTGTTCCCGGGGAGATGACGTTGGCTACGTAGCGTTTGACATCGGGCATCTGCCCCTTTTGCCGAATCAGAACGATCGTATACTTCTTGCTCTGTATCAACCGCGCCAGATAGCGTTCGATCGAAACGGAAGGAACACCGGCGAGCAGAGGGTTACGGACGGAATTTTCGAGAATCGCCTTGTTTTTCCGCGTAAGCTGAATGTTGAGAAATTCGGCGATCTCCTTCGCTTTGCCGATTTTGAGCTCTTCGTTGTTGACTTCGTAGACTTCGAAAAAGCTTCCGATCTCCATCAACACCAAGGCGTCGCTGCCGTAGCGCGCTTCGTAATACTCCTGCAACTCGAAATAGATTTCGGTCAGCAGTCTGTCTTTTCGGTTCAGTATCTCGTTGACTTTTTCCAAGCTGCGCGCATTCCTCTTCTGCAGGATAGTGATAGATAAAAATATTTTAACACATTGATAGTTATTTTTACATACAATAGCCGTATGCGAAAAGAGAGTCTGAAACATACCCACGAAAAACTGCATGCCTGGTACGCGCGCCATGGGCGAAAAGATCTGCCATGGCGCCATACCGACGACCCCTACGCAATCTGGGTGAGTGAAGTGATGCTCCAGCAGACACAGGTCAAAACGGTACTGGAGCGTTACTATTTTCCCTTTCTGGAGCGCTTCCCCACACTCCGATCACTCGCGAAAGCCCCACTGGAGGAGCTGCTCAAGGTGTGGGAGGGGCTTGGATACTATACGCGCGCCCGTAATCTCCATCGCGCCGCACGAATCGCCTCTCCCCGACTTCCCCGAACCTACGAAGCGCTTCTGGCGCTCCCCGGTATCGGCCCCAACACCGCCACCGCGATCCTCGCCTTCGCATACAAAAAACCGGTCGCGGTAATGGAGGCGAACGTACGGCGTATCCTCTGTCGGGTTTTCACGATCGCGCACCCCACCCAAAAGAGGCTTCACGAACTCGCCGAGACGATGCTCGATACCCGCAATCCTTTCGATTACAACCAGGCGATGATGGATATCGGCGCCTTGCGCTGCAAACCGGACAATCCGGAGTGTCTTGACTGCCCTTTTCGTACCATTTGCGGCGCACATCGAAGCGGCCGGTTCGACTACCCCCGCAGACGTGCGAAAAACGTTCCGCTCAAACGAGGCGTTTTCGTGATCCCCTGGCGGGAAGGAAGCGTGGGAATGCATCGGCGAACGGGGCGTTTTTTGCATGGGCTCTGGGGGTTTCAGACACACGAAACCCCGCCCGAAAATGCGATCAACATCGGTACGGTACGCCAAAGCTACACCCATTTTCGACTCGAAAACCGACTCTGCCTCACACCGGCACCCGCTTCGCTTCGCTGTTATACCCTGGCGGAGATAAAACAGCTTCCGCTTTCCGGAGTCGACAAAAAGATCGTCGAGATACTGCAAAAAAAGGGGTATCTTTCATGAAGCTTTCCAAAGAGCGCCGAGGCGAAGCGATGATGGTGCTCTTCTCCATGATCGAGGGGTGGTTTCCGATCGTCTCCTCCATCGTCACACACCGTATCGGATCGGTTTTCGCCTATGCATGGACTACGCTTTTTGCCGCCCTCTTTTTCTTCAGTATGCTCTTTTTCCGAAAACGGATACCGCAGTTGTGGGAACGATCCGCCCTCAAAGATCTGCTAAGGGCGTCGTTTCTGATTACGGCGATGTATCTGCTCATTTTTCTCTCGATGCGCTATACGACCGCCGGCAATGTCGCCGTGATCGTCTTTTTGCAACTGCTCTTTTCGTGGCTTTACTTCAATCTCTTCGGAGACGAACCGATGGATGCGACCCATACGCTCGGCGCCTTTTTGATGGGCGCGGGTGCCGTTATCGTACTGATGCCGGAGAATTTCCGCGTCAATTTCGGAGATCTGCTCGTACTCGTCGCCGCCGCGATCGCCCCGATCGCGAATCTCTACCAAAAGCGGGCCGGAGAGCGCGTCGCCAGCGAAACGATTCTCACTTTCCGCTCTCTTTTTGCGCTGCCGATTCTCTTTTTCGTCGCCTTTTTGAGCGAACCTCTCCCGCTGATCGAAGATTTCCGGGCGGTCGGATGGCTGATTTTGATCAACGGCTTCATCATCATGGGGTTTTCGAAAATCCTCTGGGTAGAGACCCTGCAGCATATCTCCATCACCAAAATGAGCGCGATGATGGCGCTGATGCCGCTTTTTACCCTCCTTTTCGCCTATTTCACACTACATGAGATTCCCACTCCCAGACAGATCTTCGGTATCGTTCCGATACTCGTCGGAGGGATTTTGATTACAAGAGCCGTACGTTAAGGTTCGTCGTATTCAATTAGGAGTAATATACTCTTAAACATTTTTCGGAGGGAGTTGATCGAAATGAAAGAGATAGTCAAAAAGGTATTGCCCCTGAGTCTGATCGTCGCTCTCAGATTCTTCGGACTCTTCATCGTGCTTTCTGTATTGTCGCAATACGCCAAGGACCTGCCGGGCGGAACGGCTTTTCTCGCGGGCGTCGCACTCGGAGGATACGCCCTGACGCAGGCGGTTTTGCAGGTACCCTTCGGTGTACTCAGCGACAAGATCGGCCGCAAGAAAACGCTGCTGATCGGCTTGCTGCTTTTTGCCGCGGGCTCCGTGGTGGCGGCGCTCGCGACCAATATCTACCTGCTACTTGTCGGCCGTTTTCTACAGGGTGCCGGAGCGATCGGATCGGTCGTGACCGCAATGATCGCCGATCATGTACGTGAAGACCAACGCGCCCATGCGATGGCGGTGATGGGGATGACGATCGCGATGAGTTTCGCCGCCGCGATGATCATCGGGCCGATCATGGCCGGTATCTGGAGCGTACCCTCGCTCTTTTGGCTGACCGCCGCGCTCGCGATCTTCGCCCTGGTGATTCTCTTTACCGCCGTGCCCGAGCCTCCCCAGATCGTACATCACTACAGCGAAGAGGAGGCGAAGATCAAACACGTCTTCAAAGACAGCGATCTGGTGCGTATGTACATCACCTTTCTCTTTCACAGCTCCACGATGGCGATCGCTTTTTTCATCATTCCGATACTGATGAAGGAGAAATTCGGTATGACCACGATGGACTACTGGAAAGTCTACCTGCCCGCCGTCGTCTTCGGTATCCTCGCGATGGGACCGGCGGCGGTCTTCGGAGAGAAATACAGCCGCGGTAAAGAGGTTTTCATCGCTTCGATCCTCTTTATCATCGCCTCGTTTCTCCTGATGGGCTTCGCGACCGCATTCGTCTGGTTCGCCGTGGGTGCGGTGTTTTTCTTCATCGGCTTCAATATGTTCGAACCGCTACTGCAGAGTTTCGTGAGCAAATTCGCCAAAGTCCACCAAAAAGGCGCGGCGCTCGGCGTGGCCAACACCTTCGCGTACGTCGGGATCTTTCTGGGCGGGGCGATCGGCGGATGGCTCTATCAGCATTACGGAGAAAAAGGTGTGGCGCTTTTTGTTTTGGCGATTTCTCTGCTGTGGATCTACTGGATCGTCACGATGCGAAATCCGGGCCTACGCGCCAACCTCTTTCTGGGTTTCGACGAATACGACAAGGAGAAAATCGCGGGATTGAAAGTAGTGGAGGGAATCACCGATTTTTATGTCAACGAAACCGAGGAACTGATCGTCATCAAATACGACGAAGAGCGGATCGACGAAGAGCGGATCAAAAATTTCCTGCATAAGGAAGGAGCGCGAAAATAGGCAGCGAGCCTTCGTATCTCGCTATGTTCGTACCGCTCCGCGGTGCGGACAAGGCAGGAGGTTTAATACTTTTGCGATATAATCTAAACTTATCTTCAATACGAAAAGGAGACAAAACGAAAATGAAAAAACATATATTCGCAACGGTGTTTCTAACCGCTTCGCTGCTCGCTTTTTCAACACCCAGACCTCAGTCGAAACCCTTCCTGATAACGGGGAAAATGCCTCACTATACGAAAATGGTCATGCAAAAATGGAACGATCCCGAACTCGCCTTGACACAGACACAAAAAGCCGCGCTCGAACGGGTGCGCAAAGAGACGATGTCGGCGATAGCGCAGATCAAACCCCAACTATCGAAGCTGGAGCGGGAGATCGCCGAAAAAATACTTCGGGGCGAAAAACCGCAAACGCTGAAAGCGGCGGTGGAGAAAGTCGCGAAACTCAAAACGAAAGCGACCATGGCGCATCTGAAATGTATCCACGATACGCAAAAAATCCTCACCCCCGCACAATTGAGCTATTTGAGGAATAAATAGTCTACTCCTTATGCTTTTGCTTTTCGAGGCGGGCGAGTTCCCGTCTCAAAAGATCCTCTTTCCGTTCGATACCCAAAAGCTTCTTTCTCGTCAGATCCGGATATTTTCCTCCGACACCTCTGCCGTCGTTTCCGTGGCAGCCGCCGCAGATACTGGTAAAAAACATCGCCGCATCCTTCGGATAGGGTTCGGGACATTTTCTGCCGGAGAGTTCCAACACGTAACAGGCGATCTTTTTCGCATCCTCCGGCACCGCGTAGCCTCCTTCCATCACTCCCCCTTCAAATCCCAGCGTGTTCGAACCATGATCGATCACATCGACGATATATTCGAGAATATATTCGGGGGTATGAAGCATCGAGAGCTCCTTTTTGAGCTCCTGACTCTTTCGGTACCGAAGATCGCACACTTCGCACGACTCCTCCTCGTGCACGCCTTGCGGCCCGTTTTTGGTATAGGTATTGTATACGCCATACAGAACGATGAGAAGAATCATAAAAACGATTATTTTTTGCATAAGTCAATTGTATATCATTCGAGATTAAAAGGCGATCACGCGTTCGGATACGGTCAAAAAGGAGTCGACCGCACCCGAGGCCATCAATGCATATGCTGCGGATACTCTTCCGGTGTTTTGGCATACTCCTCTCCCGCACTGGCGCATCCTTCGCTCACACCGGAGGCTTTCAATGCGGCGTCGAAAGCCCAGTAGTGGTTGTAACTGCCGGCTCTGAGATTGGTAAACACATCGACCAAATCCGTCGCATTCACCTCTCGTGCCGTATCGATGAAACGATTGAGATCGTCGATATCCGTCACCTCCACCATACAGCCTACCTGCAACGCATCCGTCTTCGATTGGGAACCTTTTGCATAGAGCGCATCATAGAGATTCTGAATCCCCTCTATCGCGTAGCTTCCCGCCGGTAGCGCCCGTAACTCCTCTTCGGAATAGTTGACGGTATAATCCTGCAGATTGGTTATATTGATATCGTATCTCTGAACAACCTCTTCGACACTCGCTTCATGACGCGTTTCGGATCGGGTAGCGATATTGTAGAACTGCTGTGTCGGATAGAGCTCGTTGAGCGCCAGATAGATATCCTTCGCCAATTTCTCTTCGTTCCACATATAAGCCAAAGCGTATTTCTGAGCGTCGGTCAAATCGGCTTTGGGATAAGTCGAAAGATCTGGAATTCCCGCTCCTGCTCCCGTACCTGCGCCATAGCCGTTTCCATATCCCTGCCCGCCTCCGGGACCATACATACTTCCGGCTCCCTGAGAAACGTTGGCATCCGGACGATATCCTTGTTGCCAATGGGTAAGAGTGTTTGAAAAATGCATCTGGGCCGTTACGGGATCCACATCGATTTTGCCATCGTAATCTTCATCGAGTGCCAGTGTGAACGCACTCTCGTTTTTTAGATTCAGCAGTGCCGATTCGTTGTTCACAAACTGTGCGATCGAAGTGGTCTCCGAAAGCGTTTTCATAGAATCGACCACCTCCTGGGAAATCGTGATACCGTTACTGGGATCGCCGTCGCTGTCGAGCGACTGGAGCACTCTGAGTAACAACACTTCCAACTCTTGGTTGTTTTGTGCCAGTATCTCGGGTGTCACCAATCCGTCCGTCTCCGGTTTCGCTTCTCCCAAAGAGAGATCTCCGATGGTAAACATCACTTCATCTCCCGCTCTATAGCGAAATCTACCATACGAATCCGTCTCCCCGGTAATGCCGGAACTGCTTCTATACTGAAGTCCCGCTACCGGCGCATCTACGAAATAGCCTGTCAACGTATTCTCCGTCGCTTCGTCACTGCCCCCGCATCCGATCAAAAAAGCCGATACGGCTAGTGAAAGAGCTATCGTCGTCATCGATTTTCTCTTTATCATTTTATCTCCTTTATATTTTAAAGTTACGGTGTAATTATAAAATGGAAGTATTACCTAAGTATTAAGGGGTTAGAAAGAGTAACCGATCATCATAAGCAATGTGTAGTCTTTCGAGAATGCGTCCACTCCTTTCGAAAGATCGGTATAAAAAGAGAGACGATCGTCAAATGCATAACTTCCAAAGAGGGAAAAACTTTGCAGATTGGAGTCGTTGTCGTAAAATGCACTCTGGACCGAATAAGAAAAAGAGGTATAGAATACCTCATTCCACGCCATTCCGACTCCGACAAGCAAACGATTCGTATCCTGTTTGCCAAAATCAGAAACGAAGGTGTGGCGTATGTCCGCAAAAAAATCCATCTTATTAAATACGTAGGTACCCCTCAACGAGAAAAAATAGTCGATTTCGTTCTCATCCTCGTCGGAAGTGGGCAGATACGCCCCCAGTGTCGTTTTGTAATGCCATCCCCGGGATGAGAAACGGTAGAAAAATCCGACCACGCTATCGTCCATCCCATCCTCTCCATCAGAAAGAGAGTAGTCGGATGTGTAGATAAACGCTCCCAGATCGTCACTCTCGAAACGCAAAGAGAGCAGATGAGATCTTTGGCGCTCTTCATCGTATCTGCCATACGCATATCCAGCTTCGATGGAAATATGATATTCTCTAGGGTAAACCACCTTTTCGACCGTACATCCGGTGGCATCGACGATATCCGTCAACGGCGTATCGGGACACTTGTCGATAGCGTTCGCGATACCGTCCATATCGTCGTCCGACATCTCCGCTCCCTGACAAAAACAGAAGAGAGACAACAAAACGATCGCGATTTTATTTCCGCTCAAACGGCCGTTCCTATTCGCTTCATCTCAGTTTCGATTGTGCTGGGGAGTCTGCTGGGGTTTTCTGGGGTGATCGTTATGTTTTTTTTGCCTATCCATTCCTTTTCGCTTGGATTGAAAATTTCTCTTGATCTCCTCTCTATTCTCTTTCCATCCTCCATGCGCTCCCTTTTCTCTTCTCTCAGCGGTAAAACGATCCCTCTCTTTGACTTCTCCTTTGATCGTCTCTCTGAGTTTTCGAATCATTTGAGCCCTCTGCTGCGTATTGAGTTTTGCAAGATCCCTTTTGATCTCGTTGATCATTTTGTAACGCTCGCTCTGAGGAAGTGTCTGTAGCTTACGAATTTTCGACGCGATATCGCTTTGGGCCCACAAAACCGAAACACAAAAGAGCGCACCCATCCATATCTTCCACATTGTTTTTTCCTCTTTGATATGATTATACCATTTTATAGGATAAGAATTACCCGATTATTACCTTGTAAAGCCAAAGCGAAAAAAATTTTTTCAGAATTTTCTATTCAATTTAAAATATTTTTGTCGATTATAATAAAATTTGTTTATTATGGAGACACGGATGCAAATTGTTGAATATATGGCAAGAATCGTAGTTTTTAGTATACTCATAGCGTTATTGAGTGCGTGTGGAGGAGGCGGAAGCACAGGAAGCAACTCCGACAAAACAACTGGCTATTTCAAAGAGGTGAAAGGGTTATATTACCGCACTTCCGATGGGCAGAGTGGTTTGACTCCAGAAGATGGTGCTTTTATATACTCTCCCGGAAACGATATCACTTTCTATGCCGGTGATATAGAGCTTGGAACAGTCAAGGCTTCACCTGAAATTTCTATCTTTTCATTTTCCAAACCTGATATGGTCGCTCAGACACTTCATGCTTTGGATGAAGATGCAAATCCGGATAACGGAATCACTATACCAGCCAAACTTCAAAACAATTCAATCGCCACCAACAAAAAAACAGATAGAGCATCCACCATCAAACTGGAAAATATCTCAGTATATAGTGACCAATATATTCAATTTCTCTATAATAAAGGTATTCTTGTCGAAAACTCAAAGCGAGCACTTTTAAGAGAGATAGCCAAACATTTGGAGTATCCAACACCTCCACAAAAGAATTTCATCGACCAAATAATGGTAGGGGCATATAAACCTCCCTTGGATCGTTTCAACAACGAGGAACAAATTACCAAAAATATAAAAGAAAGAGACGACTACTTTTATAAAGTAAACCTTGTCACACTTCATCAAATGCTTATGGAAATTTCAAGAAGTCAAGAAAATGACTCCAATACGCTACTATTAGATGCAGAGACATATGAGAAAGAGATTCAAAATCGTCAACAGGAAATCATGTTCGCTGTTGATACCGCCATCAATTCCGTCAATGCTATTGCTTCTTATCCTGACAGTATGACCAAATCTATGATAACTTATCTAAAAAGTGAATCTAAATCTTCAGCCGACTTTATGATCGAAAGTCAATTACCCGAAGAAATGACTACGGATGCAAAATTGGCCACAACCATCGTGTATGATTGTAGTATCGAAGAAAATCCGGAAGAATGCGCTCTCAATGTACTTGACAATCGACTCGATCAACTCATTGAAACCAAACTTTCAGATAGATATCCGTACGCCAGTATCTGGATCAAAGGGATTAAAGACATTGCAAAACAGGATTATGAAGTAGGCAGAAGTTGTAAAAAAGCTTCAAAGGGCCCGAAAGAGATGATCGAATGTATAGGGAAAGCGACAAAAGCTATCGTCAACAATATGTATTCTCTTGTTGGTGAAACGATGAAAATATACCATCTTGGAGAAGATTCGACCGAATTGAATTCAAAAGCAATCGCTTATGATATATTTCTTAGCTCCAAATATCTCGATAAAAAAGCTTTCACCATAAAAAGAGACTCCTACTGTTCTCTTTCGGAATATTACGGAGGAGAGTATGAAGTATGCAAAAACCATGCCCACTATATCGACAATCTTGATGCGTTAGTCAAAATGGTTATCGCCTCTGGAAAGGTGAAAGAACTTATCAGTGGTATCTTTAATACATCTGCCAATTACAATATTCAGACCATAGAGAAAACTCTTCTTCAGCTTGAAAATCGCTACAACACCCTTTTCAGAAGTTTTGAAAAATCATTAAAGCGTTATAAATCCGCTGGACAAATCAATCAACAAGCAGTAGACCAATGGGTCTATACCCGGGTACACATAGATCCTCCCAATGTAGAAATCCTTTCTCAAAACGGAGAAACCGTTGATTTAAGAGCTTGTTTCCAGGTATATAGTTCAAGAGCGATCGATAATGTCATCGCCAGTATATCCATAGTTTCCGATAATGGAATGGAATATATTTTCCCCCAGTATGAATTTCAGCAAAATGGTGCTTTCAAAGGGAATCGTACTTTTTGTGGTAAACTCCAAGAATACAAACCAATTAAAAAAGGAGATGAAAATCTTCCTGCCGTTGTAACTTCTCGTATGAGATTTCACTTTACCAATACCACGGGTAAAGAGTTCGATATATCCAATTTCAATCTCTACAACTGGCACTATCAAGAAGAGGAACCTTTTAAAAGTGAAATCGATTTCACACATCCATATGACCCCGAACAGAAAGCATACCTCCTACAGGCCACACTCACAGATATTGATACAGACAGCAATTACGTCTATTATTGGAATATCGAAAGTGATTTACAGCAATGCCGTATAGGAAATAGCAACAAAAATACAGATTTTTTCATTTACAAAGTCCCGAGTATCTGTCATGATGCAACGCTGCTTGCGACACTACAGGTCTATGATGAAAATGGAAACCTGCTTGGTATAAAAGAACATCTGCTTGATCCAATCCAAACAATCAACGATTCCCGAATAACAGTCGGCGCGTCCCCTTCATTGATAGAATTGCATACAGGTGAAAATGCAAATATAAAACTACGTATCTCGGGTGGTAAACCTCCTTATTCTGTAGATACATCTCTTGATAACACTTTCTTTTCGGTTAGTCATGAAAGTGTTTCCGAAATTCAAATAACATCTAGGAAGGTTGCGGAAAAGAAAGAGAGAGCAGTTTTGTATATCACTGTTTCGGATTCAGCAGGAAAACAGTCAAGCATAACGGTATCACTCTATCAAAACCCTCCTCTGCCAGATGAACCTCTTACCATAGCCACATCAAGAAAATTAAAAAAACCTTATAGTGCCTATCCTGACCAGTGGAGTGAAAAAGAACCAAATAGCAGTTTCGTACAACAATGGTGGCTACAAAACAGTTCATCTCAAACACTTTACAACATTACGATGAGATTAAGTGATTTTTGCGACTCAAATCTCGAGCATCCCAGAGAAGATATTCTGATAGGAAATCTTCGTCCTGGAGAGATTGTCAATCCGCAACCAAGCCTCGCCATAACAGGAGGCGGCATAAACGGACAATATAATTACTGTCAATGGGATCTTTTTGCCAAAGACGCACAGGGAAAAGAACAACGTTTGAGATGGAACAAAAGTGGGAAAAGTGCATCGCTCAACTACTACATTCTCTCTAAAACACAGAAAGATATCCGACCCCCCATCATAACAGATTTTAAAAGTCGGTTTGAAAACGGCAAGGTTACTGGCTCGTTTAATATCGAGCATCCCAGTGGTCTTGTAACACATCTTCGCCTCTATTTTTCACCATTTAGATATTTTCCCACAGATAGAACCTATCTTCTGGATATTGGTGGAGCTTATGACTCACTTCAGAATACAGGGATAAAAAATTTCGAATTCTCTCTCCCTGACTGGCCAAATAGATCACTGTTTATGAAACTGGAAGCAACAAATAAAGACAACACTCCTTTGGCAACAACATTGGTCAGAGGTCTTCATCTTATAGGCTATAAAGTGCCTGAAGTCTCTTCCATATCACCTACACAAACCATAGTCGACAAGGCGACAACATTCACCATCCAGGGTACTAATTTACCTTCAACGCTTGCTATGAGCCTTCAAGACGCCATCTGTTCAGAAGTCACTATTATTTCAAATTCCGAGGCTACAATTACCTGCACTCCCAAAAAAGAGGGTAAAAAACGTTTTTATGTAGCTACACGTCCTAATGGTAAAGAAATCAAAGGAGGAGAACAACTCTATATAACCATTTCAAAATCCGCTCCACCGACAAAACCATCACTCTCCAGTATACTAGTTGGCAAAACTCTTTATCAATACTGCCAAACCAACCAAAAACTCTACTCATTCACTTTCGACTCGAATGGGATATTGAAAATTTCCGATGGTATTCAAGCCAAAGAATATGCTTATCATATATCGAATTCTTGGCTGTATATCACCAACAACGATAAAAAAGTTTCCGAAAAACTTCTCTCTCATTCCGACAAATATTTAAAGTTCGGTACTTCAATCGATAAAACCTACTTTTTTCATCCTGCTGACGCAAAAATATCACCCAGAACTGATTGTGAAAAAGAGGATGAGGGAGAAAAAGAAGATGAAGAGACCCTATCCAAGGTTCGGATACACTTACTTCCCCAAAAAGCAACAAGCAGCACACTAAAGATCAGCTGGGAACGAGTCGATTCTTCCTCTGATGACAAAACCATTTACGAATTGGCTGTTGCAAAGACTCCTTCGTTTTCCGATGCACAAATCTATAATGCAGGAAAAAATCTCACCTACCAAGTCGATTCTTTACAGGACAGTACTAAATACTATTTTAGAGTCAGAGCAAAAAACGCACAAGCGACTGGACCGTGGAGCGACACTACCTCAATTTTTATCGATCTCCAAAATACTCCACAGTTTGGCAGCTATCATCGTCCACAAAACGATTCTATAAATGTAGAAAAAAATCCAAAATTCGAATGGGGTGCGACTGACAGCGATGGAGATGATCTTGAATACTATTTCGAACTGGGCACTTCCGAAAACAATCTGGTTTACAATTCCGGATGGATCACGAAAAATCATATCTATTGGAATGAGATTTCAAATAACGATCTCAACCCAAATACCACCTATTACTGGCACGTCTTAGTAAGAGAAAGCGGAAGAGACAAAACTTATTACGGAGGAAGTTATCCAGTTTCACCACTATGGTCTTTTACTACTGTAGCAAAGGGGCCGGATCTCAGTATCAAAAGCGTCAACTTACTCGATCCTATCAAACCTGATCATAAAGTCCGGGTCAAAGTAGGTATCAAAAACAGAGGCACTAAAACTATCGAAAACTTTTATATTCGACTTCGATACAAAAAAAATGGGAGTATCAATGATTTTGCCACAGAACCGATGCAGTTGATCGATACTCAGTTGGCACCGGGACAAGAGACGGAAGTCGTTCTAACCGCTGATTTTAGAAACGAATTGATACAAAGAAATGGAAAAACTTATGACAATATATTAATCGAAGGAGAGAGTTTTCTGGTTATAGATCTCCCTTATAGCGACAATGACATAAACCCTAAAGACAATAGTATAGAATATAAAATCACCTATGCCGACCAGGGTAAACCGCGATTTTCTTATCTTTATGTCGGCCACCAAAGCCTCTATACAGAAAACAAAATTTATGGCACATTAGGAAGTATTCTTGGCGGTGAATCCCAGGGTATCACATTTAGCGTCGAAGACGATATGCAAGTAACGGAAGCGAAAGTCTACTATCGCCTCTCGTCAGACGATTCTTGGCATTTAATCCAGAGCTTCACCTCCAACAAAGATCATATCAGCGAAATGGTCAAGTGGACTATTCCCGAAAATCAAGGATATTTGACAGATTCACTCCAGATTAAAGTTACCGCAACCGACAATAACGGTAATTTTTCAGAAAGCATCTCCCATCCCCTGCCGGTATATGACAACCATCTGGCAATAACCACCTCTCCCATCTCTACACATCAGATTGGAGAACGTTTTACCTTACCACTTCAGATTGATCATCGCTATGAAATTGATTTGATAGAAATCGAGCTTAAAGCGAACGGGTACGATAGCATACTCTATACAAAGGCCGATACATCTGGCTTCACTCCTCCCGAATCTATTATGCTTACATTACCATCTAAAAACAAATTCGCCGACGATTCCGCCAAACTTGAAATAAGAGTTTCAGACATTCACGGCAATAGTGTCACAAAAGAATTTTCATTCAATCTCAAACCAAATCTGGATACCGGAGATATCTTCGGAAATATGATTACCATTTATAATGAAGAATATCCTGATTTCCCAGCAGACAGCCGCAATCAAAGAACGGAGAACAGTATTAAAAAAGTGATTCTAGATGAGAACAACATAGCCCATATTCTTGTCGAAAGTACTGGTTGGTGGCGAAAAAACGGTGAAAATCAAATGAGTCGCCACATAAGAAATTTTTACGTTACATACAACTTTACGACAAAACAGCGTTCTGCAGCACAAATGCTCTTTGATATCCGGCAAATCAACAATGGAAATATGCCTGATGAATACTACAAAGACTTTATCGTCACTCCAGATGGTACACCACTGATGGTAACATATAACAGTCGTACCAAAACACTTAGAAGTCATACCCTTTCAGGTCATAAAGAGCTTTTTTCTGCTTCCGAAGGAAAAAGTATAGATACATTTAAGCTTATCAACCATTATGGAAAAACTTATCTCACTTATCGTTCTATCACATCTGACAAGAGTCTCAAAAGATCTTACGCAATGGAGATCTATCCCAAAGTCGGTACACCCAATATGATTGCTGATGGCTACTATGGCAAAGAGATGCGTCTGCACGGAGATACGATCTATTTCCCTTATACCGGTAAAGCTTTCCACGTCGATACAAACCTGATCGCCACCAGTCAACTTTTCGATACAGGTCAACAAAATATCGTTGTATATGGTGATGTATTCTCCTATAATAGTAGTTACATCGATTTACAGTTTGACAACTCGCATCGAATTCAACTGCTCAAATCAAATGGAGAAACAAAAACTCTTGTACAGATAGAAAATGATGACGTACTTGCTTCGTACCAAGATCGTACAAAAATAGATGCAGCGATTACAGATGGCTATCTTCTTTATACCTATTCCTATCGACCCGATCCCAATAACAGCTCACGTAGCTTTAGAATTCTTCAGGTTGGATTTGATGGTACTGTACAAAAGGTCATTGATGCCGGAACGATGATGGACTACACTCTCATAAAAGATCTCGTTTCCATCAACAAAAATGGAATTGTCGCTATCGCCAATCCAGATAAAGGTGCGGCTTATTTACTTATAGGTGACTTTTCACACTAGTTATGATTATGCCGTAATTTTTTACGGCATAATCTCAATATTCGATTTTTTCATATACTCAAGACAAAAACTCCTATCAAACAAAATATGTAAAAAAGTACACATTGACAGAGGTTGCTGATTGTCCCAAGGAATCATAAAGTATAATATCTTCAACTCCATCCAAAGGTTTCCGATGCGATCGATCGTACTGCTGCTTTTTCTTTTCTCTTCACTCTATGCGACTCCAGGATTTTGGGAGGATCTGATCTCTATACAATCCCGTTTCTACGCACCCGAACGTCTCGAGAGTACGATCCTCGAAACCAACGCCACCAAAGCCGCCGCAGAGGCGAACGCGACCCGGGAGATCAGCCAAAAATTCGACGCTTTCAACACGCTGCTCTTTACCCTCAAAAACCGTCCTTACGAACTCAAAGAGAAACAAAACCCCTATTTCGACCCCAAAAACGCCAACGAAGAGCTCTCGCGACTGCGCTTGAAAATCGAGACCAACACCAAATACGGCTATACGCAGGCGGTCATAAGAGACGAGATCCGCCAACGCACACTCCAACTCAAATCCTCGATCTACGATTTTCTGCTCTACCTCTCCGCCCACTGGACCGACCTCGACAAAAAGGGGTTGATCGAGACGATTAAACACTACCAGGAGTTTTTGGCGAAGATCGATATCAAAAAATATGAAACCCTCTACCGCAAAATCAAAACCCAAAAAGGAGAGGTAGCGGGGGAGATCGCTCAAAATTTCCTCGAACTGGCCAAAAACTACTACTTTTTCGACAACTTTCTCGAATATCTCTTGGCAAACCCCTCGATCCTCTCCTACCACTCGATCGCAAACCGCCTCCGGCTTGACAATCTGATCACGCTGATCAACGACAATCCCGTCATGGCAAAAGCCAATGTCTATCTGCGCTATCTCCATCTCGATATGGGTCGAATCCTCCTCTTCATAGCGGTACTGCTCTTTTTCTGGCTGCTCAACCACCTAATCAACAGACGCATCTACCATGCGATACGACGTTTCATCCTCAAGGAGGAGGATGCGACCGACGAACTGATACTGGAAAATCTTCAGCGTATGCGACGCCCCATGACGATATTGATCATCACCTTCGGGCTGGAGTTGGCGCTACAGATACTGATCTATCCCAAAACGCTCCACAAAAATCTCGATGCGCTCTTTTATCTGATCTATCTTGCCAGTTTCGCCTACATCGTCACGATCGTCATCGACAATCTCTTTTTCGTCTATCTGCACAAAAACCGAAAAGACAAACTCCGCGCCGAACTGCTCAATCTGATCCTTTCGATCACCAAAGGGACGATCTTTCTCATCGCGGTACTACTCTTTTTGGTCAAACTCGGCGTCAACATCACCGGACTCCTCGCCTCCTTGGGAATCGGCGGTCTGGCCGTCGCTCTCGCCGCACAGGATACGCTTTCGAATTTCTTCGGACTGATCAAGATCATCTTCGACGAATCCTTCTCCCAAGGGGATTGGATCCAAACCTCCGACGTGGAGGGAACCGTCGTGGAAATCGGCTTCATCAGCACCAAAATCCGCACTTTCGACAACGCTATGATCACCGTCCCCAACGCAAAACTGGCCAACACGCCGCTGAAAAACTGGAACAAACGCAAAATCGGACGCCGTATCAAGATGCATATCGGTGTCGCCTACAACGCCGATCGCGAAAGCCTGATGAAGGCGATCGAAGAGATCAAACGGATGCTGATCGAACATCCGGGTATCATCACGACCGAAAAGCTCCGGGTACAAAAACTTCACTCCCGAACCAAATACAAAAGCCGCCTGCTCTCTCTCGAAGACAAGGAGGGAATCAAAACGACGCTGCTTGTTTATCTCGACCGATTTTCCGACTCTTCGATCGACATCTT
>CAYUEN010000033.1:8464-20753 GCA_964443745.1 uncultured Campylobacterales bacterium | reverse complement strand
TATAGACAAACTCCCGTCTTAACTTGTGAAAGAGGCTGTCTTCCTCCCAAAACTCCGGATGCATGATAGATAGTTCTTTCTCTTTTAAAGCTTCGATTTTATCTCTATTTTTTTCTAAAAACTCCTGTTTATCCCAGATGAAATCTTCGTTATACTTTTCCAAACAAAACTTATGAAGCTTCTCATAGTAGTCGCTCTCACCAAAGAGCTCATCGATCATGCCTATCTCTTTCGCTTTGTTTGCGGAGATGGGCAGACATGCTTCAAGTAGTTCTTTCGCTCTTTTTTCTCCCACTCTTTTTGGCAAGGTGTAAGTGTGGTATTCGCTCCCGCTTAGTCCCAAAGTCTTATAGTGCGGGTTGAGTACTACACCCTCTTTTGCCACGACAAAATCACACGCCAGCGCCATAAACACTCCGCCGGCTCCGGCGTTTTTTGCCAGTGAAGCGACGGTAACGATCTCATCACAAAAGAGGATCGATCGGACAAGGTCGTTCATAGCGTTGATGTTTTCCCAGCCGTCTTCGCCCTGCTTTTTGCTATCTTCGAGGATGTTTAGGTGGATGCCGTTTGAGAAAAAGTCCCTGCCTCCAACCAGCACCAGCACTTTGCACCGCTCTTTGAGATAATCGACACAATATCTAAGTCGCACGCATTGCGAAGCGCTCATCGCACCGTTGTGAAAGTTAAAGCAAAGATACGCCACCTCGTCTCTTATCTCGACACTCGTTTCGTAAAAGCTCTCGTATGATTTGTCAAAAAGCAGAGGGAGTCTATCTTCTTTGATCCCTTTTAGTCGCTCTTTTAAAACATAAGTGGCGGGGAGTTTGAAGCGATGAGGCTCTTTGAGGTGGCTTATCCAGATCGCTCCATCGACCGTCCCCAGACAGATGGCACCGTCTCGTTTGGCGAGTATCTGCTTTGGCTTACCCTTTAGCTTCTCCTCCCTCCATGCTCCAAAGAGCTCCACCTCCACCCCCGCTATCTCATCTTTTACACCCGGGAAACTATCTAAAGTATTGATCTTTTTTAGTATCTCGTCGGTGGTATCTTTTTGCCAATCTATCGAGATGTTCTCTTGTGTGAGGCGTTGGTGCATGGGGCTGTTTTCTTGGGGGATGGGGGTCAAGTCGTCGTAGTTTTCAAAAAACTTTTTGATCGCTTTTAGTGCGGAGTCGGAGAGTTCGTTTCGGTAGATGCTGGCTTTAAAGGGGCTTTTGACTTCAAAACGCTCCTGTATATAGATATCTCCGCCGTCAAGCTTCGCATCGATCTTCAAGATCACCACGCCCCACTCTTTTTTTGCATGGTAAACGACGTTTTCGAGCGAAAAGGCTCCTCTATCGCCTCTTGGACCCGGATGTAGGACGAAAGTCGGATAGTTTTCATATATCTCGCTTGGAACATACTTTTTCAAAAAGGGGCAAAAGATGATATCGGGCTTGACCTCATTTATCTCCTCTATCATCTGCTCTTTGTCGATCGCATAGACCACCCGCACTTTGTGACCATTGTCACGCAAATAACAGAAGACTTTTTGCGTAAGAGAGTTAAACGACGTAACCAAAAGTGCGATCGTCATGATGCGTAAGCTTTGCAGATCTCTTTTAATGGGCACTCTTTACAAAGCGGTTGATGCACCCGACAAATCGTCTGCCCGAATGCCACGATATGGAAGTTAAAGATGCTTTTGCACTCTTTTGGGACGATTTCGTTGAGCACTTTCGAGCTTTCAAGTTCGCTTTTGGTATCGATGATGCCAAGCAGGTTGCAGATGCGATGCACATGGGTATCTACGGCGATCGTATCGAGTGAAAAAGCGTTGTTGATGACGATATTTGCCGTCTTTTCGCCTATCCCTTTGATGCTAAGTAGCGCCTCTTTACTCCTTGGCACCTCGCCTTTGAATCGATCGATCAAGGTTTGTGAAACCTCCATCAGCGTTCTTGCCTTTTGCTTTTGCATACCGATCGGCTTGATCGCCTCCTCAAGCTCTTCCATCGGCACTTTTAAAAGCTCTTGAGGGGTTTGGATGTCGTTAAAAAGTCTCTTTGCCACGATGGCGGTCTTTTCGTCTTTGCTTCTAAGGCTCAAAAGCGTAACCATAAGGATGGTATAGGGGTTTCGTTTGTAAGCGCTTCTTAGTTTTAGTGCCGGGAAGTCTTGGGGTAGTACATTTTTGATATCTTTTATGATTTGGCAGATGTTTATCTTATGATGTGAATATTTGCTCATTTAGCTCTCTTTAAGATGTAGTAACTTCCTTTTGTTTTGCCTATCTTTTCCAAAATGCTTTTTTTAGTCATATTGAAAAGTGTTCTCTTGCTCTTGTCGGTTAGACTATACTTAAAAATTCGGCTCTTCTTTTAGTTCAAGTTTTTTGCTTTCGCCTTTTTTATCTGTGTTGCTAACATTTTTTACTCTTACATATCATCCAAGCTAAAACCTACATACTCTATACTATAACCTTTTAACTTTTGCTCTAACTTTTGTGACTTTTCTTTTAGTTTGTTTATGCTGATTTTATCTTTGTTTAATTTTACTTCTGCTATCAAAACTTTTTTCTCAAACTCATTTATAGCTACTATATCTATCTCATTTTTATTACCCCTTTCCCAGTAAGAGCCTATTTGTGAAAACTTTTTAGTTAAAGCCAGTTTTTCTTTAAAATATTTCTCCAAAAACTTACCAGCAAAAGTGTTGAAATCTCTTTTTACAACCTCTTTTACAAAATCAAAATTCTCAATCTCAATAGCACTTTTATATTTAAAAATAAACCTAAACCAAAAAGCCAAAAAGTTATCGATTATCTCGTATTTTACACTTCTGCTTCCCTCTTTTGATAAAATAGGCTTTATCTTTTTGATGATGCCATACTCGTTTTCAAGCCTATCCAAATACCCACCGATATTTTTTTCCAAGATACTCTCTATCTCGCTTCTACTTGTTTTTGAGCTGGCAATCAAAGAAAGTATAGAAAAATAAGTCGTGTATTCTTTGCCAAACTCTTCTATTAAAACATTTTTCCCTTCTTCGATAAAGAGTGAATTTTGACTAAAAATAACTTCTAACATACTCTCATGACTAAAAGCCCCTTTTTCATAAAAGCTCTCCACATACTTCGCCACACCACCACTAAAGATATAAAAACTTAGCAAATCAAAGTTAGTGAAGTTCGGATTGTTATCTTTTAAAATCTCTTTTATAGTTGCTATATCAAAAGGCTTTAGCAAGATTTTGTTATTGGCTCTATTAAATAGTGGCTCTTTTTTGTTTTCAAAAATCTTTTTCATCAGCGAATATATCGAACCGCAAAAGATGAGATTGAGTTTGCTTTTGTCTTTATACTCATCCCAAATATTTTGAATATCGCTAAAAATAGAGCTATTGATATACAAAAACTCTTGAAACTCATCGATTATCAAAGTAAAAGGCTTATCAATCGATAGTTGCATCAGATACTCAAACAGCTTTGCAAAGCTTCTAAACTCGCCTAAAATCTTTATATCCAAACTATTTGAGATAACATCAACAAACTCTTCACAAAGTATCGCTTCATTTTTTTTAGAGACAAACAGATATACTCTATCTTCATAAGCCTTTTTTACAAGCGTAGTTTTTCCTACTCTTCTTCGCCCATAAATTATTGTCATTTTAGATGACTTCAAAGAAGCCTTTTTTATCTCTTGTAAATTTTTAAGTTCATCTACTCTATCGTAAAATTTCATTTTACACCTTCAGTAACCTTCATTACTGTAATTTCTATTACTATAATTGTATCTATATTTTATTGTAATGTCAATTACTGTAATCGTGGTTACGATAAGAAATAGTATCGTTTCATTTTTTAGATACAGACAGATAGACTCTATCTTTGTAAGCTTTTTTAAAAGGCAAGATTAGCACTTATTTTCTTCATATTATTTTTTACCATTTATCAAAAATCACTACAACACCTCTCTATACCCTTTTAACTTCTCCTCAAACCCGACACTGGCATAAGCGGGACTCGGGCTTGGTAGATAAGAGGTCGGCAGGGCTATATCGTATCTCTTTAAAAGCTCCTTTTTATCGTCTATACTTTTTGGCTCATCTTCACCGAAAGTTCGGCTTAAAAGTCTCCAAAATAGATTTCTTTTGTGTGCATAGTAGAAGTTTTCTTCAAACGATTTGATACTGGGGAAAATTCCGAGGATTAGTGTTTTTGGGAGTTGTTGTTATAAATGGTTTAAATGGGTGGGTGAAAGTTTGCATTATTTGAACATATCTTTTAATATATCATAAAATTTGTCTCTTTTGCCTATCTTTAATACTAAAACTATTATCTCTTTATCTTTGACTTCATAAGCAAGTCTATAACCACTACTTTTTAGTTTTATTTTATAAATATTTTCATATCCGCTCAATTTGTTTGAAGGGATTTTTGGATTTTTTAAAATAGACTTTAACTTTTTTTGAAATTGAACTTTTATAGTAGTATCTAACTTTTTCCACTCTTTATATGAAAGTTTTGTAAACTTTAACTCATATAAGCTCATCTATATCAACCTTAATAAGTTCATCTTCTTTATAATTTAACCTCTCTTCAACATCCTTAGCTAAAAAATATTCATCTAAAATATCCATCATCTTTTCAAACATTTCAGCAGGAATCATATATGCACTTGGTTTATTATGATTTAATATCGCTATTGGTTCATTTCCTGACATCTCAAGAAGTTTAGTTGGAGATTTTTTAAGTTCAGTTATACTTGCTGTATAGTTTGCATATATTTGTTCCATGTTTAGTATCCTTTTAAGTATCTTTTTTAGTATTTATTATATCATATTTTCTAAAATCTCTCCACTCTCATAAAACCATTTTCCATCTTTTTTTATAAATCTACTCTTTTCGCTAAAAGATGCATCATCTCCACCACACTCCATCTTCACTATAAAAGTTACAAACGCCTCACTCTCACCCTCCATATACTCCACTATCTCAAGTCCCAAAAAGCTACATCCGTTACAAAAGGCTCTAAGCTCATCCAAATCTTTTTGAAAGGTGGAAGTTTTAGAGATATACTTCACTTCACCCGCCGCAAATGCGGAGTATCTGCTTTTCATAAGAGTCAAAGCATCCTTGGCAATAGCCCCTTTGTGATAGATTTGGCAACACTTTTTATATTTTTTGCCGCTTCCGCACGGACAAGGAGAGTTGATAGAGAGTTTCACTAACAAATCCTCGGCAGCAGCTCCCCGCTTGGTTGATCCAAAAACCGTTTCGTTCCCCATGCGGAGTTTAGCACCACTTTTTGCGGGTACTGATCGCTCACTTTTCCGATGATAGCGGCGTTTGGGTTGTGTTTTTTGAGTAGTTCCAAAAGGGTGGCGGCGTGGTTGGCTTTGGTGGCGATGCAAAAGGTTCCCTCGTTTGCCAGACTCGTCGCTTCAAACCCAAGAAGCTCACACACTCCCCTTACCTCTTCGCTCACGGGGATCGCCCCCTCTTCAAGCTCGATGCAGACATCACTCGCTGTCGCCCATTCGTTCAAAAGCGCGGCGATTCCGCCTCTGGTGGCATCACGCATAGCGACCGTTTGCACACCGCTTCGGAGGATCTCGGAGACGATAGGAGAAAGAGATTTGCAATCGCTCTCTAAAGAGCTCTGCATATCCATCCCCTCTCTTGCCATAAAGATAGAAGCGCCGTGTGCTCCTATATCTCTGCTGACAAGTATCACATCATCTTGGCTCAAGCCGCCGGCACTGATACCCTCTTTTTCGATCTCTCCGACTCCCGTAGTGTTGATAAAGAGCCCGTCCACGCTTCCTTTTGGCACCACTTTCGTATCGCCGCTGACAACCACAGCACCGTTTATCTCAAGCTCTTTTTTCATACTTCGAACGATCTTTTCAAGCTCTCTAACTGAAAACCCCTCTTCGATGATGACTGAGCATGTCAGATACTTCGGTCTTGCTCCCATCATCGCCAGATCGTTGCAAGTACCGCATACCGCAAGCTTGCCGATATCGCCGCCCGGGAAAAAGAGAGGCGAGACGGTGAAGCTATCGGTCGTCATCGCCGTTTTGCCCTCTAACCTCAAAACCGCAGCATCTTCGCTTCGCTCCAGTATCTCGTTTTTGAAATATTTGTAAAAAATCTTGCTTATCAACTCATGATTTTCCGCTCCGCCGTTTCCGTGGGCGATGGTGATCGTTTTGTTCATATCAAATTCCCATACTTATAATAAGCCGCACATGCTCCCTCACTGCTGACCATACAGCTTCCAACGGGGCTATTTGGCTTGCATGCGGTGCCAAATATCGTACATTCGGTCGGTTTGGCGATGCCTCTTAGGATATCTCCGCAGATGCAGAGTTTGTGGTCTTGTATCTCGGCGATCGGAAGAATCTCTTTGTATCTGACCTCCGCATCATAGTCGGCAAACTCGCTCTTTAGCTTCAGTCCGCTCTCAGGCACGTTGCCAAGTCCCCTCCAGCGAAAGAGGCTTACTTTGTCAAAGTAGCGGTTGATGAGCTTTTGGGCGTTTAGGTTGCCGTCATATGTGACGACGCGTTTATACTGTATCTCAAGCTCACAGCGATTCTCTACGAACTGCTTGACGATCATGCCGATCCCTTCCATTACATCCACCGGCTCAAATCCGCTCACCACAACGGGTCTTTTATATTTCTTGGGAAACTCTTCATAGATCTTCGCCCCTGCGATCACACTCACATGGCTTGGTCCCAAAAATGCGTCTATCTTGTTGTTGTAGCTATCAACCTGCTCGTCTCGGCTATCGATCAGCTCTCGCATCACTTCGGGAACGGTGACATGGTTGATATGAAAGAGGATATTGGAGATTTTGTTTTTGACCACTTGATCGAGCAAAACCGCCGTCATCGGTGTCGTGGTCTCAAAGCCGATCGCAAAATAGATGACCGTTTTATCCGGGTTTTGCGAAGCGATCTTGAGGCACTCCATCGGCGAATAGACAAACCTCACGTCCGCACCCTTGCTTCTGGCATCTTGCAGACTGCCGTTACTGCCCGGAACTTTGATCATATCACCCAGAGTCACCAAGATCACATCCTCTTGCATAGATAGCACATAGGCATGATCTATCCGCTCTTTTGGCATGATGCACACGGGGCATCCGGGACCGTGGATAAAGTTGATATTTTTTGGCAAAAGTTGAGGTAGACCATACTTCATGATCGTATGGGTATGTCCGCCGCACACCTCCATGATGTTGATATCTCGCCCCAGTTTAGCGGCATCTTCGGCGATGATATCGGCATAGGCTTTGATCGTCTTTGCGTCGCGAAAGTCGTCGTAGAGGTTTTTGAGCTCCAGCGTCATTCAAGACCTCTTGCGGGGCAGTTGTCATCTTCGAGTATCGTCCGCCTCCGCTCCTCTTCATCCATGATCTCCAGTATCTCTTTGTAGGTTTCAATCGACTTTAACGCCTCCTCTTCATCGATCTTGTTCATAACAAAACCGATATGAAGCAGCACATAGTCTCCTACTTTCACCTCGTCATCTGCCATCATCATGAGATTTGCTTCTCTTTGCACACCCATCGTATCGACGGTGCACATCGTTTTATCTTCGCTGATTTTGACGACTTTGCTCGGTATAGAAAGGCACATCTAACGCATCTCCATCTTGAACTTGATCCAGTTGGCGACTCTTTTGATACTCTCTATATCGTTGATATTGACTTCCAAGATATCGACATTGGGTTTGATCTTTCTCGCTTCGGCTTTTTCCGCTTCGATGTCGTATTTGAAGTATGGCAAAAGGTCGGTTTTGGTGATGAGTACCAGATCGGCTTGGCGAAACATCACCGGATACTTGGCGATCTTGTCTTCGCCTTCGGGTATCGAAACGAGCACGATATTTAGATGCGTTCCGACATCGTAACTGGCGGGACAGACTAAGTTGCCGACATTTTCGACAAAGAGTACATCGATTTCATTTAGCGGCATATGGTGAAGCCCTTTATGCACCATAAACGCATCCAAATGGCATGCGCTGCCCGTTTGGATTTGCTCTGCCGGAATCCCTTTGGCTTTGAGTCTGTCGGCATCTTTGTTTGTCTCCAGATCTCCTTCGACCACGCCGAACTTAAAATCCGCTACATCCGCCAGATACTCCAAAAGCGTCGTCTTTCCGCTTCCTGGACTACTCATAAGGTTGATACCAAGTACATTGTGCTCATCTAAGTGTGCTCGGTTGTGATCGGCTTCATGGTCGTTTTTATCGAGGATCTTTTGAATGACCGAAATCGTTTTGGCATCGTTTAACTGAGGGTTGTGGTGCAGATGTTCGTGTGCCTTTTGGTGTTCGTGGCTATGGTGATGATCATGATCGTGATGATGTTCATGACCGGAAATTGAGCAACCGCAATCTTTACACATATATTCTTCTCCTATCCTAGTAGTATATTGGTTCCCACCACCAGCGAAACCGCACCGGCGACGGCAAAGGTTCGTTTGACGTTTTTGATATTGTCAAGCAGGTGTTCGTTGATATAGAGTATCACGAAACCAAACGAAATAAAAACAAGCATCACGCCTGCCGTAAAAGCGGCGACTAAGGTCAAATCGACATGACCGCCATGCACGGCACCGAGGGTAATAAGCATCCCTCGCACACCGCCGATACCCATCAAAAGCCCCATCGTAAAAGAGGAGGCGTTTTCGACATTGTCATGTTCATGCGATTTTCCAAACCAGATGTGGATGTGCTCTTTACCCTCGTGGGTATGTTTTTTGAGATGAATACGATCGGTAAAGACCATAAAGAGCAGATATAGACCCATCGCGATGATTACACTCGCACTGATCACATCACCGTATGCGAGCACTTCGGGAGGAATGGGCGTATTTTCCAAAATCTTCGCAAAGACAAAAAGGCTCAATCCATGCCCGATCGCGAATAGGATAGTAATAAGAAGTGTCTTTCGCTTCTCTTTACCGATCGAAAAATCCGCGATCGCGGTCAAGTGATCGGGACCGAAAGCATGGAGTATACCGTACCAAAAAATGACTGCCAAAGAGAGTTCCATATTTTCCGCCTGTAAAAAATGAATGAATATTCATATTTTACAGAGATTCGGGTTAGGTTTGTGTTAAATCTACATTCCTCCCCGCATCATACCCCGGCCACGCCCTTTAAAGCCGGCGGGCGGGAAGTTTTCGTACATCCATTCGGTGATCTTCTCGAGCTCCTCTTTGGTGACGTTGCCTTTTTGTGAGGGCATCAAACCGAAACGTTGAATTTTTTGCGGCATGCAGACGGCTTTCTCTTTGGAGGGGTTCATCACATAATCGCGCATAAACGCCAGCGCTTTATCTTTGTTCGGATAGCTCATTTTGACATGACGCATCACGCCCATCAGTGCGGGTGCGATCACTTTCGACATATCGGTAGGTCTGGTTTTGCTGTGGCATATACCGCACTTTGCATCGAAAAGTTGCTCCGCGTTCTCTTGTGCACTCATAACAGTCGCTATACTCGTCGCGATCAAAATCGCCATAGTCAATTTGTTTCGCATCTTTTCCTCCTTGAGATGTATGGTGTATGTATCATACTCCCGAAGTATTAACTACGTGTGAACGATTCATACATAATTCATCTACCTTGGATAATATGGGTATTATGTTCATACGTATTCTTGTTTTTTCGTTCGTTTTTTCGTCGCTGCATCTTTATGCCGAAATGTTGGAGAGTATCAAATCCGCACTCTCGGCGGATGTGCAAAGAGAAAAATTTTTAATGAACAAAATCGATCGACTCGATAAGGAGAGTATGCTTTTTGTACGGAAGTATTTTACTTCGGACTTTGGTCTGTACGCTTACAAAGCCAATTATCTGCTTCCTTTTTCCTATGCTTCCAAAAACTATCCCTATTGGAATAAAGACGGTATTGACGGTACCTACCAGAAGCGCTACGAGACGGAATTTCAGATCAGTTTGAAAAAACCGGTTCTTTTTAATCTGCTCGGTTTTAACGAAACACTCACGTTCGCATACACCCAGAGGGTTTGGTGGCAAGTCTATTCCAGTTCTTCGCCATTTCGTGAAACCAATTACGAACCTGAAGCGTTCGTCACCTTTCCTACGCCTCATGCATTCGATAAAGAGTACGGGCTCAAAGGGATTCGATTCGGTTTCGTACATGAGTCCAACGGTCAAGACGGACTCCAGTCAAGATCGTGGAACCGACTCTATGTCGCTTCGATTTGGCAGAGCGACAATATCTTCAGCAAATTTCGCGTTTGGTATCGTATTCCCGAAGAGAAAAAGAAAAATCCTGCCGATGCCAACGGTGATGACAATCCCGACATTACCACCTATATGGGGTATGGAGACATCACCCTCTCCTATATTTCCGGAAAACGCCATTTTACTTTGTTGATTCGTAACAATTTGCAAATCGACAATAACAAAGGCGCATTCAAGTTCTCCTACTCCTCCCCGCTTGCATTTGCCAAAGACACTTTTTTATACATAAAAGTTTTTAGCGGCTATGGAGAGAGTTTGATCGATTACAATAGGTATATTAACAAGGCGGCAATCGGATTCTCCTTTTCCAGAGGGCTTTTCTAGCCTCAAGTCAGAGATTTTCATCGCCGTTCACTTTCGGTTCATCTTCGCTGCGTACAATCTTCTTTTCAATATTCAAAGACTCGAAAAGGAAATTTTCAATGAAAAAAACAATGATCGTTACATCGCTTCTTTCACTTGCGCTGGCAAGTTCGCTTGTCGCAAAACCCAACATGGAAAAAAATCCGGAGGGTATGAAAAAACTCGCACAGATGGCGGGAGAGGTAGGACCATACTTTAGGGGCAAGAAGGAGACTTTTCCGAAAGACTACTTTTTGGTAGATAGAAATCTGCCTTTCTTGGTAGGTGCGGCACTCTTTCATCCGCAAAGCGACACTCTAAATTTAACCAAAGAGCAGTTACAAAAATTAGCCGAGATGAAAAGAACGATCGTTCCCAAATCGGCAAAAAAAGCAAAAGAAGTTAAAGATATGGAGCTTGAGCTTGCAAAAGCTATCGTAGTGGAGAGAAAAGATCCCAAAGCACTCTATCCGCTTGTCGATAAGATCGCCAAAATGAAAGCGGAGATGACCAAAGCACATTTGAACTGCATCCACGATGTTCAGCGACTCTTAACACCCGAGCAATTCGACAAGCTTGTAAAGCTGGTTTCTCGTAAAAAATAGATCACTCTTTTTTACATAAAGATGCGATCTGCCCCAAAGCTATACCGCCGTCATTCGGCGGTATCTCATTTGGTATGATCGCATTTTGCACTCTCTTCAACAAAAGCTCCAAAAGCACTCTATTTTGAAAAACGCCTCCGCTCAAAACGACGGGCATGTCATACTTTTCAGCGATAGTTGCAACGATCTCTACAAGCGTATTGAAAAATTTCGAAACCGCCACCATCCTATCTCTTTCATGTAATAGCTCTTCTATCATCGGTAAAAAGTCGATAACACCCTTATCCCACAAAAAAGGATAACACCCCTCTACCTTCGGATCGTAAAGCTCCTCCATAAGCATCCCGCTCTCCCCCTCGAAACTCATCACTTGGCAAATGTCGAGCAGTGACGCTACGGCGTCAAAGAGCCTTCCGCACGAAGAGGACAAAGGAGCGTTGAGTCCTTTTTGCCATGAAAGATAGAGCGCTTTTTGTTCCGATTTCGAAAAGCTTTTCAGTGTCGCAAGCTCCATATCGAGCGCTTTTTGACCGTACAGCTCGAACAAAAAGCTAAGCGCTACGCGTCTTGGTTCTTTGATCGCTTTTTTTGCACCGAGAAGTTTGAAATATCTAAAATGCGCTATCCGCTCATACTCCGAATAATCACAAAGCAAAAACTCCCCGCCCCAAAGACTGCCGTCATCTCCGTATCCCGTTCCGTCAAATGCTATACCCAGCACCTTTTGTCTTATCCCTTTTTCAGCCATCACTCCCAAAATATGCGCATAGTGGTGCTGGATGGAGTGAAGATTGTTAAAATGCTCTTTGGCGTATCTGGTCGATTCGTAGTTCGGGTGTTTGTCATGTACTACGATATCGGGAGAAAAGTCATAGATGCGTTGCAGCGTTTTTATATTTTTTTCAAAATAGTCCAACGATTCGAGCGTATCAAGATCACCGATATGGGGAGAGAGGATCGCTTCATGCTCAAATCCTATCGCGACTGTACTTTTCTGATTTGCTCCGAGTGCGAGCACTCTCTTTTTCAGTTTGAAAGGCAGTTTGATCGAGCTTGGCGCATA
>CAYUEN010000033.1:0-8364 GCA_964443745.1 uncultured Campylobacterales bacterium | reverse complement strand
AACCTCTTCTCTCTTATTTTTCAACTCAAGTTTCGGTCCACACTCGAAACACCCTATCGGCTGAGCATGATAGCGGCGATTTGTTGGGTCGTTGTATTCGGCTTCGCAAGCTTTGCACATCTTGAACTTTGCCATCGAGGTGTTCGGACGATCGTAAGGCAACGTTTTGATGATAGAATAACGTACCCCGCAGTCGGTACATGTGATAAAGGGGTAGAGATAGCGGCGGTTTGCTGGGTCGAAAAGCTCCTTTTCACAAGCTTCGCAAATCGAGATATCGGGCGGAATGAGCGCGGTTTTGAGGCTTTTTTGTTCGCTTTTGAGGATCGAAAAATCGCTAAAATCTTTTCGCTTTATCTCTTTGGTAGTTATCTCATCGATCTCTGCCAAGGGCGGGAGGCTGTTTTGTAAAGCCTCCTTAAAAGTCTCCAACTCATCAGAAGTGGCATTTAGCTCGATCACCACCCCATGGCTGTCGTTTTTCACCGATCCTTTTAAAGAGCATTTTTGAGCGAGATTAAAGACAAAAGGGCGAAACCCCACCCCTTGGACTCGCCCTTTTATGAAAATTTGATACGTTTTAATCATCGCTAATTATTTTACAAAAACTGCGCTCCATAAACGCTATTTTCTCTCCCTATGGGGTAGTTTTTATTCAGGATCGGTCGTTTGACGGCGAGGTTTCTTTGTATCCTTCCCCAAAGCGATTGGTTGGCGAAGGTTTCACCCGAGAGCGTGAGGATATCGGTTTTGGTTTTATCCATCAGTTGGACAACTATATCGGCGATGTAGTCGCCGAAACTCTCATAGATGCTATAACAGAGGATATTTTGCTCTGCTCCGCTCAGTCTGTAGCTTATGATCGAAGCCAAAAAAGCGTAATCGTTGAAGCGGTTGTCTTTGAGTTTGGTATCGATCTGCATACCCCCTTTGCCGAGGAAGCTGAGCGCCGATTCCGATATGCCGTCAAAACTCTCGTTTTCAAGCTCCAGCAAGATCGCCGTCACTTCAAAAAGATCGACTTCACCGCTTAAACTATCCAGCCTCTCGTAAACTCCAGGAAATTTTTTTTGGAAATTTTTTACCAAACGATCGGATCCTTCTCTTAGCTTGGCGATCTCTTCAAAGAGATTTTCCGCGTCAAAAGGGCGGGGCGGTACGACGTCGATCACCTCTTTTTGGTTGTAGTAGAGAAAATGAAGCCTCGTATCGAAATGGACTCCGATGGCACTCTCATTCAGCTTCTTATGTTCGGCGAGTACGCTTAGCATGGAGGCTTTGGCTCTCTCGAAATAGCGCACTCCCTCGATCGCCACCTCTTCCCCCTCGGCTACGAATACCTCTTTGGCGGGGATTTTGGCGAAGTGTTCGATTTTGTCGATGATCTTGCCCTCTTCGCTATCCGTGCAGACCAAACCGTTTGCGACACTCACCCGTCCCGCTTTCGTATCATGGGGCGTTTGCGGAAAGATCGACCTCTCACCCTCTACCAAAAGTTTGGTATCTTGGTTGATAAAGAGTTTGAAATCTTTTTGAGAGGAGATCGGCAAATCGAAATCGACCGAAAAATCCCCCTCCGTCTCTTCGTCACACTCTTCATAGACGATATATTCCAAGCCCGCACTTACGATCTCTTTGGCCAAAAGCATGCTCATGCCCTCATCGGGATATTTTGTCCAGATACTGCTTCCAAAGAGTGTTTTGGCTTCGTCGCTTTTGGTGGCGATTCGAATCAGCGGTCTTTCGATCGAAAGCAGAGCGTTGAACTCTTGGGGAACCATCATCAGATGTTTATTGAGCGCGTTGGCGTCACACATCATCAAGATCGCCTCTTTGAGAGAGTGTTTAGAGCCCGGTTTGTAAAACTTCCGATAGCCATGCAGAGTCTTCATCACCACCGTTTTACCCTTGACGATCGCTCTGGCCGCTACCTCAAAGAGGGTACGGTAGGTGCCTTTGTCGTTGGCGTATCGTTCGCTCTTTTTGTCGACCATGCGGATCGCCACCCCGCACTCACAGCATGAGATAAGCGGAAGATCGACTCTAAAAGGGTTTTTTCGCATCTCCTCCCGGCATGCGTTACACGGAGTCAAAAACTTCATCGCGCTGTTTTGTCGATGAAACGGATAGTGCTCCAAAAAGGCGTGCTTGCTTCCGCAAGCGTTGCAGAAGGTAAAGGGATAGTAATATCTTCTGCTACTTACATCGAACATCTCCTTTTGACATGTCGGACAAAGAGAGAGATCGACCGGCAATCTATTGAGAGCCATTGAGGCGATTTTCGGCTTTTCCTCGCTTAAGTAGTGGCGAGAATTTTTGAGATAAATCGAAGCCGGAAGCGTGTTTTCCAAAAGCTTCAAAAAGTCTTCCAGTTTCTCATCTTCTCTATCGGCAACGATGACGATCTTCTCTTTAGATTGTACCACTTCAACGGCGATATCCGACATTTTGGCGCTTGCGACGATCAGATCGTAAATATAGCTTTTGTCGTTTTCAAAAACGATCTCGAAAATAAAATACACTTCTATCCTTTGGAGGAGGGAATATGGATCTCTTGGGTGGGGTTGGCGTAGGCTCGGATGATCTCTTCCAGCGATTTGGTTTCACTCTTCGGTCTAAGGTCGATATCGTGTGCGCGCAGCACTTCCAGCGTCTTTTCGATCAGGTTCGGAAACGCCGCTTTGACCGTATCGGTCAGATTCGCGACCACGGGCATCATATCTTGCGGTTTCATCGCGACGATCTCGACAAGCGCCATCTCTTCATCGAGGATCGAACAGATCTCCAGCATCTGCGCCACTTCCACTTCGTTGGCGCTCTGTCTGGTCGTCCCTTGCGCGATGAGCTCTTCCTTGCCGAAACGAAAAACATCCCCGCTTTTTCCTTCGGAGGTGGTGCCGAGTATGCAGACATAATCGTATTCCTGATAGTAGGTCATGAGTGTAAAGCCGAGGGTACCGCCGTCGACAATATCAACGTTAGGAGGTCTAATGAAGTTTTCTTCAAGGAATTTCGCGGCGTATACACCCAACCCGTCATCACAGAACATAATGTTCCCTATCCCGACTATGACCGCTTTCTCCACGCTTCCCCCTCAAATACTCAAGGACGATGTCGGATCGGCACCACCCCTCAGCATTTCGAGAAAGAGGGTATTACCCCTCCTTCTCCTCTTTGACGAATTTGTTTCCGCCGAAAACGATAGCCATATCGCCTTCCTGCCAGAAGATCGTTCTCCAGACTTGATAGTAGATATGAAAGACGATCCATACGATAATCAGCCACATCGTCATATGATGGACGATACGGACGTCCATTATCGACGGTGTGGGGCCCGCACCTACGAGTTGCGCACTCACCGGAATCGTCCAGTCCGTCACGGTATGCAGCAGGGCCGGCCACCACGATCCGATGCTGCTCATACCCGACTCCAATCCGTGCACATACAGCTGCAATCCGGTAAAGAGCATCCATACCAGAAGCAGATGAAAAATCGTGAAATAGACCGTATTGAAGCTGTCCGCATGCGAAGAGTCGAAGTTTTTTCTGCGGTTGAGGGTGAGCAGGTTTATCAAAACTTCGAAAAACTCTATGATATTTTTCGGTGTGGGCAAGAGTTTCAGAATCGGTTTTTCAAACCTGGAAAAGAGGTAGAGATAAGCTATCACGATTGCGGTCACATCGAAGATGATCGCCACGATGAAGTGTCCCCACCGATTCCACGCCATCACATATTTGTCGACCGCAGGTTCGGCTATCAGCGTTTGGTAGTAGGGTTCGGCGATATAAAATCCGGTGACAATCGCCACCACCATCGATATCGCATTGACCCAATGGATGATCCGCATCGACGCGGTCATCCGTTTGACGTTTCTGTATCCTCCGTTCATAATAGCCTCCTTTACAAGGTGCAGTTCGGATCGACCTTATAAACGGCCAACTCTCTACCTTTGGTATCGAGTACGTGTACCGCACAAGCGATACAGGGATCGAAACTGTGGATCGTTCTGATGATCTCCAAAGGTTCTTCGGGATTGGCCACTTTCGTGCCGATCAGAGCCGCTTCGTAAGCGCCGGGTTGTCCCGATGCGTCTCTCGGGCTGGCGTTCCATGTGGAGGGTACGACCGCCTGGTAGTTGGTGACTTTTCCGTCTTTGATCTTGACCCAGTGTCCCAGCGCTCCACGCGGCGCTTCCGCCAGTCCCATACCTTTGGTATCGGCGGCTACCGTATCGAAATCGAACTCCGTCCACGTACTCAAATCGCCCGCCGCGACGTTTTTCGCCAATTCGTCCACCCAATCCATCATCACATCCGCCATCAGTTCCGTTTCGATCGCTCGTCCCGCGGTGCGTCCGATGGTGGAGAAGAGAACTTCGACGGGTAGATTCGCACGTTTTAGGAAGGTGCCGACATATTTTTTGATGCGCGCATCCCCTTTGACATAGCCGACGATCATACGGGCGAGCGGCCCCACTTCCACCGATTTTCCGTTGTAGCGCGGCGATTTGATCCAGGAATACTTTTCGTCCGTTTTGAAGTAGGCGTAACCGTCTTCTTTTTTCTCCAGTCCCGTATATTTGGGTTTGGTTTCGCCCTCGTAGGGATGCAGCGGTTTTTCTCCTTCGTACCACGAGTGCGTGACATCTTCGGTGATTTTGGACGGGTCGAGATCATATACTTTCGTCAGGTCTCCGTCGAGTACGACGCCGGAAGGGAAGAGTAGGGCGGATTTGTAAAAACCGGTATCGTCCAGTCTGAAATCGCCGTAACTCATATAGCTCAGCACGCCGCCGCCGGTTCCACCCACGCCCTTGTAGGTCGCCTCTTTGTCCGTCGCTTCGTCGGCGTACATCGTACCGGCCATATAGACGTCGGGGAGATAGGCTCCCTTGATGAAGTCCGTTCCCTCTTTGAGAAGCTGTTTGAAAAGGGCGATTCTGGCCGGATTTTGAATGTCCTGGACGCAAGTGACACCGCCGACGACGATACTTTGGGGATGGGGGTTTTTGCCGCCGAAGATCGCCTGCATCTTCGCCAGATCTCTTTGGATATCGAGCGCCTTGAGGTAGTGCGCCACACCGATCAGGTTTTGTTCGGGTGTGAGTTTGTAGTGTTTGTTGCCCCAGTATCCGTTACCGAAGATTCCGAGTCGTCCCTGTTTTGCGAATTTAATCACGCGGTCCTGCACCGCTTTGAAATCCGCAGCCGCGGAAATATAAGGTTTGTAACCGGCGATATTCGCCCATTTGACCGCTTCCTCCGCCGTCTTTTGGGGGTCGGCTTTGGTGGCGGAGAGAACGTCGACGAAATCGAGAGCATGAAGATGGTAGAAGTGGACCAGGTGATCGTGGACGTAGAGCGCTCCCTGAATGAGGTTTCGCACCAATCTCGCGTTTTTGGGGATGGTGATTTTGAAAGCGTCCTCCACCGCTTCGATACTTCTTTGGTAGTGGGTTCCCGTACAGACACCGCAGATTCGCATCGCCATCAAACCGCAGTCTCTGGGGTCTCTTCCTTTGAGAATCGTTTCGATACCGCGAAACATCGTTGCGCCGATATAGGCGTCCACGATTTTGTTGCTCTCCTCGTCGATGATCGCTTCGGCGCGTAGATGTCCTTCTATTCTGGTGATCGGATCGACGATAATATGTTTTTTACTCATGATGCATCTCCTTCACTTTTTTTACCACCGATGACGCTTGCGGCCGCGTGAATACCGATACCGATACCGGCCGCCGTCAACAATCCCAGACCGAATTCGTCCACCGTCTTTTCGACGCCGCCCGTAGGCGCTTTGATATGGGCGTTGGCCATCGGCCTCTCGTAGGCGTATTTGTCCCAGAAGTCGGGCTCGCTACATCCGATACAGCCGCGTCCGACACCGACCGGCCAGTTGACTCCTTCGTTGTAGCGGATGATGGAGCAGTTGTTGAACGTCATCGGTCCTTTACAGCCGACTTTATAGAGGCAGAAGTTGTTTTTCGCGCCTTCGTCGCCCCACTCTTCTACAAATTCGCCCGCATCGAAATGCGCGCGTCTTTCGCAGTTGTCATGGATACGATATCCGAACGCGAATTTGGGTCTAAGCAGCGAGTCGAGTTCCGGAACCTGTCCCGTCAAAACGTAGTGCAAAACCACTCCGACCATATTGGAAGGGTTCGCAGGACATGCGGGAATGTTGATGATCGGTTTGCCTTTTACCATATCCATCACGCCGACCGCATCGGTGGGATTGGGTGCCGCCGCGGGTACGCCGCCGAACGTCGCGCAACTACCGACCGCGATGACCGCCGCCGCGTCGTTCGCCAACCGCAACAGGTGATCCTGGAAAGTCTCCGCTTTGGCGCCGATCGTCCCGAAATAGCCGTTGATGCCTCTGGGGACCGATCCTTCGACGAAAAGAAGATATTTTCCTCTGAAGTGTTCGATAGCCTCTTCGAGCTGTTTTTCCGCCTGGTGTCCGGACGGAGCCATCAGTGTTTCATGAAATTCCAAAGAGATGATATCCAGAACGATTTCGTCGATTTTCGGTCCGTCGCTTCTTAGTAGCGCTTCGGAATTGCCCGCGCAATCTTGTAGTTCGATCCAGACCACCGGAACCCTGTTCATCAACTCCGCCGCTTCGGCGACGAGAGGTGTGAAAGAAGCCGGCAACATCAGCATCGCCGTCGTCGCGGAAGCCCATTTCAAAAAGTCCCTTCGGCTGATTCCTTCGTCGAAAATCGCGTTTTTGAAATCTATCCTGTTGCTAACCGGGGGGAGTTTTCGCAGTGAGTCCAACCTCTCTCTGCACTGCTCGAAAAGCTTTTCGTAATAGGCTTCACCTCTGTTCGTCTCCACTTTCGCGCTTCGTGAGGTGAAAAGCTTTTTCACCGACTCTATCCGCCTGTCGCTCATGTGCGCCTCCTTATTATAAATGAATAGTCATTCAGTATTTTATGATATCTATTCTTACGCGGCGGTTAAAATCGCGATGATATAAATCGAAATTATAATTAGGACATATATTGTCCGGTTATGCGGCGGGTTGGGTATCGGTCAGTGTGTCGTGCAGACGGAGCAGACGTCGAACGTTTTGAAAACCAGCTCGGCAAGCGTCGTATCTTCGAGTCCGATCATCGCTCGCTGGGCGATGCCGGGATCGGTTCGGGTGCCTTGTCCGAGATTCCACTGGGTGGGGGTGACGATTTCGTAGGAGACGATCTTTCCCTCCTGCAGCGTCGCTTTGTGGATGAGCGAACCTCTTGCCGCTTCGACCGCTCCGGTTCCGCTGCCCGTCAATGTCGCGACATTTCGGGTCGGCTTGATATAGGACGGTTCGGAAAGATCGAGCTTTTTCAAAAGCTCCAGAGAGTGATGCAGCAGAAATATCGTTTCGCAACTTCGCGCCAGAATACGGCTGAATATGCTGTCGCCGTATCGGCGGTGACTCTCTTTGATCAGGGGCGTTTTCCTAACCATCGCCCGGCTCAGAGGGCCCGTTTCGTAAAATTTGTGTTTGTAGGTGACGTTTTTGGCCAGCGAGCCTTCGTTGGTTTCCAGTTGCAGAAATTTTTCGTTGATATGGGGCTGAATTCTGGTTTTGATCGATTTGCCCCGTTTGAAATAGCTGTTGGAACCGAATACGATGAATCGATCGAAGCTTTTTCCGATGTATTGCCACCCTCTGTCGAGAATAAGATGCATCAATTCGGGCAGATCGCCTTCCAGAGAGAGCAGCCGATCCGTCTTTTCACAGGTGACCAGGGTTTCGCTTTTGGCGCGTACAAGATGGTTTTCGAAAAACCGGATATTTTCTCTGACGAGGTTGGAAATTTGCAGTATATCGCCGGGGGTCGGATCACAGACCACGCCTCCCACGATCGCGTAGGAGTTGTGGGGGTATTGGCCGGCCAGGCGTGCGATCGCCTTGGCCATAGTGCGCGAAGCTTCCGCCGCGAGCGGAATCTTCTGCTCTCCTTTCAGCAGGGGGAAGAGCGTAAGATAGAGCCATTTGTAGTGGTTTTGGATCAATTCGAAATTGAGTGTCAATTCGCGGATGATTTTCGCTTTGGGTGAAATTTCGATCTTTTCGTGACACGCTTCGAGCGCCTTGACCGTCGCGATCAGATGCGCATGCCCGCAGATACCGCAGACACGGGGGTTGATCACCAGCGCATCTTCGGCCCGACGCCCTTCCAAAATCTTTTCGATACCCCTCGATGAGGTGAAGACGATATCGACGAAATCGATCTTCTTTTGTGCGAAATGGAATCCGAGTGTCGCTTCGCCCTCGACCTTCTCTATCAGTTTTTCGACTTTGACACTTTTCATATCTTTAAAAACCTATCTATCGTCTTTATCGTCTCTTTATCGATATCT
>CAYUEN010000032.1:0-22217 GCA_964443745.1 uncultured Campylobacterales bacterium | reverse complement strand
CCCAACCATCAGGAAGCGAATCGGCAAAAACCCCAAAAAGCCCATCATAAGGAGAATCCTTACACTCGATAACCCCACTCTTTAGGGGGAGTTTATAAGGAGAGATTTCGATACCTGTTTTTAGAAACTCTTTTGTGTATTCGAAGTAGATTTTATTGTTTATGATAGCAAGTGTACCAAGGGTGGTTTTTTGGGTGGGTTGGTGGAGGTGGACGGTTAGTTTAGCTGTCATTTATATCCCCTAAACTCTCCACCACAATCTCCCTCTCCCCACAAACCCCCTCAAAATCCTCCAAACACTCAAGCACCAAAGCAAGCTTCAGCAAAGACTCGAAAGCTATCTGCCCGCTCTGCTCAAACCTTTTGATAGAGCCCAGACTCACGCCGCTTTTTTGCGATAACTCTTTTTGGGTGAGTTTCAAGGCTTTTCTTCTGGTTTTAAATCTTTGGCTTATTTCCCTCAACATATCGGCGGGAGTTTTCGGCAAAAAAGCTAACATTTTATCCCTTTTGGCTATCTTTTTATCATTATAGCTAAAATATTAGCCTAAAACAAATCCTCTTCGAGTCTGTTGATCTTAAACGCCTTGGAAACACCCGTGAGCGTCAGATAGGCGCGTTTGGGGACATCCAGCGGCAGATACTGCGGGATGCCCATATTCTTTTTGGTGACAAAGAGATTCGGACGCGGAAAAGATGGCTCGGTACAGCCGTGGCATGGTTCTCCGTTTCTGGTTTTGGAGTTGGTTTCGTTCCAGAGGATCTTGTTGCAACTGCCGTGGGTAAAGGGTGCTTGGCATCCGTGGTCGTAAAACATACACCCCTCTTTTTCTCCGAAGTTGTGGTTGTCCACTTTGTATTCGAAGTATTCGTTTCGGGTGCATCCGTTGTGAACGGTGTAGGCGAAAAACTCTTTGGGGCGACGATAGATGTCGAGCGAAGGGGCGATTTTCTCTTTGAGCATATAGAGCGTTTCGACCAAAATTTCCGGATGGATCGGACAGCCGGATATCGAGACGACTCTCTTTTCGTATCGGGCGAAACGCTCGCTTTTTCTATCTTGAGCGTACAGAAGGCCGCCGGGGTCGGGATAGGGGCTTTCTTTGAAAATGCCTCCGAATGTGGCGCACGTTCCCACGGTCACGATTCGTTTCACCCGGGATGCGTACATCTCTATCGTATCGACGATGGATCTGCCGCCTCTTTGGAAGCTTTGCGATATCGCTCCTTCGATGAGCAGGATATCCGTTTCATGGTAGTCGTTGACGATCTCTTCGAGCGTGTACGGCGAATCGATGATCGGATGGTGCACGAAAGTGAAATCCTCCAGAAACTGTTCGAGTGCGGGGTAGTTGAAAAAGGAGTGGGCGTTTCCGTTGCAAGCGAGCCCCTGAATCCAAAGAAGCCTAGTTTTCATCGCTTTTGAGAGCTCTGTAGATATTGTCGGAGATATCCTCGATGTAGTAGTCCAGCTCTTCTGGCAGGACCTTCTCCCCGTATAGAAAAACCATTCCCCCCAGATATCCCATGAAGAGTCCGAATGCCGAGAAAAAATCCTGATCGCGCAACTCCCCTTTGCGTACCCCCTCTTCGAAAAAGATCATGATTTCCGTCACGAAGTCGCTTACGCAGATCATCCCTTCGCATCCCTCTTTGAAAACCTCGCGATTGGCCAGATAGACGCGAAGAAAGTATTCGATCATCTCCGGCTGCTCCTGCGCGGTTTTGAAATAGACTCTGACGATCTTGTCTATCTTCTCTTTCGTGGATATTTCCTGGTCGTTGATTCTGCGGAGTTCCGAGCCGAGATAGGCGGAGATGTATTTGATGATCTCTTTGGCGAGGATGTCTTTGGATTTGAAGTAGTTGTAGAGGTTTCCAACGCTCATGCCAAGCGATTTGGCTATATCGGGAATCGTAGTGCTGTAAAATCCCTCTTTTGAAAAGAGCTTCAAAGCCTGAAGCATGATTTTCGCTTTTTTCTCTTCTTTGGTCGGTCTGGACACGCACATCCTCCCTATAGGAAAATTGATACTAAGTATAGCAAATTATTTCAAAAGAGCGTGTGCGCCAGCTCGTATCGAAGCGAAAAACCGCTCCGGTTAAATTTTTGAAGATATAATGGATATTGAAAAGACATAATTTATCGGAGAAAGATTTGAAATTATTGAATGAATTCATCCGCAAAGAATCGAGTGCCGGAATCTTGCTGATCGTCGTCACCGTTTTAGCCCTAGCGCTTCAAAACAGTTTTCTCTCCGACTTTTACAACCGTTTTCTGCATACCCATGTCGAGATACGTTTCGGCGATCTGCAAATCGCCAAACCGCTGCTTTTGTGGGTCAACGACGGATTGATGGCGGTCTTTTTCTTTCTGATCGGGCTGGAGGTCAAGCGCGAAGTGATGGAGGGGCATCTCTCTTCGCTCGGCCAAATCGCACTGCCCGGTATCGCTGCGGTTGGCGGCATGGTCGTTCCCGCGCTGGTTTATATGGCTTTTAATCATAGCGATCCCTTTTCGATGAACGGCTGGGCGATTCCGACCGCGACCGATATCGCCTTCGCCTTGGGGATTTTGTCGCTGCTTGGCAACCGCGTGCCGGTTTCGCTGAAGATCTTCTTGATGGCGTTGGCGATCATCGACGATCTGGGTGCGATCGTTATCATCGCCATCTTCTATACCGGCGAACTCTCGAGTGTTTCGATCGCGATCGCTTCGACGGCGCTGGCGGTGCTTTTTGCGATGAACCGTATGGGCGTAGCGCGCAAGGCTCCCTATATTCTGGTGGGGATCGTTCTTTGGGTGAGCGTGCTCAAATCGGGCGTACACGCGACGCTGGCGGGTGTGGCGCTAGCTTTCATGATTCCGCTAAGCTCCAAAAACGAGGAGGGAGAGACTTTTTCGATGGCCAAAGAGATGGAGCACGATCTGCACTACTGGGTGGCTTTTTTGATTTTGCCGCTTTTTGCTTTCGTCAATGCGGGTGTCGATTTGCGCGGCATTTCGGTCGAGGAGATGAGCGGAAGCGTACCGATGGGTATCATGCTGGGGCTCTTTGTCGGAAAGCAGTTAGGGGTTTTCGGCTTTTCATGGATCGCGATCAAGACGGGTCTGGCCAAACTTCCGCAGGATAGCAGTTGGATGCAGCTTTACGGATTGGCGGTATTGACGGGGATCGGTTTTACGATGAGTCTCTTTGTCGACTCTTTGGCGTTCAACGATACGCAGATCTACCACTTCGCCGACAAACTCGCGATTTTGTTGGGGTCGTTTCTATCGGGAATCGTAGGGTATCTGATTTTGAGAATGGCGAAATAGAGGGTGGCGAAAAGCTCGCCACTCTCCTTTTACGCTTTTTTGTGGCAAAACCACCAATCAAAACAGCTATGCTCATCGCTTTGGAGTCTCTCTTTCGCCTCCTGCGTGCTCGTTGCGGGCGGGACGATCACGTGGTCTCCGACCAATTCGTTGTTCGGCCATCCGGCAGGTGTCGCAACTCCTTGGGTATCGCTTAGCTGCAGTGCCTTCACCACCCGGACGATCTCGTCCATATTACGCCCGATTTCCTGCGGATAGTAGATGACCGTACGGGTGATTCCCTCTGGATCGACCACAAAGACCGCGCGTACGGTATTGCTTCCTTTTCCCGGATGGAGGAGTCCGATACGATTGGCGATTTCGTCGTTTGCCGCGATGATCGGAAAGGTGATCTCGACGTCGAGTTTCTCTTTGATCCACTCCACCCATTTGATATGGGAAAAGACTTGATCCACCGAGAGTCCGATCAGTTCGCAGTTGAGTGCTTTGAACGCTTCGATGCGTTTTTGAAACGCGACAAATTCAGTCGTACATACCGGTGTGAAGTCCGCCGGATGGCTGAAAAGCACGAACCACTTTCCTTTGTAATCCGCGGGTATGTTCATCACACCCTCCGTCGTTTTGACGTTTTCGAGAGTCGCGAATTTGTCTCCCAAGAGAGGCATATTGATTTTGTTTTCCATCTTTTTTCCTTTTTCTATATTCGAGATGTAGTTTTACGAGATTTCGCTCGAGGGCTTAGCCGACGGTCACGTCTTTGGCGCGCTTTTTGAAGTACTCTTTCTCCACGCCGCAGAGCGGACATTTGCCCGGCGCTTTCTTGCCGCGGTGAACGTGCCCGCACACTTCGCAGACCCACTCCTCCTCTTCGTCGCTTTCGAAGAAACCTTCGTCGATGAGGGCTTGCTTGAGCGCGAGATATTCCGCTTCGTGTTCGACTTCCACCTTTCCGATGGCGGTAAAGAGGCGGGCGATCGCTTTGTGGTCCTCCTCTTTGGCGATGGCCGCGAAGTTGGGATACATCTCTTCGTGCTCGTATCGCTCGCCGTCGGCCGCGTATTGAAGATTCTTTTTGGTCGTATCAAGCTCGATCCCGTGAATCAGTTTGTTGTAGGCTTTGAACTCCGCCATGGCATGGTACTTTTCGTTTTCCGCCGCTTCCCGGAAAAAGCGCGCGATGCGATGCAATCCTTCGGCATACGCCACTTCGGCGAAAAACTCATATTTGTTTCTCGCCTGTGATTCGCCGGCAAACGCTTTGAGGAGATTGACAGCGGTCAAATCTTCGGTAATCATCTCCATCTCTTCCCCGCAGCAGACCAGTTTGCCGCCGCCGACTTTTTGCACCTCCACTTCGTTGCCGCATCGGTTGCATCGATAGGTTTCGTACGTTCTCATTTGACACCTCCTTTGATACTCTCTACAAACTCCGTAATATCGTCATGAAGCGCTTGCAGATCCTCTTCATGCTCCACCTCGTCCGCCAATATTCGGCTCACGATATCGTAGGTGACGATATCTTTTTCTCTGGTCAGATCCGCCAGTGCGGAGTAGGTGTCGATCGCACACTGTTCGCCTTTGATCGCATCCTCCAAAATCGCCACGACGTCGAAATCCTTGGGCTCTTCGTAACCGCAGTTGGTGTGCGTAAACCACGCTTTGGGGTTCAGCAGCGGCGTACCGCCCAGCTGCAAGATACGCTCCGCCACCATATCCGCATGACGCAGCTCGTCGGCCGCATGCTGATCGAGTTCGGCGATCGCGGCATCTTTCATGATCCCCTTGATCACTTTGGATTCGATGTAGTATTGATAGTAGGCCAGCCACTCGTCCGCATAAGCTTTGTTCAGCAGTCTGACCACCTCCTCTATCTCTATTCCCTTGATAATCGCGTTACCATGCTTTGCCATCTTGTCTCCTTTCGGTAATTTTTTGTAATGGATAACTTTTTTCCATAGATAATTATAGGATAATTTAGCTTAAAGGAAAATAATTTTCCAATAAATCGTATTTTTCGGCTCGAATCCTCTTCGATGCGGCTTTTCGCTATAATAGACGCAACGACCAAAGGAGAGAGTATGCCCTCGAAACTGGAAGCTATCTGCACGCAGCTGTTGCGCAAAGAGGATTTGACGATCGAAAAAGAGGTGCTTCGAGCGCTCGAAAAGGTCTCCGTTTCGGCGAAGATCTACCATCGGCCCGGACCGGGTATCAAGATCTTTTCCAAAAAGCAGCTCGCGCTTTCGGATATTCTTCCGATCATCTCCGACTACGGCCTGAGGGTGCTCAGCGAAGTCTCTTTCGTGGTGAAGGCGGGAGAGATCGACTTGTTCGTGACCAAACTTCGGCTCGATATCGACGACGCTTCGTTGCTCAAAGCGCACGGAGAAAACATCATCGAAAGTCTCGTGGAGGTGTTGGAGGATCCCGACTTCGCCAGTTGTCGTCTTTTTCACCTGATCTATCGGGAGAATTTCTGCGCCAGAGGAGTGTTGCTCTTTCGTACGATCGTCCATTACGAAAACCAACTGGTTCTGGAGTTCAATATCGAGCATATCGTCGACGTTTTGATCAAATATCATGAGATCTCCAAATATTTTCTCGATTATTTCGAGCGCAAATTCAATCCCTCCGTAAAGCGGAGGGAGGTGTCGCTGAAAAAGACGACCGATGCGTTGCGGGAGGCGTTTAAAAAGGTGGAGAGTGCGGATGAAGACAGAATATTGAAGCTCTTTTTCACGATACTGGAGAATATGACGCGTACCAGTTACTATCTGAAAAAGTCCTCGATCGCGATCAAGATGGATACCGGGCCGCTCAAACCCTATCTGGTGGGCGTGCAGCCCAATATCGAGATTTTCGTCTACGCGACGACGTTCAGAGGGCTTCATTTGCGGATGGGGGCGGTCAGTCGCGGCGGATTGCGTTACAGTACGCGTCCCGACGACTACCGGGTGGAGATCAAATCCCTGATGGCCGCCCAGGAGGGCAAAAATGCGATCATCATCCCCAGCGGCGCGAAAGGGGGCTTCGTGATCGACAAGCCCAAAAGCAGACTGACGCCCGAAGAGTTCCGCTCCTACTATACGATTTTCGTCGATTCTCTGCTCGATATGGTGGACAACAAAGATGACGACCGTATCATCCGTGACGAAAAGATCGTGGCGTATGACGAAGCGGATACCTATTTCGTCGTGGCGGCCGACCGCGGTACGGCCAGTATGAGCGATGTAGCCAATCAGATCGCCAAAAAACGCCGTTTCTGGATAGGGGATGCGTTCGCCAGCGGCGGAAGCAACGGTTTTCATCACAAAAAACTGGGGGTCACCGCCAAAGGGGCGCTCAAGTCGATTCAGCGTTTTTTCATCGAAAAGGGGGTGGATTTTTACAAAGAGCCGATCACCGTGGTGGGTATCGGATCGATGAGCGGGGATGTTTTCGGCAACGGTATGATCGCGAGCGATCGCTTCAAGCTCGTCGGTGCGATCAGTCATGACGAGGTTTTCATCGATCCCGACCCCGACCCCCGCATCTCATGGGAGGAGCGAAACCGGCTCTTTCATGCCGAGCGGGCGAAGTGGTCCGATTACGATCCGCGTAAAATCTCCAAAGGGGGAGGCGTTTTCAAACGGGAAGCGGTCGATATCGTGATCAGCGACGAAATCGCGAAACTGCTGCGCACCAGGCGTCGGCATTTCGGCGGAGAAGAGCTGGCTAACGCACTGTTGAAACTGCCCGTGGATATGATCTACAACGGCGGAGTGGGTACCTACGTAAAAGCTTCCGGCGAAAGCAACCTTTCGGTGGGGGACAAGGAGAACGAATACGTCCGAATCGACGCGGAGGAGATCGAGGCTTACTGTTTTTGCGAAGGGGGCAATCTGGGACTCACGCAGGCTGCCAGGATCGAGTATGCGAAAAAAGGCGGCCGTATCAATCTCGACAGTATCGACAACGCCGCCGGCGTCAACACGAGCGATCATGAAGTCAACCTCAAGATCATTCTAAATTCGCTGGTGAGAAAAGGGGTGATCGACGAAAAAGAAAAAGGCGCACAACTGAAGGCGATGAGCGACTGGGTGGTGGGCAGCGTGCTCTGGACGAGTTATTTCCAGGCGTTGGCGATTTCGCTCGATCGTATCCGCTCCCAAAAAGAGAGGGCCGCATTCGTCAGGGCGGTCGAAGTGCTCGAACGCAATCTGGAGGTTTTCAAACGGAAATATTTCGAAATTCCCAGAAACGCCGAGTTTGACGACGTGGTCGATTCGGAGGGGAAGATTTTGCGTCCCGTTCTGGCCGTGTTGCTGTTGTACGCGAAAATCTTTCTCAAAAAACTGCTCAATGCGAGCGATCTGTACGAGAAGGATAGCTTTTTCGAAAAGTATCTCTTCAAATATTTTCCCAAACAGTTCGTCGCGATCTACGAAGACGAGATTCTCGCCCATCCGCTGCGCAAAGAGATCACCTCCATGATCATCGCCAACAAGATCATCGACCATGCCGGTGCGACCTTCATCAGCGATTTCGACGAACTGGGCGGCGAGAAGTTTCTCTACAAGATCAAATCCTATCTGATCACCAATCAACTTTTCGACGCCAACGACACCCGATACGAAATCTATCGGGCCGATTATACGATTCCGGCGGATTTGCAGTATCGGCTTTTGCTCAAAACCGAAGAGGAGATCGCCTACAATATCACTTGGATGCTCAAAAGTCTGAAAAACGAAGAGATCGATTTCGCATCCATACTGGAGTACAAAAAGGCGATACACAAAGTCATCAAAGAGATGCGGATTCCCCGCAAGGAGATCGTCGAGGGCAACGAGACGATCAACCGCTTTTTCGCCCATCTGAACCTGTTGAAATTCGCGACGGCGATTTTGAAAATCACCAAAAGCACGGGATTCGGTTTTACGGAGGCGGCTTCCGTCTTTTACCATATCGTCTACGCTTTCGAAATTCCGTTTTTGATCGAAAAGATCGAAAACATCCCGATCCGCAACCCCAACGACGATCTGCTCCAACTCCAACTCCAGCAGTTGATCGAATATCTGGTGGTCGATCTGACGCGGGAGATTCTAAGATACAAGCGTGAAGGCGAAGATACGCGTACGGTACTTCGCAACTATCTAAAAGAGAAGTCTTTCAACTTCGAACGGTACGAAAAGATGCTGGAGTATTTGAAGACAAACGAGCAGGTGACGATCTCGGATCTCTCGATCACGGTCAACTATCTGCTTTTTATCAAGAGTTGAGGAGCGATGCGGATGCAGGTGACCAATCGGGATATCGCGGCGATTTTCAACGAATTGGCGGATCTGCTCGAAATCAAAGGGGAGAATCCGTTTCGGGTACGGGCGTATAGAAACGCGGCACGGCTGCTCGATGCGTTGGGGGAGTCGGTCGAGGAGATGCTCGAGAGAGGGGAGGATTTGACGAAACTTCCCGGAATAGGAGAGGATCTGGCGGAGAAGATCGCCGAAATCGTTCGTACCGGCAGACTGCAAAAGTTGGAAGCGTTGAAAAAAGAGATTCCCGAATCGCTGCGTTCTATGCTTTCGATCGAGGGGCTCGGCCCCAAGCGGGTGAAGATTCTTTACGAAAAACTCCATCTCACGGATGCGCGGGAGCTCGAAAAGGCGGCCAGAGCCCATAAGATACGTGCGCTGGAGGGGTTCGGGCCCAAAACGGAGGAGGCGATCATCAAGGGGGTCCGGCTGCTCAAACAGGAGGGTGTCAGGCACCTTTTCGCGGAAGCGGAACCAATCGCGAACGATCTGGTCGACTATCTCAAAAAGGCTCCCGGACTCAAGAGCGTGGATGTGGCGGGTAGTTTTCGGCGCAAAAAGGAGACGGTCGGCGATCTGGATCTGCTTTGCATCGCCGAAGATCCGGCCGAAGTGATCGGATACTTCACGAAATTCGAACGGATCGCCGAGGTGATCTCCGCCGGTACGACGCGCGCGACGGTGGTCCTCAAAAACGCGTTGCAGATCGATCTGAGAGCGGTCAAGGAGGAGAGTTACGGTGCGGCGTTGCACTACTTTACCGGTTCGAAACGGCATGTGATCGCCGTGCGGAAGATCGCGATCGATCTGGGATTGAAAATCAACGAATACGGCGTCTACAAAAAAGGGAGACGTATCGCGGGAAAAGAGGAGGCGGAAGTCTACAAGAGCGTGAAACTCCCCCTCATTCCGCCCGAACTCAGGGAAGAGCGGGGAGAGATCGAGGCGGCAAAGAAGGGAAGGCTTCCCGATTTGATCGAAAGATCCGACCTGCGGGGCGATCTGCATATGCATACGACTTATAGCGACGGTATCCACACGATCGAAGAGATGGCCCGAAAAGGGCGCGAAATGGGGTATGCGTATATCGCGATCACCGACCACTCTCCGGGACTGGCGATGATCAAGGGATTGGATGCGAAAAAGGCGCGAAAGCAGATCGAAGAGATCGACGCGCTCAACGAAAAGCTCGAGCCGTTTCGCATTCTCAAGGGTATGGAAGTGGATATTCTCGAAGACGGATCGCTCGATATGGAGCGGGATCTACTGCGAAAGCTCGACATCGTCACCGCCGCTATCCATTCGAAATTTTCTCTCTCCAAAAAGGCGCAGACCAAACGACTGCTGAAAGCGATCGAAAATCCGCTCGTGCATGTCATCGCCCATCCTACCGGCCGGTTGATCGGCAAACGGGAAGCGATTGCGCTTGACTTGAGGCCGGTTTTCGAAGCGGCGGCGGATGCGGGCGTGGCGATGGAGATCAACGCCCAGCCGGAGCGGCTCGATTTGAACGATATCCATATTCGTGAAGCGAAAGAACAGGGCGTGAAGTTTACGATCTCGACCGATGCCCACGCCAAAGATCAGCTCGATTTCATCCGTTACGGTATCAACCAGGCAAGACGGGGGTGGATCGAAAAGGGGGACGTACTCAATACTTTGGGGTTGGAAGCGTTGATAGAGTTTTTGAACAGATAGGTATGCGGTTTAAAAACGGGTGAATGGCTTCCTGAAAGTGGGAGTATGAGAAAACACTAAAAACAAAGGATGGAGGTACCATATACTTGCATTTTTGTGGTTCAGGAAGCCATCCATACGGAAATTATAACGTGATATTTTCGCGAATCCATTGACAAGCATCAACAAAAAAGAAAAAAGTGATTTTTTTACGTCAAAGAGCTCAGCTTCGTTCGAACCAGTTGAGCTGATCTCTCAGTTTGACGACGTTTCCAACGACGATGAGTGCGGGGGTGGGGAGGTCTTTCGCCTTTTCGTAAATATCCGAGAGGGTGCCGACGACCGTTTTTTCCTCTTTTGTCGTTCCTTTGCTGATGACGGCGACGGGATAGTCCGCCGGTTTGCCGATTTCGATCAGTTTGGAAGCGATTTTGTCGAGGTTGTGCAGTCCCATCAAAAAGACGATCGTATCGTCGCTCTTGAAATTTTGCCAGGGAATCTGAGATTTCTCTTTGTTGGGCGCTTCATGGCCCGTAACCACGCGAAAGGAGACGGTGACGCCCCGATGGGTGACGGGAATACCCGCATATTCGGGCACGGCGATCGCCGACGTGATGCCGGGAATCAGCTCGAACTCGATTCCCCGCTCTTTGAGATAGATTCCCTCTTCCCCGCCGCGGCCGAAGACGAAAGGGTCTCCCCCCTTCAGGCGAACGACAATGTCGTGTTTGAGCGCGTTTTGATAGATTACTTCGTTGATCTCTTCCTGCGGCAGCGTATGCCGGCTGTCGGCCTTTCCGACATAGACGAATTCGCATCCGGCTTTTGCCTCTTTGAGGATGTCGGGATTGGCGAGACGATCGTAGATGATCACATCCGCTTCTCGAATGATACGGAGTGCTTTGATTGTGAGCAGTTCCAGATCTCCCGGACCGGCACCCGTGAGGTAGACTTTCCCCATCTCTACCGCACCTCGTAGATGAAGATTCCGGAGGGGTGTTCGATTCCGGGAATCTCTTTTTCTATTTTCCAGTTTCGGGTGTCTATCGCGACGACCTTGTTGGCGTCGTTGACCGAAACGTAGAGTATGGGACGTAGTTTGGACCATCTGACATGGAGTACCTTGCCGTCGAACGTGAACGTTTTGATGATTTGCAATGTGTTCGTATCGATGATCTGGATCGTCGGAAAATTTTTACCGGAGTAGGTGACGGCGAGGTGTTTCTTGTCGGGGCTGAGTGACGTGAAGACGGGCAGTCCCCGTGTTTGTATGTTTTTGATGAACTTAAAATCGCTGTCGTAGACCATCACTTTGTTGTCTCCGACGGCCGGAACGAATATCTTGTCGCCGCCGATGCTCCAAAATCCGAAATGGGGTACTTTCAATACGGGCTTGTCGTTTTCGGTGGAGATTTTGATTTTGGAAAACTTCATCTTCTCAAGGTCGAGAACGCCGAAATGTTTGCTCAGAAAAAAGCCCACGATGTAGTCGTTGTCTTTGATCATGGCGTCAAACGGCATTTTGCCGACATTTTCGAAAGTTTTATAGACGACGAAACGGGGTGTTTCGTTTTTGGGCGCCGTGTTTTTGAGAACGGTGACCTGATCTTTGTCCATCTCGGCGAAGATCAGATAGTTTTTGTAGATTTTGATTCCGACGTTTTTGGAGCCTGTTTTGATTTTCTGAAGCGGTTTGAGATCGCGATCGAGGATATCGACGCTCTTGTCGTCGTAATTGGCGACGGCGACGTAGTTTTCGCCGATGACGAAACCGATCGCGCTCTTGCTCGTCTTGTATTCGGCGAGCACGCTGTTCTTTTTCGGATCGAACTTGACGACGTATCCGTCACGACTGATCAGGTAGCCGTCATGGTCTCTGAACTTGACGACCCCATGGTTCATATTGTGCAGGTTGTGCATCTTTCCCGTGAGTTTATCGTTTTCGATGATGGCCAGGGAGCTGCTTTCACGCTCGACGACGAAGAGTTTCTCCGCGGGTTGTCCGGCTTTGAGAGTGCAAAGTGTCGTCAGCAGGAGAAGCAACAGTTTGAATGCGTGTTTCATCATATTTCCTTTATCTCGTTTTCGGTCAGATAGCATGAGGGATCCTCCGCCCAGATATCCCCGTAGATAGCGTAAGCACGGCTGCGGGAACCGCCGTTGCAGATGTCGAGCCAGGTGCAATTTTCACATTTTCCCGAAATTTCCCTGGGGTGGGTGCGGAGTTTTTGCAGGAGCGGATCCGGCGCATTCGTCCAGATGTCCGAAAAGCTCTCTTGCAGAATGTTTCCGACGATTTTGGGAAAGAAGGGATCCGGTTTGACGTTTCCTTCGGAATCGATATTCAGAAGTTTGCGCCCGGCGGAGTTGCCGCCCCACTCTCTGAGCCGTTGGCGCATACGTTCTTTGTGGCGGGGGAATCTTTCACCGAATCTTTTCAGAAAAAGAATCGCATCCTGCTCCATGTTCCCCGTGACGATTTCGATATCACGTTTCGTTTCGTAATAGGCAAACGCCTTCTCGAGGATGTATTCCACCGCTTCGCGCCGCTGCTCTTTGGTCAGATCCATATCGAAGTTTTCGAGTCCACGGCCGGAGTAGACGAGGTGGGAAATATAGAGTTTGGGTATTTTCTCCTTCTCGGCCAGATCGAAGATAAACGGAAGATCGTCATAGGTTTCCTTCGTGATCGTGAAGCGGATGCCCACCTTGGTGCTCTGAAAGCTATTGAGAAGGCGTACCGCCTCCATCGATTGCCTGAAAGAGCCTTTGAGTCCGCGAAAGCGGTCATGGCTTTTTTCGTTTCCGTCGATACTGATTCCCACATAGTTGAAGGTATCGAGGATTTTTCGAGCGTTGCGGGGTCCGATATAGAGGCCGTTCGTGGAGAGATAGGTGATGATTCCCTCTTTTTTGCACGCCCGGGCGATATCGAAGATATCTTTTCGCGTCAACGGCTCCCCGCCCGAGAAGATGATGAATTTGACACCGTTTTCTTTCAGCTCAGGAAGCGTTTGCAGAATCTTTTCCGTGGTGAGCGTATCGACCGCGTCCAGATCCGCTTTGGAGTAGCAGTGCATACAGGAGAGATTGCATCGGTTGGTGAAATTCCAGATCGCGATGGAGCCGTTCAAGACTCTGGCGGGCTCGTTCTCGACGACGGAACGTATCAGATTCGAGAGTCGAAACATCAATCTCCTTTGGGTTTGTAAGAGAGTATATACTCCGTAATCGCCTGCAGTTCCGACTCCTTGAGCTGAAGTTTCGGCATCGCGTTTCGTTTGTATCCGAAAGTTTTGGAGACTGCTTCAGGATCGGTGATCATCGCGCGGATCTCGTCCGCGGAGCGTCTGGATGCGATCTGTGCGAACGGTGGACCGAACGCGACGGCAGTCTGGTGATGGCATCCCCAGCAGTAGGTTTCGAAAACCTTCTTCCCTTTCGTTTCGTCTCCATGAAGCAGAGCACTCAAAAGTAGAGCGGATATTATAAAAACTTTTATCGATAGTGGCATCTCCCTCTCCTTTGTCTATTGACATCATACCAATTCTTTTTTATAAAAAGGTTGATAGATGTCAATCTTACCATTTTGAGAGATCAACTATAGTACAATAGATTTCCAAGGAGAAGAGAGATGCAAAATATTGTCGTTACCCTCGTTTTCAGTATCGTTTTGCTGATGTTCATGGTCTATCCGTCGATCAAGATCGTCGAATGGATACAGACCAAAAAAGAGATTTCCCAGCGTTCGTACAATATTCTCGTCTTCTCTTTCGCAATTCTTCTTTCGCTGATCGTGGGCATCTGGTTGCAGTCGAGCTCCACGAGCGGCGGATGATTTGAAACCCGACCAAAGGAACAGAATGAAAAAAATCGTGATCGCGGTGATTGCACTGCTCGTTATAGGTGGCGCTTTTTTCGCCTTTTTCAACGCAAAAGACGACTACGACGCCAGCAAATATTTCGCGAAAGTGGTACCCGAGGGAGAGGGGCTTGCCGTGGGAACGACGATCGATTTCAGACTTCCCGATCAGTTCGGCAAAGCACATACGCTTTCGAACCAGACGCGTATTCTCATCTTCAGCTTCGCCAAAGAGACAGGCCATACCGTACGAAACTTTCTGAAGTCTCAAAAGGGGAATTATCTGGCCGACCACCAAGCGATGTTCGTCGCCGATATCAGTCCGATGCCGACGATCATTCGCAACGCGTTCGCGCTGCCGGATCTGAAAAAAAGCGCTTTTCCCGTACTGCTCATCTACGATCCGGCCATCGCCGCAAAATTCAAAAACGAAGCGCAGAAAGATCGGATCTGTATCGTGAAACTCAATGGCAAGAAGATAGAGGAGATCCGTTATCTAAACGGAGAAGAGGCGCTCGAAAAAGCGATCGACTGATTAGATGTCTTACGGCGCCAACAATCTGAAAAATGCGCTGCATGGGTTTTTTCTCTCCGTCGCGACCACCGTGGCGGAGCCTTCGACGATACTGCCACTGATCGTTCACCACTTCACTTCGAATCTGATCGTAGTGGGGCTTTTTACCTCTTTGCTGCGTGGCGGAGCGATCGTGGTGCAGCTTTTCGCCGCTTTCTACGCACAGGGTTACAGCAAGGTCATGCCCTATCTCAAAATCGTCTTTTTCTTCCGTTTTTTCAGCTGGTTTCTGATCGGTTTGGCGATTTTTCTATTCGGCGAGGAGCATAGAGTGCTTACTCTTTGGCTGATTGGAATCGGTCTTTTTTTCTTCTCTTTTTCGGCGGGATTCGGCGGGATATATTTCAAAGAGATTCTCGCAAAGGTGTTCTCCAAAGAGGAGCGGGGGAGGACGATGGCCAACCGACAGTTTTTCTCTTCGCTCGGGTCGGTTCTCAGCGGGGGTGTGGCCGGATGGGTGTTGAGCAGATTCGAAGCGCCGGTCAGTTATGCCTATCTCTTCATGATCGGCGCTTTTTTGATGGGGGTGGGATTGTTGGCGTTCGCGACGCTCAAGGAGCCGCCGAAGCGAAACGTATCGAAAAGAGAAGAACGTTTTTTGCAATTTCTCAAAAATGCCTATAGGCTGTATCTCCTGGATCGCAGACTCCGCCTGCAGGTGGCGATCACGTTGCTTGGATACGCTTTTTTGCTTTCGCTTCCTTTCGTGATCCTCAGAGCCAAAGAGAGTTTTGCTCTGACGGGTTGGCTCGTGGGCGGTTTCATCACGATTCAGATGGTCGGCAGTATGGCGGGCAATCTGCTGCTATGGAAACGGTTCACGCATGATTATATACGTATGATCCAGCTTTCCTATTTGCTTATGATCGGTGCTTTTTCCGTCGCGCTTTTGGCCCGTGCCCCCTGGCACTATGTGGTGATTTTTTTCCTGTTGGGTGTGGCGATCGACGGTTTTCGAAACGCGGACATGAATCTGATACTCGAAATCGCACCCGAAAGCAAACGACCCGTCTACGTCGCGATTCAGTCCACACTCACATCGATCGGCCTCTTTTCCTCGGTATTGGGCGGTTTGATCGTGGAGACGGCCGGATATGCGACGCTGTATATTCTTTCGATCGTATCACTTGCCGTAGGGATCAATACGGCCGCAAAGCTCCGAAAGTTTAGTGGATTTATTTAAGTATCCTATCAACATATATATCATATAATATATCATGATTTCTATCAAAGGAGAGAAAGATGGCTGACAAACCAAGAGAACGGCTAGAGACGATCATTGCCCAAGATCTTGAAAAAGAGAATCTCGGACATCTCGATCTGCATCAATGCAGGGAGTTGATCATGGATGCGGGTGCGGTTTTGCTGGATGTGCGGCCGCCCGAGAAGGTGAAAGGAGAGAATGCGCAGGAGGCGGGTATCGTCAACGCGATTTACGCTCCTTATCCTACTTTCACCGAATATCTGGACCAGATACCCCAAGATCATACCAATCCGATCGTCGTCGCGTGTGTCAAAGGGTGGTTCGCCAATCGGGTGATGGGGTATCTGGAGATGATGGGTTACGAAAACGTCTATGTTCTTGGTACCAATATCGAAGATCTGATCGAAGTACACCACGCCCACGAAAACGGATAAAATCCTTCTGACACGATATGCCTCCAACGAGGCATATCGCCTTTTCGATCAGACTTTTTTCAGAAATTTACTCAACAAAACGATACGGACGCCGTTGACACGTCCTTCTATCTGTTCGGGATTGTCCGTGAGCGCGATATTTTTGACGACGGTTCCTCTTTTGGCCGTGAAACCCGCCCCTTTGACATCCAAATCTTTGATAATCGTAACGCTATCTCCGGCGAGGAGCTGCGTGCCATTGCTGTCGAGTGTCGGCAAAGATGGGTCTTGTGCGGAAGAGTCGGCTTCTTCAGCCCATGATTTGGTCGCTTCGTCCAGATAGAGCATTTCCAGCAGGTCCTGAGGCCATCCTTCCGATGCGATACGTGAAAGAATACGATATGCCATGACCTGTACGGCAGGAATTTCACTCCACATACTTTCGTTCAGACAGTGCCAATGGTTCGGGTCTGTCGTTTCCGGATTTTCGATCTGTTCTTTGCAGGTTTTGCAAACGTAGACGCATCGTTCGGCGGTGCCATCCGAAGGTGTGACTTCGTAGACGTCAAGATGCTCCATACTACCGCACAATTCGCATTTTCCACCACTTCTGGCAATGAGCTCCTCTGTAATCCCCATATCGTTCCTTTTATTTTTGTGCGCATTGTAGCACAATTGGGTTAGAGAGCCTTTATTCGAGGCTCTCCAGAAGATCCGAAACGCTTTTTCGTATATAGGGGTTGTCTGTTTCGATCTTTTTCAGGCAGCTTTTGAGATCGGAGGCGTTTCCACACTTCTCGTGGGCGATGTCGAGCCCGAATAGACGTGGATAGAAGCGTCTGTTTTTGCATATGAAGTTGTATTTCCCGACGGGGATATCCGCGGGGTAGGAGACGATCTTTTTCAGTTTTGCCGTATCCCACACTTCGATCGATCCGTTGTGTTCGTAGATGCTCAAATAGGTATATTTGGCGTCTCCGCTGAATTCGGCATGGATGTATTGTTTGCCCTTGACGGGAGTCGTTTTTTTGATGGCGTAATTTTTTTTGTCGACAAGAACGAGCTGGTCGGTGCCGTTGTCTATCCAAAGATAGGGGGTGTTGGGGTGGGTTTTGACGAAAAATCCGTCCCCGCCGATATCGATTTTTTTGACAAAATCCCAATCGTACATCTTCCAAAGCGTAATGTAACTGCTGCGCAGATGCGGCGTAGCGAAATAGAAGTCGCCGTTTTTATAGAAATAGGTAGCACTGAAAAGATGCGGCATTCCTTTCATCTTGTGTTCGTAGACTTTTTTGAGACTCTCGATCTCGTATACGCGCAGCACTTTGCCTCTTCTTGCGGTGGCGATCAGAAATTTGTCGAAAGGGTCGATAAAAAAGTCTTCTATCGGTTCGTCGATCTTTTTGAACGAGAGTTTTAGCTTTTTGGTATCGAGAAATCCTACCAGCGGCTTGTCACGATAGGTGAAGATCGCTTCGTCTTTCGTGTAAAGCTCGTAGAGGGCGCTCACTTTTCCCTCCAACTTCTCCATTTTTTCGACGGAAAGATCCTTCGTATCAAGAATCACCAGTTGTTCGGGCAGCAGACAGGTGACGAAAGCGTGACGTCCGTCGCGACTGAGTGATACGTTTCGCAGGTTTATGCACGCCCTGATCTGCGATTCGACCCGTCCGTTTGCGAGTGAGTATTTGAGGACGATGCCGTCGCGGGTGGGAACGAAGATGTTTTCGGCTTCGGGAAATTGGTATTTGATACCGCCATGGACGTTTTTGAGCGGGAATTTGTCCAAAATCTTCTCTTTTTCCATGATCCAGACAAATCCGCCGTCACGCTCCACGACGGGCGTGATATCTTCGATATCGCGGATACCGATGTTTTGTTTGGGGTGATGGAAGATTTTGCGCGATTTTTCGATGTCTTCTTTCGACCATGTAACGTTTTTGTCCAGAGGGCGTTTGATGTAGCGTGCGATCTGAAGGAGTTCCACATCGCTGAGGTGTTCGAATTTTGGCATTAGCGTTTGGGGAAATCCGTTTTTGATCTTTTTGGCCAGAGCCGAGAGATCGTGATATTTTCTCAGGGTTTTGGAAAAGAGGGGAGGGCCTTCCAGCCCGATACGCTCTTTGTGATGGCAGACGGCACACTGTTGCATATAGAGCCGTTCACCCTTGTTTTTCTTTGGTAAAGCTTCGATGAAGTGGCCTGAAGATTCATCAAAAGAAAACAGTGTCGAGACAACGAAAAGAAAGATCGGTAGCGGTTTCATCAAAGTTCCTGGATTTGAAGATTATGAAGGTATTACATCGGGGAAGCCCCCGATGTAAGTAGGAGATTAGTAGATATCCCCCATAGTGTTCGTGACGTTGAATTTACCCGTAGGCGTAATCAGACGCTTGTCTTTGATCACTTTTTTCAACTTGAGCGTGTTGGAGTCGAAGACCAGAATCGGAGTAGCTGTTTTTTTGTTACCCCAGATACTTGTCCATACCTCACTACCGTCGGCGTTGAACTCAAAGTGTACAGGTCCTCTCGCTTTGACTTTTGGATCTGCAGATTTGAGATACTCTTCCGGAATCGGAATGGTTTTTACGACTTCAAGCTTGTCTTTGTCGATGACATAGATTTGAGTTTGAAGTTTTCTGTTTGGATTGACAGGGCGATCCGCAAAGATGTATTTGCAGTTTGGATGGGTCTTGATAAAGAGGTTACCTCCACCCTCTCCTGGAAGGGCGAATTTCTTGACCACTTTCCATGCATTGTCAGGATGTCCTTTGGGATCCGTACCGATCGCTACGATATCGTTGGAACCGATGTGTCCTGTCAGCCATACTGGACCATATTTGGCGGAGTTGACGTTCGCACCGCGTCCTGGGTGTGGCTTGATACCCTGGGATGGGATATTTTTGACCAGTTTACCCTCGACCGTGTCGATGACGGAGATGATGTTTCTCGCGTTGGCAGCATCCATGAAATAGCGCTTGGTGCTATCCCATCCACCATCGTGGAGGAATCTCTCGGCTTCGATCATTTTGATGGTCGGATTTTTGACATCTGTATAGTCGTAGAGCCAGACTTGACCTGTCTCTTTGATGTTGATGACCCACTCAGGCTTGTGATGGTTGGCGACGATTGCGGCAACCCTCGCTTCTCTGGTGAAAACACCTTCGTCATAGGTATAGCTCGCTGTGGATACCTGCTTCAATGGTTCGAGCGTTTTACCGTCGAGTGTAACGATGGATGGTGGCCAGTAGCAGCCGACAACCGCATATTTGCCCTCGTATCCTTCGTATTTGGAAGTATCGATACTTCTCGCATCGTTACAGACGCGAATCTCCGCAACGTTTTTGGGCTCTTTCATCCAGAGATCGATCATCGAAGCTTTTCCGTCTCGACCGATGACATACATATATCTTCCATCTTTGGAGCTTCTGAGGATGTGTGTCGCAAATCCAGATGGAACGACAGAGACGATCTCTTTTTTGTCACCGTCTACGATCGCGATTTTACCGATATCTCTGAGAACGACACCAAAATAGTTTTTCCAGTTTCGGTTAGTCTCTGGCTTGGTGGGTCGCTTGTCGACAGGGATCAGAACCTTCCAGCTCTTTTTCAGGTCGGCCATCGATTTCTCTGGTGGCTGAGGAGGGGTGACCTGGACATATTTGGCCATCAACTCTGTCTCTTCTTTCGTCAATTCACCCGATTTACCCCATGCTGGCATACCACCGGATGTACCGTTGTAGATGATCGCTTTGAGACCTTCGGTACCGATCGCCAGTGTACCGTGCATATTTCCTTTTTTGTCTTTATGCGGTTCGGGCCTGATCCATGGACCGAGCGCTCCTTTTCTCAGCATTCCGTGGCAGCCCGCACATCGATCGAAATAGATCTGTGTGGCTTTCTTCATCTCTGCGTCGCTGAGCTTGATTTTCGCGCCAGCTTGCAAACCTACCGTGGCCAGACTCATCGCCGCCACGAAACTAAGTAATTTGCTTACTTTCATGTTGCCTCCTTTAAAGATTGGGTTTGTTTCCCCTCACCCCGTTATTATACCTTATTATTTATTCAGTTTTTTCTTTTCACTGAAATAGATCCAGATCATAGGCAGGATTATTACAGTGTGCAAGAAAATCGTCAATGTCAAAGGTCCCTGATTGAGCGTACCGAAAAAGCTGGGTACGATATCTGTGAACGGATCAATCATGATAACTCCTTTCCTTCAAATTCGGTGGCAGGCCAAACCTGCCACATCGTCAGGCAGTCGCTGCCGCTGCCGCCTCTTTCGCTTTTGCGTTTTTACCGATAGTGAGCAGATCCATCACAAGGAAGACAAAACCGATAAAGGTGATCAGACCCATAAAGAGCCTCCATCCCTGTGCCTGGACGTACCATCGCAGATTTTGTGCGGTGAAGAAGGCTTCCCATGTTCCGCCCAGCTCCGCTCTCTCTACGAGTACTTGCTCGTATCCGGCGATCGTCAATGCGACGGTCATACCCAATACGCCAAGGACTATCAAGGAGATCGCCCATTTCGAGAGTCTGGTGGCTTTGAGATTTTTGACTCCGTATGCTCCCTGGACTCCCAAATACATCATACCGATCAAAATCGTCGCATAGGCACCGAAGAAAGCGAGGTGTCCGTGCGCAGAGGTGAATTGGGTACCGTGTGTATAGATATTGACTTGTGGCAGGGTGTGGAAGAATCCCCAGATACCCGCACCCAGGAAGTTTCCGAATGCATTGCTTACGATCCAAGCCATTCCCGGTCCGTTGTTGATCGCATGGGCGGTACCTGTCGCTTCACAGTGCCCCTGCTCTTTACCCCAGTCGTAGAGAACATGAACGAACATCGCGACCAGAGGTATAGGTTCGAGTGCGGAGAAGAGTGCACCGATCTCCCACCAGTATTCGGGTGTACCGATCCAGAAGTAGTGGTGACCAAGACCCAGGATACCGGATCCGAAAAGCATCAGCACTTCGATCCAAAGCCACATTTCGACGATTTCACGCTTGGCACCGATGAATTTGATCAGAGCGTATGCAGCGAGCGTTCCGACGAATACTTCCCATGTCGCTTCGACCCAGAGGTGAATGACCCACCACCACCAGTACTGATCGACGGAGATGTTGTCGGTAAAGAACATACCGCACAGGTACAGACCCGCCAGTGCCAGAAGGTTCGCGACCATTACGGTCATTACGCCAGTCCTTTTTCCTTTCATATAGGTGGCGAAAACGTTCCAGTAGAAAATCAATACGACGACCACGATGCCGATATCGGCCCATCTGGGTGCTTCGAGGTATTCACGTCCTTCGTTGATGAACCAGATAGTACTCTCTTTACCCGGTCCGACCTGGATGAAGATGTATACCAAAACTACGACGGCGACCGCAGCGGTCAAAACGTAGAATCCGAGTTTACCCAATCCAATCGCTACCGTCTCCTCTCCCGTCTCGTCGGTGAGCATATAGTAGACTGCCCCGATCATCGCATAGAGCATCCAGACGACCAGTGCGTTGATATGCACCATTCTGGCGACACTGAAGTCGAAAATCTCGAACAGGAAGCTTGGATACAAGAATTGAGTTGCGGCGATCAGACCCATCAGCAGTTGTGCGCCGAAAAGCACGATCGCGACTCTAAAATACATAATACCGAGTTTTTGGGATTCGCTCAGTCCCGTGGCTTTTAGACTACCAAGCATTTGTATCTCCTTGTTCTTTGCCGAAGTTTCTCGGGAAACCGTTGGTATCGATCGCACTCATGTGTTTCAAAAATGCGACGAGTCCCTTCGCTTCCTCCGCTGTGATACCGAGGTCTGGCATCATTCGGGCATGTGTAGGGTATTGGGATGGATGCTGCAAAAATTCAGC
>CAYUEN010000031.1:0-24175 GCA_964443745.1 uncultured Campylobacterales bacterium | reverse complement strand
CGCCGCCACCAGCTCCGCCGCCTTCTCCCACGCCGCTTCGCCCAGATCTTCGTAGCGATAACCTCCGTTTAAAAGCAGCGGTTCGATTTCCTCTTTGGTGTAGGCGGAGCCGAGATACGGCATTTGGGGAAAGCGGAATTCCTTTTTTCGATCCGGAAAGCGTTCGAAATATTTCAAAAGGGCGGCTCCCTGAGCGATTCCGTCGTCTCCCATCGCCGGGGTGATGAAGAGGTCGTCAAAAAGCGTTTCGAAGATGCGAAGATTCATGATCACGTTCGCCGTCACTCCGCCGCAAAGGGCGAGTGCGGACGCGAGATGGCGTCTTTTGGCCGCACGAAGGAGCGCGAGCGCGCTCTCTTCGGCAAAATGCTGTACCGCCGCTGCGATCGCTTCGCGGGAGAGGTCGTCGAAAATCCGTTCGATCGATTCGGGAGCGAAGAGAGCGTCGTATACGGATGCGTCAAGTCGAATCGAAAGCCTTTCCTCGTCGATCGCGTATCCTTCGCAGAGCCTCTCGTAGAGGGCGTTTCGATAATCTCCGAAGGCCGCGAGCGCCTCCACCTTTCCTTCGTCGGCCAGCGGAGTGAAGCCCAGCAGATGGGTGAAAATCGAATAGATGTTGCCCACCGAGAGGTAGCCGTTGTCGGCGAAGTCGTATTTGCGGGTGTTGGGGACGTAAACGTTGGCGCTCTCTCCGATTGGTTCGAATTTTCCCTCTTTGTCGACGAGATAGAGTTTGGCGAAAAGCCCGTCGCCGTATCCGTCAAAAGAGAAGATCATCGCCTCTTCGAAGTCGGAGGCGTAAAAACTGCTGTAGGCATGACAGAGGTGGTGCTCGTAGAAGTTCAAATCGAGCTTCGATCGTGGAAAGATACGTTTTAGATGGTTCGTGACGATCTCTCTAAGAGGCCGTTTTTTGCCGGTAAGCTGCATCCGAAGATAGCGGCGTCCGTCGGGATCGGCCAAAAAAGCGGCGCTTTGGGCGAGTTTTCCTTTTTGTCTGAGCGCCTCTTTCTTTCGGGTGTACTCCTTGATGTAAAGCGGTTCGCCGGGAGACGAAAGCATCGATCTGAGCGCCCGCGTCATTTCGTAACTCTTTTCGGGCAGTAGGCGGTTTTCGAACTCCAGCGTCGCCACTCCGACATGGAGGCGTTCGACCTTTTCGGGATCGATTCGTTTGTACCGCAGCATCTCTTCGATCGCGCCGAGCGGAAAGAGAGCGTCGTGTTTGAAGCGGGTGACGCGCTCTTCGAGCAATCCGTAGCAGTCGTCCTCGAAAATCGCGAAAATGCCCGTATCGTGTCCGCCGAAAAAATTCATTCCCAGTGTCAGCTCTTTCATCTTGCTCCTTCGTATCGGTTGATCGTTTCGGCCACGTAGATCGCCTCTTCGTCTTTCATCAGCGGCGAGATCGGAAGGCTCAGCACCTCTTCGTGTATCGCTTCGGTGATCGGCAGGCGAAGCGAACCGAGTGCTTTCAGGGCCGGTTGGCGGTGGGGCGGAATCGGATAGTGGATCATGGTTTGGATGTCGTTTGCCTTCAGATGGCGCTGAAGAGCTTCCCTGTCCGGAGTGCGGATGACGAACAGATGCCAGACATGCGAGAGGGGATCGGCCGGGGGATCGGGCAACGAAATCGCGGGATGGTCGATTCGGTCGCGATAGATTTCGGCGATTTCGCGCCGACGTGCGTTGTCGCTTTTGAGACGGGGGAGTTTGACACCCAAAAAGGCCGCCTGTATCTCGTCGAGCCGGCTGTTGTATCCGGCATAGAGGTTGTGGTATTTGCGTTCGCTTCCGTAGTTGCCCAGTATCCTTACTGTTCGTGCCAGCGCTTCGTCGTCCGTGGTGACGATACCGCCGTCTCCCAGTGCGCCCAGGTTTTTCCCGGGATAGAAGCTGAAGCCCGCCGCGTCTCCCGCCGCTCCCGCATAGCGTCTCCCGCAGCGTGCGCCGTGCGCCTGTGCGGCGTCTTCGACCACCTTCAATCCGTGTGTTTTCGCGATGGCCGCAATCTTTTCCATGTCGGCGCAGCGGCCGTAGAGGTGCACCGGCATGATCGCTCTTGTCTTCGGGGTGATCGCCGCTTCGATGCGATCGGGATCGAGGTTGAAACTTTTCGGATCCGGTTCCACCGGAATCGGTACGAGTCCGCTTTCGACGACGGCGAGGATCGTGGCGATGTAGGTGTTGGCGGGGACGATCACCTCATCTCCCTTTTTCATAACCCCAAGCTCCAGATATCCCAGCAGAATCAATCGCAGGGCGTCCAGGCCGCTCGCGACGCCGACGGCGAATCGCGAACCGACGAATTCGGCGAAACGCCGTTCGAATCGCTGCGTCTGTTCTCCTCTAAGATACCAGCCGCTCGCGATCACACGTTGCGCGGCTTCGGTGAGCTCGGGCTCGAAAGAGGCGTTGATCTTTTGCAGATCGAGAAACGTCACTTTCATAACACCCACTCGTAACGATCGAAAACGACGGCTCTGGCGCCGAAACGCTCCTTCTGGTCTATCAGCCCCCGATTGAGCACGCGTCCCCCCTCTTCGTTGGAGGTACCGAAATCGAAATAGGCTTTGTTCGCATAGACCTCTCGGATCAAATGGTCGATCAACAGATCGAGCGCGCCGATCTCTCTGCCTTCGGGGGTGTTGGCGACGTATTGCAGATGGGTGACGGTGGGATTGACGAAAGTGAGTCCTCCGCAAAGCACCTTTCCCTCCAAGCGGGCGAGATAGAGGTGGATATGGTCGGGAAACCGCTCCATCAGTCTGCGCATCTCTTCGGCGGTATGGACGGGCGCGGCTTCGTGGCGGCTTTGCAATACCGCTTCGAGGATATGCCAGAAGGTTTCGACCTCATCGCTTCGAGCGATCTCGATACCCGCCTTTTTCGCCCGTTTGATACTCCATTTGCGGCCGTTGGAGTAGCGGACGGGGCGATCGAGGGGAACCGCGGCGCTCACGAGACGTCGAGAGAGCGTCGCACCCATGCGCCAGAGTGCGTAGAGATCCTCTTCGGCCGGTTTGATATGGTGGATATGGGGGATCGGTTTGTAGACGAGTTTGCGGATACCGTTTCGGCGCAGATAGGATTGCAAATCTTCGAAAAGATCGAGCATAATTTCCGTCTTCATACCATCGTCTACCAAAAATCCGCCGAACGTGAGTCCCTGATGGGAGTGGAGCGTATCGTCCGTCCGGTTGGCCGGCAGCAGTGCGATCGTTTTCCCTTTGGGGGTTGTAACGATCAAGGAGTGGTCAAAAAAGCGGTCGCTATGGTATTCCATAAAATCGCGCCGAAAAAAGAAATGGCCGTTTTTGGCACGATCGGCAAAGCTGTCCCAAAGAGATTTGTGACGCTCTTCATAACGGAAAAAGCGGAATCTATCCACCCTTTTTCTCCTTTGCCAGTTTCAAAAACGTTTCATAGTCGTAAATATATTCGTCGGGATCGTAGAAGGTGTCGCACAGCACCATCAGCATCGATCCGGGCTTTAGATGGGCGATTCTGCCCCAGACCATAGGTCGCTGCATTAGTGCTTTGTCCGGAGAGTCGAGGATGAACCGCTCCTTTTTCTCTCCGTCATCGAGCGTAATTTCACAGCTTCCCCGCAGACAGCAGAGTACTTGGGAAGTTTTAAGATGCGCATGTTCGCCGCGGATCTGGTTGGGTCCTACGCCGTAAACAAAAAAGACACGCGCGATCGAAAAGGGTATATCACGCTCTCCCTCCACCACCAGCAGAGAGCCGCAGGCGCAATCGGCGTCGTTGATGACTCGAAAATCCAACCGTTTAAAATCCATCGATCCCCTTTTTATTTCATGATATCATATCGATACAAAACGATCCGTATCGAAAATTTCAAGACTTGCCACCAGATCAACGGTCGATACCGCAAAGAGAAGAGGGGAGCCTGCTTGAGCAGGACTCTTCTTCCGTCTTTCAGGAGTCGGATGAAGCGTTCTTTATCCAGACTCCTGCTCATATTGGTATCGTGTATTCGGTAGGCACTCACTTTCGTATCCAAAAATCCGATCTGCTCCTGGGCGGCGATACGCAGATAAAAAGCGAAATCCTCCATCATCAACGACTCGTCGTATTGACCGTTTCGGAGATAATAGCTGCGGCGGGTCATCAGTACGGGGCCCGGCATCGCGAATCTTCGGATGAACGCCTTTTTGATACGCTCGGCATCCGCGAAATCCTCTTTTTCGTTTTTTCTGTAATCGAACAGGCCGCTTTCGCAGATTTTCTTTCCTTCGCCGTCGATAACGATACAATCGGCGAAAACCGCCTGAAGTTTAGGATGTTTTTGCAAAAACGCGACCCGCGATGCGATCCCCCCCTCCAAAAGCAGATCGTCGCTGGCGAGCAAAACGATGAATTCGCCACGGCTTTTGGTGAGAAGTTCGTTGAGTGTGGCGGGAAGCCCGCGGTTGGGGCGGTGAGTGTAATCCGCATCCAGTGGATGTGCACTAAGCCATTCCCGTATCGCTTCGTCGGATCCGTCTGTCGAACCGTCGTCGACGATGATCACCTCCTTGTTGGGGTACCCATCATCGAGAATGCTTTGCAGTGTCTGCGTGACGTAGGGGCGGTGGTTGTAGGAGGGTATCAGGATCGATACGAGCGGGTGGTTATGACACATGTTTTAGCCTTTGGGTAAATCCGTAGGAGAGCCCCAGAAAGAGAAAGAACTCTTCGCTCGCCGCGACGGGATTGAAGTTGGCGAAGACGAAAAAGTAGATCGGAATCGCCATCGTGAAGAAGCTGAGCGTACTGAAAGAGAAAAAGAGCAGCGCGAGCATGAAAAGTACGCCGAAAATCGAAACCGAAAGCCAGATATCCAAAAAGGAGTTGAAGACCATACTCACACCCTTTCCGAGTCCGATCACGTCTACGGGCGTGACGCCGAAATAGTATTCGACAAAACCGAATCCGTATCCTCCGATCCAGTCGCTTTTTCGCAAGAGATCGAGAATGATGAGTAGCGCCTTGCCCCGCTCTTGTTCCATCTTCACCCTGATCAACTCCAGCGTGATCATCGGTCTGGGCATCAGTTCGTTGACCAGCCAGAAACTCATTATCACGAGCAGTATCAACCCGATCGCGTAGAGGGTGTTGATTTTCGAAAGCAGCCGAAGGGGGCGGTCGGTATTTCGGATCGATTCGGGCTGGTAGCGGTTGGAACGAACGAGCAGACGACCGCTTTTGTAGAGAATCAGAAAGAGAGTGATCACTATCAGAGCGATCCAGATGGTTTTGTTGGTGGAGAGAAAGAAGGAGAGAACGATCGTGAAAACGTAGAGTGCATAAAGCCATCGACGTCTGGGCCAGATATCATGATCGATTCTCAGAAGCAATGCGCCGAAAAAAAGCGCTCCCACTGCATAGGCGTAGACCCCCGCTTCGAAAAAGGTTCCCTGAAAATCGAGATAGACCGCACCATAGGCGGCTTCTCTGAAGTGGACCAGCGAATAGACGAAAGAGGGCATCGGAAGAAAGTAGATCATATACGCCATCATCGCATCGAAGAGTGCGGAGATCTCCAACACCAAGATCAACTTCTCCACCGGCACGCGGTCGATCATCCGCATTCCCAGGTAGAAGGCGGCGGGAAAGATCAGAAAGTATTTGATCAAAAATTTCGTCTCTCCCACCTTGGGATAGATCGAAGCGAAACTGATCAGCGCCATGATCGTCGCGCTCAACCAAAAAAACAGAAGCACTTCGTAGGCGATTTTGCGCTTTTGCAGATCGATCAGAAAGACGATACCAAATAGCAGCAACAAGTAAATCTGGCCGATGCGCGCTCCGCCGATTTTGGTGGATTGGAGGGAGAGTAGCGCGAAAAGCAGCACGAATAGTCCGCTCCAGATTGTCGGGGCGTGCGCTCTGAAGCCCTCAAACATCGAGTTTTCCCATTTTCCCGACGATACCATGATAAAAACCCAGTAGATTCATCCGTGCCCGCTCGCGTCTTGGCGGGACGAAAAGAAGATTTAGCGCGATATTGACCAGGCGTCTGAAAAAGTGGACCTGATATTTGCGATAGAGCGGTCTTCGCAGCAGCAAAGCGGTGATGTTTCGGGTCTGGTAGTAGTTGCGAAGCGGCGAAGAGATCGGCATCGTCTTTCCCAAAACGCGTAGATTTTCGACGCCGATTTCATGCGTCATGCGGATACGGCTGTCGAGATAGCAGCGATATCCCATATCCCCCGCTCTCCAGCAGATTTCGAAATCTCCCGTATCCACGAAAAGCCCCTCGTCGTAAAAGCCGACCTTTTTGATAGCATCAAGCGAAAAGACGGTGCCGGACGTGATGAGTTCATCGACCAGAAAGAGTCCTGGTTTCGGCTCCGTCCGGGGGTGGATGTCGTAGGGCGTTCCGTCCTTTCGTACGGGGAGCGGACCCAGGGCGAAGAGTTTGGGATCCTCCTTTCGGATCGTTTCGAAACTCGCGATCAGCGATCCGATCAGTTCGGGATTGACCCGCGAATCCTGATCGAAATAGATGCCGATCTCTTTGCCATCTTGCAGTGCCGCTTCGATGCAGCGGTTGATACCGTACATCAGTCCGCGATTTCGCCCTTCATGCAGATAGTGTAGGTTCGAGATCCCCTTGTATGCGATAGGCTCCGCGGAGTTGTCGAAGACATAGATAGGAAACTTTCGCGAAATGTGTAGAAGGTTCGTTCTGAAACGTTCGGCGTCAAAAGCGTATCGAACCGTGAATACCGCGATTTTCCCGCTCATGAAGCCTTCTCCGGAATCCAGGGAAGATCACAATATCTAAAGACGAAGAAGAGTGTCGCGAAATAGAGAAATCCGAACGAAATCGTCGTCGCGTAAGCGGCACCCACCGTTCCGTAAGAGCGTATGAAGAAGTAGTTCAGAAGAATGTTGAGTCCGCCCGCGAGTATGGTGATTCCGCCGACAAGATCGACCTTGTCGATATGGTTGAGGTAATTGGAGATCGGTTTGCGAAGTCCCTCGAAAGCGTATCCGACCACCAGAATCGGGATGAAAGAGAGGGCGTGGTCGAATTTGGCGTTGATCATCAGATGAAAGAGCCACGGGATGATCAGGACGTAGAGTGCGGCCGAAAGCACCACGAATCCCGAAAAGAGATAAGTCACTTGCACCACCTTTTTGCGATCTTCGGCCTTGCCGCTTTCGAGCAACTGGTAGGATTGGGGCTCCCACGCTTTGAGTACGGCGTCGTAGACCATATTGATGATGAAGGTCATCGTGACCGCGATGCCGTAAACACCCGCCTCTTCGAGACCTACCATATTGGCGATGAAGATCTTGTCGACGGTTCCCATCAAAAAGAGCCCCAGTACGAAAAAGGTAAGCGGAAAGAGGTAGCGTACCAACTCCCTGATTTTCGCCGGATCGATATCGAAACGGACATAGCGGTGTCTGACCATATAGACGAAAGTAAAAAGCGCGAAAAGTCCGTAGATAAAAAATTCGGCGTAGAATTTTCCTTTCCAACCCCACTGGAAGTGGATGATCAGCAAAAGAGCCAGAGAGAGGGTGGCGATCGTCTGTACGAACTGGACGGCGGCGTATTTGAGAGCGTTTTGTTCGAGCTGGATGAGGGTGGAGAGGATGAACGAAAAGACCTGGAAAAAACAGATCACCGCGATCAGAAAGACCAGCAAGGTTCGCTCTTCGTAATGGACGAACAGATGCGAACGCAGCAAAAAGAGTATTCCCCAGACCACGACCAGGCTCGAAAGCATCAAAAAGAGCATATTGGAGATGTAAGGCGCCATCCCCTCCTTTTTGAATTTGCTGAATTTCACCATGATGAAATTGGAGGGAAAAAAACCGATGTAGATGACCGCGATCGTCGTGATGGAGGTGATGAGGCTGAGCATTCCGTAGTCCGCTTTGGTGAGGTAGTAGGTGAGCACGGGAAGAATGAAAAAATTCATTCCCTTGTTGACGACGGTGCTCAAAGTGAAGATCAGGGCGTTGGTGAGAAGTTTGCGCTCGCTGCCGAGCAGCTTTTTGGCCCTGGCGATCATGTTCCCCTTTCTTCGGTGGCGCTCCCGGGTTCGAGTTTCTGTTTCATCTGCATATATTTTCTGTTTTCCTGTCGGTTGAAGACCCTGATGTATCTCTTGTTTACGGAGTTTAGCACAAAACCGATATGATCGATCTTGTATTTGGCCGCGATCTTCTCCATATCGATAATATAGTCTTTACGAGAATAGCCCGCCTTCAGTACGACGATGGAAAAATCGGCCCGTTTCATCAAAAAGAGCGCTTCGGCCGCGATCGTCACGGGCGGTAGGTCGATAAGAATGTAGTCGTACATCTCCTTGAGCTCTCGCAGAAGTTGTTCGATGCGGTCGGAGTTGATCATTTGAACGGGATTGACCTCCGTCTTTCCGGAAGGGATAACATAGAGATTCGGAATTTTTTGAGAGACGAATGTGACATCATCGAGGCTTTTTTCTCCAAAGAGCACATCCGCTATCCCTTCGTCGTTGGGCAGACCGAATTTGGCGTGAAGTTCCGAAGCCCTCAGATCGAACGAAATGGCGACGCTTTTTTTCTCTCCCATTCCGAGACTCGCGGCGAGATTGGCGGTGACCGTGGTTTTGCCTTCGCCGCCGACCATCGAAGAGACGGCGATGATTTTACTCCCTTTTTGGGGAAGGAAAAATTCGAGAGTGGTTCGTAGTGACCAGATCATCTGCGAAGCGATCGAGTGGGGAGATTTTAACAGATAGAGTGTACGGTAGTGTTTGGGGTCTTTGACGTAGGGAATCGTTCCCAGATAGGGAAGTCGGGTCAATTCCGTCACTTCGCTCGGTATGCGGATCTTTTTGCCGAAATACTCCTTTATCAGAGCCAGAAAGATACCGAAAAAGAGTCCCAGAAAGAGCCCAAGCAGCAGGGTGATCGCCTTTTTGGGCTTGGAGGGGTGTTTGGGCAGATAGGCATGGTCTATGATACGATAGTGATAGAGTCCTTGTTGCACACTTTCGGAGATGGAGATCTCTTTTTGTTTCTGTAGGAGTTCAAAATAACTCTTTTCGATCGTCGTGTACTCTTTTTGTAGTTGGCTGTATCGAAGCTCTTTCCCTGGAATTTCCGAAAGCTGTTTCTGTATTTTGGAGATAGCCTTTTCGATCGCCTCGACTTGTGTGGCTAGTGTCGACTGGACCGAGTGGAGGTTGGTTTCGAGCTGATGGAGCGATATGCGGATCTGATTCTTGATTTTTCGCATCTGTGGATGCTCGGGTTTGTATTTCAAACGGAGGGTGTTGTATCTGGTTTCTAGCTCGGAGAGTTTTTTGAGAATGGCTGTGAGTCCTGGGTCGTTCAGGGACTCGATTTCGCTCAAAATCCTCTTGTAATCCCTATTACGGTGGAATACCCGATAGAGTTTTTGGGCTTTTCTCTCTTTTTCACGTAGTGCTTCGAGACGTTTTCGGTTTTCATACAGTAGTGTCACTGTTGAATCTGTCTGTTTTTCGATACCGGCTATTTTGTGCTTTCGAGTGAAGTGTTCCAGCTCGTTCGAGATCCTCTGGAGTTTTTGTCTCTCCTCTTCGATTTTACGTTCGAGCAACTCCGTAATGCGTCTGTATTCGTCGTAATTGACTCTACTTTTGAGCTGCAGATAGACGTCCATCAGGGTATCGACGAATCGCCGTGCGGCTTCGGGAGAGTGTGCACCGTAACTGATTTCGATCATACTGGAATTGCTGTTGGGACGGGATACTTGTAAAAAACGGAGTTTTTGATCGATGAGATCTTGGATGTCTCTCAATTTGAAAATGACTCTCGATCCATCTACGTCGCTACGGTCGACTCGCATCTGTAGATAACGGCTTTTGATGGATTTTCCATAGGGATAGATCAATTCCGCCTGATGTTTGGAAGAGAGAAGCCTCAAAGCGTAATGGTTTTTGTCGACTTCATGTATTTCAAAAAAGGTGTCGTAAAATGTGGGGTCTTTGACGACGATATCTCGGATGATAAAAGGGGATTTGGAAAGCGGTTTCAATTTTCCTTTGGGACCTTTGCGATAAAACTCCACACACTCCCCAAGCTTCTCGACCACCTTCTCCACGATGAAGCGTGAATGCAAAAATTCCGTCTGCGTATCGATATAGCGGCTGTGGATGACTGGGGAGATGAGTGCCGATGGCTGTACGGCGTTTTGTTTGGGAGTGATCTCTATCACACCGTTGCTGGTATAGATTTTCGGAGCACGTGAGAGATAGAAAAATGAGAGCAGAAGAAAGACGAGCGTCGTAGTGATGACGATCCACCGGTTGTCCCAAAGTCGATCAGCCAGACCTCTTTTGTAAAATTCTCGTTCAGTCACTCTCATATTTACCTCAATTCCACACTTTATAGATTGTAATCGCATTGAAGATCGTATTGACCAATCCGAGTGCGGGATCGATACCGTTTAGAGGCATCGTGGTCCGCTTCATGTTGTTGGGTGCCACATAGACGATATCGTCGGGCATCAATACGATATTTGTTTGTGCCACGGAGTGTAGATCCTGCAGATTCATCCTCACCAGTGCGTACGCTTTGGGTGTGCCACGTAGGATATAGACTCCGTCTCTGGCGGCGCTGTCGGTCAATCCACCCGCTTCCGAAATCGCTTTGAGGGGTGTAAATGTCCGTGTTTTGTCATAAGGGAGGGGTCCTGGCTGTTTTACCTCTCCGATCACATAGATTTTGCGATTGAGAATATCGATGGAGAGGGCGGGATTTTCGAGATAGGCACTATAACGACTGTAGAGCTTGTCCCGGAGAGATTTTATGGTCAGACCGGCGACCTGGATCTTTCCGATTATCGGAAGCAGGACCGTACCGTCGTCCATCACTTCGATACCATTGTCGGGAGACTCTTTGCTACGGGTACTGAGTTCCGGATATTCGAAAAAGAGCAGTGAAAGGCGATCATGGGGTTTGATTGTAATGGGTTTGGCGGCGAATTGCTGCATCGAAGCGTTTCTGTCCGCTTTTGTATCGAGAAAGAGCGCTCCGCTCTTTTGTGTACAAGAGGTGAATAGAAGTGAAAATAGCAGCACCAGAATTCGCATTTTATCCGCCTTGTGAAGTTTCGATTGTATATAGATCGGATTTGGTCGATAATTATTTAGTCACGTATCAGGTATCGTTTAAGGGTAAGCAAAGTTTACTTTTATATGATTAAAAAATCTATAATATCGAAAAGACAGACCATCATAAAGGAGTCTCGGTGATCAATCTGTTTCAACCCTCTCTTGGAAAAGAGGAGATCGAAGAAATCGAAAAGGTGTTCGCTTCCAACTGGATCGGAAAAGGTGCGTATGTGGATCGTTTCGAAGAGATGTTCGCCGAGAGTCTGGGATGCGACAGGAGCCATTTTCTCACGACGACGAGCTGTACGGAAGCGATCTTTCTAAGCGGCGATCTTTTCGAATTTTCCCCCGGGGACGAAATCGTCGTGCCCAGTGTCAGTTTTCCTTCCGTAGCAAGCAGCATCCTCTCCAAAGGTGCCACAATCGTCTTTTGCGATGTCGATCCCCATACGCTCAACGTTCGTGCGGAGGACATCGAGCCGGTGATCACGCCTCGCACCAAGGCGGTTTTCGTCACTCACTACGGAGGAATCCCTTGCGAAATGGACGCGATCCGCTCACTTTGCAAAACGCACGACATCCGTCTGATCGAAGACAGTGCTTGTGCGGTGAGGAGTTTCTACAAAGGTGAAGCGTGCGGTACGATGGGAGATATGGGAATGTGGTCGTTCGATGCGATGAAGACGCTCTGTACGGGAGACGGCGGCATGATCTATCTGCGAGATTCCAAGCTAATGGATGTGGCGAAAGAGCAGCTCTATCTCGGGCTTCCCGTCAAGCAAAAGAGCGGACTCGATAGCTCCGCTTCGGGAAGTGCCAACTGGTGGGAATTCGAGCTCAACCGGCCGGGGAGACGGGCGATCATGAACAACATCGCGGGGGCGATCGGAACCGTTCAGATACGGAAGGTTCCTCGATTTATCGCCAGACGCAAAGAGATATACGAACGCTATTTGGAAGGATTGGAGGATCTGGAGTGGCTCGCAATGCCTCCGGCGATTCCCGATTATGTCGAATCCTCCTACTACTTCTTTTGGGTGCAGACTCCAGAGCGCGACCGGTTGGCCAGATATCTACTGGACAACGACGTCTACACCACGTTTCGCTATTGGCCGCTCCATAAGGTGAAATATCTTGAAAAATACGTTACGGGAAGCTATCCCAACAGCGACTATGCGGCGGCCCATACGCTCGATCTGCCGCTGCACCAATCCCTCTCCGATGAAGATATCGACAAAATCGTCGGCCTGATTCGGAAGTTCAAATGAGTCGAAAACCAAAAATTGGACTGGTAACGGTCCTCTACAACGCAAAGGATGTGTTGGAGGGTTTTTTCGACTCTCTGGCGAAACAGGACTACGACAACTTCACCCTCTATATGATCGACAACTCTCCCGACGATCTTTCGATGGAGGAGGCCAAACGACAGATGGCGCGCTATCCTTCGCTCGATGTGGTGTTCGTCAAAAACGAAATCAACAACGGCAACACGGGGGGAGACAACCAGGGAATCACGATGGCGCTGGAAGATGGTGCCGAATATGTGCTGCTGATCAACAACGATACGGAGTTCGAAGAGAATACGCTCTCTTTGATGGTGAATCTCGCCGAATCAAAACAAGCTCCGATCGTCACCCCCAAAATCTATATTCATGGTACCGACAGGATCTGGGTCGCCGGCGGCTATTTCAGCCACCTGAAAGGAACGACGCCGCATTACGGCGAAGGAGAAATAGACCGTGGCCAGTACGATCGTCATACGATTTTGGAATACGCACCCTCTTGTGTGATGCTGATTTCCAGAAGGGTGTTCGAAGAGATCGGAAAAATCGACGAAAACTATTTCATCTACTACGACGATACCGATTTTCTATATCGTGCCAAAAAGCGGGGATATGCGATCCACTTCTGTTACCGTACCAAGATTTGGCACAAGGTGAGCCACTCCAGCGGCGGGGAGGCTTCGACGCTCTTTGTCTACTACGTGATGCGAAACCGCATCTATTTCATCAACAAGAACTACCCCTTCCCTCATCGTCAAATCGCCCTATTGTACACCACTCTTTCGGCGATCGCCAAATATATCCGCTTCAACCCTTCACAGCGGGAGGCGCTGGTGCGAGCCTACAAAGACGGATGGCGTCTTAGCCGTCAACTCTCCGGTACGTCGGAGTGATCGCTTGATTCCAGATCCTCTTTTCTGGGTCCTTTTGCGTTTTTTCTTCGCTTTTTGATATGGGTCAGATGAAAAAGTTTGTTGTGGCGCAGTGAAAATTTGAGGGCGGAGTGCATATGCCAGTAGACGTTTTGGGAGAAAAATTGCCGGCTGTGCATCTGAGCGTGGTGTTCGAGGTAATGGCGGTTGTCATGAACTACCTTCATTCCCAGTTTGTGAGCTCGGTAGCAGATATCCATATCTTCGCAATACATGAAGTACCGCTCGTCGAATCCCTCCAGCCTTCTGTAGGATTCCGGTTTGAAAACGATAAAGGCGCCCGAGAGCCATTCGGGGTGACGGATGTTCGTGCGGGTGCCGTAGTGCAGCCGGGTGTTGCTGATGAACGAAACGCAGAAATTCAAAAAGCCGGGGATGTTTTTATCGGGATTGTCCAGTTCCTCATTTTCTTTGTCGAAATAGATAGAAGGTGAAAAGAGGTCGGCGTCGGTTTCGACGAATGTCCGCAAGATCCCTTCGAGTTGGTCGTGCGGTATCAGAATGTCGGGATTGCAGACGATGAAGATATCTTCGTTTTCCGGAGAGATCAGAGAGAACATTTTGTTGTGGTTTTGTCCGAATCCTCTCTTGATTCCGTCATGATAGTAGAAGTGGCCACTCTCTTCGCAAAAGGTTTTCAAGGCATCCGAGCCTGTATTGTCCATAAAGCAGAGATTGATCGAAAAATCACCCACCACTTTTGGAAAATTGGAAAAATATTTTTCGACCAGATCGTACTGGTTGTGTGAAACGATAGAAAAATAGACCTTCACACCCACTTCATACTCCTTGCTTATATTGTAACACACTACGGAAGGAAGGTGTGATTTTTATAAAAAAATTATGACTAAGAAAAATAAAAATTACTAAGAATTTACGAATCTACACACCCGGGCGGGCATTTTTGCGAACCAGAAAGATTCGATCCAGATAGACTTTTTCTACGGCGTCGTTTTCGGGGGGTCTAAGCCAAATCGCTTTTGTCCTCTCGGAGGTATCGAGGGTGCCGATTTTGAGAGTGCGGTATTTGCCGGGGGTGAACTGGGCGATCAACGCTCCTCCTTTGCTTTGGGGATAAATACCGTAAAAGAGAGCGAATTTGGCCTTTTTGAGCAACGAGATGTTCGGTTTGAGCGTGATTTTGACTTCGGCGTACACCTCCCACTCCCCTTTGGGGAGATTGAGGGTGCTTAGCTGAAATCCCCAATCCGAAACGTTTCCGGGCATCGTCGCGCTTCTGCCGTTGCCGGCCAAGGGGTCCGCCACGATTCGAGTACAACACAACTGCAGGGCGTACTCTTGGAATTCCAGCCAGTCGACACCTTTTTTCAGCCCTTTGGCTTCCTTGGGCGGGGGAGCTTTTTTCTCCGCGACGGGCGCGATCTCTTCGAGGATCGTTATCGGGGCCCCTTCGGCGTAGTGGGTCACCTTTTTTCGTTTGAAAAACGTCATCAGCCTTTTTACGCTGCGGGTGCGCTTTTTACCTTCGGGGGCTTTCAGCAGCCGTATGTAGTCGATTCCGGCGAAGAGGGAGAGGGTGTGTTCGTAGTAGGGAGAATCCTTGGAGCACTTTTCCAACCCCTTCTGCAGCAGCGATTCGGCGAAATCGAGAAACTGAGGCGAGAGATAGCGCATATCGGCGGAGGTCTTGACCCGAAGCGCCTCACCGCACTCGGCGCGGAAACGGTGCAGATAGCGGATGTAGTCGATCGCCTCTTTGGCCGCCGGACCGTAATAAGCACGACAGAAAGTCGTTATCAGATCGTCGAGGTTTCGAGTCGGATCCCAAAGCAGCTTCGAAAAGACCCAGATTCTCAGGTCTGCCAGATCGGCGCCGTAGCTTTCGTAGTCTCCCTGTATAAAAACCCCTTCGATCTGCGGAGTTTTGTCGAAGCGTTTGAGATCGCTCTCAAGCGCATAAAGGTCGGGGTAGGGTTGAAGATAGCCGGCGAAGTTGATGCCGTAGTGCCAGACGTAAAGATGGTCGCTGAAAGCGCCCCACTTTTCGAGCGCATTAAAGAAGCGGCGGTTGGAACCCTCGTCGATCGCCCGTGCGAAATCCATTTCGATCGGAGAGAAGATGACTCCCAGATTGTCCGGGAATTTCACCACTTTCACCGGAGGCTCAAGACTCCACTGATATGCCTGCAGCAGCAGCGGGTTGGAGCGGTATCGGGGGTCGATACGCTCGGCGATATGACGTCCGTAACCGACGAACGCGAAGGAGGGAGACTCCCCTTCGGGGATGCCTTTGGTGCAGTAGCTTTCGATATCTTCGTGTTCGATCAGAAAAAGATCTCCCGCTTTGACGGGAAGCTCGGAGGCGATTTGGGCGATACGCATGGGGGCTTCGTCGCGGATTTTCGGATCGGAGAAGTCGACCTGCCCCCCGCATGAGCGCTCGGATCCGAAAAGCGCGAAGGGAGAGAAGCGGTTGAACGCGTCGATATCCAGATGCATCGGGTTGTTTTGGATACGATGGCCCAATCGCCCGTTGAGCCTCATTTTTCGGGCGAATCGCGGATCGTCGCTTTCGAGGAAAAATAGCTCCCGATATCTAAAGCGGGGTTCGCACCGTTCCAAAAAATCGGCGAGCTTCGTTCGGGGGCGTTTGGGGATCGTTTCGTAGTCGGCGCTTAAGAAGCGGCATCCCAGATACTTTTCGAGCAGATGGTAAAGAGCGTAGAAGAGGGCACGATCGTCGGAGCCGGCCAGATAGAGCGTATCGGGGGTGGAGACGATCAAAAAGCCGTCTTCATCGAGAGCACGGAGTTTCTTAGCAAAGGGGAGTTTTTCGGCAAAAGGGGTTTTGGCTTTGACAAAAAGAATTCCCTTTTTCTTTTCGTCGCATGTTTGCACTTTCGCGAGAGTCTCTCCCGTAATTTTCGCAAGATAACTTCTTAGTTCTTCGGCCGCCTTTCGCATCGGTTCGCTCGGGTGGGTGACGCAGATGGGGGTTTTCGAAGTGATCGTAAACGCTGCGGAAGAGGAGAAGAGGATCCAAAGCAGCAAGAAAGCCCGAAAAACGCTTCTCATCGATTCGCTCCGCTTCGGGGGAAAGTGAACGATTCGCGAATGCGTTGCAAGACGCTCGAAGGGGGGATATCGGCCACCCGCGTCGAGGGGGATTGTAGCGTAAGAATCTTCCCCTCCCCTCTGGGTGCGTATTTTTTACTGTCGGTCATCCCGAAAAGCACGAGCGCGTTGGATTTGAAATAGGTACCCAGGTGTCCCGGGCCCGAATCGGCGCAGAGGATCAGCACCTTGGGCCCGAAAAGCGTGCAGAGATTTTCTAAAGAGGTGGAGACCACCTTGAACTCGCCGACATATTCGCGGGTGGCATCATACTCTTTGGGGGTGACGAAAAAGAGGATTTTCAGATCCGGATGATCGGCCGCCAGGCTGCGTGCGATTTTCAGGTAGGAATCGAGAGGATAGTTTTTGGCTTCGTTACCGGAATAGGGGAAGATATAGAGTTCGGATACGGCGGGATCGCCCCCCTTAAAAGGAGGCGGCGGAGGGTGGAGTATGGCCGGATGTGCCGTGAAGAGCGATGCGTATTTTCGCAGCAGGCCGTAGCTCATCAGTGAAAAATGGTCGGCCAGATAGCTGTCGCTCGAACCGAACATGTATCCCAGCAGTTCCGGTATCGAAGGATGCATGATCACGCTGTCGTCGTTCGATCGCTTTTTGACTTGGAGATACTTCATGATATAGGCCGGGACGGAGCGCGGATTGCTGCGGGCGGGATGGAGGTAGTTGGGTGTCAGAAAGATCAGATCGTAGTCGTAGCGCTGTGAAGAGACCTCCTCTTTCGAGCCGGCCGGTACGATTCGGGCTTCGGGCAGCAGAAAGCGGCCGAGGGGCACCAGCCATGAGGAGACCGATAGGGTGACGCGATATTCCTCTTTGATGAACCGCTCTATCCAGATCAGATCGGAGACCAGATCGCCCAAACCGTTGTAGAATCCGAAAAAAATACTCCGTTTCAGGGTGCGTTCCTCTCTTTGGATTCGGCGCTTTCACAACAATTTAGAAGCGGTTTGTCCGGATGGCGGATGAAATCGACCCCCCGCCAGAGCGTATAGCCGCCGTAAAGAATCACCGCCACGGCGGCAAGACGTATCATCAGGTGGCGCAATGAGCTTTGTTTGAACAAGCCGGTGAAAAAACCGAGAGAAAAGAGGGCCGGTATCGTGCTTATTCCGAAAATCAGCATCACGAACGCTCCCCAGAGGGGACTGGCGGTACTGGCGGCCGTGACGGCGAAGAAGTAGACCAGACCGCACGGCAGGAGGCCGTTGAGCATTCCGAGGATGAAAAAGCTCGCGATCGAACGCGAATGTAGAAGCGCTTTGAAGGTGCGGTGATACCATCCGCTTTTGGAGACGGAGTGTTCAAGCAGCGTCAAAAACTTCACTTTGCCTATCAGCGAAAGTCCGGCCAAAATCATGAAGAGTCCCGCTACTATCGTGAGGATGCCGTTGGTGTAGTTGTTGAAAGTCGCGACTCCGCCGATCGCCCCGAAGATCGCGCCGAGAATGACGTAGGTCGTGATTCGCCCCAGAGAGTAGGCCAGGTGCGCGAGCGATTGTTTCGTTTTGCTCCAATTTTCGTCGACTTTGGTACTGCTGTAAGCGATCACGATGCCGCCGCACATTCCGATGCAGTGGCCGAACGATCCCAAAAAGGCGATCGTGACGATCGAAAGGATGTCTATCGCCTCCATTCAGTATCCCAGCAGCTTCTTGCGGATACGCGGATCGGTCAGATTTTCACCCCGCAGCATCATCAGCCGCATCGTCTGAAAATCGATCAACCCCTCTTCGTATTTCTCTCTCGCGCCGAAACCGTAATGCATCGGTGTACGGTCGGTACGGGAGTACCACGCCTTTTTCGCATCGATCCAGTTGCCGGTATCTTCGGCATGGACCCACAATACCGCCCGATCTTTGAACTCTTTCGTTTCGAGCCATTTGATCATACAACCTGGATCGTCGAAAAACCATGTCCTTCCGTCGGGAGCGACCACTTCGCAGGCGTAGTGTTCGCTTTCTATCGTCATCGCACACTGGGTGTCGGTATAGCGACCCGGAACGATTTTGAGCGGTTTTTTCTCGATATTGCCGCTGACGGTCGTAACGAGTTTCTCCTTTTTCGCCATCGAGATGAAGAGAATCGCGATCACCGCCGCGATCAGCAGGATCGAAAGAAGAGGCAGCATCTTTTTCATAACCAGACTCCGTTTCTGATGTAATAGACGAGCGGATAGAGTGTCACCAGTATGACAAAAAGTGTGTTAAAGATTTGTGAAAGAGGGTAGAGAGAAGGCAATTCGCGACGAATCAGCAGTCGAAGCGGCGCGTTGGCGATCGAAAAGAAGACACCCGCGAAAAGCAACCCCCACAGAAGATACCCTACGTAGTGATATGCGCCCTGAAGCATGCAAAAAGGGCATTTGTGGGTGGGGAGTTCGTAGATATAGGTACCGAACACATGAACGACCGCTTCGAACGCGAAGTAGAAAAACGCGCCCCCTCCCGCCGCCAACAGCCAGGGATTTTTTTGCCAAGCGAAAAGCAGATCGAGCAGATAGATCAGATAAAAAACCGCCAGCAGCGCGGTGGACGTAAGTCCCATCGGAATGACGTTGTTGCCGCTGGCTCCGAAGACGACGCTACAACATTGTACCGGCGCTTCGGTCGAGATGTGCGTGAAGTAGAGCAGATCGAGTCCGTACTCCAGACTCATCAGGAGAAAAAGGAGCACAAAGAGTGAGAATTTGGGTTTGAAGTAGGGATAATCGATCGCCCGAACGTCGAGGCGGTTGACGATTATCCAGATTCCGATTCCAAAAATCAGAAAGATCTTCAGAAACAAAAGCGGATATCCGTAGTCGTTCGCGCCGATGACGCCCGCCGCACACATCGCTCCCGGCACCAGCTCGGAGAGGGCGTCGATCGTATAGGCGAAATAGGGAAGAAGCAGCAGCTTCAGCGAAAGGATGAAAAAGATGATCAGTGTGATCAGGTAGGCGCGTTTCTCGAGGCGGTACTGCGCTTCGCTCGTGGAGGAGAAATCCCATTTCCAAAGCAGATGGAGCGCACCGGCGAAGGCGATCGTCGCGAAGAGATAGAGGATGCTCTCTCCGAAGAGGTAGATCAGCACTTCGTTCGAGAGGAGAATCTCGTTCAACGGATCTCTCCGTTTTCGATGCGGACCACCCTCGCTTCGGGAAAGGCTTCGCGGAATATCGGATCATGCGTGGCGATCACGATCGTTTTGTCGAGTTCGTAGAGTCGGCGGATCGTCTCGATGAAGGCGCGTGCGTTCGCCCGGTCGAGGTTGGCGGTGGGTTCGTCGCAGAGAATCAGTTTCGGATCGTTCACGAGCGCCCGGGCGATCGCGCAGCGTTGTTTCTCCCCTCCGGAGAGGGTACGCGCGATCGCCGCCTTTTTATGGGAGATTCTGGCCAGATCCATCGCTTTGGCCGTTTTTTTCGAGATTTCGCGGGTGGAGAATCCCTGCGGAACGAGGGGGACGGCGACATTCTCTTCGACGCTCAACGATTCGAAGAGGTTGAACGCCTGAAAAATGAAACCGATGGTCTGTGCTCTGAAGCGGGAGGCGTGATAGTCGGGAAGTTTGGCGATCTCTCTGCCTTCCACCACGAGTCGGCCGCTTGTGGGTTTGAGCAATGCGCCGAAAAGCGAAAGGAGGGTCGATTTGCCGCTACCACTGACCCCTTCCAGCAAAACGAGTTCGTCCGAGCCGATTCTAAGATCGATATGTTTAAGGGCCGCAAGCGCATGGGCGGTCCCCGGATTGTAAGTGAAGCTGAGATCTTCGCAGACGATCATCGCATCGCCTCGTTGGCGTCGGTGATCGCGATCTTCCAAACGGGAATCAGTACCGAGCCGAGAAAGGGAATCATGAAAAACAGAAAGAGGGAAAAGAGCAGCCCCCCGTCCCATACCGGATGAAACGGAGCGTTGTTGGGAAGGTTTTCGAATCCGAGAAAGAGTCTTCTCAATCCGGGCGCTTGCAACAAAAAAACATACCCCCATGCCAATACGACTCCCGTCAGATAGGCCAGGAGCGCGACCGTAAAACTCTCCAACACTTTAAGAAGAAGGACATCCCGGATACTCCAACCCACCGCGCGCAGAATGCCGATCTCTTTTCTGTCGCTGGTGTTGATCATGTTGTAGCGCTGATAGAGCAGTAGCATGAAAGTCACCATCGCGATAAGAAAGAGCATCAGGAAAATTCCTCCTTTGTAATTAAACAGGTGGGCATAGGCGTTTTGGAGATCGGTTTTGGCGATGATACGCGTATCGTAACCGGCGAGCAGCAGCTTGGTGCGGATGTTGGGACGTTCGGCGTCGTTGGGAACCTCGATCGCGATGTCGGTGGCCTCGGTCTCTTTGATGTTGAGAATCTCTCTGGCCAGGTCGATCGGCATGATCACGACGTCGCTCGAGACGATATCGCTCTGCCCCGGGAGCCTTCGGTAGATTCGGACCCTTTTGATCTCACCGTCGGGAAGCCTGAAATCGTAGTAGTCCGGGAAATAGTGGTTTTTCAAATAACGATCGACGCCGTTTCCGATGATCATGGTCGGTTTGTCCAAAAAGGCTTCCGGATCTATTTCGTCGCTCAATTTTCGCAGTGCGGCGTCGGTCTGTTCGTCGAAAAGATCGATCCCCACGATCAGAAAATAGTGTTCGAAATCGGGCAGATAGTATCGTCCGAAAACGCGGGGAGTGACGCGTGAGATACCCGGAATCGTCCGAAAATCGTCCGCCATCGAGGCATCGAGCGGAACGCTCTTGCCTTCGGCGATTTTCTGCACGATGAAATCGGGTTGGTTTTTGAGTGTGAAGAGCGCCTCCTTTTCGATGGAAGCAGAGAGAAAGAAGACGGCGCTAAGCAGCGCGACTATGAGGGTGGCGATCGCGAAGACGGCGAGATGTTTGTTGCGGTGTTTGAAGACCAGTAGAAAGAGGAAGTGAAAAAACGCGCTACTTCTCATAAACGAATCTCCGACTCTCCAACTCTCTCTGTCCGGGATAGTGCAGTGGCGATCCGCGCTCGTACGTCGGTATTCTCGAGGCGAGCGCCGACGCGCCGTAGGCGATCCCCGGAAGTGTCGTCACGGCGGTCACGCGCTCGATATTGCGGGCATGACGGTGCCAGTCGTAATGGCGGCTCGTCCGATAGGCGATGAGCCAAACCATCGAGAGTATGGCAAAAAGTGTGAGAAAAACCGCTGTCGTCTTCGTGATGCGCTCCGTTTCTGCGGTATCGTCCGCAACCGTTATCGATCGAGTTGGTAAACCGTCTCGATCGTGATCTGGTCGAATGATACAATTTTTTTGCCGAAATGTTCTTTAGCGAAGATTTCGGCATCCCCTTTTTCGGCGAACGGTATCAGTTCGTTGCCCATCGGTCCGACGACGTTGGAGCCGATCACGTACCACGCTTTCGTCGCGTCGATCGGTTTGAGCGAGTAGAAATCCTGCACCAGGATTTTCGCCGGTTTGGTTTTGTCACCATGGAATCTTTCGGGTTCGAAATAGTATTTCATCATATCTTTCACGCCGTCGAAATAGAAGGTTCGGCCGTCCGGGTAGGTGATCGAAGCGGTCCATTTGGGATATTTGGCGACGAACATTCCGCAGACGGGGCACTTCGCTTTTTCGGGAACGGCGATTCGGTTCTCGTGTCCGTCTCTTTCGGAGGCGGCGAAAATCGCGACCGCCTGGAGCTGTCTGGGTTTGAGATGTTTGCAAAGCCTCTTTTGGAGGATCTGCGCCTTTAGATCCCCGATTCCACGGAAAGAGAGTGTACGGATCGCTTCAAGATCACACATTTTGTCTGCGATCTTGGCTCCGATTTTGGCCATATGGGTGCGCTTTTTTCCGATTATGACGTTGTCTTTTTTCAGATCCGCTTTCGCGATCTTCAGTGCGGTATCGAAATCGACCACCTTGCCGCCGTGCGCTTTGGCGAACGATTCGGCTTCGGATTTGTCCGCGAAAGCGTATTTGCTGTTTCGGGTCATCGTTCCTTTCACGTCGGAGCCCACCACATACCACGCTTTTTGGGCATCGACCATTTTCAGCGTCGGTACGTCCACGACGAGAATCTTTTCGATCGTGGCGGGATCGACCTGTTGAATGGTTTCCGCCAGGCAGTGCATCGAACACAGCTGTTCTATCCGACCGTCTTTGTAACGGATCGCATGGTTGGTTTTGTAGAATTTGGGAAGAAGCATGCCGCATCGGATACAAAACATCTTTTGCGGCCCTTTTTGCAACAGTGTCGCTTTCTGGGGTGCGACGCTTTGAAACATCGTCGCTTCCTTGGCAAAACCCGTCGTCAAAAGGAGTAAAAATAGCGTAAAAATCTTCATGATCATAGATGAATCCTTGAAAAAGGGGAGTGGGCAAAAGAGTTTCCGAGGAGGTACGGATGTGTAGGACAGTGGAATACTCTTTTGACACTATAAAGTATAGTGAAGAAGTGTTAATTATCTGTTAAGAGCGTTTCGTTTTTGGGCACGCTTCTTGCTCTAAAATGAAGTATATTGAATCTAAGGAGGACTATTATGAAATATCTATCGTATTTACCCCATCACGCCAGTATGACACGGGCGGAAATAGAGTTTGAGACGCTCCTTAGAATAACCCAGATCGATCGAGAAGTGGAGCGACTGCTTGGAATGAGTGAAGAAGAGACTCCGGAATTGCAGTTGTATTGCAACGCACTGCTCAGGGAGATCGATACCATCTATCTGAAAACGGTACGCAAAGAGGTGGAGGAGATCTACCGTAAGATCGATGAAATTCATCGGAAAAACTATCCAAAAGAGATCAAAGAGACGCTGCTGAAAAAAGAAGAAAGAGCACTACACAAACTCTATCTTCTTGTGGAAGAGATAAATCTCTCTTTTGAAGAGGAAGAGCGAATCGAGACACTCTGTCATGAGCTTGAAATGGTAAACAAAATCGAAAAATTGAGCGATCTTACGATTACCAGAGTCGAATCGCTGTTGGATGAAAAAGAGAGACTTGCACACTCACTTATAAGTATCGATTAATACGATACCCTAAACTTTCCGGAAGCTCTCTGTAGTATAATGGAAAAAAATCTACAGGAGACGAGATGGGGTTGATCGATATATTGCTCGATAGCAGTAGGGGCGAGTTGGTCGATAAAGTGGCGAAAGAGACGGGATCGGATCCCGACAGGGCGAAGGATTTGCTCGCGACGCTCGGAAGTGCGATGCTAGGACAAATCAAGGGGCGTATCGAGAGACCCGATATCGACTCTTCGGATCTGGAGAAGCTGATTCAGGAGAGCAAATATGCCCAAATGGTGGAGAAACCTGAAATCCGGCTCGAAGATTTACAACGTCGTAAAGAAGGCGACGAAATCCTCTCCCATATCACAGGGTCGAAAGAGGTGAGCCGTGAAGTGGCTGCACATGTGGCTGAAAAGACGGGATTCGACACCTCGATCATCAAGAAACTCCTTCCGATGATCGCTCCGCTGATCATCGGAAGTCTCGGCAAAGGAATGCTTGGAGATATGCTGAGGGGCTCTACATCCTCTGGCACCCGCGAAAGTGGTTCTTCCGGATTGATCAATATGCTCGATTTGGATGGAGACGGCAGTGTGATCGACGATATCGCCAAATTGGCGATGAAAATTCTGTAAGCGGATGATCGAAATACCTCAACGTAATATTAAGGTACGTTGAGGTATCATACGCTCTCCAAAATTTGCGGGAATAGCTCAGTGGTAGAGCACGACCTTGCCAAGGTCGGGGTCGCGAGTT
>CAYUEN010000030.1:0-24348 GCA_964443745.1 uncultured Campylobacterales bacterium | reverse complement strand
AGCACTTCCTTGGTAAGGAAGAGGTCGAGGGTTCAAGTCCCTCTATGAGCTCCACTGAAAGTTTTGGCCAAAGCTTTTCAAAATAGTAAAAATTCAATCTAAAATTGGAGGATAAGATGGCAAAAGAGAAATTCGAAAGAACCAAGCCACACGTAAACATAGGAACCATCGGTCACGTCGATCATGGTAAAACCACACTGACAGCCGCGATTTCCGCTGTTCTCGCTACCAAAGGTCTTGCGGAACTGAAAGACTACGACGGTATCGACAACGCTCCCGAAGAGAAGGAGAGAGGTATCACCATCGCGACATCTCACATCGAATACGAGACGGAGAAGAGACACTACGCACACGTCGACTGCCCCGGCCACGCCGACTACGTCAAAAACATGATCACAGGTGCGGCACAGATGGACGGAGCGATTCTCGTCGTTTCCGCTGCGGATGGCCCGATGCCACAGACCAGAGAGCACATTCTGCTTTCTCGCCAGGTCGGCGTTCCCTATATCGTCGTATTCCTGAACAAAGCGGATATGGTCGATGACGAAGAGTTGATCGAACTGGTAGAGATGGAAGTCAGAGAGCTTCTGAACGAGTACGATTTTCCCGGTGACGACACGCCGGTCATCACGGGTTCCGCACTCAAAGCGCTCGAAGAGGCGAAAGAGGGCAAAGTCGGCGAGTGGGGAGAGAAAATCCTCGAGCTGATGGATGCAGTTGACGAGTACATTCCTACTCCGGAGAGAGAGACGGACAAAGATTTCCTGATGCCTGTAGAGGATGTTTTCTCCATCTCCGGTCGTGGTACGGTCGTAACGGGTAGAATCGAAAGAGGTGTCGTCAAAGTGGGTGACGAAGTCGAGATCGTCGGAATCAGACCTACACAGAAAACGACGGTTACCGGTGTCGAAATGTTTAGAAAAGAGATGGAGCAGGGTGAAGCGGGCGACAACTGCGGTATCCTTCTTCGCGGTACGAAAAAAGAGGAAGTCGAGAGAGGTATGGTTCTTTGTAAGCCTGGCTCCATCACGCCTCATACGAAATTCGATGCCGAGATCTACGTCTTGACGAAAGAGGAGGGTGGCCGACATACACCATTCTTCAACAACTACAGACCTCAGTTCTACGTACGTACGACAGACGTGACAGGTTCTATCACGCTGCCAGAGGGCACAGAGATGGTTATGCCTGGCGACAACGTGAAAATCACCGTCGAACTGATCGCACCTATCGCACTCGAAGAGGGTACGAGATTCGCTATCCGAGAGGGTGGTAGAACAGTCGGTGCGGGTGTCGTTTCCAGCATCATCGAATAATTTTTTCGGGAAGGGAGCGTATCCCTTCCTGGTTATTAAGGGTAGAACATGACGATTAAAATCGGTTTGAAATGTGAAGAGTGTGGTGATATCAACTACACGACAACCAAAAACAGCAAGACATTTACCGAAAAGATGCAACTGAAGAAATATTGCCCCAGATGCAATAAGAGAACAGTGCATAAAGAGACGAAACTAAAATCATAAAAAGCAGTGTTTCACTGCTTTTTATCATGCAGGGCAATAGCTCCAATTGGTAGAGCGCCGGATTCCAAATCCGATGGTTGGGGGTTCGAGTCCCTCTTGCCCTGCCATAAAGAGGAAAATAAATGCAAAAGTTATTGGATTATATACACCACTCGAGGGCTGAACTGACGAAAGTCATCTTCCCTACAAAAGAGCAGATCAGAAATGCTTTTGTGTCTGTTTTTATTGTGGTGACGGTCGTTTCACTGTTTTTGGCACTGATCGATGCGATCATGTCGTTTTCACTCTCTTCTGTATTGTAAAAGGTGAACGATGGCTAAGAAATGGTATGCGATTCAGACATATGCCGGCAGTGAAATGAGTGTCAAGAGGGCGATCGAAAACATCTTCAAGCAGATGGGGATCGAAGAGAAACTCGAAGAGATTCTCGTACCCACCGAGGATGTCATCGAAGTCAAAAACGGCGAAAAGAAGATTACCGAGAGGTCGCTCTATCCCGGATATGTTTTCGCGAAGCTCGATCTGGATACGGAGGTCTGGCACAAGATCCAGTCTCTGCCCAAAGTGAGCCGATTCATCGGAGAGTCCAAAAAACCGACGCCTCTGAGCGAAAAAGATATCAAGCTGATTCTCGAAAAGGCGGAGAAAAAAGCGGCACCGAAACCGAAAATCTCTTTCGAAGTGGGAGAGAGCGTACGCATCACCGAAGGTCCGTTCGCGAACTTTACCGGTGTGGTGGAGGAGTACGACATGGTACACGGTACCCTCAAACTCAACGTCTCCATTTTCGGCAGAAGTACCCCTGTAGAGATATTGTACTCTCAGGTAGAGAAAATTATCTAAATTTTATAAAGGAAAGATAGATGGCAAAAAAAGTTACCGGACAGATCAAACTCCAGATTCCGGCCGGCCAGGCGAACCCCTCACCGCCGGTGGGACCCGCACTGGGTCAGCAGGGCGTGAACATCATGGAGTTTTGCAAAGCGTTCAACGAGAAGACGAAAGATATGATGGGATTCAACATCCCCGTCATCATCACGGTCTATGCGGACAGAAGTTTCACCTTCATCACGAAGCAGCCGCCCGCTTCCGACCTAATCAAGAAAGCGGCCGGGATCAAGAAAGGTTCCGACAATCCGCTCAAAAACAAAGTGGCCAAACTCACCAAAGAGCAGATCATGGAGATCGTCGACAAGAAGATCCAGGATCTCAATACGACAGACCGCGAAGCGGCCGCCAGAATCATCGAAGGCAGCGCGCGAAGCATGGGTGTCGAAGTAGAATAACCAAAACAAAACCGGACCACTCGGTAGATAAGTGGAAGCAAAAAATGCGGAGTAAACGATGTCAAAAAAAGTATCAAAAAGATTTCAGGAATTATTGAAAAAGATCGATAAGGACGAGTATTCGATCGATGAGGCGGTCGCGAAGGTCAAAGATCTCGCATCCGCGAAGTTCGACGAAACGGTAGAGGTGAGCATGAAGCTCAACGTCGACCCAAGACACGCAGACCAGATGGTCCGCGGTTCGGTCGTGTTGCCGGCGGGTACGGGCAAAACGGTACGGGTCGCCGTCGTCGCCAAAGGCGCCAAAGTGGACGAGGCGAAAGAGGCGGGTGCCGACATCGCGGGAGGAGCCGAGCTGATCGAGGAGATTCAAGGCGGCAAGATCGATTTCGATGTGTTGATCGCCACTCCCGACATGATGGGTCTGGTAGGTAAAGTGGGGCGAATCCTCGGCCCCAAAGGGTTGATGCCCAATCCCAAGACGGGAACCGTCACGATGGATGTCGCACAAGCCGTCAAAAACGCCAAAGGCGGCCAGGTCAATTTCCGTGTGGACAAGCACGGAAATATCCATGCCGGTATCGGGAAGGTGAGTTTTCCTATCGAGAGTATCAAAGAAAACTTCGAAACCTTCGTCAGGGCGATCAACAAACAAAAACCGGCCGCTGCGAAAGGCAGGTATATCAAATCCGCCGCACTCTCTTTGACGATGAGTCCGGCGCTGCATCTGAATACACAGGAACTGATGGATCTTAGATAGATCGATCCGGGTTTTATCTTAGACTCAAGAGAACAGGGGCGTATGCTTAAACAGGCACCATTCTCCGATGGTGCCACGGCCTGTCGGCCTGCCCTGTTTGATGAAGTCGGAAAGGAGAAATATGACACGCAAAGAGAAAGAACAGCTCGTTGGAGAACTGACAAGCGCGTTCGAGGCACGTCCCGGTATCGTGGTATGCGATTACAAAGGGCTTACCGTGCCGCAGATGGAGGCACTGCGCAACCAGGCGAGAGAAGCGGGTCTGACGGTCAAGGTGGTCAAAAACACCCTGGCGATGATCGGATTCAAAAACGCCGGTATCGAGGGTCTCGATCTGAAAGAGACGAACCTGCTTGTCTGGGGAGACGATATCGTCGCTCTTGCCAAGACTGTCACGAAGTTTGCCGAAGAGAGCAAAGAGCATTTTGCGATCAAGACGGGATACTTCGAGGATCAGGTCGTCGACGCTGCGCAGATCGAAGCATACTCCAAACTCGCTTCCAAAGAGGAGTTTATCGGTATGCTGCTTTCCGTCTGGACGGCACCGGCAAGAAATATGGCGTACGTACTCAACGCGGTACCGCAGAGCTTCGTCACCGTGCTTGAGAACATCAGGCAACAAAAAGAGTCTGCGTAAGCGGATCGACAATACGATAAAAATACAACACATAGAAAAAAGGATTGAATATGGCAATTACCAAAGAAGATGTAATCGAGTTTATCTCCAACATGTCTGTGCTCGAGCTTTCCGAGCTGGTTAAAGAGTTCGAAGAGAAGTTCGGCGTATCCGCTCAGCCTACTGTCGTAGCGGGCGGTGCCGTTGCAGGTGGCGCGGAAGCGGGTGCGCCGGCGGAAGAGAAGACGGAGTTCGATGTCGTGCTCAAAGACGTCGGTGCGAAGAAGATCAACGTCATCAAAGCGGTACGTGCGCTTACGGGTCTTGGGCTCAAAGAGGCGAAAGAGGCGGTCGAAAGCGCTCCTACGACTATCAAAGAGGGAGTCTCCAAAGAGGACGCCGAAGAGGCGAAAAAACAACTCGAAGAAGCTGGCGCTACTGTCGAAGTCAAGTAAGACCAACACGGAAAGAGGGGGCTCGTTCCCCTTTTCTGTGCCATCACACTGTAGGACATCCACTATCTTTTGTAAACATTCAGCTATTTATAAAAGATATTGGATAAAATAACAAACTATCCCAATATCTAATTTGCAAATTTAAAAAATCTTCTAGAAGGTAGACCCATGTTAAACACTTTACGGTCAGGAAATCGATTTCGCGTCGATTTTGCCAAACATCCCAAACAGATAGATGTTCCCAATTTATTGCAGCTGCAACAAAAAAGTTACGAACAGTTTCTGAACGTCAGCAATAAAGATATCGAAAGTGGAATCGAAAAAGTCTTCAAGACCATCTTTCCGATACATGATAAACAAAACAACCTTACACTCGAATATATCGAGAGCGAGATCGGCAAACCCAAATATACGATCCGTGAGTGTATGGAACGGGGTCTGACGTATTCAGTTCATCTGAAGATGAAGATCAGACTCATTCTCTGGGACAAGAACGAAAAGACCGGCGAAAAGACCGGCGTGAAGGATATCAAGGAGCAGTATCTCTACATCCGGGACATTCCGCTTATGACCGGCAGAACCTCCTTCATCATCAACGGTGTCGAAAGGGTCGTCGTCAACCAGCTCCACAGAAGCCCCGGCGTCATCTTCAAAGAGGAGGAGAGTACCACCGTCTCCAACAAACTTCTCTATACCGCGCAGATCATTCCCGATCGCGGCTCCTGGCTCTATTTCGAATACGACGCCAAAGATACCCTCTATGTCCGTATCAACAAACGAAGAAAAGTGCCGGTCACGATTCTCTTCAGGGCGCTGGGATACAGCAAGCAGGATATCCTAAAGCTTTTCTATCCGATTCAAGAGATCAAGATCACGGAAAACAAATTTCTGATTCCTTTCGATGTCAAAAGTTTCGTCGGCAAACTCGATTTCGACATGAAAGACGAAAACGGCAATCTCATCGTCGCCGCCGGCAAAAGGCTCTCCGCGAAGAAGGCGGCAAAACTGGCGGACGAGGGGCTCAAATGGATCGAATATCCGATCGAAACGCTGATGGATCGGTTCCTCGCGGCTCCGATCATCGACAAAGAGAGCGGCGAAGTGCTCTTCGAGACCCTGACGCAACTGGACGAGACCAAACTCGCGAAGATCATCGAAATCGGCGAAGAGTCGATCGAAATCGCCAACGACCTCGCTCCCGGTGTGGACGATTCGATCATCAACTCTTTCCTGGCGGACGTCGAGACGCTCAAACTACTGAAGCAGACCGAAGAGATCGAAGATGAAAACGACCTCGCCGCTATCAGGATCTACAAGGTCATGCGCCCGGGAGAGCCGGTGACCAAAGAGGCGGCACACGCATTTGTACAGGATCTCTTCTTCAATCCGGAGAGATACGATCTCACGCGCGTGGGTCGCATGAAGATGAATCACAAACTCTCGATCGAAGTCCCCGATTACGTGACGGTACTGACGACCGAAGATATCATCAACACGGTACAATACCTGATCAAGGTCAAAAACGGCCAGGGGCATATCGACGACAGGGATCACCTCGGAAACCGAAGGATTCGTGCGATCGGCGAACTTCTCTCCGGCGAGCTTCACAGCGGTCTGGTCAAAATGCAAAAATCGATCCGCGACAAATTCACGACGATCAGCGGATCGACCGAAGAGTTGATGCCGCATGACTTCATCAACTCCAAAATGATCACCAACACGATCATGGAGTTTTTTACGAGCGGGCAGCTTTCGCAGTTTATGGATCAGACCAATCCACTTAGCGAAGTGACGCACAAAAGACGACTCTCCGCTTTGGGCGAGGGGGGTCTGGTCAAGGAGCGCGCCGGATTTGAGGTGAGGGACGTCCACCCCACGCACTACGGCCGTATCTGTCCGGTCGAGACGCCGGAAGGGCAGAATATCGGTCTGATCAATACGCTCGCCTCCTACGCGAAGGTGAATGACCTGGGATTCGTCGAAGCGCCCTATCGAAAGGTGAAGGACGCCAAAGTGACCGACGAAGTGGTCTATCTCACCGCGACGCAGGAGGAGGGGCTCGTGATCGCCCCCGCCAGTACCAAGCTGGACGAAGAGGGGAATATCGTCGAAGATCTGATCGAAGTACGGATAGATGGAGAGATCAAACTGCTGGAGAAGAACAAAGTCGACCTGATCGACCTCTCCTCCGGTATGGTCATGGGTGTGGCCGCCTCCTTGATTCCCTTTCTCGAACACGACGACGCCAACCGTGCCCTGATGGGGTCGAACATGCAGCGTCAGGCGGTTCCGCTTCTATGGTCGGATGCCCCCTATGTCGGAACGGGTGTCGAAAAGGTGGTCGCGCGCGATGCATGGGAAGCGCTCAAAGCCAAACGTGCCGGTATCGTGGAGAAGGTCGACAGCAAAAACATCTACATTCTGGGTGAAGACGAAAACGGAGCGTTTATCGATCACTACTGGCTGCACAAAAACATGCGCACCAACCAAAACACCTCTTTTTGCCAGGTACCGATCGTCAAGAAGGGAGACTACGTCGAAAAAGGGCAGGTGATCGCCGACGGGCCGAGTATGGATCAGGGTGAGATCGCGATCGGGAAGAACGTACTGGTCGCGTTTATGCCGTGGAACGGATACAACTACGAAGATGCGATCGTCATCAACGAAAGGCTGATCAGAGACGACACCTTCACCTCCGTACACATCTACGAAAAAGAGGTGGAAGCCAGAGAACTCAAAGACGGCGTGGAGGAGATCACGAAAGATATCCCCAACATCAAGGAGGAGAATCTGATGCACCTGGACGACAGCGGCATCGTCAAAATCGGTACCTACGTCAAACCGGGCATGATTTTGGTGGGCAAAGTCTCCCCCAAAGGCGAAGTCAAACCTACACCCGAAGAGCGTCTGTTGCGGGCGATATTCGGCGAAAAGGCCGGGCATGTCGTCAACAAGTCGCTTTATTGCCCGCCGTCTATGGAGGGTGTGGTCGTAGATGTGAAGATCTTCACCAAAAAAGGATACGAAAAGGATCCCAGAGCGATAGAGGCCTACGAAGCGGAGAAAGAGGTGCTCGATCGCGACCATCACGACAAGCTGCTGATGATCGACAGGGAGGAGTTGCTAAAAGTCAATTCGCTGCTTTCCAAGACACCGCTGGAGAGTAGTTGTACGGTGGGCGAGAAAGAGTACCAGCCCGGCGAGAAGATTCCCAAAGAAGAGTTGGAGAAGGTCAACCGCTTCGCACTTAATACGATCGTCAAATCCTATCCCGAAGAGGTGCAACAGAAATTCGCCGACTTGAAAGCCTATTTCCAGAACGAGAAGCGACGGCTCAGAGAAGAGCACGACGAAAAACTCTCCGTCCTCGAAAAAGACGACATTCTTCCCAGCGGAGTCGTCAAGCTGGTCAAAGTCTATATCGCGACCAAACGCAAACTCAAAGTGGGCGACAAGATGGCCGGACGGCACGGAAACAAAGGTATCGTCTCCAATATCGTTCCAGAGGTCGACATGCCCTATCTCAAGAGTGGCGAAACGGTCGATATCGTCCTCAATCCTCTCGGCGTACCGAGCCGTATGAACATCGGGCAGATTCTGGAGGTGCACCTGGGATTGGTCGGCAAACGTCTGGGGCAACAGATCGAAGAGGAATTCAGAAAGCAGCAGGGTGATTGGATCAAGAGACTGCGCGCGAAGATGTTGGAGATCGCCAATGTCGCCAAATTCACCAAAGCCGAAGAGATCATCAACTCTCTGGATGACGAAGCCTTTTTGAAATACGCCAGAGACTGGAGTCGGGGTGTCAAATTCGCCACCCCGGTTTTCGAAGGTGTCGACGAAGAGGAGTTCAAAAAACTTTTCGAAATGGCCAACATCGATCCCGACGGAAAGACGCAACTCTTCGACGGCCGCACGGGCGAGCCGATGAAAGAGCGTGTCAACGTCGGTGTGATGTACATGCTCAAGCTCCACCACCTCGTCGACGAAAAGGTCCATGCGCGAAGTACCGGCCCCTACTCGCTGGTTACGCAGCAACCCGTCGGCGGTAAGGCGCTTTTCGGAGGCCAGCGATTCGGTGAGATGGAGGTGTGGGCACTCGAAGCCTACGGTGCCGCCTATACCCTCAAGGAGATGTTGACGATCAAGTCCGACGACGTGGAGGGAAGGATGCAGGCGTACAAAGCGATCACGAGAGGGGAGAATATCCCTTCCACGGGTATCCCCGAAACCTTTTTCGTCCTTACGAACGAATTGAAATCACTCGCACTCGATGTAGAGATATTTGAAGAAAAGGAAGAGCACAATGAAGAATCTGATTCCGATAGAGATTAGTGAAGAGAACAGACCGAGAGACTTCGAAGCCTTTCGTCTGAAACTCGCGAGCCCGGAGAGAATCCTCTCCTGGAGCTACGGAGAGGTGAAAAAACCGGAGACGATCAACTACCGTACCCTCAAACCGGAACGTGACGGACTCTTCTGTGCGAAGATTTTCGGGCCGGTCAGAGATTACGAGTGTCTCTGCGGCAAATACAAGAAGATGCGATACAAAGGGATCAAATGCGAGAAATGCGGTGTGGAAGTCACCACTTCCAAGGTGCGCCGATCTCGCATGGGCCACATCGAACTGGTCACGCCGGTGGCGCATATCTGGTACGTCAACTCGCTTCCCAGCCGCATCGGTACGCTGCTGGGCGTGAAGATGAAGGATCTCGAGCGGGTGCTCTACTACGAAGCCTATATCGTCAAAAATCCGGGTGAAGCCTACTACGACTACGAAAACACCAAGCCGGTGACCAAATACGATGTGCTCAACGAAGAGCAGTACCAGTCGCTCTCCCAGCGCTTCTCCGACACCGGTTTCGTGGCGGAAATGGGTGGCGAAGCGGTGCGCGAACTGCTCGAGGATATCGATTTGATCGATATCCTCCAGACACTCAAGGAGGAGATGGAGAATACCAACTCCGAAGCGAAGAAAAAGACGTTGGTCAAGCGTCTCAAAGTGGTCGAATCTTTCGTCAACAGCGGAAACCGGCCCGAATGGATGATGATCACGATCCTGCCGGTGCTGCCGCCGGATCTCAGGCCGCTCGTGGCGCTCGATGGCGGCAAGTTCGCGGTATCGGACGTCAACGACCTCTACAGAAGGGTGATCAACCGAAACGCCAGACTCAAACGTCTGATGGATCTGGACGCGCCCGAAATCATCATCCGAAACGAAAAACGGATGCTCCAGGAGGCGGTCGATGCGCTTTTCGACAACGGTCGGCGTGCCAATGCGGTCAAAGGTGCCAACAAACGCCCCCTCAAATCCCTGAGCGAGATCATCAAAGGCAAACAAGGACGCTTCAGACAGAATCTTCTGGGTAAGCGTGTCGACTTCTCCGGCCGTTCGGTCATCGTCGTCGGCCCCAATCTCAGAATGGACCAATGCGGTCTGCCCAAGAAGATGGCGTTGGAGCTTTTCAAGCCTCATCTGCTCGCCAAGTTGGAGGAGAAGGGGTATGCCACCACGATCAAACAGGCCAAACGGATGATCGAACAGCAGACCAACGAAGTGTGGGAGTGTCTGCAGGAAGTCGTCGACAACTATCCGGTACTTCTCAACCGTGCGCCGACGCTCCACAAACTCTCGATCCAGGCTTTCCATCCCAAACTGATCGACGGCAAGGCGATCCAGCTCCATCCGCTCGTCTGTTCGGCTTTCAACGCCGACTTCGACGGCGACCAGATGGCGGTCCATGTGCCGCTTTCCCGAGAGGCGATCGCGGAGTGCAAGATCTTGATGCTCTCTTCCAACAACATCCTGCTTCCCGCATCCGGTAAGGCGATCGCGGTACCGACGCAGGATATGGTATTGGGTCTTTACTATTTGAGCAAAGCCAAGGAAAACGCCAAGGGAGCCAACAAGCTCTTTGCGAATATCGACGAAATCATGATCGCGCTCGATGCCGACGTGGTGGAGATCCAGACGAAGATCAAAACCGTCGTGGACGGACGGATCATCTTCACCACGGTCGGACGTATGATCATCAAGTCGATTTTGCCCGATTTCGTTCCGGAGGAGCTCTGGAACAGACTTCTGAAGAAAAAAGACATCGGAAATCTCGTCGATTACATCTACAAAGAGGCGGATACCTACGCCACGGCGGAGATTTTGGACAGTCTCAAGGATCTCGGTTTCCGTTACTCGACCGATGCGGGAATCTCGATCTCCGTGACCGACATCATCGTCCCTAAAGGGAAAGAGGAGCTGATCAGCGCGGCGAAAAAGAGAGTCCGTGAAATTCAGCAGCAGTTCGGCGCGGGTCTTTTGACCGAGCAGGAGCGTTACAACAAAATCATCGATATCTGGACCGATACCAACAACAGGCTCGCCGGCGAGATGATGAAGCTGATGGAAAACGACAAAGAGGGATTCAACTCGATCTTCATGATGGCCGATTCGGGGGCGAGAGGTTCGGCGGCACAAATCAGGCAGCTGGCCGGTATGCGTGGTCTGATGGCCAAACCCGACGGCTCGATCATCGAAACCCCCATCATCTCGAACTTCCGAGAAGGCCTCAACGTCCTTGAGTACTTCATCTCCACCCACGGAGCGAGAAAAGGTCTGGCCGATACCGCGCTCAAGACCGCCAACGCCGGATATCTGACCCGAAAGCTGGTAGATGTCGCACAGAACGTCAAGATTTCCGAAGACGACTGCGGTACGCATGAAGGGGTCGAAATCACCGAGATCAGCGCCAACGGCGAACTGGTCGAATCGATCGAAGACAGGGTACTGGGGCGTGTGCTCGCGGAGAACATCATCGATCCGATCACCAACGAAGTCCTTTTCGAAGAGGGCAAACTCATCGACGAGCAGGATGCCAAGAGTATCAAGGAGGCGGGTATCAAGTCGGTCGTGATCCGCACGCCGATCACCTGCAAGACGCTCAAGGGGGTTTGCGCGAAGTGCTACGGTCTGAATCTGGGCAAAGGCGAACTGGTCAAGAAGGGCGAAGCGGTCGGTATCATCTCCGCCCAGTCGATCGGCGAGCCGGGAACGCAGCTGACGCTGAGGACTTTCCATATCGGCGGTACCGCCTCGACCGAGCAGCAGGATCGCCAGGTCGTCGCGAAAAAAGAGGGATTTATTCGCTTCTACAACCTCAAGACCTATACCACCAGCAACGGCGAAACGATCGTCGCCAACAGAAGAAACGCCGCGATTTTGCTTGTGGAGCCGAAGATCAAGGCGCCGTTTGGAGGTAGATTGAGCGTGGATGTCGCACACGAAGAGGTGGTGCTGACGGTAAAAGGCGAAAAGGGCAAAAAAGCCAAATTCATCCTCCGCAAGAACGATCTGGCCAAGCCGAACGAGTTGGCGGGCATCAGCGGCAAGATGGAGGGTAAATTCTATCTGCCTTACGAAGATGGTGCGGAGGTGGAAGCCAACGAGAGTATCGTCGAAGTGATCAAGGAGGGGTGGAACATCCCCAACCGTATCCATTTCGGCAGCCATCTCAAAGTCCTCGACGGCGAGCCGATCGTACAGGTGATCAAAGCACGTGCCGAAGGTATCGTCAAATACTACAAACTGGTGGGAGACTATCTCGAGCGCCATGAAGGGATCAAAAAGGGAGAACCCGTCACCGAGAAGGGGCTTTTCGCCGTGATCGCCGACCAGGACGGACGCGAGGCGATTCGCCACTACATTCCTCGTGATTCGATCATCGACTGCGACGACAACGGTAGTGTCGGGCATGAGACGGTCATCGCCAAACCGGCGAAGAAAGAGCAGGTGGTCATCGCCGAGTGGGACCCATACGCTACGCCGATCATCGCGGAGGCGGACGGTACGGTACGCTTCGAAGATATAGAGCCTGGCGTCACCGCGACCGAGCAGGTGGACGAGCTGACGGGACAGGCGCGACTGATGATCAACGAATACATCCCTTCCGGCTACAAACCCGCGATCGTACTGGCGACGGTGGGCGGCGAAATCAAGAAGTATCCGCTCGAGCCCAAAACTTCGATCCTCGTCGAAGACGGGCAGGAGGTCAAGACGGCCGACGAGCTCGCCAAAACGCCCAAAGCGAGCGCCAAATCGAAAGATATCACCGGCGGTCTGCCGCGTGTCAGCGAACTGTTCGAAGCCAGACGCCCCAAATCCCCGGCGCTCATCTCCGAAGTCTCCGGTATCGTTAGATTCGGCAAGCCGCTGCGGTCCAAGGAGCGTATCATCATCGATACCGAAGATGGAAACTCCAAAGAGTACCTCGTGGACAAAAACCGACAGATACTCGTCCATGCGGGCGAATACGTACAGGTGGGCGAACAGCTCACGGACGGTCCCAGATCCAGCCATGACATTCTCAGGATTCTGGGCGAAAAAGCGTTGCACTACTACCTCATCAGCGAGATTCAGCAAGTCTACCGCAGCCAGGGGGTTTCGATCAGCGACAAACACATCGAAGTGATCATCTCCCAGATGCTCAGACAGGTCAAGATCGTCGACAGCGGCGATACCAACTTCATCGTGGGCGACCTGATCAGCAAGCGCAAACTCAGAGAGGAGAACGAACGCATTCTCAAAGTGGGCGGAGAGCCGGCGATCGCGGAGCCGACACTGCTGGGCGTCACGCGGGCGGCGATCAACGCCGACTCCATCATCTCCGCCGCCTCCTTCCAGGAGACCACCAAAGTCCTCACCGAAGCGAGTATCGCCGGCAAGACGGACTATCTGGAGGATCTGAAGGAAAACATCATCCTCGGCCGTATGATTCCTGTGGGTACCGGGCTCTACAAAGACCAGAAGGTCAAATACAACATCAAAGAAGCCTGATACACTCCAAAATAGCCGGCAGGTCGCTTGACCTGTCGGTCCAAAACACTCTTTTTTCTTCCAAAATCCGTTCCATATTTCACTGCAAAACTTAGATAGCTACCCTTGTGGACCGAAAAGTCCAAACGAGGTTTCGAAAATAATCTAATTTACGCTTTTAAGAGTAGAAAAAGTAAAGAAAATCTTCAAAATATAAGTAATTAATATTAAATATCTTGAATTACCAAGGATAAAATTCATGTTATTTTGAAATTTCTCTATTTGATAATCCCTAATCTTAAATCAAATAACTAAAAAAGTGTTACAGAATGTAACATCTGCTAAAATTGAAAAAATTTTTCCAGCTCGTCTTGTAGAAAATTTTAAAAAAATTAAAATATTTGAAATATATCGATAAAAAATTTATATATTAAATCGAAAAACTTTATACCTATATTTTTGTTTGAAAAATTTTAACGGAAAATTAAATATATTAAATATTCTCTCTAATTACAACTTTTCAAAATTATTTAAATGTGCTATGCTAATTGCAACAAAAGAGCGAGGAAAAACTATAGAAGGAGAGCTGTTTTGAAGAAGAGAACACTATTTTTTACGCTGGTTTTTGCACTCGCGCTTGGAATCCAGGGATGCGGTGGCGGAGGCGGTGGCGCCGATGCCGGTAACAACAATGTAGGTGAGCAGGGTTCGGAACAGACCGATACGACTGTACCCAAATTTTCGCTAAATCTTCAGACGAACTTCACGATCAAAGAGGATACTCCGAAGCTCGATGTGGTCACGATTGAGGTCGAAGACAACAATTCCGTCAGCTTTGCACTCGGCGGCCCGGATAAAGATTTTTTTCATCTTATAGATCCTGTGACGAGAGATATCCATCGCAAGGTGGTCGCGTTCAAGGAGAAACCCGATTATGAGAAACAGAGCCATTACGAATTCAGTGTGACCGTTACCGACGATGTCAGCCACTTGAGCGCTACGAAAAACTTTACGGTAGATCTCAAAGACAAGCCTTTCGCTTTCGATATGACGACAGGCAGTATGGGCTCGGTAGTCGAAAACAAGACCAAAAATATGGTGATACTGACGAAAGAGGCCAAACACACTCCTATCGAGTACGAGATTCATCCGAGCAACAGCCCGTTTACGATGTTGTCCGGTAGTAACGTTTTGCAGTTTGAGGCGCCCGATTACAACGAATCGAACGAGAGCGCGAACGAATACTCCATCATACTGACGGCAAAAGACGGCTACAGCGAGATCAACCTCACCGTAACCGCACGCGTCATCGAGGATACCTCCGCACCGGTAGAGACGAGAGTGTTTTTGCTGAGAGAAAAACAGGAGAAATCCGGCGGCCAGACAATCACGACCAATTATACCTACGACGACAACAACTATCTGACGGATACGATAGTTCATGGTGGTCCTGATAACGGCAAGGTGATGCATTACGTGTACGAAGAAGACAAAAAGATCATGAAAGGATTCGACGCAGACGGCAAACTCACTACCCTGCGCGTGTTCAAGTCGGTTCCGGAGAATCCGCTCGCGGACTTCATCGTCGAAAATCGCCTCTCCCTGAGCGACGGATTGCGTTATATCTACAACATAGAAGATTCGGCCGCCTACAACAAAAAGAGGCGAATGACGAAATATATCCGAAACATCCAATTTGGCCAAGCGGTTACGGATCGCTATTACTACGACAGTAGAGGAGCCATCACCAAGATCGAATCCGGCTTCTACTACGCCGATGTCGACCATCCGTTCGCGACGGCCGATTACAACGCCACGCTCAATCGCGCGCTGGTCGACGACAACATGTCGGTGTTGCCGGAGTATACCGCTTTGACGGCGTTCGAGTACATCTACGATGCGGGCGGGAATCTTGTCGAGTATGCCTATAAAGATCCCGCAGATCCTTCCCAAAACTATACGATGCCCGTCAAGGTCGAATTCGATCCCATAACGAAAAAACTGGACTACCTCGTCATCGGTGCGGCATCGGAATTCGTCATCGACTATTCGGGCGACGGTTTTCTCGAAGAGGCGAGTCAAAACGATATAAAACTCGACTATCAATACAGCGAGGACCTCCGTACCGTCACCGTCAGCCGGGCCGGAGAGGTCATCACAACCTATATATTTGAGGAGGCCGAATGAAATAGAGATGAATCGGAAATATATAGGTAAACGGTTGATTCATAAAAAGGTGTGTTGAATGACACGAGTGAATGAAAAAAGACAAATACATATAAAGGAGACACCATGGCATACACAGGTATTAAGCTGACCGACATCGCACAGGGCGATGCGATCACGAAAGAAGAAGAGATAAACGGGATAAAGATAGAGGGTAAGCTCGAAGGTTACGATGGCAACAACCCTCCGGCGAACATCACCATCAACATCTATCCCGAAAAGACGCCGACTACGCAGGCGCACTCGTATTCGGTAGCTGTTGTCGTCGATGCGGACGGTAATTTCACCGGAACGCTTTCAGCTGGCGCACTGGATGAAACTTGGAATACGGATGACAATGACGACGATGACGGACATCTCTGGTTCGAAGCCACGGACGGTACGCTCAAAAGTGAGTTGAGAGATGTCCTCTTCGATCCAGACGACAGGATCTACAGACCCGAAGAGACGAGCATCCTCTTCGAAGATGGTCAGACGACGACGGCTACGGGCAACGCGCTGGCAAACGACAAACCAAACGTCAACGAAGGAAATGGTACGGGCAACGAGAACAACCCCTACAGCGACGGCGAGTCCAACCAAAACCCCGTCAACGACTCTCTGGCGGTCGTCCCGGGTACGCTTGTCTACACTTCCGCGACGGAAGAGCTGGGTCAGCTGACGATCGATCAAAACGGCGATTATACCTATGTGCTCGACAACGCCAAGGCACAGCATCTCAGCCAGGGCGAGATGGATGCGCAGACTTATGATTTTGACGTGACGGATGCGGTCGGAAATATCAAAACCGAAAAAATCACGATCTCCGTCATGGGACAAAACGACGCGGCGACCGTAGAAGATTTTTGCGATACCGGTCTCGAGGGTGACGCGCCACATCAGGATCCAAACAATTACATCGACGGTGGACCGAAAGTGACTGATGGAAAGGTCGATCAAAATGTCGGTGATGCGACGGTCTATCAGGGAGAGTTGCAAGTAGACGATCCCGATACGCACGATGAGCATAAATTTAAAATCATCGGTGGCAGTGGTAATTTCACACTCACGTCCGACGATGTCGATCCCGCACTTCTTGATGCGACGATCCACTTCAATGAAAATACCGGACGGTTTATGATCGATGGTGATTTCGACGCGCTGGGTGCGGGCGAAGAAGCTTGCATCACGTTCCAGTACAAAGCGGAAGAGTACTACGACAAAAATGCGAACGGAACACTCGAAGCCGACGAAAAGGTGGGAGAGAGCAATATCGCCACCGCGAAGATCAAAATCGTCGGTACGAACGATCAGATCGAGGCAAATGACGACTATATCATCACCTATACCGATCTGCCTACAGGAAACATCTATGAAGCGGTCCTCAGAAACGATGTCGACCTCGATGTCAACGACAAAATGTATATAGACAACGTCGGAAAAACCGCCAATACGAAAGCGCATAGCATCATCGATCTGGATATGGCGAACGAATTGCTCAGATATACGCCAAACCATGTCGATGCGACGGGTGTACCGATGCCTGACGAGTTTACCTATACGGTATACGATAGAGAAGGAACGGCCAGCGATCTTACATCGACAAAAGATACGGCTACCGTTCATATCAACGTGCTCGGAGCGAACGGCCAGGAAGTCGACAACTACATCACCAGCAGCGGCTGTAACAACAACACCTACTGCGGTACGGACGAAAACGATTTGATCGCGGCAGGTGCGGGTAGCGACACGATCAACGGTAAAGCGGGCGACGACCTGCTCTATGGAAACGGTGGACAGGATAGGATTTATGGCGGTGACGGCAACGACGTTCTCGTCGGTGGTGCCGACAGCGACCATCTCGAAGGTGGCGCGGGCAATGACGTCTACTACTTCAACAAAGGCGATGGCGCAGATTGTGTCGTCGATCTCGAAGGTGAAAACAAAATCGTCCTGGGTGCGACCGTCGACTATAAAGATGTCGCGTTCTATCTCGATCTGGGTGCGGACAATACGCTCAATACGGCCGACGATGCACTCAAGATCAAATACACCGACGGCGACTGCAACGATATCATCACGATCAAAGGTAAATGGCAAGATATCAAAGACCATTTCGTCATTCAGATCGATACTCCTGAAGATGCCAGCAATAATGCAGGTGTTCAGGATAGAGGACTCAACGCAACGGATCTGCAGAATATCATCGATGATATCAATACGTGGAACACGACCAACGATCCTGATGTCACCAATGTCTGTGAAGTACAAAACACAGCCAACCTGATGACACAGATCAACAACGAGTGGCAGGTCGTAGCGGCTATCTCCTGATAGAGGTACGGCTGTTTGCCCCAGAGGTGGGAGAGCGTCGCTCTCTCGCCTCCTTTTCTTCTTAATATATCAATATAATTCAATTTTTTATGTAAAATTTCAATATCTTTCATTTTCTTACTTGATTATAAGCTCAAACAAGATATCCTTCAATACAATTTCCATACGTAAGGTCGGTTTTTTTTGAAATATCTGATTCTGCTATCGCTCTTCATCTCTTCTGGTTTCGCCGCAGGGGAAATCATGATATTCGACAATATCGACGCGTTGTTTCGCTGGTATGACCAGAATCGGACGCCCGTCGTTTCGCTTGAGCGAAACGAGAGCCTTCAAAGTACCGAACAATCCGATACGAACGCCACATCTTCCCCGGCGGTATTTCCTGTATCGCATCCCGAAACCAATCTCACCACGAACGTTGCAAAACACAACGAAAGCAACCTCTCTTTCGAGCAAAACCACACCTCAGGCGTTATTGTGGTTTCCAAAGCGCCGGTGGAGACGGATACGAATCTTTCGCAAAGACTCCCCGAAGAGAATCTCACGATTTCGCAAGCGCCCTCTTTGGAAGCGAACATTACGATCACCAACTATTTCGAAGCCGATCTCAATATCTCCGAGTGCCACAGCCGTCCGAAGCTGAACGTCGATTTTTGGCGGCTGCTCGATCAGGCGATGGTCCGGTCCGCCGCACTGATTCTCAAAAAACACGACATCCGCGTAACCGCAGCGAATATCGACATCATCAAGAGCCAACTCTTTCCGATCCTCTCCCTTCGGTATCAGAGCGAATATTATCATGGGTTCAGCAGCGGATCGAGTGCGAGTATCGGCGGGCAGTACTATCCGCCGATTTCGGAGTATCGGGACTCTCTTAGCCTCAATCTCGATTACGAACTCTACCGCTTCGGGGCGAAAGGGTTGAAAACGCAGATCGCGGAAAGTGAGCTGGAGATCATCAAGAGCGAATTTGCCCTCACACAAGAGCAGGTCGCCAACCAGCTGCTCCAGTACTATACCGACGCACTCAAAGCGCAGGAGCGTATTCGCTATCTCGAAAAAGTACGCCTGATGGAGGATACGATCGTCCAGAAATATGGGAGGCTTTTTGATGCGGGAGAGGTTCAAAAGACCCAGATTATGCAATCGAACATAGACAAGCTCACGACACAGAAGACGATCATGCAAAGCAGACAGCAACTAAGCCGCGCATTGCGCGATATCGATATTCTCACCGGTATCAAACTCGACCCCGCCATGGTGGATCTGGCGATGCTGGAGCCCGGAAAACGTACCGTCAAGAGTTTCGAAGAGAGCGCCGTTGCCAGAAACCTCCAGCTGCAGATCGACAAAAAGATGAAGGAGATCGCTCTCATCGGCAAAGACAAGCTTCCTTCTCTCTACGCCAGCGGCGGATATCTTCTTTATGGAAAGGACGAAGACACCCCTGTCGATGCGATCGGCGCGATAGAACGAAACAACTGGAGTATCGGGCTCAATCTCAGATGGAACCTCTTCGATGGCTACAAAACGGACAACAGTATCAAAAAGGCGCAGGAGGAGTTGGCCTTGTTGAAAGAGCGTTATCGCCTGGCCAAAGAGGATTTTGAGGCGCGAAAGGCCAAAAGAGCGGCTCTGAAGCGGGCTATCGATAAAATACTCAAAGAGGAGAGCCTACTCCTGGATGCGATCTGCAGGCAAAAAGAGATGTACGAAAAGCTGCATAAGGCGGGTACCGCAACGCAGCTGCAGGCGGATCGGACCGAAATCAGCAGACTCAGAAACGAACTCTCGTTCAAAGAGCAGGTGATCGACCGGGCATTCGAAGAGATTGCCGACGAATTGGTCTATTAAAGGATAAACGAATATGCAGACAGCACTGATAGCACTGGAAATAGCGGGAAGCCTGAATCATATCAATGTGGACAGTAGGGGGATCATCAAAGAGTTCGCCCTGGAGGAGGGGAAGGAGCCGACGATCGAGATATTGGCGCGGATCGCGAAGCGCCAGAGCTTTCGCGTGTCTATCAAACATCTGCCCATAGCGCAGCTGGTCGAACACTATCCGATGCCGATCATCTGCCTGATGGAAGACGGCCATTACGAAACGATTCTGAAAGCCGACAAAAACAAGCGGGAAGTGCTGGTCTACGATGTAAAAGAGAACAAACCGGTACTTAGAAGTTACGACGAGTTCGAGAAACACTACAGCGGCAGAAGTGTCGTACTCAAGCATCGTATGTTCGCCGAACATGTCCGTTTCGGTTTTGGCTGGTTCGTCAAGGAGGTCCTCTCCTACAAAAAGATCATCTTCGAAGTATTGATGGCTTCTTTCGTGATCCAGCTCTTCGGTCTGGTCACGCCGCTTTTTACGCAGGTGATCCTGGACAAAGTCCTCGTCCACCACTCGGTCTCTACGCTTGATGTACTTGCGATCGCCTTTTTGGTGGTGACGATTTTCGACTTTTTGCTCAACTACATGCGAAACTACGTTTTTGTCCATACCACCTCCAAGATCGACGCCAAACTCGGCGCCAAACTCTACCACCATCTGCTTTCGCTGCCGTTTGGCTACTTCGTCGTGCGTCAGGTGGGTAACATCATCGCCAGAGTGAGGGAGCTCGAGCAGATCCGTAGTTTCATCGCCAACAAATCGATCACTCTGTTGCTGGATGTCCTTTTCAGTTTCGTCTTTTTGGTGGTGATGTTCATGTACAGCGTACAGTTGGCGCTGATGGTGATGGGGTTTGTCTTCGTAATCGCGATCATCTACTTTTTCGCGACGCCCAACTTCAGAAAAAAACTCAACGAAAAATTCAACATGGGAGCGGAACAGAACGCCTTTCTGGTCGAATCGGTAACGGGGGTGGAGACGGTCAAATCGCTCGCGCTCGAAGGCTCGATGCAAAAAAGATGGGAAGACAAGCTGGCCGACTACGTGACGGCGAGCTTCAATCTGAGCAATTTCGGCTTCATCCTGGGAGGGGTCTCGGGAATGCTGCAAAAACTCATGACGATTTCGATCCTCTACTTCGGTGTGTTGAAGGTGATCGACGGCGAGTTGACGGTGGGTCAGCTGATCGCTTTTCAGATGTTCGCCAATCAGTTCAGTGGTCCGGTGCTCAGACTCGTCAACCTCTGGAACGAGTTTCAGCAGACGCTTCTATCGGTCGATCGTCTGGGAGATATCCTCAATACACCGGCGGAGCAGACGAACGAAAAGGCGATCACCCTTTCGCAGATTCGGGGAGACATCTCCTTTCAGAAGGTGAGTTTCGCCTACAAGCCGGGCGGGGCGATGGTATTGAAGGATTTGACTTTTTCGATCAGGGCGGGGATGAGCGTAGGAATCATCGGGCGTAGCGGCAGCGGAAAGAGTACGATCGCCAAAATGATCCAACGTCTCTATCTTCCCAACGAAGGGGTGATCTATGTGGATGGTGTGGATATTCGCCATTTCAATCCCAAATGGTACCGCAACATGATCGGTATCGTTTTGCAGGAGAGTTTTCTCTTTCGCGGGACGATCAAGGAGAATATCGCGATGGCCAGACCCGATGCTTCGATGGACCAGATCATCGCCGTCGCGAAGATCTCCGGAGCGCATCAATTCATCTCCGAACTTCCCGAAGGCTACGATACCGACGTCGGTGAGCGGGGAACGACGCTTTCGGGAGGGCAGCGGCAGCGTGTCGCGATCGCCAGGGCGTTGCTGACCAATCCGAGAATCCTCATTTTCGACGAAGCCACCTCCGCGCTCGATTTCGAATCCGAAAAGATTATCAACGCCAACATCGCCCATATCAAAAAGGGGCGTACGACGCTTATCATCGCGCACCGACTCTCTACCGTCAAGGATTGTGACGTCATCATCGCGATGGACAAAGGGCAGATCGTAGAGGCTGGTAAACACGAAGATCTGATGAAGAAAAAAGGGTACTACTATCATCTCTATACCCAGCAGGAGCTGTAGATGAAGACGATCGAAGACAAAAACAGGTTCAAACCGCATCTCGTCGAAATCGAGGAGCGGCCGGTCAGCCCGCTGGGGAGAAAGATTCTTTGGGCGATCCTCATCTTTATGACGATTGCCGCGCTCTGGCTATATTTCGGCAAGACGGACGTCGTCATCAGCGCACGCTCCACGGTGATTCCGATGGGGGATTTGAAGACGATCCAGTCGCTTGCGACCGGTTCGGTGAAGAAGATCTACGTCAAGGAGGGCGATGCGGTCAAAAAGGGTGAACCGCTGATCGAGATAGACCCGACGGTCGAGGAGACCAATATCGAAGCGAAAAAACGGACCCTCGCGCTGTTGAAACTCGAAGCGATGAAACTCAATTCGCTGATAGAGGGAAAGGCGTTCGTGGTGCCGGAGGGAACGGATCCTAGAATCAAGACCATGATCGAAGGGATGTACAGAAGCGAAAGAGAGGGGATGGTCGAGCAGCTTGGGTTGATAGAACAACAAAGCAGGCAGATCGAGGAGAAGATCGACGCGACGAAAATCGATATGGAAAACACCGATCGGATGTATCGTATGGTCGCGATGCAGGAGAGGCGACTCAGGAAGGTGCTCGATATCATCGCCAGGCGCGATTACGAGAGGGTCAAAAGAGAGATGCTCGGCTATCGCAGTAGAGCCTCCCAGCTCTCCCACACGATCGCGGCCTACAACGAGCAGTTGCAGGAGCTTCAGCGGCGAAAACAGGCGATGGTCGAAAATTTCAAGAGCAAACTCTACGAGGATCTTTCCCAGAGAGAGAAACAGATCGCTTCGCTGAGTGCCGAGATCGAGACCTACGAATACCGCAAACAGAAACAGATTCTCGCTTCGCCCGTCGATGGAGTGATCGGCAAACTCGCCGTCAATACGATCGGTGCGGTCGTGACACCCGCCCAGGCGCTGGTGACGATCGTGCCCAAAGAGGTGCCTATCCAGATCAAGGCGAAAGTCATGAACAAGGATATCGGTTTTGTAAAGGTGGGAATGGAGGCGAAGATCAAGATCGATGCCTACAATTTTCAGCGCTACGGCCTCATCGACGGAAACGTGACCAAAATCGGGGCGACCGCTATCGAGGACAAGAAGCTGGGCATGGTCTACGAAGTGTTCGTCACGCCCAAACGGACCTGGCTGGAAGTCGAAGGGGAAAAACGCTATCTGATTCCGGGTATGATGGCGACGACCGAATTGAAGGTGGGAGAACGCAGAATCATCGAATTCTTCGTCTATCCGTTGATCAAATACTACAAAGAGGGGATCAGCGTCCGATAACGGGCTTCCCCTAACTCCTTATATTAAGCTAAAAAAAAGCTGTTTTTAAGTAAAATAGCCGACCTTTAAAAATTCACAAAAAGGAAAGCAAGTGCCAACTATCAATCAGTTGATTCGCAAAGAGAGAAAAAAGGTGATCAAAAAGTCGAAATCACCGGCACTCGTCAAATGTCCTCAGCGAAGAGGTGTTTGTACGAGAGTCTATACGACGACGCCCAAAAAGCCCAACTCCGCGCTTCGAAAAGTCGCGAAAGTGAGGCTGACGAGTGGTTTCGAAGTGATCAGTTATATCGGTGGTGAAGGCCACAATCTGCAAGAACACTCCATCGTACTCGTACGTGGCGGAAGGGTCAAAGATCTTCCGGGTGTGAAGTATCACATCGTCCGCGGTGCACTCGATACGGCAGGTGTCGCCAACAGAAAAGTCGCCAGAAGTAAATACGGTGCCAAACGACCCAAATCCTGATCGTGACGGCTGAACGAATATAAACAAAAACATATCATTGTTAAAAATTGGCCAGGCTCTCTCGAGTATCCTTAGGGGAGAGAGTTTGAGTAAATTTTAAATAAAAAATTGAAGGAAGAATATGAGAAGAAGAAGAGCTCCCGTCAGAGAAATACTCCCTGACCCCGTATACAACTCCAAACTGGTTTCGAAATTTATCAACGGATTGATGCTGGACGGCAAGAAGAGTGTCGCCGCCAAAATCTTCTACGGCGCACTCGATCTGATCGAGAAGAAGAGTGACGAAAAAGGTATCGACGTCTTCTACAAGGCGGTCGAAAACATCAAGCCCGTCATGGAAGTCAAAAGCCGAAGAATCGGCGGTGCCACCTATCAGGTGCCGGTAGAGGTTAGACCGGTAAGACAGCAGGCGCTCGCGCTGCGCTGGATCATCGGGTTTACCAGAAAAAGAAGCGAAAGAACGATGGTCGAAAGACTCGCCAACGAACTGATCGACGCGGCGAACGAGAGAGGCGCCTCCTACAAGAAGAAAGAGGATACCTACAAAATGGCTGAAGCGAACAAAGCGTTCGCGCACTACAGATGGTAAGCAAAGGAAACAATCACAATGGCTAGAAAA
>CAYUEN010000029.1:0-24869 GCA_964443745.1 uncultured Campylobacterales bacterium | reverse complement strand
TATCTAAAGGTCGACCTTTTAGATATGGAAATTATAGAATTTTTGTATTACCTCTCTCTTACCTATTCATTACCTATGTATTACCTAAAAATGTACGCCGACCGCAAAGGTGAAGGTGTTGTCGTAAGAGAAATCCTTCAATGCGTAGCTATATGAAGCGATAAGAAAGAGATTTTTTGTCAGATTGTAACTGTTGTACCAAAGCAGACTCTCTTCGGCATCGCCATCCTCATAGATGGAACCGGTGTAGTTATAAGAGATAGCACTATAATAGTCACGTGTAAATTGATATCCGCTTCCGATGGAGAACGAGGAGTAGTCTTGATAATCGTAAGAGGGAGAGTCTCCACTCCGTGTATAGCTGTAGTAGAGGAAGAGATCCTGCTTTGCCGAAATAAAGTGATCAAGTGATACAGCACCAAAATAGTCGTTATCACGACTCTCATCATTTTGACTAAAGGTATATTTCCCTTGTCGACTTTGTGATGAATCGTCATCGCCGGTGATTTTTGTACCAATGGAAAGTTTTAGAGCAGTTGACGGCATATAAAAGGTATATCCGGCAGAGAGGTAGATATCGTTATCGGTATTGCTATAGTCTTGATTGTAGTCGCTTTTTGTCATCGACCGGATATTTGAGATGGAAAAATCCCAAACATCATAGTAAAAACCGGCATAAAAGTTCATAGAAGAGTCATCATCATAAACATCGTCGGTGCGGTAGATTGTACCGATGCGTAGTGTTAGACCTTTATTGACAATATTTGTATCGGTTTTTTTAACCGCACAGCCATATTTATCTACTTTTGCATCAAAAGGGGTGTTTGGGCAGCGATCGTAGCGATCTTCTATGCCGTCAAGATCCTTGTCTTGAAATCCGTAAGCCAGTTGTGTGGCCAATAGCAACGAGAGTGTGATTTTCGTTTTCATGAAATGCTCCTTCGCAGTCAAAAATTACCGTTCTGGAAAATTATAGATATTTAATATTACCTGAGTATTAGTATACAGTTATGCTATACTTTCGGTATGAAAATATTGTTACTTGAAGATGACGAAATATTGTGCGAAAGCCTACAGGAGTATTTGGAGAGTGAAGGTTTCGAAGTCGATATCGCGCATGATGGCGAAGCGGTATACGATTTGACCTTCGAAAAGAAGTACGATCTCTATATTTTCGATATCAATGTACCGAAAGAGAACGGTTTTGATGTGTTAAGACATCTCAAAGAGGCGAACGACGACACGCCGACGATCTATATCACGGCATTGACCGACATCAATTCCATCTCCAAAGGATTCGCATTGGGAGCGGAAGATTATATAAAAAAACCGTTCGATCCCGAAGAGTTGGTCATCCGCATCAAAAGCAAATACCTAAAGACGGATGAGCGTCTGATAACCTACAAAGACATTGTCTACGATCCATTTACCAAAGCGTTGCAAAAAGGCGGGGAACCGGTGGGATTGGGAGAGGTACAACTTGCACTCTTTCACGAACTTATCACCAACGTAGGTAAAATCGTCAGTTCCTACACGTTGATGGATCTCCTCGAACATCCCAATCCAAACGCTTTGAGAGTCAACCTCGCCAAACTCAAGACCAGACTCGGCCTGAAGATCAGAAATGTTCGTGCCCAGGGGTATATGCTTGAGAAAGTATGAGACCGAATCTCTTCTAAAAAGTTTTCTCATCTTTTTCACGTTGCAGTTGATATTGTTGGGTGTTATCGTGCTGCAGAGTTATCGGCAAGGGGTGCATACGATAGAAGATCGGATCCGAAACCGAATGAAAATCTGCAGTTTCGATCTTAAATGTGAGGGGCTGGATCTGGATTTCGTGCCCCGAAAAGAGGGGATGAAGATCTATTCGCTCTATAAAGACGAAGATCTTTACAGCTATTTCGAAGTGCCCACGGCGGACGACTATCTGCTCAAGGTGATATTGCCCAAAGAGACGTATGAAGCCTATATAGCGGACCTCAGGAGCGATTTGCTGAAAAAATTCGTCGTTTATGCATTGTTGATAGCGCTGCTGTCGTTTCTCTTTTCGCTCTATGCGCTGCGGCCGCTGAAAAAGGCGTTGCAGCTGAACGAAGAGTTCGTCAAGGATATTTTGCATGATATCAATACGCCGCTCAGTTCGCTGGTGGTCAACTTCAAACTTTTTAAAAAAGAGGTGGGAGAGAGTAGGAAAATAGAGCGGATGGAATCGAACGTATCGACGATCCTTTCACTGCAAAACAACCTCAAAGCCTTTCTGGACCATTCACAGTTGCAGCGTGAGGAGTTCGGATTGAGGGAGTTGATTGGGGAGAGGGTGGGCTATTTTCGGACGCTCTATCCGAAAATCGGATTCGAGACGGATCTGGATGGACGCAGGCTGTATACCAACAAGGACGCCTTCGTGCGTATCGTGGACAATCTTGTCGACAACGCCTGTAAATACAACACTACGGATGGAAAAGTGCGGATTCGCACCCGTGACCGTCAGCTGCTGATCGAGGATGACGGAGCGGGTATACGGGATGTCAAAAAGGTGTTCGACAGATTCTACAAAGAGACGGAGCGGGGTATAGGGATCGGTTTGCATATTGTGCGCAAGCTGGGGGATGAGTTGGGAATCGATATCCGTATCCGAAGCCGGCTAAATGAAGGAACGGTCGTGATACTGGATCTTGGGGAGGTGACAAGATGATGAAAATGCGCCATACGATACTGTTGTTGGAGGACGATGTGCAGTTGAGCGAGACGATCGCGCAGTTTCTTTCGCTGCAGGGATACGAAGTGTGGTGTGCGTATGATGGCTTGCGGGCGGAAGAGATCGCGTACGAGAAGCATATCGATCTGATGCTTCTGGATGTGAAGGTACCGGGTTTGGACGGATTCGCTTTTTTGAGCAGGTTTCGCGAGCGAAACGAGGAGGTGCCGGCAATCTTCATCACTTCGCTCAACAGCGTCGAAGATGTGGAGCGAGGGTTTCGTATGGGATGCGACGACTATATTCGCAAGCCGTTCGCGCTCAAGGAGCTGAAAGTGCGTGTCGAGTCGCTGTTGAAGCGTTCGTACGGATCGCATGAGGAGAGGATTCTTCTGGGGAGGAATCTTTCTTTCGATTTGAAGGCGATGCAGCTGTACGAAGGAGAGAGGAAGGTCCCGCTCAAGACCAAGGAGATGAAACTGCTCTCGCTCTTTTTGCGCCATCCCGACGAATTGCTCGATTACGACAGAATCAACGATGCGCTGTGGGAGTATGGTGAAAGTCCGAGTGCCGGAGCGCTTCGGACATATATCAAGACGCTTCGTTCCATACTGGGCAAAGAGAAAATCGAAACGGTGAAAAACAGTGGATACCGGTTTGTTAAGTAGCGAAAGACGCAGCCTGATACGCTTCTTGCTGATTTATCTCGGCTCCACTTTCGTGCTGTTTGCACTCGCTTCATGGATCTTTTATACGTCGGCCAGGAAGCATCTGCTCGATCAGCAGATGGAAGTGCTCAAATATGAAGCGACGAAACTCAAATCGAAACTGCACGCGCTTCACCAGTCCGATGCGAAAAAACTCTACTACCCTCGCTACGAAGGGGTGCACTCCGCCATATACGATCTGGACGGCCGCTATATCTTCGGAAACTATCCCAAACCCCCCAAGCTGGACAAACCCGCACCGGATGGGAGTATCTACGATATCGAAAAGCTCGAGCCCTACTATCTGGGGGCGGCTTATTTGCTGCTTTCGCGAAAAATAGATCATGCGCCCATTCGCAATCTCCAGCGAAACATCTTGCTTTTCATGATCGGGGGCGGGCTCTTCTTTTCGATTTTGGGCTATTTTCTGGGGAGACTGTTTATCGCGCCGATGCGGGAGTCGATCGAACGCATGAACCACTTCATCCAGGATACGACGCACGAACTCAACACGCCCATTAGCACCATCCTCACGAATGTGGAGATGATCGAAGCGTTGGACAAATGCGAAGAGGGACAAGAGGAGCTCAAGCGTATCGAGATCGCTTCCAAGACACTCAGCCGTATCTACGACGATCTTACATATCTCAATCTCAACCACGAATACCACCGAAATATCGTCAAAGTGGATGTTTCGGAGTTGGTGAAGGAGCGAATCTCCTATTTCGAGACGACGGCAAAAGCCAAAAATATCGAAATTCGCGGTGAAATCACACCCGGTATCAGATTGATGATAGATAGAAACGATGCGTTGCGTCTGGTGGACAACCTGCTTTCCAACGCCATCAAATACAACCGGATGGGAGGGAAGATCGCAATCGTGCTGGATGAGAAGTGTTTTGCCATCGAGGATACGGGTGTAGGGATCGACCGCAGGGATCTTGCACGGATTACCGAGCGATTCGGCCGCGCGAACAAGAGCGAAGGCGGTTTCGGTATCGGGCTGGATATCGTTCGGCAGGTAGTGAACAACTACGGATTCGAGCTTTCCATCGATTCGCAGACGAACAGAGGGACGAAAGTATGGGTGTGTTGGCGAAAATAGTGTGGGTTGCGGGAGTGGTTTCACTCTCTTTGTGTGCGGATCTGCTGGAGGAGAATTGTCTGCAATGCCATAAAAAGCAGCAGATACCTACCGGATTGATCTACAAACGATATCTGATGAAATACAGTACCCCCGAGCGGATCTCGAATGCGATCGAAAGTTACCTGCAGCACCCGCAGAAGAAGCACTCGATCATGCCGCCGCAATTTTTCCTGAAATTTCCGATGAAGGAGCCGACGAAGCTTTCACCGTGGATGTTGCGTGAGAGCGTGAGAGCGTTTATAAAGAGGTATGACGTCAGACGGAGGCTGGTGCTGCCCGAATGAAGCGCGGCGTACACCCGTAGGGGTGTACGGATCGCCTAGAATCTATATTTGAGATTGGTATAGAGGTATCTGCCGGGTTCGTTCATCAGCATGACGTTGTTGTCTCCTGTCGTCAGCAGAATCAGATCTTTGTAGGTGTTGGAGACGGCATAGGTTTTGTCGAACAGATTGTCGATGCCCACCGTCAGTTCGAACCCTTTTTTGAACGTTTTGGTCGCTTTGAGGTTGACCACGGCGTATCCCGCGAGCTCCTGTTCGCCGTTTTCCTCGTCGTAATCCTTCCAGCCGCTGGATCCGACGATCTCGGCTTTGAGCATCAGGGAGTCGTCGTAGTCGTAATTGGCGGCCAGGTTGAGTTTGAGCGGTGGAATTTCCGGCATATTGGTTCCGCTCTGGCCTGTAAGCGGGTGGTCTTTTTTTCCTCTCTGGTAAGCTGCGCCGAAGTCGAAATAGAGGTTTTCGAGTGCGAAATAGCTGCCGCTGATCTCTCCGCCGTAGATTTTCGCGTCGACGTTTTCATATGCATGTACGGGCAAACCCATCTGGTTCACTTTGCTTGCGTTGTAGGCGATGAAGTTGTCGAGTTTGGAGTAGAACGCCTTGGCTTTGAACGTGAGATCTCCCAGATCTTTCTCCATACCCGCGTCGAGTTCGTAGTTGTTCGTGTTTTCGAGGTTCGGTGTGCCGATCATGTTGCCCATGCTGCCGACCCAGTAGAGCTCTTTTCCGTCGGGTACGCGGGAGGATTTTCCGATACCGACGTAGTATTTACCGGAGGTATGTTGGAAGGTGGTAAGGATATAGCCGTTGAGTTCATTGTAGTCGTTGTCTTGCTGTTGCGGATTCGCGCTGGTGACGGAGGTATCGTCGTAACGCAGTCCGATCTCCATACCCAGGGTATCGTTGAGAGCGATTTTGTCCTTGAGAAAAAGTGCGTAGTTTTCGGTGTCGACATCGTAGATGCTGTGAAACTTCGCTTCGGGAAAAGGGGTGCCGTTTTTGTAATAACCGCCGTCCCAGTTGCGCAGGCTGTAGTCCAGACCGGCGCTCAGGGAGTGGTTGTCGATATCGAAACTGTTTTTGAGTTTGGCTCCTTGCACTTTGGTTTTCAGTTTGTGCGTCACTTCGAATCCCTTGGATACGGCCATCATACGGTATTTGGTGGACATGGGGTGCTCGACCGTGGAGTAGAAAGTCTGAAATTCCAGCTTTTTGGAGTATTTGCCGAGGGATTTGGCGATATATTCGAGATTGTAGATATCAGAATCGTCATACACGGCGTCCATTTTGGAAGAGGGGTAGAGGACATCATCGCTTCGGTTGGCGGTGTAACTAAGCCTAAGCTCGTGGTTGTCCGCGATATCCCAGAAGAGTTTGCCCATCAGGGTCTTTTTGGTATAGGCGTCCATGTTTTGGTAGCGGGGCTGGTACTGGGCCGCCGCGGGTGCCTTGCCTTCGGCGATGTTGCGCGCGATCTGCCCGACGAAATCCTTTCCGTCACCATCTTCGTATTGGTCGCTCTTTTCGGTGGAGGCGGAAAGCAGGAAACGCAATTTATCCGTACCGCCGCTGAGGGAGAGTGCCCCTTTTTGATAACCGAAACTTCCCACTCCCAGATAGACGTCTCCTGTAAACGCCTTTTGAGGTTTGAGGGTATGGATTTTCACCGTCGCGCTGAGCGCCCCGAAATTCTCGACGTCGTAAGGTCCTTCTTCGATCTGGATGTAGTCGATATTGTTGGTGAGAACATGCGAAATGGGCGGATCCATCCTGTTGGGGCAGGCACCGCATACTCTCGCGCCGTCGATGGTGACGCGGATGTTGTCTTTCTTCTGCCCTCTGACGATCACGTCGTTGGCGATTCCCGATCTTCTGACGATAGAGACGCTCGGGGATTGTTTGAAAAGTGCCTCGGCCAGATCGGCGGATTTGATATCCTCTCCATGTACGTCTTTGATCACTTCGGTATCGGCGGTCGTTTCGACTTCGATAGTCTCGAGTTCCGCCTCGGCCGCATAGAGCGAAAGCGCACAGATCAAAGAGAGATAAACGGCTTTTTTGACAACTATCATGAAAACTCCTCGAAAAAAATGGTATGAGGAATTATGGCGAGTATCTGTTAATTTTTTGTTAACTTTAGTGGATTTGGTAACGGAGTTTCAACCGTATCTCGAGCGGAAACGAAATGTTCATCCCGGAGGTATCGACGGGAAAAGCCGCCTCTACGGCGCGGCGGGCGGAGGTGTGGAAGACTCTGGGGCCTTCGATGCGCAGATTGCGTAGCTCTCCGTTTGCGGTAACGGTGAAAAACAGCCGCACCTCTCCCTCGATACCGCGCTTTTTCGCGATGCGCGGGTAGGTTTTTGCCCGGTCGATTTTATCGCGTATTTTTGCCAGAAACTTTTGGCGTTTTGCCGGGGAGGGAGGAGCGATGCTTGGCGGGGCGGGGTATGTGGATGTGGGGGGTTTGACGGCGGCGGGTACGGGTGGTGTGCGCGCGGTCTTTCTCTTTTTGGGTCTGGGCTTGGGTTTGGGTTTGGAGGGAGGTTTGAAACGCGGTGCGGGGAGGGGGGATGTTTCGATCTGCGGCGGTTTGGGAGCATCGGAAAAATCGGGCAGTTCCAACTCTTGTGGAAGTTGCGGAGGTGAAATCTGCGGCGGTGGAACGAAAGCTTCGAGGGAGAGTTTGACCACTTCGGGTTTTGTGTCGGGAGTGGTGAGGGGATGGCGGTCGGTGAGATAGAAATAGGCGCCGAAAATTCCCAGATACAAAAGCGAAGTGATAAAAAAGGCGCGGCGGGTGTGGTTTTCTCTCACAAACAGCCTTTAGCGTCTGGTGATGATGGAGATTTGGGTGAAATGGTGCGCTTTCATAAAGTCGATGACGTCCACGAAATATTGAAAAGGGGTCTGCCTGTCCGTATGGATGGAGACGACGGCGCTTTGGGGGTCGAGTTCGAGTATGGCGTGTTTGAGCGCCTCCGGAGAGAGGGGTTTTTTGTCGAAAAAGTACTCTCCTTCCCGGGTGATGGTGATCGAGACGCTTTTTTGGTCTTTGGGCTTTTGGCTGGTCGCTTGGGGAAGATCCACCCGGATCGCTTTGTTGGCGACGAAGCTGGCGGTGGCGAGAACGATCACCAGCAGTACCAGAACGATATCGATGAACGGAATGACGTTCATTTTGTCGAAACGTTCGCGTCTCATGCCTCGGCGGCTTTCTCTCGGAGTACTTCCCATTTCGCTATGAGCCTGTCGACTCTGTTGAGGAGGGCGTTGTAGATGACGGTGGCGGGGATGGCGACCACGAGTCCCGCGGCCGTGGCTTTGAGCGCCAGCGCGAGGTGTTTCATGATTTCTCCCGGATTGATGTTCTCTTGTTGCTCACCGATGATGTAGAATGTCAGGATGATCGCCAGTACCGTTCCCAGTAGCCCGATGTAGGGGGCCGTGGATCCGATGGAGGCGAGGGTGGGGAGGTGTTTGAAAAGATCCAGCTCCAACTCCTTTTGGTGGGTGTACGACTCAAGCTTGACACCGCGATAGAACAGAAGTCTCTCTATCGCGAACCAGAAGGTGACGAAACTCAAAAACCCCAACAAACCCAAAACGCCGTAATCGACGATATGTTTCAACTCTTCTACCGGCATACTCTCTCTTTTGTAATGAATCGCATGATTATAGTCCAAAACCGTTAAGTTTCTGTTAAAAGGATCCTGCGGCGGATGGAGCGGGGTTCACGCTGAGTTCATACAAAAAGGATAAAATCCAGCCTATTACATAAAGGGAGCGTTTTATGAAATACCCTTTTCTTCTGTTGTTGATGAGTGTTTCGCTCCAATCGGAGACGCTCGATCAAGTGGTCGCCTATGCGATGAAGGAGAGTACGCTCGTCAAACAGGCGAAAGCGGAGCGGGAACTGGCCAGATTGCAACACGAAAAGAGCAAAGCCGGACGTTACGGGGAATTTGATATCGTGGGAAACTACACCCACTACAATCTTCCGCGTACTTTGGCGCCGCTGACGCCGGATGTGATCGCTTCGGGCCGACCGATCACCACGACCGAGGATCTCTACAGTGCCGGCTTGGCGTACAGTGTCCCTCTTTTTACGGGGTTCGCACGCACGAGAGAGGTGGAGATCGGCCGTCTGGCGAAAGAGATGGCGGAAGCGAAGGTGCGGTTGAGCCGGGAACAACTCGTCTACAACGTACGTGCGCTCTATCTGAGTGCGCTCGGCCTGAAGGAGACACTTCTTGCGCAAAAAAGCTATACCCGAGCACTCTCCCGGCTGCGTAAACAGATCGCGTATGAGGTGAAACTCGGCAAAAAGGCGAAAATCGATCTCTACAAAGCGGATGCGGCGCTGGAGGATTCCAGGGCGGGAGAGGGAGTGCTCGCTTCGAATCTGAAGATCACGATGGCGACACTCTCTTCGCTGGTCGGCAAAAAAATCGAAACACTCTCTCCCCTCTCTATCGATGTCAAAAAGAGGGCGTACGACTACGAAGCGCTCGAAAAGAGGATCGCGAATCTGACGAAGATGCGCATCGCGTCGCTTTCGGTACGAAAAGCGAAGAAAAAAGTTTCGAAATCCAAAGCCGTTCGCTATCCGCAGGTAGCGTTTTCCGCCTATTGGGGAAAAAACTACGGCGAAGACGGAAAACGCGGTGACTGGGACGACGAAACGCTATGGCAGGCGGGTGTGAATCTGAAATACAATCTGTTCGATTTCGGTACGAGCGCGATCGATATCCAAAAGGCGAAAATAGCGCAGATGGAGGCGGCGATTCAGGAGGAGCGAACCGCGTGGGATCTGAAAAAAGAGCTTGCGGAGGCGATCGCCAAGATAGAACGAAACCAGGCGCTTTATCGGGGCGGCGAAGCGACGCAGCGGCTAAGCGAAGAGAGTGAAAAGATAGAAAACATACGTTATCGCCATGGCGCGGCGACGTTGAACGATCTTTTGCTCGCAAAAAGCAAAACGCAACGGGCACGCGCGAAAGTGATACAAAGCAGATACGACTACCAGAAGAGTCTGTACTATCTGGATTATTTACTGGAAAAGGGTGTGAAAGATGAAAATGACTAAAAAGAGGGTCGTGACGCTGATCGCGGTGATCGGTATCGTCATACTGGGGATAAAAGGCAGAGGCCTTTTGCAGAAGCGAAGAGCGCAGGTAGCCGACGCGCCGATAGCGGAAGCGGCGAAACTCACGATGCCGGTGGTGCGGGCGAAAGAGGGGACGATCGCGCGAAAGGAGCGTTTTTTGGGCCGACTTCTGGCGCAAAAAAGTATCAAACTCTCTACGAAACTGGCCGGCTACGTGAGAAAAGTCTATGTACAGGAGTCCCAGTTCGTGCATAAAGGCGATCCTCTGGTCGAAATCGACGCGGCGGAGATTCGTTCGTCGATCGCCGCTCTGGAGTCGGCGTTGCGGGCGCAGAGAAACGATCTGGCCGTTGCTCGAAGCATCTACCGCAGAAACGAGAAACTCTATGAAGCGGGCGGATTGGCGAAAGAGAAATTGGATCTTTCGCGGGCGGCGATGCGCGCCAAAATTTCGGTGGTGGAAAATACCAGGCAGAAAATCGCCCAGCTTACCCATCAACTCTCCTATCTGAAAATCTTGGCGCCTTTTGACGGCGTCGTCGATACGCTGATCTTGCATGAAGGGGATTTGGCCGCGGCCGGAAAACCGATTTTGGCGATGAGCAGTCGGGAGAAAAAACTGCTCTTTTCGTATGCGCCCGCTTTGCAGGATACGATCGTAGCCGGCAAAGAGGTATTTTGGAACGGTCGATACGTAGGCAAAATCAAAACGCTCTACAACACCTCCCAAAACGGTCTTAGCGACGCCGAAGTGGCGTTGGAAAGAGAGATAGACAGGCCGATCGGAACCAGTCTCGATATCGAAGTGAAAATCGACGAAGCCAAAGGGTGTGTCGTTCCTTCCGATACGCTTTTGCACAAAAAGGAGGGTGTGTTCGTGATGGTATACGACGCGAAGAGTTTCGAACCCAGAAGGGTTTCGGTGAAGCTACAGGTAGGAAACAGCGCGATCATCTCTCCATGTCCCGATAAAGCGATCGCGAAGGGGACGGAGGTGAAACTCGCTTCGTTGCCCGCATTCGGACATGTCGAAACGACGGAGGCGGAGTGATGTCTTCCGGATCTGGCAGCTGGATCGAAAGGGTACTCGCCAAACCGCACATCATCATCTCCTTTCTGGCGCTTTTCATTCTAGCGGGTGCGACGGGCTACAACAAAATCCACAGAAACCTCTTTCCCAATTCCAACTATCCCGAAGTGGCGTTGGTGATCGTGGAGCCGGGCGCTTCGGCCAAGACGATGGCGAGCAATATCGCCGTTCCCGTCGAAGAGGAACTCTACGCCCTGGACGAAATCAGGCGCGCCTATTCGACGACGATCGACGAAGTGACGGTGATCCGTGCGGAGTTTGAATACAGCAAGGATATCGATACCGCGGTCAATGACGTCACAAACGCGCTCTCCAAAATTCGCGCGAAACTCCCCCAAGATATCAAAGAGCCCCAAATCATCAAGATCACCGAGGCGACCGCCCCGGTCGTGGTGATAGCGATGTCGGCCAAGGAGGGATCGTCGCTGACGCTGGAAGATATCCGCGATCTGGCCACGGGAGAGATCAAACATACGCTGCTCAAGACGAAAGGGGTCGCCAATGTCGATCTTTTCGGGGGGTACGAAAAAGAGCTGCAGATCATCATCGACAAGAGGAAGCTGGATAGCTACCGCCTCTCGTTGGGACAGGTGATCGCCACCCTTCGAAAGAACGACAACGAATACGCCGTCGGTTTCGTCACCAACGAAGAACACCGATATCTTTTGAAATCGCAGGGCAAGCGGGAGAAGGTGGAGGCTTTGAAAAATATGGCGCTTTCGCCGAATGTGAAGCTTTCGGATGTGGCCGAGGTCTATTTCGGCCACTACGAAAACAGTGCCGCGTATTTTGGTAACGGCAAACCGGCGATCGCGCTTTCGGTGCAGCGTTCCGTCACCGCGGACGTGATCGGGACGATCGAAAGGGTGGAAAAAAGACTCGAAGATTTCAGAGCCAAATATCAAAATATCGACTTTCAGATAAGCGACACCCAAAAGGAGACGATCGAACAGAGTACGATCAATATGTTCGAATCGCTGCGTGACGCGATCGTGATGTCGACGATCGTGGTGTTTTTGTTTTTGGCGAGTTTCAGGCAGATTCTGGTCGTTTTGGTGACGATTCCCCTGGTGTATGCCTCCACGATCGCGCTGATGTGGCTCGTGGGGATCGATTTCAACGTCGTGACGCTGACGGCGATCATTCTGGCGCTCGGGTTGTTGCTGGACGATACGGTCGTGGTGATGGAGAATATCGAACGTCACTACCGGGAACTCGGTAAAGAGATTCATGCGGCGGTATTCGAGGGCACCAAAGAGATCATGTTCGCCGATCTCAGCGGTACGATCACGACGATGATCGCACTCGCGCCGATGCTTTTCGTGGGGGGCTATCCCCAAACCGTTTTCGCGCCTCTGGTGGGGACGCTGCTGCTGGCGCTTTTGGCTTCGTATATCATTTCGATCGTCGCCGTGCCGCTGTTGTCGCTTCATATTCTGGCGATCCGGCATCCTCTTTTGTTGAAAGTCGAAGGGTGGTTTCATGCCGTGATCGGCCGGGCGAACGATCTGATTCAGAGTTTTTTCGCCACGATCGTACGAGCCATCACGGGATCGAAACTGTTGGGAGTCGTTTCCATCGTCGTATTGCTGGCGCTGTTTGTCACCTCGGTCAAACTGGTGATGCCGGTCGTGGGGCAGGAGCTGATGCCGCCGATGGATACGGGTGCGGTCAATGTCAAAATCACGACCGATGCGAATCTACCCATCCAAAAGAGCGAAGCGATCATGAAAGAGGTCAACGGGATACTCGAAGAGGAAGGCAAGCTGCTGCGGGTCTCCGCGAGTATCGGTAGCGAACCGGGCGTATTGAGTATCGGTAGCGGCAGCGGGATCGATCACCTCTCGATCGTCGCCACTTACGTCGACAGGTACAAACGAGAGAAAGATATCTGGCAGATCGCACGGGCGTTACGCGAACGTATCGCCAAAATTCCGCATATCAAATATCTGGAAGTCACGCCGTACGGTGCGACCGCACTCGCGAGTATCCGTGCGAACGTCGATGCGAAACTCAGCAGCGACGATATCACCAGGCTTCAGGCGGCGGGCGCGAAGGTGCAAAAGGCGCTGGCGCATACCAAAGGGGTGGTTTCCGTCGCCAAAACGTGGGATATGGATAAAACCGTCTACAACCTGGAGGTAAACGAAGCCGAAGCGCTTCGTTACGGATTGCATCGTTCCGACATCGTCGCGCAACTGCGGACGGTGCTTCGTGGTGCGCCGGTCGGTACGTTCGCCAAAACGAACAGTATGGATTATACGGTGAGGGTGTGGCTGCCAAGCGGACAGAGGGACGATTTCGAAACCCTGAAGCAGACGCTCATCGACACCCAAAAAGGAAAGATACCGCTCCAGAAAGTGGCGAAGATCACTTTCGCCAAGGAGCCGAGCCTAATTACGAGAGAGGGGTTGCAATATACGCTGGAAGTCTATGGAAACAGGGAGAAAGCGGCGATATCGCATATCATGAAAAGTTTCGAAGCGCAGCTTGAGAAGGTGGAGCTGCCCAAAGGGGTGGAACTGGAGCAGATCGGCGATATCAAACAGTTCAAATCGTCCGCCGAAAGAATGATAGGTGCGATAATCATGGCGGTGGTGCTGATTTTTCTGACGCTGATCGTGATGTTCGGCAATATCAAAATTTCGGCGATGATTCTCTTTTCGATTCCACTGACGATCATCGGGGCTTCATGGACGATGTTGGCGATGGATTATCATGTTTCGATGCCGGCGATGATGGGCTTTATGCTGCTTTCGGGCGTGATCGTCAACAACGCCATTTTGTTGATCCACTTCGCGATCGAGCAGATTCGAAAAGGGGCGGATAAAAAAACCGCGATGCTCGAGTCGATCAAAATCCGTACGCGTCCGGTATTGATGACGGCTTTTGCGGTATCCGTGGGTATGTTGCCGGTAGCACAGGGGGCCGCGATCGGTCTTGAGAGGCTCGCGCCGCTGGGTGCGGTGGCGATCGGCGGTTTGATCGTCGGAACCTTTATGACGCTGGTGTTCATCCCTGCCGTCTTTATCTGGACGGTCAAAACTCAGACGATCCATCCCGATGCGACGACGCGTTCGTCTACGTAAAAGACCGCCGCTTGTCCGGGGGCGAGTCCCTGGACGGGGTTTTGGAGTCTGACGGTCGCTTCGGTGCCGTCGATTTGCAAGGTACAGGGGACCTGCGGACTCCGATAACGGATCTTGACATCGCATGCGAGGGTTTTCGCATCGATGAAGAGGTTCAGATCCCGTACGCAAAACTCCGTGATATCGAGCTCTTCCCGTTTGCCGACGACGATGCGGTTGCGATCGGCGTCGATGGCGGTGACGTAGTGGGGTTCGTGCGCCTTAAAGAGGGAGAAGCCGCGCCGTTTGCCGATGGTGTAGTGCATATAGCCTTTGTGCGTGCCGATCACCTTCCCCCCGCTGTCGACCACCTCTCCGGGACGGTCGATCGGGGTGTGTTTTTTGAGGATGTCCAGATAGGTGGTTTCTACGAAACAGATTTCGCTGCTCTCCTTTTTGGTCGCGAAAGATTCGAGGACTTCGATGGAGGAGGCGAGCTTCTTGACATCCTCCTTGAGCATATCTCCCAGGGGAAAGCGCACGAAATCGAGTGCCTCTTTTTCGACGTTTGCCAGAAAATAACTCTGATCCTTGGTACGATCCGCCGCCTGGGCGATGAATCCTCCGTCGATGCGGGCGTAGTGGCCGGTGGCGAGTGCGTCGAATCCCTCTTTTTTCGCGTATTCGACCACGGCTCCCAGCTTGATGGTGCGGTTGCAGAGTACGCAGGGGTTGGGAGTGCGTCCTTGTCTGTAGGTTTCGACGAAGGGGCGATAGACCGCCTGCGTGAAACGCTCTTGCAGATCGAGGATGCGATAGGGGATATTCAAATAGTCGGCGACGCGTTTGACATGTTCGATATTTTCGGCATGGTAGGCGGGATTGTCGTGGAGTTTGAAGTAGACCCCCTCGATTTCGTATCCCTGCCGCTGCAGTAGCCATGCGACGACGGTAGAATCCACGCCGCCGCTCATGGCGACCAATACTCTTTTCACGCTTTTCCCCTCTTTTTTGGGGATATTATAACAAAATTTATTGCAGCTGGCTCAGCCGCTCTTTGGGGGAGCCGATTTCGATGATCTGCACACCGAAGTTCCCATCCACGATGACCACTTCGCCTTTGGCGATCACCTTGTCGCCGACGAGAACGTCGAGGGGTTCGTTGGCGAGCTGGTCGAGTTCGACGACCGATCCGATATCCATACCCAGGACATCTTTGAGTAGGACGGTTTTGGTGCCGATACGTACTCTGATGGGCAGTTGTACGTCCATGATAAGGGAGATATTTTTGAGCTCCTCTTCCGAGAGGCCGCTGGGTGCGGCGTGGGAGGGGGCGGGATGGGCCTCTTTTCCCGATTCGGCGGGTGTGCCGAAATTTTCCAGAAAACGGTTGTCTACGGCGATCACCATATGGGCGGAGGTGTTGGCGATGTTGAACTGGTAGGTGTACAGACGCGCCATCTGTGCGAAGTCGCTCGTTTCGTTTTCGACGATCGCCGCCTCTTTGATCGTAAAACCGAGCGGTGGAAGCTCCTTTTGGGCGCTAAGTGTCGTGGAGAGAGCACCGAAGATGTTGGAGACGATCTCCTTGGTCGCATCGAGGTCGTCTTCGGTCATACGCTCTTGCTCTTCGCCCTCTCCGCCGAGCATCAGATCGCTCAGAACGGTCGCGAGCGGGACGGCGAAAGCGATCTCGAGCGTCCCTTTATCCCCTTCGTCCGCATCGATTTTGATAAGAGCGAGGGGAGGTTCGACATGGGTGGAAGCATCGATCTCCTGTTCGCTTTCGAGTGTGAGTAGGGGGGATTGTCCGGTAAGCCCCTCGATCGTGGAGACGATCTCTTTTTGTAACAGTTGGATAAATCTATTCATTGATGACCTCTTGTTTGATGCGCTGGAGTTTTTGGATACGATCCTCTTCGTATTTTCTGAGAATCTCTTTGATTTCGTCTCTGTCGGATTCGATCACCCGGCTGATCCGGAGTGTTTTGCGGTGGTTGTGGATACCCATCTTGGCTTCGAAAACCTCTTTCTTGTCGATGGTGATGATCGCTTTGTTTGTGGCGGGGCGGTCGAGCCGGATGACGCTTCCCACCTCCAGATCGAGAATCTCGCGGATACTTAGGTCGGTTTCGCCGAGGATCGCTTCGGTGAGGATGTCGGCGCGCTTGATCAACTCCCTGAGCTCCTGGTTTCGGCTTTTTTTGGCATTGGTTTCACCTACCATGATGTTTTTGCTGGCGAGTTTGGAGAGGATCGATTCGAGGAAGATCACCGGGTAGGCGATGTTGATCATACCGCTGGTTTCGCCGATGGTGATCTCCATGACGATCATGATGACGATTTCGTTCTGCGCGACGATCTGGACGACGTTGGGACTGGATTCTTTGGATTCGACGATGGGGATCATCTCGATGACCGGAGCCCAAGCCTCCTTGAGCTTGGACATCATCACACGCAGTATCGTGTCGAGCAGGTTGAGTTCGATATCGGTCAGCTCTCGTTCGTATTCGTATCCCTCTCCCTTCCCTCCCAAAAGTTTGTCGAGCATCGCGAAGGCGATGGAGGGGTTGATCTCCAGTACCGCGTTTCCATCAAGCGGTTTGATCGAAAAGATGTTGAAACTGGTCGGGCTGGGAAGTGACATCAGAAATTCACCGTAGGTCATCTGATCGACCGACTGAAGGGTGATCTCTATGATCGAGCGGAGGGTGGCCGAGATGTGGGAGGAGAGGTTTCGGGCCATCTTGTCGTGAATACCCTTGATGGCGCGAAGCTGCTCTTTGGAGACACGGTTGGGGCGCTTGAAATCGTAGAGCATGATGTGCCGCTCCGGTGCACTCTGTGCGGGGAGTGCGACTTCGTCCGCGGGAGCCTCATGGGTGTCGTCCACGACTTCCAACAGTGCATCGATCTCGTCCTGACTCAGTATGTCTGCCATCTACTCTACCAGTCTTTTCCTCAGTTGTATCATCAGTTTTTTATGCAGTTGCGAGATACGTGACTCGCTGATATCGAGAATCTGGCTGATCTCTTTGAGATTCAGCTCTTCGAAGTAGTAAAGCTCGATAATCGTCTGCTCCCTTTCGCTCAATGTGGTGAGGATTCCCTTGACCGCTTCGATCATCTGGTCGGTCTCCACACAATCTTCGACGCTCTTTTCCGATTTGGAGATGAGCTGTTCGTTCAGCGGAACGCTGGTGGAGATCTCTCCGGCCGCCTTCGCCTCCCTGATTTTGTTTACGCTCTCTCCGAGTTTCTTGGCCAGATAGTGATCGTCCGGCTCTTTGTTGTATTCGGTCAGATATTTGCCGATCTCCGTGTCGATCGCCTTGATCAGGCGACGGTTGTTTCGGCTGATGACATCAAGACTCCTGAGATAATCCAACATCGCGCCGTAAACCCGTTTTTTGGCGTATCCCCAGAACGAATCGTTGATCTCCTGGTTGTACCTCTTGGAGAGTTTGACCATCTCTTCGATTCCGATCGAAATCAGATCGTTGACGTCGATCGAAGAGGGAAGGCGCTCCTTGAGCCTGAACGACATCGCCCTGACAGCGGGCATAAACTGCAATACGATCTCATGACGCTCCTCGGCCGAACTCTCTCTTTCTTTAACACTACTCAACACTAAACTCCTTCTTTTTGGTTAGTGTTTATCTCATGAATGCTTCTGATGATCGCCGTGATCCTCTCTTCTCTCTCCTGGATTTCAGCGATCTGCGTATTGACGAACGCTTCATACTGCTCCTTGTCCAGGACTTGCGCCGTGATGTCCTGGCTCTTGAGAAAGAAAATCAGCACCATGTGGATAAACAGATAGAAAAAGAGTGTGATTGCAAGTGTATAATAGACAAACTCAGCCGGATCTTCGAATTTGACAAGGGAGAAGATGAGGCCGACGAAAAAACCGCATATCGTGAAGAATGATACGAAATTTTCACTTCTCAAACTTTTTCCTTGTAAAATTCAAAATATTTAAATTTTACTAAAAGTTGTCTATTAAACGCCTTACAAAAACAGTGAAACTTTTTCCTGAGCTTAGGGTAAGCACTTTATGTTCCAGTTTGTAGATCAGATTCTGGATGATTTCGCCCAGTTCGAAAGTGGCGACACTGTTGGGATACTCCTGTGAGAAGAGTTTGCGGTATTTGGTACTTTTTGTGATGACGCTCTCTTGGGTGATAGAGCCCAGAAAAGTGAGGTCGGGACGGTTTTCGAGGTTTTCGTCGGCGACTTTTTTGATGTTTTGGTAGATCATTTCTCCTTCCGAAGCGTTTTTGACCTGGTTGACGATCATGGAGATGTGGGGATTGAAACGGGAAGCGACTTTGATCGTGGCGTAGGCGTCGGTGATGGCGGAGGGGTCTGGAACCGTGACGACGACGATCTCGTCGGCCGCCTTGAGGAAAAGCTGAACGTTCTCCCCGATACCGGCTCCCGTATCGATGATCAGATAGTCCAACGCATCCAGAAACTCCGCCTCTTCCTGCAGTCGCTCCAGTATCGTCCGATCTTCGAAACGGAGAATTTCGTCGCCGCTTTCACCGGGGATAAGCAGAAGGTTCTTTTTGATCGGGATGACGATATCCCGAATCGAACACTCCCCCTCCAGTACGTTGAGCAGGTCGTATTTGGTTTTGACGTTGAAGATGATGTCGAGATTCGCCAGGCCGATGTCGGCGTCGAAGATCGCCACTTTGTAACCCTGATCGGCGAGCAAGCTGGCGATGTTGGCTCCGATGGTACTCTTGCCCACGCCCCCTTTGCCGCTGGTGATCGCGATGATCTTCATACCGCTCTCTTGGGAGTGGAGGTCGCTTCCTTCCACCATCTGCTGTAGTTTGTCTGCCTGTGTTTTCATGATGTCCGCTCCTTGGAAAATCCCTCCAGCATACAGTCGATCAGATAGCTGGCGGAGGCTTCCATGATGTCGTCTGGAACCTCCTGTCCGGTAGAAAAATAACTGATGGGTTTTTGGTATTCGTAGGTGAGGGAGAAGATATTGCCGTATCCCCTGGTCTCGTCGAGTTTGGTGAAGATCGTCGTATCGATATCCAGAAACGAGAAGGCGTTGTATGCCTCTTTCAGATCTTCGAGCTTCGTCGAGGCGGAGAGGACGAGATTGACGTCGATCGTGCGGTCGGTACTTTTGATGAATTCCGAAAGCTTTCGGATTTTTTCGCGGTCTTTGGGGGAGCTTCCCACGGTATCGATCAAGATCATGTCGCAATAGGCGAGAGCGTTGAGAGAGCGTTCGAAATCTCCCGTGTCGACGACATCTTCGATCGGAAGCTTCATCATCTTCGCATACTGGAAGAGTTGTTCGAGGGCGCCGATACGGTAGGTGTCGAGTGTGAGAATCCCCACCTTCTGCCGATAGGAGATGAAGGAGTAGCGTGCGGCGAGTTTGGCGAGCGTGGTGGTTTTGCCCACGCCGGTGGGGCCGACGAACATCATGATCCGCTTCTCGCCTTTGGGTGGCTCGGATTCGACTCTTATGGGGATCATCTTTTTGAGTAGTACCTGAAAATAGCGGCGGATGGTGGTGGTGCTGTTTTTCATATAGGCAGGCATATGGGTCAGCGTCTCCTCCATGATCGTGTGCAGATGCAGGCTGTCCATACCGCTGCGTTTGGCGATCTTGTAGATTTCGGCGAATTCGGGAGGGATGACGAGTCCTTCGCGCCGTGGCGCACTCTCTTCCCAGAGCATCTCTTGGAGGAGTTTGAGTTTGTCGTTGAGCTGAGCGAGATTTTCCCTGATCTGTTTCACCTCTTTGGGTTCGAGTTCGGCGATCTCTTTGCGCTTTTTCGAAGTTTTCTCCTTTTTCTCTTTCGTCTCCGTATCGTTTGGTACGATCTGTTGGCGGGTGAGTTTGTCGATCGTGGAGATCTGTTTGGCGGCTTCGGAGATGTCGACCAGGATCTCTTCATCTATCGGATTGCGTGACACACCTTTTCGGGGTGTGCTTTTTTTCCCGGGAAGTTGGTTTTCTTCGATCGCGACGACCACTTCGTACAGGCCGCCGCTACCCAGTGACCGCTTCTTGATCTGTTTGGTACTGACGACCAGGGCGTCCCTTCCGCAGGCTTTCTGGGCTTTACGTAGGGCGTCGGCGGGGGTTTCCGCGGTAAAGGTAAAGAGCTTCATCTCTCCTCCCTGTGTAAAAAGGCGAGTGGGATCAGCACACTTTCACGCTCTCTCCAGCGGGGGTGGGGAAGGGTGAGCCTTCGGGTGTGCAGATGCAGATCGTCGTAAAAAAGGATATCGATATCGAGGGTACGGGGACCGTTTTTGAAGTGTCTTACCCGTTTGAAGCGCTTCTCGACAAACAGCAGATAGCGCAGCAGCGTAAAAGGATCCAGATCGGTACGAATTGTCAAAACCGCGTTGTAAAAATCGGGCTGGTCGACGTAGCCGAAAGGAGGATTTTTCAAAATCGGCGAACTCTCGACCGGATCGACGCGTCCGCCCTGACGCAGATAATGCACAAGCTTCGCGAACCGTCTGCGTACGTTTCCGATATTGCCCCCGATTCCGAGGATCGCACGATGTGAGGCGCCGCTTTTTCCAAAGCGCCTTGGAAAGTCGCGGTCGTAAAAGAGTGTCATCTTTTCCGCGCTCATCATAGCACCTCCACCCCGTCCGCGGTGACACGGACCATATCTTCGATTCGTACGCCGAACTCTCCAGGTAAGTAGATACCGGGTTCGACCGTAAAAACCATGTTCTCCTCCAGCGGCGTTCGGTTTTTGCTGGAGATGACGGGAAGCTCGTGGATATCAAGCCCCACGCCATGACCCGTGGAGTGGACGAACGCTTCGCCGTATCCCGCTTTTTCGATCACCTCCCTGGCGGCGCGGTCCACTTCGGATGCCTCGATGCCGGGGCGTACCGCCATAATCGCCGCCTCCTGCGCTTTCAAAACGATATCGTAGATCTTCTGCCGTTTGGGATCGGAAAAACGCTGCGATTTGGAAAAATCCATATAGGGTGAAAACTCCGCCGTACGGGTGCGGTCGGAGCAGTATCGCGACGCTTTGACCCCCGCGTCGAAGAGAATAAGATCTCCTCTTTGCAGGGGTTTGGAGGTGGGAAGAGCGTGGGGTTTGGAGGCGTTTTCGTTCAAAGCGACGATCGGCTCGAAACTAAGAGCGTTTTCTCCCTTGTTTTGCAGTAGAACCGACGACTCGAAAAAGAGCCGCTCTTCCGTGAGCCCCTCTCCCTTTTCGCGCAAAAAGGCGGCAAAACGCCCGAACGCCTCTTCCCCCCGCTTGACCGCCTCTTTGAGCAGTGTGATCTCCCGTTCGCTCTTGACGATCCTCTTTTTGCGGGAGAGATCGGATTTGGGGGCGAGATAGAGGGTGAGTTTTTCGGAAATCTTTTTGAAATCGGCGACGCTCCACTCAGCGGGATCGTACCAGAGTTTGCGAACCTTTTTTTTGCGCAGAAGCTTTCGCAGCGCTTCCGTCAGATCACGCGCTTCGACCACTTCGGCGTTTTGGATCGAAGCTTTCGCCTCTTCGGTATATCTGGGGTCGGTGATAAACCACGCCTCGTCGCCCGATTTGAAAAAGATTTCGTTGTCGCACGAGAAGCCGCACTCGTAGTAGACGGCGTTCTCGTTTTTGAGCAGGTAGTCTCTCATTGTGCCTGCTGTTGCTGCTGCGCTTCGCGCATCGCCTTGAGTTCGCTCAGGATCTGCGCCATCGCGACCATCGCCAGATGGTAGCTGAAAGGCCCGAATCCCGCGATCACGCCGGCGCAGACGGGTGTGATCATACTCTTGTGTCGAAACTCCTCCCTGGCGTGGATGTTGGAGATATGCACCTCGACAGTCGGAAGGGAGACCGCTTTGATCGCGTCTCTGATCGCGATGGAGGTGTGGCTGTAGGCGGCGGGATTGATGATGATGCCGTCCGCGTCTCCCAGACACTCCTGGATCTTGTCGACGATCTCACCCTCCAGATTGGACTGGAAGAATTCGACTTCGATGTTGTTTTGCTTGGCGAACGCCTCCATCTGCGTATGGATATCTTCCAGCTTCATCGGTCCGTAGATATTCTGTTCCCTAAGACCCAGCATATTGAGGTTGGGGCCCTGAATGACGGCTATTTTCATCTCTCTCCTTTAATCAAAAAATGTCATAATATTGTATCAATTTTGTGATTAAGGCAAGAAAAGTGAAGATATTGCATGCGGGGTATCTGCTGGGCGCAGGAGAGGGGTGGAGTGTCTTGAAAGAGGGGGCGGTCTGTTTCGACGATCGCATCCTCGACATCGGCGACTTTCGGACGCTTCGAAGCCGTTATCCCGAAGCCGAAGAGGTGGAGGCTGGAAGCGAATGTGTCGTGATGCCGGGCCTTGTCAATCCGCACGTACATCTGGAGTTTTCGGCCAATACGACGACGCTGAAGCTGGGAGTATTCGTTGCGTGGCTAAAAAGCGTGATCGCCCACCGAGACTTGCTTCGAGAGCGCTGTTTGCGGGAGGGGTGTATCCAAAAGGCACTTTTGGGGATGATTCGCGGCGGTACCACCGCGATCGGGGCCGTCAGTAGCTTCGGGGACGATCTGGAGGCGTGTGCCGCTTCGAAGATACGGGTCGTTTTTTTCAACGAAGTGCTCGGCTCCAATCCGGCGGCCGCGGATGCGCTCTATGGAGATTTTCTCCAGCGCTTCAGGGCGAGCGAAAGATACGAAAGCGATCGGTTCGTCCCCGCCGTGTCGGTCCACTCTCCCTATTCGACCCATCCGGTTTTGGCCGCAAAGGCGATTGCGCTCGCGAAAGAGAGCGGATGTGCGGTCTCGACCCACTTTATGGAAAGTGCGGCGGAGCGGGAGTGGTTGGAGAAAGGAAGCGGGGAGTTCGCCGCATTTTTTCGGGATTTTCTGCCGACGGCCCGGCCGATGATCGCCCCTCTTGCGTATCTGGATCTTTTCGAAGGGGTGCGCACGCTCGTTACCCACGCCGTCTGGGCTGATGAGACGGCGGTATCGAAGATGGCGAAAATGGGGATGTATCTGACCCACTGTCCCGTCTCCAACCGCCTTCTGGGAAGCGGCAGGCTCGATCTGGAACGACTGGAGCGTAAAGGGATCGCGTGGCATCTGGGTACCGACGGTATGAGCTCGAACTTCTCTTTGAACCTCTGGGACGAGATGCGTGCGGCGTTGATGCTTCATCCTCGACGCGATCCGGTGGATTTTGCCCACGATTTGCTGAAAGCGGCGACCAGAGGCGGTGCCGAAGCGCTGGGAATCGACGCGGGCGTATTGCAAAAAGGCAAAGCGGCCGATCTGGCGGTGGTGAAGCTGCCCGATGCGGTCGTACACGAAGAGGATCTGCCGCTACAACTGATACTGCATACTACGAATGCTGAAGAGACCTATATCGCAGGAGAGAGAATCGATGGAGTTTTTTAGAAAGATATTCGCGCCCGTCAAAGCGGTTTTGGAGTTCGTGCAGCGTTATTTCAAGGCGCTGCTTTTTCTGCTGATCGTCGTATTGATCTTTTTGCCCGTTTCTTCGGAAGAGTTGGCCAAGCCCAATCTGGCGAGGGTGAAGCTGGAGGGGCCGATTTTCGACGCGGAAGGGATTCTCAAGGAGATCGAGGCGGCGGGAGCGCCGAACATCAAAGGGGTACTCGTGGTCGTCAACTCCCCCGGCGGAGCTGTCGCACCCTCCGTGGAGATCGCGTTGGCACTCAAGCGACTCAAAAAGAGCAAGCCGGTTGTCGTCTATGCGGCTGGAACGATGGCGAGCGGAAGTTATTACGCGTCGATCTACGCCGATAGGATCATCGCCAATCCCGGCAGTACGATCGGATCGATCGGTGTGCTTTTTGAGAGTATGAACGTCGAGAAGCTGGCGAAAAAGATCGGGATCGAGGAGCAGAGCGTACAGGCGGGAAAATACAAGCAAATCGGAACGCCGCTACGCAGATGGAAACCCTACGAAAAGAAGGAGCTCCAACGGCTGATCGACGACACCTACGAAATGTTCGTCGCCGATGTCGCAAAAGCAAGGGGCCTCGATCTGAACCAAAGCGACCGGTTCGCCGACGCCCATGTCTTTACCGCGAGAAGAGCGGTTGAAGTTGGCTTGATCGACGAAGTGGGATCCATCTATACGGCGAAGCACGAAGTGATCCGTCGCAGTGGCGTGACAAAGCCCAAATGGAAGCGAAAAGACCGCTTCGAAACGTTTATGGACAGAATCTTCGGAGAGACGCTCAGCCACCTCTTTACCTATCTTGAGGGGCTGAAAGCCTATTGATTTCGGGAAAAAATGCAAAAAATAAAATCTTTTTATTAATTATTCATTTTAGTTTAAGCTTTTTATGTAATTATATTGTCGACAATTCTAAAAAGGAGTGAGTATGAAGAAGGTGATACTGATGGCGGCGACGGCATCGATTCTGTTCGCCGGTACAGATGTACAGCCGCTGGTCGACTACGACAAGCAGGATGAGGTCAAAGCGGAAAAAGAGGCGGCCAAAGAACCCGCTCCCGTTCCCGCTCCGGTCGTGGCGCCGGTAGTCTGCGAGACGGTCGCGGCACCCGCCCCCAAAAAGTGGTATGTCGGTGCGGATCTGATGGGAGCCCGTTTCGAAACCGATTCGGGTACGTGTGACGGTCTTGCGGCATTGGTCGGAAAAATCGGTTACAACTTCAATCGCTATTTCGGTGTCGAAGGGCGTGCGGGATATGGACTCAATACGGCCGATCACGATGCGGGCGGCGATGTCGAGCTGAAAGAG
>CAYUEN010000028.1:0-24888 GCA_964443745.1 uncultured Campylobacterales bacterium | reverse complement strand
CAGGCCGTACCGAAGATCGGGTTTGTCGCTACCGTACGGCGCCATCGGGGCGCCATGTTTGTTGCGGTCGCGATGCTCGTCCTTGGCGATGTTGGCGAAGATATCGTTGGTCGAATCTTCGAAAAGATCGATCACCTCCACCATCTCCAGGCCGTACCGAAGATCGGGTTTGTCGCTACCGTACTTCTCCATCGCGTCGACATGTTTGATGCGCCGAAACGGCGTCTGGATCGTATGGCCGCATGCGGCGAAAATCCCTTTGATCATCTCTTCGGAGATAGCGATCACATCCTCCTGGTCGCAGAAACTCATCTCGATATCGATCTGGGTGAATTCCGGCTGCCGGTCGGCCCGCAGATCTTCATCCCTGAAACACTTCGCGATCTGGAAATAGCGATCGAATCCCGAGACCATCAACAACTGCTTGAAAAGCTGGGGAGATTGCGGAAGCGCGTAGAATTCTCCCGGATGGACGCGGCTTGGCACCAGATAGTCTCTCGCCCCTTCCGGCGTCGATTTGGTCAATACGGGTGTCTCCACCTCCAAAAAACCGTTCGCATCGAGAATGTTTCTGGCCGCGATCGTCGCTTTCGAGCGCAACCTGAAGATATCGAAAGCGCTCTTTTTGCGCAGGTCGAGATAGCGATACTTCAGACGGATCTCTTCGTTGACGTGGGGATCGTTGATCACGAAAGGAAGAGGTTCGCTCTTGTTCTCGATTTTCAGATCCTCCACGACCACTTCGATCTTCCCGGTCTTGAGGTTCGGATTTTCGAGCCCCTCTCCCCTGGCACGCACCTTTCCTTTGGCGACCAGTACGAATTCGTCTCTCACCCCCGTCGCCGCTTCGTGCGCCGCCTCGCTGTCGGCGGGGTCGCAGACCAGCTGTACCAGACCGCTCTTGTCCCGCAAATCGATGAAGATCACGCCGCCATGGTCGCGGTAACTGTTCGCCCAGCCGCACAATACCACCTCTTTGCCGATGTCCGATTCGCCCAGCTCGGCACAATAGTCACTTCTCATCATGATGTCTCTGTCCTATTTATTAAACTATTTTGAAAATAGGCGATTATATCGAATTTTGTTGAAAAGATCATGACATCTTCCCGAAAGTGGGCGCGAAAGGGGCGTTTCTCCTTTCGCCACATCGGTCAAAAACTCCCTTTTAATCAAAAAAAAGGTAAAATGATTCCCACTATGAACATCTCCGACAACACCCAGAAACTGGGTCCGATCCATACCGCCGGACTGGTCGTCCGGCCCGGCTCCAAATGTCTGTACGAATACTACATCAGACTGAAAAACGCGCTCGAAAAGCACGGGGTCAGACTCCTCGTCTCCCGAAAAAGCGCCGAGCAGCTGGGGATCGAAGAGGGAGTTTCCAAAGAGACGCTTTTCGAAAAAAGCGACATCCTGATCGCGATCGGAGGCGATGGGACACTGATCTCCCTGAGCCGGCGAAGCTACCACTACCACAAACCGATACTCGGTATCAACGCCGGCAAACTCGGTTTTCTGACCGATATCACACTGAACGAAATCGAAAGTTTCATCGGCAAGATCTTCGCCGGAGAATACCGGATCGACCGACGGATGGTTTTCGACGTGACGCTCCACTCTCCGATCGAAGACAAAAAGGTGATCGCCTTCAACGACGTCGTGCTTTCGCGTCCCTCCATCGAAGGGATGGTCAACGTCGACGCCTACGTCACCTCGGCCGCTTCGCAGATGAACCGCAAACACCTCAACACCTACTACGGCGACGGGGTGATCGTCTCCACTCCCACGGGATCGACCGCCTACAACCTCTCCGCCGGCGGTCCGATTCTCTTTCCTCTGACGCAGGCGATGATCGTCACCCCCATCTGCCCCCACTCTCTGACGGAGCGTCCGATCGTGTTGCCGGCGGAATTCGAAATCGAATTCACCAGCGAAGACGAAACGATTATCGTGATCGACGGACAGGATATCTACAATCTGAAGTTTTTCGACGCGATCTCCATCAAAATCGCGGACGAAGGGGTGCGTATGGTTCATCGGATCGAACGCAACTACTTCGACGTACTCAAACAGAAACTCAACTGGGGCAGCAAACAGTGATCGAACGCTTCTATCTGAGGGATTACCTCAGCTTCGAAGAACTCTCTTTGGAGTTGGATCGGAACCTGATCGTCTTCACCGGTCCCAGCGGTGCGGGAAAATCGATACTGATGGAGGCGTTGCTGACGCTTTTCGGGCTCAAGGAGTGTGACGCGAGGGTGATCGAAGCAACGATAGGAAAGAGCCTTGATCTGGAGAGTTTCGGTATCGAAGAGGACGATCCCAATATCTTCCGATTCACCAAGGAGAAGGCGGCGCGCTATTTCATCAACAACCAACAGGTATCCCGCAAAAATATCCGAAAGATCAGCGAGCGATTCATCCGCTATCTCACGCTCAGGGAGTTTCGAGAATTCGAAAACGAAAACCTGCTCACATTGCTCGATCGGATCGTTCTTAAAGACACCCCCCGCTACGCCCAAACCCTCACGCAGTTTGACGAACATTACGAAGCCCTTTTGAAGGCGCGCAAAAAACTGCATACCATCGAAGAGGAGGAGCGCAGGATCACCGAGCTCAAAGAGTTCGCCGAATACGAAATCTCCCGTATCGAAGCGGTCGACCCCTCGCCCGAAGAGTACGAGAAGCTGATGGAACAAAAAAGACAGCTTTCCAAAAAGGAGAAGATCGAGACGGCGATTGCCGAAGCCTCGGGCATCTTCGAGTATGAAAACAGGGTGGCCGAGGCACTCGCGCTACTGGAGAAAGAGAGCGCTTTCTTCGACGAAGCGATGAACGAGCTTCGCGTGATCTTCGAACAGGCGCACGAGCAGATGGAGGCATTGGAAGAGGTCGATATCGAGCGCCTTCTCGACCGGATCGAACAACTCTCCGCTCTCAAAAACCGTTACGGTTCGATCGAAGCGGCTCTCGAGGAGTTGGTACGCAAAAAAGAAGAACTGCTTCATTATGAAAATCTCAGCTTCGAAAAGAGCGAACTACTCAAAGAGATTCGACTCCTGGAAGAGAAAGTCGATCTTCTGAGCCAAAAGATGCATGATAGACGAAAAGAGGCGCTGATTATTCTCAACGCACGGGTCGAGCACTATCTCAATCTTCTCTATCTCGAAAAGGTGACGTTCGAGCTGCACAAGATCCCTCTGCATACCATGGGAATCGACGAGGTACGTATCCGTCTGGCCCAAACCGACCTCAAAAAGATCAGCTCCGGCGAACTCAACCGCCTCAGACTCGCTTTTCTGGCCGCTTCGGGGGAATTTGTCCGAAAAAGGGGAGGTGTGCTGATTCTGGATGAAATAGACGCGAACGTCAGCGGCAAAGAGTCCGAGAGTGTCGCGAAAGTATTGCGGCTTCTCTCCAGGGATTTTCAAATCTTCGCGATCAGCCATCAGCCGCAGCTCTCTTCGGAAGCGGATATCCACTTTCTCGTCTCCAAGGAAGAGGGCAAAAGTCGCGTCACCAGACTGGAAGGAGAAGCGCGCATCCGTGAGCTTTCGCGCATGATCAGCGGCGAAAAGATCACCGAGGAGGCGATCCGCTTCGCCAAAAGCCTCCTATCGTGAAACCTTCACGCCGAAAATCTCCAGCCTCTTCTCTCCGGTGTAGTATGGTTTCCACCACCCTATCGTCAGCGGTACGGAGATATTGAGCAAAAAAACCGTAAACATCAAAACGTAGAACTGGGCCGTGTCGATGATATGGTTTTCGGTGAAAGCGATATCGATCACGATAAAAGCCAGCTCCGCACGTCCGAGCATCCCAAACCCTATCATCAGACTCTCGTACCATTTGTAGTGTCCGGTAAAACGCGCCGCCAATGCGGCGGAGAGAATCTGAAAAACGAATACCAACACGAAAAGCGTCACGAACACCGGAAGCACCGACCAAAATATCTTCATCTCGAAAACGAGCTTCGATCCCAGATTGACGAAAAAGATCGGGCCGAATATCGTGAAGGCGATATGGTCGATCACATGTTTGCTGAAGAGAAAGTGGGCATCCGGATGGTCCACGTCACCCCTCTCGAAGAGAAAATACTCCTTCTTCAAAAAGAGCCCGACCATATAGGCGCCTATGGCGGGGTGAAATCCGAAATAATTCGCCAGCGCCCCCGCCGACATCGCGATGAAGACCATCATCAGCGGAGTGAACTCCCCCTTGAACGCCACCAGAAGATCGCGAACACAGAAAAAACTGAAAATTTTCGTCAGATAGAAATCGGCCTTTTGCAGCCATCCCGCATCCGCACGCAACTTTTTGGGAACCTTTTCGGGAAAAGCGAAAAGCCCCAGCACGATCATGATCGCGAAAAAGAGAACCACTTTGCCTACAATGGCCAAAATCGTCATCGAATCCACCCCGCCGCCCGCTTGTTCGGTCTGCTGTGTGAGCAGCACCATCGGCAACACCATCGCGACACCGATCAGGGAGAGGATATCGTCCACCACGGCCGCGGTCATGATTCCCGTCGCCGCGGTGGAGTGGTGAAGATTTTCGTTGCGCAGGGTCATCATCGTCAGACTCACCGCCGTCGCCGTCATCGTCAATCCCCACAAAATCGCTGCGGCATCCGGATAACCGAACAGCCGCGCGGTCAGAAAGCCGGCCAAAAAAGGAAAAATCGCGCCGATTACCGCAATTCCCCAACTTCGAAGCAAACCGTCCTTGAAATGGCTGAGATCCTCCTCGAATCCGAGGGCGAACATCACGAAGACGATACCCCACTCCCCGATCGTCTCGAGCACCTCGTGGTGCTCGGGAATGATATGCAGATTCGCAAAAAGCGCTCCGAAAATGATCAGCCACAGGACATCCACCGTCCCCGTCTTCTTGGAGAGAAGTTTGGAAATAACGACTATCAGCAGAATCATCGCGCTCGTCGTCCAGATACTGAGCATCGTTCCCCTTTTTCTCCGTTTTTCCGTCATTATAACATTTTTTAATCGGGTATGGTATACTTCGGTAATGATTTCAAATATTTTCGACCACATCCCGGACCATACCGACACCGAAATATTCGAAACCCTTTTCGAAAACTCCCGCGCACGGATCGAACGGATCGTCTCGACGGGACACCACTCGCCGGAGGGATTCTGGTACGATCAGGAGGATGACGAATTCGTACTGCTTTTGCAGGGAGAAGCGCTGCTGGGTTTTGAGACGAAGGAGGTGCGGCTTCGCGAGGGTGATTGGATGGTGATTCCGGCACATCGAAAACACCGCGTGCTTTGGACCGCACCCGATCGTCCCACGCTCTGGCTCGCCCTTTTCGTCAGAAGCGACCATGGGTGAGAAGATCGCGATCGTCGGCGGAGGTGCCGCGGGGATCGTCGCGGCGATCGCGGCCGCACGAAAAAACGAAGAGGTCCATCTCTACGAACAAAACGCCCGTCCCGCCAAAAAAATTCTCGCTTCCGGAAACGGCCGCTGCAACATCTCCAATACCGATCTCTCACGAATGCATTATCATGGCAACCTTCCTTCTTTCGTCGACAAGGCGCTGATACGTTTCGATTTCAAAAAGATGGAAAAGTTTTTCCGTTCGATCGGTCTGGTACTCAAAATCGAACCGGACGGACGCGCCTATCCCCTCTCCAACGAAGCCAGATCGGTGCATGAGCTGTTGATGCAACAGTTGCGGCTCTTGGGCGTACACCTCCATACCAAGCGCAAAATCACCCGTATCGAACGAGACGGCACACATCGCTTCGTTATCGAGGGGCTCCGCTTTCGCCGGCTTCTGATCGCCACCGGCTCTCCCGCCGCTCCCCAACTGGGAGGAGACGAAAGCGGCCTCGATCTCGCCCTCAGCTTGGGTCACACCATCCATCCGCCCTACCCCGCTCTCGTGGGGCTTCATCTCCAAAGCCCCCTTCTCTCCGGGCTCGCCGGAGTCAAGCACCACGCCGCGATCACCCTTCTGATCGACAACAGACGGGAAGCGCAAACTTACGGAGATATTCTCTTTACCCGTTACGGTATCTCGGGATTCGGGATTCTCGATATCAGTCTACATGCTTCGTATGCCCTACTTCAAGGACGAAACGTCGCCATCGCACTCGATCTGCTGCCCGAATTCGACCACAACGCTCTGAGAGGATTGCTCGCTTCCCTGATCAAAACCCTGCCGAAACATCCCATCGCCTCGCTCCTTGGAGGAATCATCCCTTCCAAGCTCGTTAGCGCGATACTCCATACCGCGCACATCCCTCCCGACTCGCAGGCTGGATCACTCCACCCCAAAACGATTCGCACCCTCGTCCATACCATGCTGGAGTGGCGGTTTCGCGTCAGCGACACCCACGGCTTCGCACACGCCGAAGTATGCGGAGGCGGCGTGGAGACTTCGGAGGTGGATCCCGAAACTTTCGAATCCAAAATCGTCAAACACCTCCATTTCGCCGGAGAGATACTCGATATCGTCGGCGATCGGGGCGGATACAACCTCCATTTCGCATGGGCGAGCGGTTTTCTTGCGGCGCAGGCGATGAGCAAAAACCGATAAATACAATATATTTCATTTTTTTATGGATCTTGGATCGAGTTTTGCAAAAGCCCGATTTTCTGGTATAATAAATCCATCTCAAATCGGCAAGGAGCACATTATGTCAAAAGTGGTCAAAGTGATCGAAGTGCTGGCACAATCATCCAAAAGTTGGGAGGATGCGGCGCAGAATGCGATCGACGAAGCCTCCAAATCGATCCGCAACATCAAATCGATCTATATCGTCGACAAGAGCGCCAAGGTGGTCGATAACAAAATCGCCAAATACCGTATCACGGCAAAAATCTCCTTTCTTATCGAATAACATGATGCCTTCGGGCATCGTGTGCGCTCTCTTTTTTCTATGAAAATACTCATTCTTTGCAAACGCATCGATCTGATGCTGAAAAACAGACTGACGTTCCTGAAAGAAGCCGGTGTGGATGTCGACTGTCTGAGTCTCTACGACTACCGCTTCATCAGTGGCGACGAAACGACGTTCATCGAACCCCAAAGCCCTCTGGAGTTTTTGGAAAAGAGGCGGCGGCTCCGCTCTCTCAACCGTCTTTTGAAACGTAAAAAAGCGGTCGCTTCTCTTGGAGAATACGACATCGTCGACCTCTACAAAATAGGGACCAACGCCGCCTTTCTACTCTCGGAAGTCAAACGGATCGCTCCTCGTTATGTCGTTACATCAGATGCTCGACACTTGACAAAAAGTTCTCTGGGTATCGTAAATTTTCTGATGAATCGTGTCTACAAAGGCGCCTACAAACTTCTTTTCGAAACGAAGAACCAAAAAGAGATCTTCAACGACACTTTCGGATACGAACGAAAATCGACGGTCGTTTACTATCCGATTCCTCTTTTGAAAGAGATCGAAAAACTCGACGAAGAGGATCTCTCCCGGTTCGCCCGCTCTTTCGATCTCGGTCGCGACCGAAACATCGTCTACTGCGATATGAGCGGCTCCGTAAAAAGACAAAAATCGCTTTTGAGCGCTCTGGCGAGTATCCCCAAAGAAGAATTGAAACGAACCACTTTCATTCTGCCGATGCTTTTCAACGACTTCGAAACAAGACAGAAAATCAAATCGTTTCTCGAAGGCATAGAACTGGACTATCTGCTGCTTGATGGGCTTCTGACGCCGATCCAGCGTGCGGCGCTTTTCGCGCTTTCGCATCAGACGATCGTCCTCTCCGCAACACCGCCCAACGACACCCTCCCATGCGCGCTTTTCGCCAAAAGCCGGGTCTATCTCTACCGTATCCACGATCTCGATCCGATCTATCGCACTAAAGAGTTCTTTATCGACAAGTTTGAAAATTTCTCCCTCTCGAAAGAGGAGACGGAAAGATCGGCGCTTCTGGAGGATATCCTGAAAAGAAACAGTGAAAAAACGGCCGAAATATTCGCTCCCGAAAACGCGATCGAAACCTATATGGAGGCACTCGCTTGATCATCGACACCCACTGCCATCTGGACGATGAGAGATATGAGGAAGATCTCGAAGCGGTAATAGAGCGGGCCCGATCGCACGGTATCATAGGGATGTTGATTCCGGGAGCCGATCCCGCCGATCTGCCAAGAGCTCGCCAAATCGCCCAACGACACGAAAATATCTTTTTCGCTGTAGGCGTACACCCCTACCATGCCGAGACATACGACGAAACGCTGCTGCTAAAATACGCTCGAGATCCCAAATGTATCGCGATCGGCGAATGCGGACTCGACTACTACCGTCTTCCGAAAGAAGAGGAGCGAAAAAGCGAAGAAAAACGGCGTCAGAAAGAGATTTTCAAAGCGCAGATCCGCCTGGCGAAACGTCTCGAAAAACCCCTGATCGTCCATATCCGTGACGCTTCCGCCGACAGTAGGGAACTTCTGATAGAAGAAAGAGCCGAAAAAGTGGGGGGCGTGCTGCACTGCTTCAACGCGAGCGCATCACTGTTGGATCTGGCCGAGCGGGGTTTTTATTTCGGAATAGGCGGGGTGCTCACTTTCAAAAACGCGAAAAAGCTGGTGGAGATACTTCCGAAAATTCCCGCGGAGCGTCTCCTTCTGGAAACCGACGCCCCCTATCTTACCCCCCATCCCCACAGGGGCGAACGCAACGAGCCATGGTATACCACTTTCGTCGCGAAAAAGATGGCGGAAATTTTGAAAAGAGAGCAAAAGGAGCTCGAAGCTCTCATTTTGAAAAATACCTGCAGACTCTTTCCCGCTTTCGAACGAATCGTGGACGAAGCGAAGGGATCCGGCGATTAAAACGTTGAGATTCTGGGTGCTGATTCTCTCCCTGTGCACCACGCTGGCCGCTTTCAAAGCTTCCGATATCCACATCCCTTTCTATTTCAAAAACGAAATCAAGGTCCTGCAGAGTCTCGACATCCATCCGATGTTCGTCACCGATCAGACCTACATCAAAATGAAACAGAAAATCGACAAAGTCCAGGCTTACTTCTTCATCCGCTCTCTCGAAGAGGGAAAGGTGTTCGTCGCCACCCTCAAAGAAATGCTGGACAAAGCACACATTCCCGACACCTTTCTCTATATGGCGATGGTCGAATCGCGCTTTCTGGCCAACGCCAAATCGAAGAAAAAGGCGGCGGGACTCTGGCAGATGGTCCCCAAGACCGCGAGAAAATACCATCTGACGATCAACTCGAAAGTCGACGAACGCCTCGACCCCATCAAATCGACCCGTGCGGCGATCGAATATCTCACCTATCTTCATCAACGCTTCAAAAAGTGGTACCTCGTCGCGATCGCCTACAACTGCGGAGAGAGCAGGCTGGCCAAAGCGCTGAAAAAAGCGGGTACGGATAAATTGAGCGTACTGATCGATCCTGAAAAAGACTACCTCCCCAAAGAGACACGGCGTTATGTGCGAAAAATCATCGTCACCGCCCTTTTGGCCCACAACAAAAAGGAGATTCTCAAAAACGTCAAACACCCACCTGCTCCCAATGACACTCCCATTCTCAAAGAGGTCAAGACAAAAAAAGGAGAATCGCTTCCCTCGATCTCCAAAAAGCTCAACGTCCCGGTCAAAGTCCTCAAAAAATACAATCCCCATCTGCTCAAAGGGGTCGTTCCTAAAGGAAAGAAACGCTACTGCATCTATATCCCCGAAGACAAGATCAATCAAAAACAGGCGATCTGCGCCAACGAACCGATCTATCTCTATACCGTCAAGCCGGGAGACACCCTCTTTTTGATCTCCAAACGCTTCAACAACAGACTCCGGGCACTCAAGGCACTCAATAAAAATCTTAAATCCGACAAAATCTTTCCTGGGACCAAAATCGCCGTCATCGGCACACCTCCCGAAAAAAAGAAAAACAAATCCGTTTCCACCAAACGGAAACCCTCCGAAAAAAACCGATCCAAAGCAAAATCGAACACCACAAAAACCGGTACGAAAAAGAGAACGAAAAAAGCCTCCACTTCTCAAAAAGAGCAAAACGCCACCAAAAAGCGGGATACGGTTCGTTTACCAAAAAAGGATATCATTGTTCCTTCGGAAAAAAACGCAACCATCGAAAACAACACCACGCAAAAACAGACCGGGAGCGAATAGTATGCACCACATCCGACTCTGCCTTCTGCTGCCCTCTCTTTTTCTCTTCGGCTGCGCGGGCTACAACCCGTTCAAGCCGGGTCCGGGAGATATCGTTTATGGCTCGTCCCCCTCCGTTCTTCCCGTACAATCTCCCAACAAAAGCCGATTTATGTACAAAGCGACGATGCGCCCCTACACCGTCTGCGGTGTCACCTACTACCCCAAAGCGGCACACGTGGGAGAGAAGTTTCGGGGGAAAGCGAGCTGGTACGGAAACGATTTCCACGGCTGCAAAACCTCCAACGGAGAGTATTTCGATATGTATACCCGCACCGCCGCCCACAAGACACTGCCGATCAATACGGTCGTCAAGGTCACCAACCTGCGCAACCACAAAACCACCACCGTCAGAATCAACGACAGAGGGCCGTTCGTCAAGGACAGAATCATCGACCTCTCTTATCAAGCGGCCCAGGACCTCGATATGATCCGCACCGGCACCGCACCGGTCGAGATCGAAGTACTCTCTCTGGATACCACCGCCAATCAGTATGCCCCCAAAACTCCCCCTATTGTCCGTGAATCGACCCCTGTGGCCTGGAAAAAACCAATCTCCCGTCCCCAAAAAAGAGCGGGGGGAGCGTGGGCTATCCAGGTGGACGTTTTTACCGATCCGAACAAAGCCAAATCGTACGCTTCGCGCTACAAAAATCTCCCACCCCCTTTACATACCGCACTAAAAACAGTAAAATTCCACAATAGCAGACTCTATAAAGTCGTCATCAGCGGTTTCGCCGACAAAGAGGCGGCTCAAAACTATATCCGCACCCACGGGATGAAGGGTGCGCTTGTCCTAAGGAATCGACCATGACAGAACTCTCGCGAGAGACGAAAGAGACGAAGATCGAAGTAAGCCTCGAACTCTACGGAAAAGGTGAGGCGAAAATCGCCACGGGTATCGGATTTTTCGACCATATGCTCGAATCTTTCGCCAAACACGGCCTACTGGATCTATCGCTCAAATGCGAAGGCGATACCCATATAGACGACCACCACAGCGTAGAAGACAGCGGCATCGTACTGGGGGAAGCGCTCCATCAAGAGATCTTTCCGATCGAAGGAGTGGAGCGCTTCGGCGAGGCGACCGTCGTGATGGACGAAGCCGCCGTCCAAACCGCTTTGGATCTGAGCAATCGTCCGTTTCTCGTCTGCGAACTCCCAGTGGAGGGAAAAGTGGGCAGTTTCGATACCGAACTGGTCGAAGAATTCTTCAGAGCTCTTTGTTTCAACGCCGGTATCACCGCCCATATCGTCTGCAAACGGGGTAAAAACCGCCATCACATCATAGAGGCGGCCTTCAAATCGTTCGCCGTCGCGCTCAGACGCGCCGCGGCGAAAAATCCCCGCAGCGGTACCCCCAGCACCAAAGGGGTCCTGTGATCGAACTGCTGGTGCTCGATGTGGACGGCTGCCTGACGGACGGTAGAATCAGCCACACCCAAAACGGCGACGAAATCAAATCATTCAACGTCAAAGACGGCCTGGCCATCGCGACCTGGATACGGATGGGCAAACGTGCCGCCATCATTACCGGACGCTCTTCCAAAATCGTCGAAAAGCGAGCCAGAGAATTGCGCATCACCCACATCCATCAGGGGGTCAAAGACAAAAAAGGTACACTCGATCGCATCCTGGCCGAAGAGAATCTCACTTACGAACAAGTAGCCGTAATCGGAGACGACTTGAACGACTACCATATGCTCAAGGCGGCCGCGATGAGTTTCATGCCAAGCGACGGCGCGATACAGATCGAACCGATAGTCACCCACCGCCTCACCCGCCCCGGAGGTGCCGGCGCGGTACGCGAAATGATCGAGATCGTGGTCGAAAAAGAGGGATTACAGGAGCAGTTTCTCGCGCAATGGCTCTGAAAATCCTGATCCTCGTCTTGCTGCTGTTTATTTTCGAGATCACCTTTTTGACGACCAAAGAGCCGAAAGTCTTCGAGGAGTTGAAGCAGGATATCAACTTCACCGACATCACGTTCGACCATATTCGTGCCTTTTTGGTCACGGAAGAGGGAGTCACGGGAGAAGTGACCGCAGCAAAAGTGAAAAAATACGCCACTTTCAGCGAACTCTTCGATACCGACGCACGATTCGTCAACCGAGGAGAACTCGACCATCTGCGCTCCGATTACACCCGATTCGAAAACGATCTTTTTACCTTCAGCGATCATGTACTCTTCGAAAACAACGCCTCTTTGAAAATAAAAAGCCACAAAATCACCTACGACATCCGAAAGAGGATCGCGATCTCTCACACCCCCTTCACGCTCACCTCTCCCGAGGGAAACGCGACCGGAGATAAACTCTTTTATGATAGAATGCGGGGTATCATTCAAGCCGATCATATAAAATTCGTAATCGACGAAAACCGGGGGATCCGATGAAACGTATTCTGATCTTTTTACTGACGATAAGTACCCTTCTGTACGCCGAAACGGTGGAAATTCGAGCCGACAAATTCGAAGCGGACGAAACGAAACTCCTTTCGGTGTTCACCGGCCATGTCGTGATCAAAAAAGGCCAGGACACGATCGAGGCGGACAAAGTCACGATCCTTTTCACTCCCCGAAAAAAGCCCAAGCGATACACCGCCAGCGGCCATGTGCGTTTTAAGATCCACACCCGGACACAACACTACGAAGGTACCTCCCGAACACTCAGCTATCTACCCGCGAACCAGCAGTACGAGGCAAGCGGAGACGTGATCATCGAAGAGGTCAAATCGGGGAAAAAACTCTACGGCGAAAAGATCGTGATCGACAGAAAATCGGGAAAATCCGAAATCACCGGCAAAAAAAACCGTCCGGTAAAACTGATCTTTTCCGTAGAGGAGAAGTAGTGCTCAAACTGACCGAAGCCACCTTCGTCACTTCCGCCCCCACGATTCGGGAAGCCCTCCCCTCCGATATGAGCGAAGTGGCGATCATGGGACGCAGCAACGTCGGAAAGAGCAGCTTCATCAACGCGATCACCAACCGCAAAAACCTCGCCAAGAGCTCTTCCACCCCAGGCAAAACTCGCCTTATCAACTTTTTCGAAATCCTCTATCTCTGCGGCGAGGAGAAATATCGGGCCAGACTCGTCGATCTTCCGGGCTTCGGTTATGCGAAAGTCTCCAAATCGGAGAAGAAGGCGTGGGAAAAGGCGCTGACCGAATTCATCACCCACCGCAGCTCCATTCGCCTCTTCATCCATCTCGTCGACGCCAGGCATCCGGATATGGCGATCGACCGGGAGGTGCGCGACTACCTGGAGCATATCAGGCGACCCGACCAGGAGATTCTCGAGATCTTCACCAAAGCGGACAAACTCAACCAGAAAGAGACCGGAAAACTTCTGCGCGACCATCCCGGAGCGGTAGTGGTCTCCAATCTCAAAAAAAGGGGCATTCAAAAAGCCAACGCCCTGATTTTCGAATCTCTTTTTCAAAAAAGGTGCGAAACATGATCGCCTACTCCAAAGCGACACTCAAAGACATCGATACGATGCAACGACTCGTACAACCCGAAGTGGAAAGCGGAAAGATTCTCTATCGTACGTCCGACGAAATCGCGACCAACATCCGCTCGTACATCCTCGCAAAAGAGGATGGCAAGCTCGTCGGATTCGGCGCGCTCCACATCCACTCCCCATCGCTCGCCGAAATCCGTAGCCTGATCGTCGACAAAAAGAGCCGAGGACGAGGAATCGGACAACGACTCGTGAAAGATCTGCTCCAAGAGGCGAAAGCCATCGGAGTCGGGCAAGTCTTCACCCTCACCTACGAAAAAGAGTTTTTCGAGAAACTCGGACTCAGGGAAATCCCCAAAGAGTCCCTTCCCGAACACAAAATTTGGGCCGACTGTATCAAGTGCAAACATTTTCCCATATGCGACGAGATCGCGCTGATCATCGATATCTAAGAGCGCTGCTGCTCTTTGGAGCGGGGATTTTGTACGAACCCCTCGCGATGATGACGGGATATCTCACGCCGTTGATCGGCTTTTGGTTCTATTTTTTACTGCGCCATATCGACGACAGCAACTATCGAATCCGAAATCTGTTCGTTTTTCTCTACATTCTCTATGTCGAAATAGACCGCGGATTCATTCCGTTTTCTTTCGTACTCTTCTTTTTCTGGTTTTACGTTCTCTTCTATCGAAATCTCGAGGAGACGATTATCTGTAAATCTTGCCTGAGTATACTCTATATCGCGAGCGGCTATCTGGGATACTATCTGTGGAATCTCTTTCTCGCCTCTTTGCTGCATCTTCCCCTTCCGGATTTCGGGGGCATCTATCTGATCTATATCGTCAGTGATACTCTGTTGGGTTGGTGGCTGCTGTGAACAGACGTATCAAATTCGTACTGATTCTTTTTGGCCTCTTCTGGCTGCTGCTTCTTTCGAGAATCTATTTTCTTTCGATCAAATCCAACACCTACTATGAAGCACTCGCCAAGGAAAACATCGTCAATACCGAATACATCTTGCCTGTGCGGGGAATGATCAAAGATCGCAACGGAGATCCGATCGCATTGAGCAAACTCGGCTTCACGATCGCGCTCTCTCCCCATATGCGCAGCAAAAAAAAACTTCCGAAACTCCGCGAGATTCTACGTTTTGTCTCGACATATCTGCCACATTACGATCCTGAAAAACTCGAAAAACGCTACCTCGCCAAAGACACCCCCTACAACCACAAACCAATCCCCATCGTCGACTTCGTCTCCTACGAACGGATGAACCCCCTCTTCGTAAAATTCAGCCGCTACAACGAAATTACGATCACCCCAAACTCCAGACGCTACTATCCCTATCATGAAAGCGCCGCTCATATCATCGGTTACGTCGGAAAAACGGACAAAAAAGAAGCCCGCTCAGACAAAGTCGCGAGACTTCTCAAACATACCGGCAAAAGCGGACTGGAAAAGACCTACAACCGTCTGCTGGAAGGCGAACCGGGTATCCGGAAAGTGAAAGTCAATGCGGCCAACGAACCGATCGAAACGATCCAGGAGACACCCGCCAAAAGTAGCGACATCACCCTCTCGCTCGATATGCGACTCCAAAAGCGCCTCGAATTCCTCTTTCGGGGCAAAACGGGTGCAGCTATCGTCATGAACGCGAAAAACGGTGCGATTCTCGCTGCCGGCAGCTATCCCGAATACGATTTGAACACCTTCGTGGAGGGAATCAGCGAAGAGGCGTGGCAGAAGATGATCGAAGATCTCAACCATCCATTCACCAACAAAATCATCCGCGGACTCTATCCTCCGGGATCGACGATCAAACCCCTCGTAGGGCTCAGTTTTCTCGATTCCAAAAAGATCTCCCCAAACGAGAAATTTCTCTGCAGCGGCGCACTGAAACTGGGTAAAAGAAAATTCCGCTGCTGGAATCGCTGGGGACATGGACCGACCGATTTGACAAAAGCCATCAGGGAGAGTTGCGACGTCTACTTCTACAACGGTGGATTGCGCGTGGGGATCGATAAAATTTCGACCGATATGATGCGATACGGCTTTGGAAAAAAGAGTGGAATCGACCTGCCTGGAGAATTCATCGGAACGATGCCCAGCCGTAACTGGAAAATCAACAAATTCGGAGAGGGGTGGTATCGGGGAGAGACGCTCAATACCGTCATAGGACAGGGGAATTTCCTCGCCACCCCGATCCAGATAGCCAGGGCCACCGCCCTGATCGCTACAGGCCGTGCACCCATTCCCCACTTTCTAAGCCATATAGACAAAAAGCCGATCACCTTCACCACCGAAGGACTTCTGAACGACTTCGAGAAATCACAACTACCCCTGATTCGCGAAGCGATGCGTCAGGTCTGCTACCACAAAAAAGGAACCGCGACGAAATACAACAGCGCTTTCATCACCATCGCCGGAAAAACGGGAACTTCTCAGGTCATCGGCATTCCACAGGAAGAGAAGGAACGGATGAGCGAAGAGGATTTGAAATACTACCAGAAATCACACGCCTGGCTGACGACTTTCGGGCCATTCGAAGCACCCCAATACGTCGTCACCGTCATCGTCGAACATGGAGGCCACGGCGGTAAAGCGGCCGGAGGGATCGTCAGCGGAATCTACGACGCACTGGTAAATCTGGGATATATCCAAAAGCAGTATGTCCGTCCCGAATATCGAATACTCGCAAATCTTCCCGAAAAAAACGCCTCGTTACGGGTGTGGAATCTTCACCCTGGAATTGAGTAACCAGCCGATCACGACAACGGCCGCCAAAACGATATAGAGTTGATGTACGATTTCATAACTGTAGAGTAGATAGAGCACCCAAAGCAAAATCGCCCCCAGCGGTGTCGGCACTCCCGTAAAATATTTCGTCACTTCACCGCTTTCGCTTTTGATATTGAACTCGATGAGCCGAATCAACCCGCTGATGATATAATACAAAAAGACGATTCCCGAAAGAAGCAACGCTCCCGGTGTGGGCTTCAACAGCGCGTAAAAAAGCAAAAAGGAGGGCATCACCACAAAGGAGATGAAATCCGCGAACGAATCGAGCTGTATCCCGAACTCGCACGAAAGATCGAAACGACGGGCGATTTTTCCGTCGAGAATATCCAGCCCGCCCGCGATCCACGCCAAAACGATCGCCGTGAGAAAATCCCCTTTCTGAATGAAATACATCGCCACGATACCCAGAGAAATATTGGTATAGGTGACCAAATTGGCCAGATGGTAGTGGGAATGTTTGTCGAACAAAAACATATCGCTTCCTTTTTGAAGTGCCGTATTATAGCATATATCCAAAAGAGAGATTCTATAGCCGCCACCTTTTCACCGAATCGTTTCACCCTGATGCAAAATATTGTCATTTTTCCAGAAACGATACAAATTTCCCCTGGGTTTCTTCAGATCTTTGCAAACTATCCGATCTAGTTTTTGTCAAATTTTTGGAAAGGATGATTTATGAAAAAATTTCTCTTTTTAACATTGGCCGGAGCGATCTCTCTTTTCGCACTCGATATCAACACAGCGACCAAGGCGGATTTCGTCAAAATCAAAGGCATCGGTGAGAAAAAGGCTGAAAATATCATCGCTTACAGAGAAGCTCATGGCAAATTCGCTTCCCTCGAAGATCTCAAAAAAGTAAAAGGAATCGGCGACAAGATCATCAACGAGATCAAAGCCGAAGAAGCAGCCGAATAAGAGGCTCGATACACAAACGCCCCCTAAAAACGGGGGCGAAAACGCTCCCTTCTCTTCTCACTCGTAGTCTCGAAAGGATATATCGTGAGAATCACCCTCTTGTTGTTCGCCCTTCTTTCCATCTTCTACGCTCGCGCTCTTCCTCTTCAAAAACCGAAATCCTATACCGGAGAACAGAACATCACCGGATGGGTGATGAGTGAAAAACTCGATGGTATCAGAGGCTACTGGGACGGAAGAAGGCTTCTCTCCAAAAACGGCAATCCCATCCACGCCCCGAAATGGTTTACCCACAATTTCCCGCCTTTCGCACTCGACGGAGAACTCTGGAGCGGCAGGGGAGAATTCGAAACGATCCAATCAACCGTCCTGGACACGAAACCCTCTCCTAAATGGCAAATGATCACCTACAATATTTTCGAAGTGCCCAAACAGAAGGGGGATTTTTTCCAGCGACTTGAAAAAGCGCGTATATGGTTCGCCTCACATCCGAACCGTTATGTCCGCTTTATCTCCCAATATCCGATAAAAAACAGATATCATCTGAAAAGATTCCTCGAAAAGATCGAAAAAATGGGCGGAGAAGGCGTAGTGATCAAAGATCCCCGCCTGAAATATTTCACCGGACGAAGTAGCCATATCCTCAAAGTCAAAAGCGCACCGGATATGGAGGGAGAAGTGGTCGCGATCAACCCAGGAAAAGGGAAATTCGAAGGAATGATGGGGAGTTTGACCATCAGGTTGAAAGACGGAAGGCTCTTTCGCCTGGGCAGCGGTTTTTCCATTCGGGAGCGCAGGCATCCTCCCGCCATCGGCAGCATCGTCACATTCCGCTACCGCGGTTTGAGCAAAAACCGTATCCCGAAATTCGCCTCTTTTATGCGTATTCGCCAAAGCGAATGACGCTATAATACGTTATGGCTGTACGACATCGCGGTCTCGCGCCGCAAGACGACCTCTTTTTCGATCCGGCACGTCTGTCGCGGATGCGCGAGGGGGTCTGCGATCTGCTTTGGCTTCTAAAACGCCGCTACAGCCCCAAAGCCTCCCTCGAACTGGTCGGAAACCGCTACCAACTCAACGCGAGAGAACGCCTCGCCGTCTCCCGTGCGGCGGTATTGTCCGAAAATCGCCGGCCTCCGCTACCTCTTTCCGCCCTCGAAGGCCGCAGCGTCGTCATCGACGGATTCAATCTCCTCATCACCGTGGAGGTGGCGCTGAGCGGAGGAGTCGTCCTTGAGTGTCAGGATGGGTTGCTCCGCGACATCGCCAATATCCACGGCTCCTACCACACCCGTATCGAGACGGACGACGCGATCGGGCTGCTTTGCGAAACCCTCTTTCGAAGCGATCTCGCCCGCGCTCTTTTTCTCTTCGACCGTCCCGTCTCCAACAGCGGAAGGATCGTGGAGAAAATCAACCGATTCTGCCGTGAAAGAAACTACCCCATCCTGGCAAAAACCGCCGATGGCGTCGACAGGACGCTGATGAACGCGAAAGAGATCGTCCTCACCAACGACTCCATGATCTTGGAGAGCGGCGTGCGGTGGAGCGATCTGCTCACTCCGCTCATCCGTCGCGACATCCCCGCCGCGAAAATCGTCGATCTGAGATGCGGTTAAACATATTTGGCTAAAATATTTTCAAAAATCGAAGGATACCGATGCTGAAAAATCTGGCGAAGGAGTACGCACTCTTCGTATCGCTGATCACATTGGGAGCGATGTTCGCTTTCGAGCATACCCTCGCCCACTCCCTGCTCGGCAATGTCGTAGGCTTTTTCATCGTCTTTTCGGCGATCATCTACGCCGCAATCGCCGTCGCCCACCATGCGGAGCTGCTGGCCGACAAATACGGCGAACCCTACGGTACGCTCATCTTGACAATATCGGCGGTGGTGGTGGAGATCGTCATCATCGTGATCATGATGGTCAAATCACACAACCCCAACCTCGCCCGAGATACGATCTACTCCGCGATCATGCTCGATATCAACGGCTTGCTCGGCCTCTCCGCGATCATCGGCGGTATCAAATACGGAGAACAGCAGTACAATATCGACTCCACCAACTCCTATATGTCGATGATTCTCGTGGCGGTCGGAATCGCGATGGTGATGCCCCACTTCATCGATCCGCCCCACCACCCTCTCTATTTCGACTTTCTGATCGTGATGTTTTTGCTGCTGTATGCGGTCTTTACACGTATTCAGCTCAAAGAGCACCGATACTTCTTCGAATACAAAAGCAAATCCGACGAACACAAAAAACATCATCCCACCGCGGAGATCAACGGCCCCTACCATGCCGTGATCCTCTCCCTCTCGATCGTGATGATCGGCCTGCTCTCGGAAATACTGGCGGTCTTTATGGAAAACGACCTCAAAGCGCTGGGACTGCCGCTCTCTCTGGGCGCCTTCAGCGTCGCCGTCATCTCCGCCGCGCCGGAGCTTATCACCGCCATCCGCTCCGCCGCGGCCAACAATATGCAAACCGTGATCAATATCGCCTTCGGCGCTTCGCTCGCGACCGTATTGCTGACGGTTCCGGCCGTTTTGCTGGTGACCGGACTGATGGGACTCGAGATCCATCTGGGCCTCACCCCCATCCAGGGACTCATGATCGGACTGACACTGATCATGGGTATCGTCAATTTCAACGACGGGGAGACCAATATGCTCGAAGGCTTCATCAACTTCGTGCTTTTTTTGGTTTTCTTCTTTCTGCTTTTCGTATAGGGAGAATCGAAGATGAAAATCGTATTCGAAGAGACCGTTTTCGATATGGACGAAGTGACCCGGCTCTATCCCGCCGCTATCGTCAAAACGGGCCATGAGGATGAGACGACGCAAATCAGCCTGGAATGGCTGGACGATCAAGACCCCAAAAAGGTGGAAGTCGTCAATTACGCGATCTTTTTCCATCTCGGAGACAAATCCGTTCATCCTTTTTTCTACCCCGACCGCGAAGCGCTCGAAGCCGCGATCGAAAAACTCGCCGCTTCGCTGCCTCGATAAAAGAAGGTGTAGTTTAGGAATGATTTCGATATACTTCCGGCTTATCATACATATAAGGGGAAAAAGATGAAACAGACCATTTTCAAAGAGAAGTATCCTATCTTCACACTGGAGATCGGAAAAGAGGAGACGGACAAAAAGAGTGTCGACGAGATCATCGCCTATCTCAAGGAGAAAATCGACGCCCATCCGATCGCCGTCTATATCGCCACATTCGACCACTATGCACACACCTCTTCGCTGCCCGAACACAAAATAAACCCACAGATCAAAAACGTCAAAAACATCATCTTCTGTTTCGGTGCCGAAATCCCGGATACGAAAGTGGCGGCGATTCGCCCCAGATCGATCGGCGTCAGCGATATCGGGGACGCTTTTATCATCGACTTTATGGAAGCTCCCAACGAAAAGGCGAACGTCTTCATGGAGGAGTGGGCCAAAGGACTCAAAAAGGCGTAGAGGGATTTTCCTTCTACGTACTCAAACGTAATTAATTTTTTACTTTTGTTGGGGTATCATATAAGCCCAGGAGAAAAACGTGCTTAAATTGTTGATACCTATCCTCTTGCCGCTGCTACTGTGGTCCTATACGGCGGAAGATTTTATCTTTCCGGGTGCCAAACTGCTCGAAAAGCCCTACCACAAAAAGGGAGTCGTGACGATAGAGACGATCAAACACGGATCCCAGATCGAAAAAGTGGCGCTTTTTGGAGACTATACCAAATATCTCTACGCTTTTCCCACTACGGTGGATGCATCGGTCGTACGACAAAAACTGATCCCTTTTTTGCGTGAACGAATCGATGGAACGATACTCCGCAAAGCACTCTATCCCTCGGAGGGTTTTTTTCTCATCGAAGGAAGAGAGGGGAAAACGCTGTTGCGATATCAACTTATGGAAGATACCTACAGCGTGGATCTCACAAAAGCACTCCCGACACCTCAGCGAATCTCCCTCGACCCGGCACGTCCTTTTCGCCATACATCGGACGCCGGATATCTCGAAGAGATACCCAAAAACGAACTGATGCCCCATATCCTCGGATACCATATCATCGAAGCCCGATATCACCCCACCTATACACTGGGATACTATCTACATGGACGAAAAATCGTGATGGAAGGACGCTACTGGCATCTGACCTACAGAAAAATCAAACACGACCGGATCAACATGTGCTATTGGATGACCCGAAACTACCTCGCGCTTCTACAACAAAAAAACGCCACGATAATCAAAAACGATCCCTGCCAGATCATCTTCAGAGAAGGGCGCATTTGGGGAAGATTCAGCGCCAAAGAGCATACGGTTTTTCTCGATCTGGTCGAAGAGAGCCGACCGCATCGCATCACGCTTCCTGAAAAAACAACCGCCGCCAAGAGAAAACCGGCACCCGTAACGCAAAAGAAAAAACCGCCCCGTCCCTCTTCGAAGCCGAAAACCGCCTCTCTTTTCGGATCGATCTTCCGAAGCGCGAAGCCGGCACCCGAGGGGTATTACGACTACCTCTATTTCGTACGCAAAAACGGCCGTCCATGCGTTTGGGAAGGGGCTTCGTTCGATGCTTCCGCCACTCCCGAACGGATCAACCTCGCCATTCACGGCCTCCGTATCGAAGGTCGTACGATCGATGTGGACAGAGGCGTGATGAAGATAGAGATTCTCAACGACCACGAACTCTCCGTCACGGACTTCGAGGGCAGAACGCGAAGATTCATCCGCATACCATAGTGCGCTTGACGCCTTTTTAAGCTCTTTTGGGCAAAATAGCGTCCTATGCGCGCCCTTGTTCTGATCACACTTCTCTTTTTCCATTTCGGTTGTACAAGAGCCACCCGCCCCGCACAAACGGCACCAGCCTCCCCAAAACCCCTTGCACTCTGTCCTCCCACTTCACACGAAGCCAATCTCACGCTCTCTTTGGCGAATATCGGCGCCAAGATCGGCGATCCGGTCATGCTACGCATCTTCAAAGAGGAAAAAAAGCTGGAGCTCTGGATCAAACCGAAAGGCAAGCGGTATCTACTGGCCAAAACCTACCCGATCTGCCGCTTTTCCGGCAAACTCGGCCCCAAACAGAGAGAAGGCGACAAACAAAGCCCCGAAGGCGTCTACATCCTCTCGCAAAAGAGTTGCAATCCCTACAGCAAATACTGCAAAGCCCTCGATATCGGCTACCCCAATCGACTCGATCGTCACTGCGGTCGCACGGGATGCCAGATCATGATCCATGGCGGATGCAAATCGATCGGCTGCTTCGCGATGACAGACCGGCGAATCGAAGAGATCTACACCGTCGTCGAAACCGCACTCAAAAGAGGACAACCCTATATCTACCTTTTCATTTACCCTTTCAGGATGACACCCCAAAACCTCAAACGCTATAGCCACAGCCCCTGGTTTGGCTTCTGGACCAACCTCAAGGAAGGATACGACTATTTTCAGCGCACCGGCCGCACTCCGGAAGTGCGTGTCAAAGGAACGAAATATATTTTTAGGTAGTTTTTTGGTAAAATCACTCCGTTGTGCTGATGTAGCTCAGCTGGCCAGAGCACTTGATTCGTAATCAAGAGGTCGCGGGTTCGAGTCCCGCCATCAGCTCTGTTGTCTACAATCCGTTTCGATACTTTCAAACCCGGAGCAAAATGCGATACTTTCTCGCCATCATGGTTCTTCTTGAGACTCTTTTAGGAGAGACGACCGATACCTACCAAACCTATGAAACTTGTATACAATCGGCCCGGACACAAAGTCAAGCCCTCTATTGTATCGGTAACGAAATCGCACGGCAAGATCGAAGGCTAAACAAAAACTACAAAGCGGCGATGAAAAGGATCGAACCTTTCAGAAGAGAAGATCTAAAAAGGATTCAAAAACTCTGGATCCGATATAGAGATGCCAAATGCGGCTTTTTCACCCATCCGCACAGCGGAAGCGGCGGAACGGTGGACACCGCCGAATGCATTCTGGAAGAGACCAGAAGAAGAGCCGACGAACTGGAAAAGATCTATTGACCTCAAGGGCCGGCAGCCAGCGGAGGATCAAACTCAATTTACGAATCTTATCACGAACGACCTCCAAAAGCCTTTTTTTTCGCATCGCACCTCCTTCCCGTTCAATGAACATTTTATTCGTTATTCTCCATATTTGCCGATTAACACACGCATTGCAAGTTAATACGCCAAAAACTGGCAAAATTTAGAGATATTTTTAGGAGCAAAAGCGCATATTTTTATGTTAAATATTGTAGCTCTGGTGTATTTTATGTATAATGTGTGATAATAAATAGTTAAATGCCTTGAGGAAATTATGCTACAATTAAAGTTTGTTGCATCAATAGCAGAGCGCGATATTGATCTCTTGATCATGGAAGAGCTGTCGGTAAGTAACGAATTCCGTGAATGGTTCTCATCACGTGTATTCGGAGAGCCAATTTACCAATCCGAAATCGGTACATGGCATTCTGTTTCTGATTCACAGCTTGGTGAGTCTGATCTGATATTTCTTTTTGAAGCAGTTGATGGACCCAGAACTGCAGTCCTAATAGAAAATAAAATTGAGGCCCCACCGCGACCACAACAAGGTCAGCGCTATCGTTTACGTGGAGAAAAAGGTCTAAAAGAAGGTTATTGGGAAGAATTCAAAACTTGTATCATAGCTCCGAGTAAATATTTAATATCTTCCAAAACTTCAAAAAGTTATGATGTAGAGATTAGCTACGAAGAAATCCTGGCCTATTTTCAGTCTCGTCATCCGAGAGGCAAGCGTTTTTCATACAAGGCACGAATACTTCTGGAGGGAATAGAGCAAAACCGGAGAGGGTATCAACCTAAATATAATGAAGAAATGACAAAGTTCGTTTCTGATTACTATGCATTTGCTTCAGAAGAATATGCCCACCTTGGAATACAAGAAGCCAAGCCTCGTCCTGCCGGTAGCACTTGGGTAATGTTCTATCCCAAATCTTTACCGGAGAATATTAATCTCGTGCATCAATTAACAGCTGGATTGGTAAAGGTATTTTTTAAGGGTCAGGCCGAATCTTTTGATGCATTGCGCGAGAAGTATGATTCTAAATTACCTGATAATGCCTCGATTAAAATTACAGGTAAGTCGGTAGCCATATCTATTAACGTCCCAAAAATTGATCCTTTATCGATTTCTTTTTCTGAACAAAAAGAAACGGTAATTAAGGCATTACAGAAGTTATCAGTATTAGAAAAATTGGTGGCTGCAAATGGTGGCATTTAACAAATCACAGCAAAAAATATGTTACCGCTGCCGAAAAAAGTTTACATTTGTTTATAAAGTTTTAAAATAATCTAAGAAAAACAGAACTCAAAAACAGGTAACATATTTTTATCCTCAACCGTTATCTGTCATTTTTATATAAAACCAAATTCTCTTCTTTTTCTCGCAGAGAGACAAACGACAAGAAAAAAGGAGCAACACGAAGTTTCCTTGAGAATCACTAAGAAGAAATTTAATACCAAATTTAATCTTTATTTGATACAATATTTAAAATAAAAG
>CAYUEN010000027.1:14802-26598 GCA_964443745.1 uncultured Campylobacterales bacterium | reverse complement strand
ACTCGGCGTCTCGGTACAACTTTTCTTGCAACGATTGGGCCTGGCAAACTATCCGATCTTTGATCCGGACGGGCGAAAGCTCGACGTGTCCGCATCATCTCCGCCGACGCCCATGACCGAGAATCCCGCATAGAGGTGCATTCGATCGCCGGACGGCGGACTGGTCCGATGCTATTCGGAGCTGTCGCGCCGGAGACTGGAGGCGGCGCCCGGATTCGAACCGGGGATCAGGGCTTTGCAGGCCCGTGCCTTAGCCACTTGGCTATGTCGCCTTGCTCTCGTGCGGAGTGTTACCCATTTTCGTAGGAAGCGAAATTATAGCGAAAATTCTCTTACTTGTAAAGCGAAATTCCGTTTTTGGGAGAAAATAGAGTATCATGGCATGGTATGTAAAAGGGAGCGTTTATGTATAGATTTTTCCTGGCGGTTGTTGTACTTTGTCTGAGTGTTTCTCTTCATGCACGAACCGCTCCGCAAAAAAACGACTCTTTTTTCGATCACTACCATCGGCTGCTGACCGAAAAGTATCACCGTCTCATCCGTAGGATCGATGCGTTTCTCTCCGATACGAAGACGGTCGACACCTACAAAGTGGACCGAATCCTCTACCGAAACCGGCTCGAGACGATCTTTTCGTTTCAATACAAAGAACACCGACTCAAACCCAACCTCTATCTAAGAGGAAACATCTTGCTTCCGCGTACGAGCAAACGACTCGAGCTCGTCTTTTCGAAACAGACCGATACACGGCTCAAAAACCAGACGATCGACCCCTCCTACGAGCGGGGTATTACCGACGAACATGTCAATGTCGGTCTGAAATACTATTTCATCAAAAAGGAGGATTTTTCTCTCTACAGTAAACTCGGTATGCGTTTGAATCTGGCCAAATTGGACGCCTACGCGAAAGTGGGCATGCAAAAATACCTCAAAACGCCTTTCGTTCGTACCGTTTTGAGCGCCAACCTCTACCGCTATATCCGACAGGAGGGATTTATCGCGACGGGAGGAATCGACTTCGTCAGGCCGATGGGAGAGATTTTCACGCTGGAGCAGGATAACCGCATCCTCTGGAAAGAGGAGGAAAAGGAGACGACGACGGAACACATCCTCAAACTCTACCACGAACTCGACGATCGCAACAGGCTGGAGTATTGGTTTTCATTGCTCACTAAAGACGACGAGAAGTGGAATCTCTGTTCCGATACCTACACACTCGCCCTCAAATACCACCACAAAATCAACAATTGGCTTTTTTACGAAATCGTTCCCCAACTCTACAGGCAGAGGGAAGACCACTTCAAACTCGAAAGGGCGATCACCTTCGATTTCGGTGTGACGTTTGGAAAGTGAACCGGATGGCGATCTTTACAAAACCATCCGAACGCGTTCTCCTTTTTTGAACGCATCGAAAAGAAATCTACGCTCCTCTTCGTTGTGTACGAGAAGTCTGATAGAGTAGCTTCTGTATTTACCCCCTCTGCTCACGTTCGATTTTTCGACACGATGCTCCCGCTCTCCGAGTAGCTCACGCACAAGCTCGGAAATATCGTATTCGGCATCCACGATCACTTTGTACTCCCACTCGCATGGATAGGTGATTTCGGGCTTGTCATCCTTCGTAAACGTAATCACCGCTTTTTCCTCCGCTCTTTTTTTCGAGCCTGATATCGCTGATGAGCATCGATTTGTCGATCGCCTTGGCCATATCGTAGATCGTCAACAATCCCACGCTCACACCAGTGAGCGCCTCCATCTCCACACCGGTCTTTCCCGTCAGTTTCGCCGTCACTTCCAATCTGAAACCGGGCAGATCGGATAGCTGCGTTACATCGCAGTTGATGGAGGTAAGCATCAGGGGATGGCACATCGGAATCAGTTCCGGAGTCCGTTTGGCCCCCATGATCGCCGCGATCACCGCCGTTTGTAGCACAGGCCCTTTTTTGGTCTGATTCGTCACGATCATTTCGTACGCTTCGGGGCTCATTTTGATCTGACCACTGGCGGTCGCTATTCTGACGGTCTCCGATTTTTCGGAGACGTCGACCATTTTCGGTCTGTCGTTTTCATCAAGATGCGTAAGCTTCACGATACATCCTTGTAATCTTTTATCTTATTATAGCCATCCACGATTAATACACATTTAATAGATAAGATACTACACTTTCAGATCATCTACAAAAAGGATAAAAAATGAAAAAACTTGGATTTTTACTACTTTTTATTGCAATAGTTGTCGCTTATCTGAATGCCGACTCACCGGTCAAACAGCAAGACACCATGGAGTTGAAAACGGTCGACGGTAAAAAGATCCATATTCATATTACAAAGCAGGGATTTATTTTCGACGAGTTCAAAGACAAAACGGTATTGCTCGATTTTTTCGGACCGGGATGTCCCCCTTGTATCATGGAGATTCCACATCTTGTGGAGATGCAGAAAAAATATGAAAAAGAGTTTCAGATTCTGGGTATCCAGGTGCAGATGCCGATGGAGGACAAGGATCTCGTCGATTTTATCAAAGAGAAAAAGATCAACTACCCTGTCGTCAATCTCAATGAGGCTTGGCCGATGATCAACTTCATTCGAAGCAATACCAATTGGGGTGGGCAGATTCCTTTCATGATGATGTTCGACAAGAACGGCACGCTCAAAGAGAGCTATCTGGGCCTCACTTCCACCGAAACGTTCGTCCAGGATATGAAAAAGTAGATTTACCCCTTTAGTTTCCTTCGGTAACGCCGATATTCGAGATAAATATATCCGAAGGAAACATCGTGAACTACAGAAGATATCTATACGCTTTCGCGCTTCTTTCGACGCTGATGATTTTCGGATGCGGCCAGGATAGAGGAGGCGCGTCCCAAGAACGCCTTCCCGAAACACAAAACGCCGTTACCCAGGAAAATTTCGTCGATCTCGCTAAATACCACTACTCCAGAGCCCTTTCGCTTCCTTCCTCGATCGAGCGGGAGGAGAATCTGACGAGTTACAAAAGACGCGCTGTTCCCACATCCCATACCCATACGCCCGATACAGGCTGCAGCGTCGTTACAAAAAGACGCTTCGGACAAGAGTTGACACATCTTACGCTCACTTGTCCCCACAGCGGCCTCTCTCTCACGCTACACAACCATACCTATGTAACGATCGTCCGCTATCAGGAGGGGAAAGAGGTCGAACGCAAGGAGCAGAGTCTGCTGGAATTTATGGATCCAGGGGCCGACTTCCCGATGGGAGGTGAGTTATGAGACGATTTTTGACGCTGGTTTTCCTCTTTTCACTCCCCCTTTTCGCTGTGACCGCCACACTGGACAAAACGGCCTACCTACCGGGTGAAGAGATTTCCATCACTCTCTCCGATATGCCTGGTAACGAAGGTGACTGGCTTGGAATCTTTCCTGCGGAAAGCGAAGATGACTGGGCGAATATCGTCGACGGTATTCATGATGGTACGCTCAAAGACGGCACTTTTATCATTTACGGTGTTCCCGAACCGGGCGACTACGAATTACGTGTTTTTCTGGACAACAGTTATCAACGTTTGGCGGTCGTACCTTTCAAAGTCACAGAACCCGATTACCATGTGAACGTAACGACTTCGAAATCGACCTATCAGGAATTGGAACCGATCACCGTCACCCTATCAGGAATGCCAGGAAATCCGGGGGATTGGGTCGGTATCTTTCCAAAAGGAAGCGAAAATGTCTGGGACAACGTCCTGACATGGAAATTCGACGGTCATGTCGTCGATGGTACCTACGATCTGGATCCGGTACCCGAAGGCGAATACGAAGTTCGGGTCTTTTTGAACAACAGCTATCATCTGCTGGCCAAAGCGGAATTTCGCGTAGAAAAAGCGGCTTATCATGTCGATGTGACGACATCCAAACAACAATTCGAAGTGGGAGAACCGATCACCGTCACCCTGTCAGGAATGCCGGGAAATCCGGGGGATTGGGTCGGTATCTTTCCAAAAGGAAGCGAAAATGTCTGGGACAACGTCCTGACATGGAAATTCGACGGTCATGTCGTCGATGGTACCTACGATCTGGATCCGGTACCCGAAGGCGAATACGAAGTTCGGGTCTTTTTGAACAACAGTTACAGACTGCTGGCACAACAAGCCTTTTCCGTAACGCCCAAAACACTCCACCCCACACTCAAAACAAAGAAAGAGGAGTATCTTGCAGGTGAAAAGATCACGGTGGAGTATACGAACATGCTCGGCAATTCACAAGATTGGATCGGGATTTTTCCCAAAGATTCGAACGACGATTTCGATAATGTCGTGATCTGGAAACGAACCGACGGAGAGAAAGCAGGCAGTGTCACACTCAGCGGTATCGCCGCCGGAGAGTATGAAATACGCGCCTTTTTCAGTGACAGCAACCTCTCCAAAGCGACCCTGCCCCTGAAAGTATCGCCCCGCAAACTCGATCCGATGGTTCTGGAGGATGGAGAAGACGGTACGACCGATGGTTGGGTCACGCTGGAGGGGAGTAAACGCGTCGCCAATCGTACACTTTATGGTAATCACGTCATTTATATACCCCACCATTGGCATAGAGTCAACGGAAATTGGGTAAACGACACCCTCTACGAATTGCGACGTCCAAACGGCGACTACTGGGACAATGCGGTCCAAAAAGTGTTGAAAGCCGACATACACCCCTATCATTCCTGGGGAAGCGCCGCTTGCTACAACTTCGGCGTGAGGGTAATGACTCTGCATGGTGAACGGTTGATTTTTTTCAGCACATGGTATGGCAACAAACACTTCAAACCGACTTGGACAAAATACAGCGACGACTGGATCGAACTGGTCTTTCCCATCACGAAAGATCTCGTTTTCAAAAACAAGTGGCAGAAAGTGGATCTTGACCTGGAGGAGTATCTAAAACAGTTGGAACCGGAAAACAGGATTTTGACGGTACGCTCTTTTCTCACCACGGGAGGCAACTACATTATCGACAATCTCCGGCTCGAAGAGAAATAAAATCGACACACGACGGCACCTTTTCAGGCCGTCTGTGCACGGTAACTCTCGAAATCCCCCTTGAAATCGATCATTTCTCCATCGGGCTTGAGTTCGATGATCCGGTTGGCGAAGGCGTCGATCAACTCCCTATCGTGCGTCACGCAGATCACGCCGCCGCCATAACTGTGCAACGCTTCACCGAGTGAAATGATCGCTTCCAGATCCAGATGGTTGTCCGGTTCGTCCAGAATCAGGAAATTGGCATCGTCCATCATCATCTTCGAGAGCATCAGACGATGTTTTTCGCCGCCGCTGAGCGCATCGACGCTCTTCTCCTGCTCCTCTCCGCTAAAGAGCATTCTTCCCAGGCACTTTCGGATTTCGTCGATATGCCAATCCTTGCTGAACCCCTGCACCCAGTCGTAGAGTTTCATCTCGCCCTTGACGATATCGGTCGTATTCTGCGGAAAATAGCTGCGATGAATCGTCTGCCCCCACTTGACGCGGCCGCTATCGGGATCCATCCGCTCGGTGAGAATTTCCAGCAGGGTGGTCTTGCCCACGCCGTTGGGGCCGATAAGCGCGATTTTATCACCCTTTTCCACCTTGATGTCGATATCCCTGAGCACTTCCAGATCGCCGTAACTTTTGGCGATGCCTTCGGCTTCCATCACTTCGGCTCCGATATCCCGACACGGTTTGAAAAGAATGCTCGGATCGCGTCGGCTGGAGATTTGGATCTCCTGCAGATCGAGCTTTTCCAACTGTTTTTGACGGCTGGTCGCCTGTTTGGCTTTGGAGGCGTTGGCGGAAAATCTGCGGATAAAATTTTCCAGTTGCTCTTTCTCTTTGAGCTTTTTGTTTCGGGCGGCCTCCTGCTGCCTGGCGATCAGGTTGGCGGCGATATACCATTCGTCGTAGTTTCCGGTAAATTCTCGGATCGTCTTGAAATCCAGATCCAGAATATGGGTCACGACACTGTTGAGAAAATGGCGATCGTGCGAAATGACCACCAGCGTCCCTTCATGACGTTTGAGCTGCTCCTCCAACCAGCCGATCGTTTCGATATCGAGATTGTTCGTCGGTTCGTCCAGCAACAATATATCGGGCTTGGGAAAGAGTACCTGCGCCAGTAGAATCTTGAATTTGTCACCGCCGGTGAGTGCGCTCATCGGCTCTTCATGGCGGCTCGCTTCGAATCCCAAAGCTTCGAGAAGCTTTTCGATATGGACTTCCGACTCGTAGGTGGGATCCTCCTCCGCACAGATGATCTCCAACTCCGCAAGCCGCTCGTTGACCGCATCGTCTTCGAAATCTCCCTCCATATAGAGCCGCTCTTTCTCCTTCTGGGCATCGTATAGGCGCCTGTTGCCATAGAGTACCGCATCTTTGAGCGTAAAATCTTCGAAGGCATACTGGTTTTGTCCCAATACCCCCAATCTCAATCCGGGCTGAATATGGATCTCCCCCTCCGTGGGCTCGATTTCACCCGAGAGGATCTTCATAAACGTACTCTTGCCCGCACCGTTGGCACCGATGAGACCGTACCGTTTTCCCCGATCGAGTGTGAGATTGATCTTTTCGAAGAGTACGCGTTTGCCGTATCGCTGAGTGAGATTGACGCAACTGAGCATTTACGCCCCCACCAATTCGATCACTTTTTCGATCGGTCGGCCGATCACCGCTTTTTCGCCTCTGATCACGATCGGGCGCTCGATCAGCCTGGGGTGTTCGACCATCGCTTCGATCAGTTTCTCTTCGTCCTTCTCCTCTTTGAGCCCCAACTCTTTGTAAAGCGGCTCCTTGGTGCGCATCAACTCTCGCGCGCTTTTTAATCCCAACATCGAGATCAGATGTCTGATCTCCTCTTTGGTGTGCGGGACTTCGAGATATTTGATCACCTCCGGCTCCAACCCCTCGGCTTCCAGAAATTTCATCGCATCTCTGGACTTGCCGCATCTTGGATTGTGCCATATCTTGATATCGGACATGTTTTCTCCTCTTTTTTGCGGCTATTTTACTCAAAACTCCCCCGGGAGTCAACCAAAAAAACTGTTACAGATCGAAACTGTCAATATTTTTTGACAAAAAAAATTTTTATATACCATACAAGAGCTCCATTAATTTATTATACTGATATTAAATATAGAATGTAAGGAGCAGTTTTATGAAAAAAATTATTTTATTCGGTTTTGTGCTGTTGATCGTCACGTTTATAAACGGATGCGGAGGTGGTGGCGACACATCCAAAGAGATATCGACACTCTCCAATCAGCCGTCCCAATCCCAATCCGCCGACAAGAACGATTCGGAAGATTCCACCTCTTTCCAAACCGGCCCCTATACCGTTGCGGGCACATATGGAACAATCACGCTCGAAAATGGTTACAAAATCCCTAAAGATGCCCTCTTTATCGATATCAGAAACGAATGGGAACGCCAAAACTGGGAAGAGGAGGAAAATCAACTCGTCAACACTTCTCTGCCTCTGGGATCTGTGGGCAATGCCGTCTATGAATACAGAGATCCAAACGGCCAAAACCCACGAGAGGTCAGAGATGCATTTGTCGATGAAGTACTCGATCTGGCCAAACGAAACAAACATCGTCACATCATCCTCATCTGCCATTCATCCAGCAGAACCAAGAAGGCAGCCAAACTCCTCTCGGAAAACGGTTTTACCTATATCGAACAGATCGAAGGCGGTTTGATAGAGTGGAACGCATACCATCTACCCGTCGGTATCGTCAATGAAATCGTTCCTTCATCATCGTATCGAATCCCGGACGACGCACTTTTTATCGATATCAGAAACGAATGGGAACGGGCCAACGGAAATTATGCGAAGGAATCTATTTATGGCGCCGTATATGAATATCGGGATCCAAACGGACAAAACCCGAGAAGGGTGCGAGAGGAGTTCGTCTCGGAGGTTTTGAAACTTGCAGAGGAAGATCGCCACAAAAAGATCATTTTGATCTGTCACACTTCGTCCCGCACCACCAAAGCGACGAAACTACTGGTCGAAAACGGTTTTACAGATATATCCCATATCAAAGGCGGCCTGGATGCCTGGAAAGCTAAAAACCTTCCGCTTGGAGAGTAGAGGTGTACACCCGAGTCGTCTCGGGGTATCCTCCCCTCTCCTATTAAAACTTCGGTGACCCATCCTCTTCTTGCATTCGTTCGTTTCCTGTTCCGGGAACGATCGATTCATCTTCGAGTTTCTGCTGATAGGCGTTCATCTGCATCCGCACTTCGTTGATCTGCTCCTTGGTAACATCCTCTTCCGCAGACCATGCCACCTCCACGTCGCCCCCGTATTCGGCTCCCATATCCTCGATCTTTTCCGCATACTCCTCTATCGAATGGCATATCTCCACACGATCCTCCTCCGGATCCCTGATCTCTATATACCAGATCCCCAGGGGGGTGGTTTTGATAACCGAATCAAACGTAACGCTCGCCATCTCTTTTCTCCTTCTTTTTTTGAAGATTATAGTAAAAGAAGTATAATAACCGCATCTGCCGCAAAAAGGAGAGACGATGGCCTCCAAATCCGAACGCAACTGGTCGATGTTTCTGCACTTTTCACAATTGACGAGTATGCTTTTCCCCATTTTGGGATTGATTCTGCCTCTGATTCTCTGGCAACTCAAGAAAGAGGAGTCGGCCTATGTGGATGCCAATGGAAAAGCGGTGCTAAATTGGATCTTGAGCGCACTTGTCTACTATATCGCGGGGTGGATGCTGATACCGTTTGGAATCGGTATTTTTATCATGGTGGCGGTAGGGGTGTTGTCGATCGTTTTCGCGATCATCGGAGGCCTCAAGGCGAACAACGGCGAAGTGTGGGCCTATCCTTTGAGTATCCGATTTTTGAAGTGAGGGTCTTCGACAGACCGAAGCCTGTCGAAGGGTCCTTTCAAGAAGTGTGTGAAGTGTAGCGTATCGAAGAGATTATCGGAAAAATCTCATTCCTGCCGCCGCGCCTGCGTTGGCAGCGTCTTGTCCGGCTTTCGCACCCGCGTTTGCGGCGCTTTGTCCTTGCATAGCTCCCGAAATGGCCGCCGCCTGACCTGCTGCCGCGCCTCTGTTGGCAGCGTCTTGTCCGGCTTTCGCACCCGCGTTGGCCGCTTGCTGACCCATTTGTGCGCCCGCATTAGCCATGCTCATGCCAAAACCACCTGCGGATACGATCGTAGCCGCTCCTAAAAGTACCGTTGCGATTGAAAGTCTAAGTTTCATCTTTTCTCCTTGTAATGTAGATACACCGAAAGTATAATAAAAGTGTGTTACCCGCTCGTTACTGGAGTGTTAGCGGAGTGTTAGCCCGGGTACGATTAATATCGCTATAATTAAATGTTTATATAATGATAAGTATCAAAGGAGGCGCATGTCCAGAATACTGCTGCTCGAAGACGATACGATTCTCGCGGATACGATCACCGAAATACTCGAAAATGCCGGCTATACGGTCGATCTGGCCGCAAACGGCGAAGAGGCGGCGGAACTAAGCTACGACAACGGTTACGATCTTTACATCTTCGACATCAACGTTCCCGAAATCGACGGTATCGAGCTTCTGGAGGGTCTGCGCCTGGCCGGGGACGAAACTCCCGCCATCTATATCAGCGCACTTGTTGATCTCGATTCCATCACCAGAGGGTTCGACGCGGGAGCGGAAGACTATCTCAAAAAGCCGTTTCTACCCGAAGAGCTGCTGATACGGGTCAACGCCCGCCTCAAAAACCACCGACCGAGGACGATCACCTACCGCAAAATCGAATACCATCCCGATTCGGGCGAAGTCTTCAAGGAGGGAAAGATACTTTCGCTCGGAAGCGTACAGATCAGGCTTTTCGACACGCTGATGCGGAACATCGGGAAGATCACTCCCAAAGAACATCTGCTCGATTTGCTCGAAAACCCCTCCGATACCGCGTTGCGCGTGGCGATGGCCAAGCTCAAGCAGAAACTGGGAATCGAAATCACCAACGTACGCGGCATAGGGTATATTCTTGAAAAAGTATGAGATCGAATCGCTGTTGAAGAGTTTCGCACTCTTCTTCGTCTCGCTCGGCCTTTTTCTCGCGCTGATCTTCTACCTCGAATACCGCCAGAAAATCGCGGATCTGGATCAAAAGCTCTTTTCACGGATGCGGCTGTGTAGTTTCGATCTGCAGTGTCCCGATTTCAAAATCGACTTCTCTTTGAAAAAGAAGAAACAGCCCCTTTTCCTCTACCGCGAAAAGGACGGACTCGCCGCCTATTTCACGCTTCCGGGTTCCAAGAACTACTATATGAGAATTTCGTACCCGCTTCACAGTTATCGTCATGACGTGCGGGAAATCTACTACCGGATGGTCGTTCGCTTTCTGGCACTTCTTCTGATCGTCGCCGTACTCTCTCTGCTTTTTTCTCTCTATGCGCTCCATCCGATGAAAAAAGCCCTCTTCACAATCGAAGAGTTCATACGCGATATTCTTCATGATTTCAACACGCCGATCTCCTCGATCGTCCTAAATAGCGCACTTTTGAAAAAAGAGGATTCCGACAGGGAGAAGGTGGAGAGAATCCAGCAAAGCGCCCGGAACATTCTGATGCTCCAGGAGAATCTAAGAGCCTATCTGCGCGAACTCAAGAGCCAGAAAGAGACCTTCGAAGCCGTCGCTCTGATCGAAGAGACGCTTTTTGATATCCGAAAACTCTATCCCGATATCTCCGTGAAGCTCCATACCGAACCGACGATGCTCCATACGCACAAAGCCGCTTTCAAAAGGGTGCTCGTCAATCTGCTCACCAACGCCGCAAAATACAACAAACCGCACGGCCGGATCGATATTTCGATCGATCCCCACAACAAAAAAATGATCATCGAAGATACGGGTGTCGGCATCAAAAATCCGCAGAAGGTTTTCGAGCGCTTCTATACCGAAAACGCGCGGGGAACGGGTATCGGACTTCATATCGTCAAAAAACTCTGTGAAGAGATGCGTATCGCCGTAGAGGTGGAGAGCATTCCGGGGGAGGGCAGCCGTTTCATTCTCGATCTGAGAGAAGTAACAAAAGGGTAACATTTTTTTGCTATCATGAAAAAAACTAAGAAAAGAGAGTTCATATGAAACTGTATTCCATAGGCCTTCTGCTGATTCTCGCGCAAGGCCTCACTCTATATGCCGATATCGATATCGACGCTCAGATCGAGAAAATCCAAAAAGCCGGACCCCAAGAGCGATACAAACTCGTCAACGAACTCAAACGCCAGATCGCCCGAATGAAAGCGAGAGAGCAGGCACGCGCCATCGCACGTTATCAAGAGCGCACCCTCCAAACCCAGCAAAACGCCAATATGGCCACCCAGATTCTCATCCACAACCAATTGCACCAAAGTCAGGAGCAGCAGATCATCACCCCACCATCCACTGTAACGCCAACCGAAACATCCAAGATATCTCCATCCGGATTACCGGAAAAACAGAAACCGGCTACACCGCAACAAACATTGCCATCCCAGACACCTGCTACGATACCGACTCCTGTCAAACAGCGACCGACTCTGCCGGAGCAACCATCACAAATACCTTCTCTTCCCGAAGTACCCACAACCAATCCGATACCTTCCATCCCAATGCCCAAACCGAGTACTATGCCATCGATACCGACCCAGCCAACAAAACCATCGATCGACCAGTTCACGAAACCGGCACAAATGCCATCTATGCCAACAAATACCCAGATTTCACCTCCTAAAAAAATGACGCCGTCATCAGTCCCGACGCAAACGAAAATCGATATCAATCCGCCGAAACCAA
>CAYUEN010000027.1:0-14702 GCA_964443745.1 uncultured Campylobacterales bacterium | reverse complement strand
CACCGAAACCAACACCGAAACCAACACCGAAACCAACACCGAAACCAACACCGAAACCAACACCGAACTATTCACAACCTACGCCAACGACCCCATCTCTCCCGACGCACACAAATATAGGGGGCTTTTGATATGACAAAGATTCTAAAAGGTCTTTTTCTATGGACACTCTTGTTTCACAGCCTCGTCCATGCCTATATCGATACCGATTTCGACGGCGTGGAAGACCATATGGATCAGTGTAAAAACACCCCTTTTTCGGATTTGGTCGACGAACATGGCTGCACTGTCAAAAAGGTGCCTATCACCAAAGCGGTAGGACGCATTACGTTCATAATGGGTGCCAATTACGCCTATTACCGCTCCAATACCGGCAACAAAACCAAAACCCTCTCGGAATCTCTCGAAATCGATTACGATATCAATAGAATCAAGATGCAGCTATACATCTCCAGATTCAACACCAAAAATAGCCCCTACAGTCAATACAATGCGGCAGATTTCGCCGATACCCGTCTCTCCCTGGGATATACACTCGATCCGATTCTACCCAATCTCCAGTTGACACTCGGAGGCGGTATCGCCCTGCCGATCTACCAGGGTACGATGCACAACAACCGTACAGATTTCTTCGGGTCGCTCACCGCCAACTACTTCATCGGAAAAACGTCGCTTTTTGCAGGTTATACCTATACCTATATCGGGGACAGGGATCTATCAAACCTCAAATACCAAAACACCAAAGCGATCAATCTCGGTATCGGTTACAGCTTTACCCCCAATCTCTATAGCTCTCTCGCCTGGTTCTGGAGCGACTCCATCATCTCCTCGGCACCCGACATCAAAAACATCTCTATTTTTACCTATATCAACATCGATCCGAAGCTTTTTGGCACTTTTACCCTCTCTCATGACCTGGATGACGATGCAGTTAGCAACAGCTATGGTTTACAAATAGGATATCGTCTCTAAATTTTACCAAAAAGCTGAAGTTTAAACTTTTCTTTACCTTTTAATTGATATAATAACGAAAGGTAAAGAAAAGGATTCCTATGAAATCTCTTACGATATCGACTCTTCTCCTCTTTGGTTCTTTGCTTCTCTTCCCCGTCTCGATGAACGCCCAGAAAGAGGCGATCGATTGTGAAACCGTCGAAATTCAGGCGGCATTGCAAAAATCCCTCGAACAGATCGAGAAACTCTCTTTGAAATATGGTGTCGTTTCACCGGAAGTGGCAAATGTGTATTTTCGGCTAGCGACCTACTATTGTGATAAAAAATGTCTCAGGGATGCGATCCGATATCACAAAAAAGCACTCGGAATACGAGAGCAGTGTCTTGGACCCTGCCATTCGGATACGGTAGAGAGTTATCGTGAAATCGGGGATCTTTACCGTATACTCGGTGATTTGGACAACGCTTCGAGATACCATGCCAAAGCGATGAAAGCGACCCAAAAAGCCTTTTGTGAAGTGTGGGAAAAAAGATAGCCAAGGTAAAATAGAGAATAAATTCAACGCTCTTTACCGATTACGCTATAATGGCGTTATGAAAATCAAAAGTAACCTCTGGTTCGAAAACGAAGGGAAGGCTTTTTTCGGCAAGGGACGCATCGAGCTTCTGGAACAGATCGATCGCCACGGCTCGATTTCGGGCGCGGCGAAAGCGATGAAAATGAGCTACAAAGCCGCTTGGGATGCGATCAACGAAATGAACAGCCTCAGCGGAGAACCGATCGTCGTACGGGAAACCGGCGGAAAGGGAGGAGGCGGCACCTTCCTGACAAAGCGGGGATACGAATACATCCGAATCTACAAAGAGATTTCGGCACTCCAGCAGAAACTCTTCGACCTTCTGGATCGACAGGGAGACGCGCTGGAAAACCTTCTGGCGCTCGGCCGCCGATTGACGCTCCAGACCACGGCCCGCAACCAATACGAAGGCGTCATCACGTCGATCCGCTACTCGAAAATCGCCTGCGAAGTAGAACTCTCCCTGGACGAAAACGAATCGATCTACGCCTCCGTCACGCGAAAGAGCGCCAAAGCGATGGGGCTCGATATCGGTATGAGACTCTTCGCGCTAATCAAGAGCAATTGGGTTCACATCGCGGCCGCTCCCGATCCGAAGATGCGAAACGCCCTGAAAGGAGAGGTGATCGAGATTCAGAAGGACGGAGAGTCCTGTGAAGTGGTCCTCGGGCTCGGCAGCGGCCGCACGATCATCTCGATGATCTCTTCCCGAGAGTGTCGCGAAAACGCGCTGAAAGTGGGAGAGCCTGCCTACGGCTGTTTCGACGCTTCCCACGTCCTTCTTGCCAAATAGCGATCCCGTCGTTTTTTCCGATATGTAAGAGGGGATTAAGTCTCCTGTCGATAGTATTCGTTATATATTTGTATATATAGTGAGAAACAGGGTTTTTTCTTTCGTTTCGCCATCGTTATATTCAAAAATATATAAGGAATGGGATGAGGTCTCCGACGCTCTTTTTTCTTTTTGCGGGATTGGTTTTCTCCCCCTTTTCGTGCGCAAAAGCAGATTCGGGGCGGATATTGGGACGCGATATGAAGATCCGCTTTACCCGACCGATCGAGAACGCCCAAAACCCGAGAGAGATTTTCACGAAAGCGAAACTTTACGGAAGAATTCGTATCAACTCCTTTTTTTACGAACGCCGAAAGCCGACAACGCCCCGACGGACGGACAAAACGGCGGCAATCGGCGGCAGCCTGCTCTTTCGAAGCGCCCGATACGAAGGATTCGCGATCAAAGCCGCCTTCTACACCTCTCAAAACCCTTTTCATCCATCGCGCGAAGAGATCCCCTACCTCAAAGCGGCCAAAGACACCCTCTCCCGTTACGATGCGATGCGAAAGGGGGAGTTCGGTATGGCGGTACTCGCGGAAGGCTATCTCGAATACCGTATCCATCAAACCCGCTTCAGGGTCGGACGCCAGATATTCGAAAGTCGCACGACCGCATCCAACGACACCAAGATGATCCCCAACACTTTCGAAGGCTACAGTCTCGTAAGCGAAGCACTACCGAAAACGACACTCAAACTGGGCTATTTCACCCGACAGAAGCTACGTGACCATACGCGCTTTCACTCCCCCCTCTCCTACGGCGACGACCCTGCCGACCTCTATGCCTCTTGGAGCCAAAACGACGATACCGCCATGCACAGGGGACTTGGAGCGACGAAACTCGATGCCGCAGGCATCAAACCTCGTCTGATCGTCGCCGAAATCCGAAACCGCCCTTCCCCCGCTCTTTCTCTACTGGCAAACTACACGATCGTACCCGATCTGGTCGCACTGCTCACGACCGAAACGTGCTATCGCTATTTTTTAAACGACACCTGCAACCTTTCGGGCGCCGTCCGTCATATCCGGCAATTCGACGAGGGGGCCGGCAAAATAGGCGGCGCAAACCTTCGAAACGATCCGACGGGATATACCGATCCGCGAAGCATCGAGGGAGAACTCTGGGCATTGAGACTCGATTTTGAACACGAAGGATGGAGGCTTCGCCTGGGATACTCCAAGAGCGCCGACAAAGCGGATCTGATCACACCGTGGAGAGCCTTTCCCACCGCCGGGTTCACCCGTGCGATGGGAGAGTACAACTGGTACGCCGACACCCTCTCCCGTATGGTCCGTTTCGATTGCGATTTGGAGCGATACGGTCTGATGGAGGAGACGACACTCTCGATACGATATGTGACGGAGGATTTCGACGACGACAAACCGGCCACGCCCGCCGATTGCGACGTACTCGAATGCGATATTCAAAAGCGTTTCGTTCAAAAGCCCAACCTCTATCTCAGAATGCGTATCGCCTCCGTCGAAGGCAGAGGTCCCCATACCAAAAGCGACCCCTCGCATCGCGACTATCGGCTCGAACTCAACTATCTGTTTTAAGGAGATCGTATGAAAAAATCGTTTCTGTTGCTGTTGCTCTTCCTCGGCGTCCTTTCGGCGGAAGAGATCACCGTCGCCGTGGCGGCGAACGTCCGATACGCGATGGCCGAACTGAAAAAAAGCTTCGAAACAAAACATGATATCAATCTGCGTATCATTACCGCATCCTCCGGCAAACTGGCCGCCCAGATCAGAAGCGGCGCACCTTTCGATCTCTTTCTTTCGGCGAATATGAAGTATCCTAAGTATCTGCGAAAAGAGGGCTTGGCTCTTACCGAACCCAGAGTCTACGCCAAAGGATCGCTCGTACTCTGGAGTTGCAAACCGATCGATCTTGGATCTGGACTGAAGATACTCACCGATCCCGAAGTCGCCCGCATCGCGATCGCGAACCCCAAAAACGCCCCCTACGGTACGGAGGCGCTCAAGGCGCTGAAAAAAGCGGGTATCTACGAATCGATCGCTTCGAAGCTGATCTTCGGGGAGAGCGTCTCCCAAACCAATCGATACATCGTCTCCGAAGCTGCCGACGCGGGCATCACCGCCAAATCGGTCGTCCGCTCCCCAAAAATGGCCCGAAAGGGCGTCTATATAGATCTTGATCCCTCGCTCTACGATCCGATCGAACAGGGTGTCGTACTTCTTAAACACGCCCGAAAGCACCATTTTACGGCGGCCAAAACCTTCTACGATTTTCTTTTCGGACCAAAAGCCAAAAAAATTTTCGAGAAATACGGCTACTTCGTGCCCCCGAAGGAGACGCGATGAACCGTCTCAAAGGTACAATCACGGCCGTACACACCTGCAACGAGCTCTCTTTGGTCGACATCTTATGTAGCGGAACTCCTTTGTGCGCATTTGTGCTCGACGCGGCCGATCAGGCTCCGTTCATACGCCCCGACAGAGAGGTTTGGGTGCTTTTCAAGGAGACCGAAGTCTCGATAGCCAAAGATTTCGGGGGTGAGTTGAGTCTGCAAAACCGCTTCGAGAGCACCCTCGAAGCGATTCGCCCCGGAGATCTGCTGGCCGAATTGAAACTCGATTTCAAAGGAGTGCCGATCACGTCGATCATCAGCCGTCGCTCTCTGGATCGTATGCGACTTACGAGGGGAGATCGAATCACCGCGCTGGTCAAGACCAACGAAATCACGCTCATGGAGGCGGAGTGATGGAGACCGATTTCTGGACGACGATGCTGCTTACGTTCAAGCTCGCCTCCGTGACCACGCTGATTCTGCTCGTTGCGGGTATTCCGCTGGCTTATCTTCTTTCGACGATGCGATCGCGTCTGAAACCGATACTCGAAACCGTCGTCAGTATGCCGCTGGTGCTTCCGCCGACGGTTTTGGGATTTTACCTGCTTGTCGCCTTCTCTCCTCAAAACGCCTTCGGAAAATTCTTCCTCGACCGTTTCGATTTTCATCTCGCTTTCAGTTTCGAAGGACTTGTTCTAGGTTCGGTGATCTTCAGCCTTCCGTTTATGGTCCATCCGATCCAGGCGGGGCTCCAGAGCCTGCCCCCCTCTCTCTCCGAAGCGGCGCAGACATTGGGAAAATCGCGGACGAACATCCTCTTTCGCGTACTTCTGCCCAACATCAAACCCTCCCTTCTTACCGGAACCGTCATCGCTTTCGCCCATACGGTCGGGGAATTCGGCGTGGTATTGATGATAGGAGGAAACATCCCCGGCAAAACCAAGGTCGCTTCCATCGCCATCTACGACGAAGTCGAAGCGCTCAACTACGATCTGGCCAACCAATATGCCTTCACTCTCTTCGTGATCACCTTCGCGATTCTTCTGGGCGTCTATATGATCAACCGAAAATTTTTCAGGAGTCTGTAAATGGTGGAGATTGCGGTCGAAAAGCGGTTGATGGGCGTGGAGGGGGCGATCGATCTGAAAATCGAAACGACGATCGAAAGCGGGGAGTTCGTCTCGATATTCGGAGCTTCGGGAGCGGGAAAAACCACACTGTTAAGGATGATAGGCGGCTTGGAAAAACCGGACGGAGGTCGTATCGTCGTCGACGGCGAAGTGTGGTTCGACAGTGAGAAAAAGATCGATTTGCCTCCTCAGAGACGGCGTACGGGCTTCGTCTTTCAGGATTATGCGCTCTTTCCGAACATGAGCGTCAGAGAAAATCTCGAATACGCCCTCGGACGGGGAGAGGATCCCTCCGAAGTCGAAAAGATACTCCAAAGCGTGGGATTAAAGAAGCTGGCCGATCGCTATCCTTCGCAACTCTCGGGCGGGCAGAAACAGCGGGTCTCGATGGCCAGAGCCCTCGTAAGACGCCCCAAGCTCCTTCTACTGGACGAACCGCTCTCCGCACTCGACCATACGATGCGGCGCAAACTGCAGGATGAGTTGTTACGGTTACACGGGCTTTTTAGTATCACCACGCTACTGGTAAGTCATGATCCGGGAGAGATTTTCAGGCTATGTCATCGCGTCGTCGTCATCGATCGGGGGAAGATCCTCAAAACCGGATCGCCTTCGGAGGTCTTCGTCAAAGACCGCATCGGCAGCAGCCTCAAATTCACCGGAGAGATTCTTCAGATGAGCCGAAACGAAATGATCACGATTCTCACCCTCTCTGTGGGCAATCAACTGGTCAAAGTGGTCGCTTCCGAATCCGAAGCCGCCTCTTTGCGTATCGGAGATCGGGTACAGATCGTCTCCAAAGCGTTTCATCCTATGATTTCGAAAATCGAATCGCCGTAAAAAAGGGGGGGAGTGGTGGACCCTACCGGGATCGAACCGGTGACCTCCACGCTGCCAGCGTGGCGCTCTCCCAGCTGAGCTAAGGGCCCGTTGCAAGTGAGAAATTATACCCAAAGAAAATTAACTTTCGATAAATCGGCGGAGGCTCAGAATTTTCTTCTCTCCTCCGCCTCCTTCTTTTGCAATGCCCTGCGTCTGGCTTCGACCTCGTCGCGAGCCCTAGCCGCCCTTTTGGTGATCAGATAGCCTCCCACCGCTCCGCCCACGAGCAATACGACGGAGACCGAAACGACAACCGCGGCGATAGTTCCACTACTCATCTTTTCTCCTTCTCTCTATTTGACGACAAAATATCTCCTTGCCGCCGTTTTGTCTTCGAAAGGTTTCGCTTCGACGACCTCCTCTGCGATCCGCACCTTTCCGATCGTATCCGGAGGGGTTTTGGTATAGGTGAGGATGAGTCGCGCGGCAAGCGCCCTGTCCGCTTCGCTCGCCTCTTTGCTAATCAGCGAGAGCGGACCGGCGATATCGAGCGCTTTGGCGAACGCATATTTGGAATGTGCTATCTTCGAGATACGTTCGTTGTCTTCTCTGTTCTTCCCGATAACGAGCTTCGCCCCCTCCGGCAAACGTAGATGGCGCCCCACTTTCAGCAGATCGATATCCTCCACCTCCAAACGCCCTTTATGATCGACGATATCTTGAATCTTTCGCGCGAAGGCCGGCTCGGTCAGCAGACAACCCCCGCCCGGACTCTCATACTCTTCAAAACCGTATTTTTCGGCCAGTTGCAACTGTATTTCGCGCCCTCTTCCTTCGATACCCAGCAATCTCTCGCGATCGACCCACCCCTCTTTTTCGGGGACCGTGGGCGCCATCAGTTTCGCACTCAGCGGACGCAAAATCAAACCTCCCTCTTCGTCGCCCGCCAGCCTGGTGACGTTCCGGATCGCTTCGGCACGTTGACTCATCGGCCGCTGTCCCACCACCTCTCCCGTGACGATGAAACGCGCATCGTATGTCGGCATCAGCGCTTTGGCGATACGAAACATATTGGCATGACAATCGATACAGGGATTGAAATTTTTGCCGTAACCATACTTCGGATCGAAAAGAATCTCCGAAATGAACTGCTCTTTCGTATCGACGATCTCGAACTCGGCACCGACCATCTTCGCCCGCGACGCGAGCAGTTCGGCACGCTCCTGCTTGCTGCCGAATCCTATATCGATATACAAAGCGGTGACGTCGATCCCCTGCTCCGTGATCAATTTGACCGCGAGCATGCTGTCGAGTCCGCCGCTAAAGAGTGCCAGCGCTCTCATCGTTACTCCGTTTTCTTTTTTTCGCGACATTGTACCATAAACGGAAAAATTACCCCTTTTCATCCTCCCGATTGAGTCTGTCCACCATTTTCGTGACGACCAGATCGCTCGTGACGTTGACGGATGTCCTGGCCATATCGAGAATCCGATCGACCGCGACGATCAATGCCAGATACACCACTGGCAGACCCAGTTGATTGAGAATGACAACCATCATCACCAACGATGCGCTCGGCAACGCCGCCACTCCGACACTGAGCGCAACCACCGTCAACCCCAGCAAAAGTTGATCCCCCAGACTCAACTCGATTCCCGCAAGGCGGGCGATATAGAGTACCGCGATCGTCAGATAGGCGGCGGTGCCGTCCATCGAAACCGTCGCTCCAAGCGGCAACACGAACCCGGCCGTTTCCCGACTCGCTCCGCCTTTCTCCTGCGCCACCCGCATACTCACCGGCAGCGTCGCCGCGCTCGAAGCGGTCGAAAAAGCCATGATCATCGCCTCCTTGACCCGAAAAAGATAACGATAGGGGTTGATCTTCGCGAAAAAGGCGAGCAAGGCGGGAAGAGTCACAAAAGTGTGGAGCGCAAGCACCGTGAGCACCATCAGGATATATCTCCACAATCCGACGATCACATCCACCCCCTGTTCGGCGACGATATACGCGATCAGCGAAAAGACGCCGATCGGGGTGAGGGCGACCACCCATTTGGCGATCTCCAACATCGCTTGGGATATCGCGTTGAAAAAGTCGTAAAGAAGCGTCTGATGCCGCTCCTCCAGATAGAGCGAAGCGATCGAAAGGAGTATGCTGAAAAGAATCACCTGCATCATGTATCCTTTGGCGAGCGCGGTGAAGATATTGGAAGGGACGAAACTGAGCACCATCTCGGAGAAAGAGAAGGGCTTGATGGCGGCCGCCTTTTCGTAGCAAAGCCCCGCGGCCGATGTCGCCTCCCCAATCGGGAAAAGATCCATCGCAACGATAGCCAGCACGGTCGCGAGCGCCGTCGTGAGAAGATAGAGGCCGACCGTTTTGAGTCCGATCCGTTTGAGCTGCTCGAGTCCGCCCAACCCCGCGATGGCGGTATAGATCGAAGCGAATATCAACGGAACGACCAACATCTTGAGCAGAGATACGAAGAGGTCGCCGATGAGCTTTTGCTCCAAAGCGAGCCGCGGAAACCAAACACCCAAAGCGACCCCCAGCAACATCCCCACCAAAACCTGAAAATTCATCGACCTGAGAAACCCCATGTGCGCGCTCTCCTTTTTTGCGTCCGATCAGATATCCTCCCGTTTATCCGCCGATGGAAGGCGTTGGGCATTCTTATCGGATTTTGGGTATTCTAACATAGATTTCGATTTTTACGGAGGTGGGATGGCGACGCCGTTTCAACGAAGAGTATGGAGCGCGATCGCGCTGATACCCAAAGGAAGGGTGACGACTTACGGAGCGATCGCACGCTATCTGGGCACACGGGCGATACGGGCGGTGGGAACCGCCGTAGGCAAAAATCCAGACGCTCCGAAAGTTCCGTGCCATCGTGTCGTCAAAGCGGACGGAAAGATCGGAAACTATTCGGCAAGAGGGGGCGTAGCGGCGAAAATCGCGCTTTTGGAGAAGGAAGGGGTGAAGATAGAGGCGGGACGTGTCGCCAATTTTGAAGATCGTCTTTTCGATTTTGGCTCTCTCACGCCTCACGAAGACGCTTTTTGATCTTCAAAAGCGTTCGTACACGACCAGTTTTCCCTTTTTGAGCACCCTGAGATACTCTTGAATCTTGCGAATTTGAAAATACTTCCGTTCGCTTTCGCTCCGCTTGACACGCCGGAGCGCATCTTGGTAGTGGCGTATCAACAGCTTTCTCAACTGCTCTTTGAGCTCGACTTCGGTGAGAGTCTTGATATCGTCACGTATCAGCAACGCCCTCAATGCGGCATGTTCGTACGACTCCTCCAACAACAAGGAGAGCAGATCGCGATGCGTCGTAAAAAGCGCTTCGTCGATCGTATCCAGAACCATATCGATCAAATCGCGTTTTTCGAGCATCGTCTTGATCATCGAAAGTTCGGCGATATCTTCATGAATTCGTTTTTGCAGCGGCTGCGGCGTCATCCGATCGCTCCCGATTTTCACCAACCGGGGGTCGATATTCAACAAAGCCGCGAGATATCCCGTATACTCCTCCTGAAGAAGAGGAGAGAGTTTGCGCAGATATCCTTTTGCCGCTTCCAGCGCCTTCTGTTTTTGCAAAGGATCTTGAAGATCGTAACCGGAAACGATATGCTCCAAAGAGAATTCGATCATGGGTTTTGGAGTCCGAAAGAGCCGACGCAGCTTTTCCATTTCGCCGTTTTTGACCATATCCGCCGGATCCGTTCCCTCTTTGAAAAGGACGACACCGCCGTGTACGCCCCTGGCACTCAGCAGCGAAGCGGCTTTGAACGCAGCCTCCACACCCGCTTTGTCCCCGTCGTATGCGAGAATCACCCGGGGATCCCCTTTGCGCAAAATGGGAATATGCGCTTCGGTCAACGCCGTTCCCAGCGTCGCGACCGCATTGGTGAATCCCGCCTGATGCAGCATGATCACATCCAAATACCCTTCGGTAACGATCACCTCCCCTTTTTGAAAAATCGTCGTTTTCGCCTTGTGATACCCGTAAAGAAGCCGGGATTTGTCGAAAATCGCGCTCTGGGGAGAGTTGATGTATTTGGCGGGATGCCCGCTGATCGTCCGCCCTCCGAATCCCACGATACGGCCGCCCGGCGTGAAAATCGGGAAGGTGATTCGCTGCGAAAAGCGGGCGTAGGGTCTGCCGTTTTCACCCTCCGCGACGATGCCGAAATTTTTCGCATCGCCGTAAGAAACCCTCTTTTTGCGCAGGAAATCAAGTGTCTTATAGGATTCGGGGGCGTATCCGATTTCGAACTTTTCGATCGACGATTCGTAAATTCCCCGCTCCGTCAGATAGGCTTTCGCCTGCGGATGGTGGTCGAGATTCTTTCTGAAAAAAAGATTGAGGGATTCGAGAATCTTTTTCTCTTTCGGCTCGTGTTTTTCACCACCGGTATAGCGAAGCCGGATATTATATTGGGCGGCGAGTTTTTCGATCGCTTCGGGATAGTTGAGTTTTTCGTACTCCATGACGAATTTGATCGCATCTCCCCCCGCTCCGCATCCGAAACAGTGGTAGATCTGTTTGGCCGGTGAAACGACGAAAGAGGGAGTGTTTTCACCATGGAAAGGGCAGAGCCCCTTGAAATTGGCCCCGCTTTTTTTGAGTTCGATATAGCTGCCCACGACATCGACGACATCAAGACGGGATTTGAGATTCTCTATGGAGGTTTGATCGATCATGATGATATTATATCCAAAAGCATAACGATTTGCCTACGGAACATCGACTTGGGTCTCCGTTTTTTCCTGCTCTAAGAGGGTGACCGATGAAAGATATTTTTTCTATATGATTAATATTTTAACTTTTACTGGTATAATGGGTTTGTCAAAATTTTCTAAAGGAAGAATCATGAAAAAAATTGTTACTGCTTCGATCGTAGCGAGTGCGTTCGTTCTGTTGAGTGGATGTACGCAACATTGCGGCGTTAAAAAAGCATGTCCGGCACCCGCTCCTGTCGTGGAAAAAGTCGCTCCAGCTCCGGCACCGGCTCCAGCTCCGGCACCTGTCGTAGAGCCTGCTCCAGCACCGGCTCCGGTCGTAGTGGACGAAAAAGAGAAAGCGGTTCAGTAACCTTTTTCTTTATTGAAAGGGAGGAGATCTTTCTTCTCCCTTCGTAAACATATCGTAAGATGATAACAATATAGGTTTATCATCGTCATCTTTACAAATATCCCACCTAAAATCGAATCCCTCTGGCTTCTATCCTTTTTTTGAGTGTATGAAGATAGTGGTCGATATTTTTCTTCGATAGAACAAAACCGAAATCTTCGGGAATTTCCGGATCTTTTATACCTATTACCTTTTTTGCCATCATATTCTGAATCTTCGGATAGACATGGTGATAGTCGAGAAAATAGGTGGGATAATTGAGCGTGATTGTATTGTAGTCCATAAAATGATAAACCGATCCAAATTCCTCCACTAGATCTTTCAACCACTGAGAATACGCATTCCATAGGCCGTTTTTGAAAAGTAAATCGAGATAGAAAGAGGAGGCAGGGGAGGTGAAGACGACGAATCTGCTTTCGGGATTTTCTCTTTTGAGTTGATTGAAAATGGAACGATAGTATTCGTTATAGGCGTAATCCTCCATACCGACCGCACTCTTCAAGGTAGTTTTTTCCACATCTTTTTTGACACTTTCAGGAGCGTATCTATCCGTATAGGCAACGTTGTACCGGTTGTAGGAGCGGTGAAAATTCTTTCTCAGGATCGCACGTGCGAGATTGTTCAAAGACATTTTCAACGTAGAAAAACTAAAAAGCATTTTCCATCTGTAACAGCAGCTTTTCGCTTTCTCGATCGCTCTGTCTTGTTTGTACTCTTTCAGTCGTTTATTGTTTTTGTTCGTACCATAAAAATCGAGTTCCAGGAAAATCGCTTTGAGTGGTTTTTTCGTTCTCTGTTTTGCAAAATCGATATAGGTTTTGTATTCCTGTGGCATACTCAGTGAGATCGCGTAATTGAATACTTTGATATCATCATGGCTTAGAACGTTTTGATCAAGAAGTGTCGCACGGCTACTCCCCATCAATACCGTATTGTAGTCAAAATCCCGAAAATATGCCAAATTCGTCTTCTGCTGTCTTTCGTCGAAACCTTTCTGTTTACTGTTGAAATAGTGTGCGTGAGAAAATGTCCACATAGGATCCATAAAAAGGTTGAAGAGTCCCACACTCAATACGATGCCAAAGAGCGTAAAAAGCAGGGTCTTTACAAATTTTTGATATTGTAATTCAATGTTTTGCATAAAAGATCCTAAAAATTAAAATATAGAAATTCACTCACTCTTGTCAAAAAGAGTACACTACATGCGAAAGCGGCACCTATCGTGATCGCATAAAGACGCTTCGGTTTGATCATCTGTGCGATTTCATTGGAATTTTTCGCCCAGACAGAGATGATCAGAAAAGCGATCACCATCGGAATCAGCATTTTATCACTACAACAACTGCCAAACTCCACCCCTTTAGCTTCGAGAAAAGCGAGCTTTCCGTGTAACCATTCGGGCAATTCGATTCCATTCAACCCCATCATTCCCTTGAGTACACGAATCGCATCGTCGAAACTCTTCGCACGAAAAAAGACCCAAGCAAAATTGACGAAATTGAAAGTGACAAACCATGCCAGCAGTTTCGGCATCGTCATACCGAGCTCTTTCCAAAATCGGTGAATCGCCAACGCAATACCGTGCATAAGTCCCCAGAAAACAAACGTCCAACCAGCACCATGCCAGATGCCACCAAGTAAAAAGGTGATCAGCAGGTTGATATAGGTTCGAACTCGTCCTCTTCTGTTTCCACCCAGTGGAATATAGATATAATCCCGTAAAAATCTCGATAGCGTAATATGCCATCTACGCCAGAAATCCTGTATGTCCAGTGCCTTGTAAGGACTGTTGAAGTTGATCGGAAGCCTGATATTGAACAACAACGCCGCACCGATCGCCATATCGGTATAACCACTGAAATCGTAATAGAGTTGAAATGTATAAGAGAGACTCGTCATCCAGGCTTCCAGCAACGTCAGAGTATGGCCACCGTCAAAACCGGCTGTCGCCCAAGTTGCAAACGTATCTGCGACGATCACCTTTTTAAAGAGTCCGATCGCAAAAATGGAAAGCCCCAATGCAATATTTTTATATCGGATTCTACCGTTTTCCGGATCCATAAACTGCGGCATCATCTCTTTGTGGTGGACAATAGGACCGGCGATGAGCTGTGGAAAAAAAGTGACAAAAAGTGCATAATTCATGAAATTGTACTCTTTGGTCTCACCTCTGTAACTATCTACGAGATAGGCGATCTGCTGGAACGTAAAGAAAGAGATAGCCAGCGGAAGCATCAAGTGCAAAAGCCCGATATGCGAACCGGTCACAATATTGAAGTTCTCAATCAGAAAATCCGCATATTTGAAATACCCCAGCAGAGAAAGGTTGCCTATCACTCCGATAGTGAGTAAAAGTTTTCTTTTCGATGATCCGTATTTATGCATATTGTTACCTATGGCATAATTGAAAATCATCGAAACCAAAATCAGAGGAAGATAAACAGGGTTCCACCAGCTATAGAAAAAGAGTGAGGAGAAAACGAGAAAAAGTTTCGATCCCACATAATGTCCTCTGCCATTGAGGAAGAAGTATCCAAAGAAAACCAACGGCAAAAACGCAAAAATAAATTCGTAGGAGTTGAAGAGCAAGGTATCTGCCTTTTTTATTTCTAGAATCGGCTATAATGGAAATTTTTGAAGTCTGTCGGGGAGAATTTGGAGGTGGCGCCCTGGAGTCTAACCGGGGGATCAGAGGCTTGCGGGCCTCTTGCCTTGACACTTGGCTACGCCACCATAAAATAGACATTTTACAACTATGTCGATATTGTTGGAGGTGGCGCCCTGGAGTCTAACCGGGGGATCAGAGGCTTGCGGGCCTCTTGCCTTGACACTTGGCTACGCCACCATAAAATAGACATTTTACAACTATGTCGATATTGTTGGAGGTGGCGCCCTGGAGTCTAACCGGGGGATCAGAGGCTTGCGGGCCTCTTG
>CAYUEN010000026.1:10319-27235 GCA_964443745.1 uncultured Campylobacterales bacterium | reverse complement strand
GCTTTATCCTTAATATCCCCGAACTTTGGAATCGCCGCCGCCGCCAAAATACCGATGATAATGATCACGAAGATCAACTCTACCATAGTAAAACCACTTCTTTTCATCTCTTGTCCTTTAATAGAATCTGTGTGTTTTCTACATCGACATCGGATAAAATTTCTTTAGAGTTGGCTATAATAATGCCACTATGTTGAAAGGGAAACGATGCAGGTGACGATAGAAGAGGCGATCGGGTTGATAGTGGAGGCTGTCGGTGAGCCCCGTACGGAGATGGTGCCTTTGGAAAACGCACTCATGAGAGTCTGCGCCCAAACGATCGAGGCGACGATCGCACTCCCGCCGTTTACCAACTCCGCGATGGACGGATACGGTCTTAGAGGGGAGTCTATGCACTATCGGGTGACGGAAAGAGTGATGGCCGGCGATGCGCATGAGGTCTCCCTCGAAGAGGGGGAGGCGGTCAGGATCATGACGGGCGCGAGGGTGCCGGCGGATGTGGAACGGGTCATACCTCAGGAGAACGTTCGCGTCGAAAAAGACGAGATTTTTATCGAAAAGCCGGTTGGAAAAGGTGCCAATATCCGTCTTTTGGGAGAAGATATAGGATACGGTGAAAAGGTCGTGAAAAAAGGCGAACGTATCCTTTCGGCGCATATCGGCCTGCTCGCTTCACAGGGAATCACCCATCTAAGAGTCTACAAGCGTCCGCGTGTCTCGATATTTGCGGGAGGAAGCGAATTGAAGCTCCATTTCGAATCGATCGGCGATGCGCAGATATTCAACTCCAATACCCCCTATCTCATCGCCAGGAGCCGGGAGCTCGGAGTGGAGACCACCTTCGTGGGAAAAGCCGAAGATACCGTATCGTCGCTCAAATCGCTGATCTCTTCGGCGCGGGATGCGGATCTGATCGTCACGAGCGGAGGCGTGAGCGTGGGAGAAGCCGATTTTACGAAGGAGGCGTTTGGAGAGTCGGGATTTGAGCCGCTTTTTACCAAAGTGGCGATCAAACCGGGAAAACCGACGACATTCGGCCGAATCGGCGAGACGCTGGTGCTCAATCTCCCCGGCAATCCGCTCGCTTCTGCGCTCAATTTCGAAATTTTCGGCAAATTGCTGATCAAAAAGATCTCCGGAGAGAAAGAGGCGTACCAAAATGTCATGAATGTACCCATGGGAGAGGATTTCATCCTGAAAAAGGCGGTCGATTCGGTCATACCCGGAGTGTATGACGGCAGCTTTTTCAAGCCCGCGCAAAAATACGCCCCGGGTATGGTCAACGTCCTGCCTCACTGCAACGGCATAATCATCGTTTCGAAAGATACCGGCAGGATAGAAAAAGGCGAAATCGTGAAATTCATCCCGATACGGTGGGATTTCGGTAGTGAGACTTTCGTGCGGATGAAGTCGTAAGGGGATCGGGCCGAAGCCCGTCCCGACTCTCGGCGATAGCCGAATGGATTATTTGAGCGTGCTGATGTAGGCGGAGACCGCTTCGATGTCGGCGTCGCTCAGTTTGGCGACTTGGCCTTTCATCACACCTTTCATAGTGCCGCCGTATGTGCCGGCTTTGTAGCCTTTGAGCGCTTCCGCGGTTTTGGCCGCATCCCATCCGGTGATGATCTGGCTGGCGCCCAGCGCTTTTTTCTCCGCTTTGGCGCCATGGCATGCCGCGCAGGTTTTGTAGATTTTCTCTCCCGCCGCCGTATCGCCGCCTTCGGCCGCTTTGGTCTCTTTTTCCGCAGTGTCACTTGCTGCCTCTTGCACTTTTTCAGCTGTGGCCGTGACGGCGCCTGCAGCTGCAGCTACGACATTTCCCGCCGCCTCTTTGGTCGCTTCAACCGCTTTGCTCGCCGTCTCTTTTGCCGCTTCTGCGACAGTGGCGGTCTTTTCGGCTACTTTGTGTGCCGCTTCCTGGGCTACCTCTTTGGTGGCTTCGACGGCGGTGCTGGCTGCTTCTTTGGTCGCTTCGACGGCTTTTTCCGCTTTTTCCTTGACCTCTTTTACAGCTGGTGCCGTCTGCTCCGTGGCCGGTTTGGCTGCTTCGGTGGCTGGTTTGGCCTCCTCTTTTTTGTTGCATCCGGCGAGAAACGCCGCCACAATCAATGAAAAAACGACTGTTTTTTTCATCATGATCTCCTTGTGTAAATATGAAAACATTCTATTGTACTTTGAATATATGAGTATAATGTTAAAAAGAATAAATAATTTAAACTATAAGAAACAGTTTATTTACCCTCTTGGTTGTCCCAGAGACGGATATGCATCCGGTCGATATAGCGGTAGCCATGTCGGATGCAAAACTCCGCCACCGCCCGGTCGTTTCGGGCGAGTTCGCGGGCGGTGGAACCCATCGGCATACAGTATACCGGCATATCGGGGCAAAGACGCCGGATCTCTTCGATCTCCCGTTTGCTCTCTTCGAGGTTCGCTTTGTCGAGGACGAATTTGAAAAAAGAGTCTTCGGTATGGCGGCAAAGTGAGCGGATCGCTTCGGGACGGAGGCGTTTTTGGCGCGGTTCGCCGCTGTTGGCCAGTTTGACGCTCATCGCGAAAGTGACCTTTTCGTAGAGGGGATAGCGGTCGAAATCGATCGCTATCGTCGCGTTGGTTTCGATCGTAATGCGATGGGATTCGGAGAGAAAACGCTCCAGCGTTTCCACCAAAACGGGATCTTTATAATACAGCAGCGGTTCGCCGCCGGTAAAAACGATATCGGGTTTGAAGGGGAGGTTTTGAAAATGGCTTCGGATAAGGGTGATCAACTGGTCCGAAGAGGTGAGCGTTCGCCATCGGTGTTTGGAATGGTGCTCCTTGACCGCGCGGATCGAATCGCATCCGATCAGACGCGTGCCGTCTTTGGGGCTGATACTCACGACGCCAAAACCCGGACATCCGAGGTTGCAGCCGCCCAGACGAACGAAGATAGAAGGTGTCCCCGCGTATTTTCCCTCTCCTTGAAAAGAGTAGAAGTGTTCGACGAGCGGAATCATCCCCCCGTCTCGTAGAAGGCGCGGCCGGAGGTTTCGCTTTCGTCTTCGCTCCAGCGGTTTTCTTTGGGTTTGTTGGCCAGCACCTCTTTGAGAATGGCGACGGCGCCGGGAACGTCGCCGGCTTGTACCGACTCTTTGATGCTCATCGCTTCGTCGAAATAAAGGCATGGTATCAAGTATCCCTCGGCCGTCAGGCGGATTCGGTTGCAACTTTCGCAGAAGTCGTGTTTGTGCGGATCGATCATACCGAATCTATATCCGTCGTCCGTGACGTATCCAAACGACGGACTCGCGCCGGAGCGTCCCACCTTTTCGATGTCGTAGCGTTGTTTGATCTTCTCCAGAATCTCTTTTCCCAGAAGTCCTCTGATCGAGTCGCTGGCTTTGGCGTTTTCCATATATTCGATATAGCGTACTTCGATTCCCCGCGATTTGCAATACTCCATAATATCTAGAATCTCGTCGTCGTTGATCCCTTTGAGCGGAACCATGTTGATTTTCACGCCCAATCCCACATCGAGCGCTTTGTCTATTCCCTCCAGGACATGGGAGAGAATATCTTTTTGGGCGATCTTCGCGGCGACTTCCGGTTTGAGCGAATCGAGCGAAATGTTCAGGCGTTTCAGGCCCGCGTGTTTTAGTTTTTCGGCCGCCTGGGGCAGCAGATAGCCGTTGGTGGTGAGGGCAAGATCGATATCGCTCTTGTAATCATGGATCATCCGGACGAATCTGTCGAGATTTTCGCGCAGCAGCGGTTCGCCGCCGGTGATGCGTATTTTGGTGACACCTTCGTCGATCGCGGCACGAATGAAGAGGAAGAGTTCTTCGAAAGAGAGCAGATTTTCTCTCGGGACCCACGAAAAGGGTTTGTCCGGCATGCAATACTGACATCTGAAGTTGCACCGTTCGGTGACCGAAACCCTCAGATAGTCGACCTTCCGGCCATGTCCGTCTATGAGCATCTTCCCGTCCCCTCAAATTAATATTTTTGATGCCGATATTATAGCAAATCGACCAAAAACGAAGGAGAAAGTGTGAGTGCACCTATGCCGCAAGCAGGTGAGCGAATCATGAATGAGAACGATTTCATCGTTTCCAAGACCGATACGAAAGGCAAAATCACCTATTGCAATCAAATTTTTATGGAGATGGCGGCGATGAGCGAGGGCGAACTGCTGGGCAAACCACATAGTATCGTGCGTCATCCCGACATGCCCAAGGCGGTCTTCAAGCTGCTTTGGGATCGTATTCAGAGAGGTAAAGAGATTTTCGCCTATGTCAAAAATCGTTCCAAAGATGGGAAGTATTACTGGGTTTATGCAAATGTAACACCATCATACGACAAATCCGGAAATATCATAGGCTACTACAGTGTCAGACGAAAGCCCAATCCAAAAGCGGTGGAAACGATCGCTCCCATCTATGCGCAGATGCGGACGCTGGAAAATAGTGGCGGGGGGATTCAGGCGTCGATGTCGTATCTGAACGATCTGCTCGACGAAAAAGGAGTAAGTTATGATGAACTTGTTAGCACCCTCCAAAAAAGCTGAGCGGCGTTCGGAGCTTCTTTCGAAGATCGCATTTGTACTCAAAGAGGCTGAAAACGGAAACCTCGAGCCAAGAATCACGGGAATAGACCCCAAAGATCCACTGGGAGAGATTGCCTGGGGGATCAACAATATGCTCGATCAGACCGAAGCTTTGATGCGCGAATCCGTCAATGCGATAGAAAAAGCTTCCAGTGGAGAGATATGGCGGGAGGTGGAGTGTAGCGGTCTCAAAGGGGGATTTCAGCACAACTGCACAGCTGTGGGTAAAGGGGTGAATGGGATCATCGAATCCAACAGAGCCAAAACGATCACCGATCTAAGAGGCAAGTTCGCACAGATCGGAGGAGGTGTACAGGCGGGGATTCGTGAATTGCAGACAAGTATGGAGGAGTTTCGCACCCATATCACCGATATCAAGGAGTCAGCTATCCAAACGGCCGCGCTTTCAGATGACAATCTTCACAAGATGTCCGAATTTGCGGATGAGATTACAAAACTGACCGATTTGATCTCCAATGTCACCGTTGCGATCGGTACACTGAACGATCGTGCCGGAGAGATCACCTCCGTGGTCAACCTGATCAAAGATATCGCCGACCAGACCAACTTGCTCGCGCTCAACGCCGCGATCGAGGCGGCCAGAGCCGGTGAGCATGGACGGGGATTCGCGGTCGTGGCGGACGAAGTGAGAAAGCTCGCCGAACGTACCCAGAAGGCGACTTCCGAAATCGCGATCACGATCCAGACGCTGGTACAGGAAACCAACGAAATCCAATCCGATTCCGAACGTATCAACGAGATCGCGATCGATTCCGGTGAGCGTATACGGGAGTTCGAAGAAGCGTTCAAAATATTCAACGACGAAGCGAAAGATACGGCGAAAAAGGCGACAGGGCTCGATCTACAGAGTTTCGCCTCGCTTGTGAAGGGGGATCATATCGCCTTCAAATCCAGCGCGTACAGAGAGGTTCTTTCCGAAGACCCCAGACCGATGAACGATCATCTCCATTGTCGAATGGGCAGATGGTACCAGGATGAAGGTGCGAAAGTTTTCGGGTCGTTGAAAAGTTTCAAAGCGCTGGATGAACCACACAAAGAGGTCCACCAAACCGCCAACGACAACATCCGGCTCGCTCAAAACGGGATCGATAGAAAAACGGCGGAAATTTTATTGCAAAATTTCAAGAAGATGGAAGAGAAAAGTCGAGAGCTTTTCGAACTTATCGATAGTTTTGTCGAAGAGAAGACAAGAGAAGACAAAAGGGAGTCACAGTGAAAAGAAACGAAAGGAGTTCAAAATGAGTGTACCGATGAATGGCAGAGAGAGGATTATGCGAGAGGATGACTTCATCGTCTCCAAAACCGATCTGAAAGGCAAAATCACCTACTGCAACGAAATATTTATGGACATGGCGGCAATGACCGAAAGCGAGTTGTTGGGCAAACCCCACAGTATCGTGCGCCATCCAGATATGCCCAAAGCGGTTTTCAAGCTACTTTGGGATCGTATCAAAGAGGGGAAAGAGGTTTTCGCCTATGTCAAAAACCAAGCCAAAGACGGCAATTACTACTGGGTGCTCGCCAACGTGACGCCCTCTTACGACGAAAACGGTCGTCCGATAGGATTCTATTCGGTGAGGATCAAACCCTCCCAAAAAGCGATCGAAACGATCGAACCGCTCTATGCACAGATGCGGGAAAAGGAGAGACAAGGCGGTATCGAATCTTCGGTGGCATTTTTGCAGGGAGTATTGAAAGAAAAGGGGGTTACTTATGATGAATTTATTGTCTCGCTCCAAGGATAACGCAAAACTCGGCGATCTGGCCAAAAAGATCGAAGCGGTTACCGCCGAAGCGGCGGAGGGTAAACTCGAAGCCCGTATCACAGGGATAGATCCGCGTGATCCTCTCGCCAGAACGGCTTGGAATATCAACAACATGCTAGACCAGATCGAAGCGGTGATGCGGACTTCCGCGACGGCGATCGAAAAGGCTTCCCAAGGAGACAGCTCGCGCAGGGTTTATTGTAGCGGTATCAAGGGACTTTTCAAGAACAACTGTCAGCAGGTCGCCCAGAGTGTCGAAGCGATCAAAGAGGCGAACAAAAGCAAGCTCAAGACGGAGATCCTCAGTCAGTTCGACGAGATCAGTGGCGGTTTGAAAGCGGGTATCAGCATCATTCAGCAGGATCTCTCCAGGGCGATAGAGATGATCAACAATATCGACACGATGGCGAAAGATACGGCCGACAAATCAAATAGCAGTATCGATGCGACCAACGCTCTGACGGCGAAACTCAACCATATGATCGAACTGATCGCGGGAATCACCGAAGCGATCGGTTCACTTAGCGATCGAACCAACGAAATCACTTCCGTGGTCAACCTGATCAAAGATATCGCCGACCAGACCAACTTGCTCGCGCTCAACGCCGCGATCGAGGCGGCCAGAGCCGGTGAGCATGGACGGGGATTCGCGGTCGTGGCGGACGAAGTGAGAAAGCTCGCCGAACGTACCCAGAAGGCGACTTCCGAAATCGCGATCACGATGCAAACACTACAGCAGGAGACCAGCGAAATCCAATCCAATGCCGAAGAGATCAATCAACTCGCAGGAGAATCGGGCGAAACGGTGGAGGATTTCAGGGAAAATCTCGAAGACTTCAACCAAAACGCCAACGATACGGCAAAATATTCACAAGCGGTCAAACTGCAGGCGTTCGGTACGCTTATCAAAGCCGACCATATTCTCTACAAAGCGAACGTCTACAATACAGTTGTCTACGACGATGGCAACAAGAGCCCGCAAACAACGCATCAAGAGTGTAGTTTCGGCAAGTGGTACAACGATGAAGGGAAACGACTCTTTGGCAAAACGAGAAGTTTCAAAGCGATCGAACCCGCCCATGCGAAGATACACGACTACGCCAACAAAAACATCGAAATCACCAACAATGAAATCTCAGAGGCGGTGATTCCTCAACTGATGGAGAATGCCAGAGAGATGGAGAAAGCGAGCGACGAGCTTTTCGATCTGATCGATCGTATGGTCGATGAAAATGTCAACGAGTGAGTAGATGCATCGGCCCGAAGAGCCGATGCGCCGTTTCGTTCGTGATGAAGGAGAGATTGTAGGGATGCGGAAGCGAGATCTTTTCATACCCTTCGGCCTCTTCGAACCGCTCCAACTCTGCCGCCACCTTTCCGAACAGAATCAGTGAAATATCCCGCTCTTGCAGTGATCGCAACAAAGAGGCGACAAATCCCCGCCATGCCCGGATATGTTTTTTGCTCTCTTTTTTGTCGGTAAAGACCAGTCCCATATTCAAAAGCAAGACTCCGTTTTTTTCGAAATTTTCACGTAGATGGTGGATCGTGTCGATGTAGCGGGAGGTGTCTATTTTCGCGATCGCCTCTTTGGAGAGGTCCTCACCCAACTCCCCTTCGCAAACCAACACCATTTTGATGAAGTTGCGCAGGCTTGTCGCGCGGTTGACGGCTTTGGAGAGTCCGCCTTTTTCGAAAATGCGCTCCACGTTTCCATCGATGAAGGCGTATCCCAGAGCGCTTTCTCTGCGCGGATAGGGATCTTGCCCGAAGAGGATGTAGCGGGTTTTTTCCAAAGAAAGCGTTCCAAAGGCGTTTAGGAGATTTTTTTTGTCGGGGAAGTAGTTTCTGTCCGTTTCGAGAAACTCCAGATAGGCGGGATCGAGTGAGCGCAGCGCCTCTTTTACGATCGCTTGCCAAGAAGGATGGGTTCGTGAAGTCATCGCAGATTCGCCAGCCGCAGAATCAGCTCCACTTCGCCCAGCGGCAGTCGCTCCTTTCTTGCGATCTCTTCGGGAGAGAGGCCATCGGCATACAGGTCCATAATCCTTTTTTCATTGGTATGGGCACTGCCCATCGATGAAATTTTCGTGGTTTGCTCTATTTTGTCGATTCGTTCGTTGATGCTTTGATTGATGCGTTCGAGTTCACTCTCCATCTCCTTGACGGCACGGATCGTCTTGAGAATCGGATCTCCCAGGTCGTCCAGCCGTTCATGCAACTCTTTTTCGACCGATTCGAGTTCGTTGCGAAATTTTTTGAACTCTTCGATGATCTCTTCGGGAGACTCCGGTTGTCTGCTTTCGAGCAGATAGACACGGTCGTTGAGATCGTCGATCGCCCGTTCGTAAGCTTCGAGTCTGGCGATGATTCCTTTATCCCGAAGATAGATGAACGTGATGACCAGTATCAGTATGATCACGAATGCACCGATCGCGATAAGCTCCATTATCATTTCTGCGCCTTCATTTCCCGGATCATGACGCGCTCTCTGGCCGTTACATAAGCGTTCCAGTCCTGTTCGTCCTTGTGGTGTATCAGAACGATTTTTCCTATGTCTTCACCGATCGCTTCGAAAAAAAGCGGCATTTCCCGCTTGGGAAATACCGGCATCTCGATGCGGCAGTAGTAGATCGTTCCCGGATGGAGGAGCGCTTTTTCGAAATGGATGTGTTCGAATCCTATTTTGTCGATCGCCGCTTCATGGGCGAGGGGAAGCAGCGGTTTTTCTTCGTTTTTGACGATCGCCGTAAGTCTATCTATCTTTTTGTGTAACTCCACGAGCAGTGTCAGAAGCACCTGATCGCTCTCTTTGGTTTCACCTCTGGCCTTGGCGATTTTGAGCCATTGCCCCACCGGATCCTCTTCGAATTCCGAGAGCGAGGCATACTCTTTTTTGAATGCCTCTTTGTTGTGTTCGGCCTCTTCGAACCGGGCTACGAGAGGGGCTGTAACGAAACGGATATTTTCCATCTATATCGCCTTGTCGAGGATTACCAATGCCAAAAACATGATACCCAGATATCCATTAAGGGTGAAAAATGCTTTATCTATTTTCGTGAAATCCTTATGGACGATAATATGCTCCTGATACAAAATCACACCCGAAAGCAAAATCGCCAGATAGGTGAAAAAACCCACTTTCGCCGTTGCCGCGAAAAGGATCCAGAAGAGAATCGTCATCGCATGAAAGAGTTTGGAGATAAAAAGAGTGCATTTTTCTCCGTAGATCGAAGGGATGGAGTAAAGCCCCGTCTTTTTGTCGTAATCGATATCCTGGAGTGAGTAGAGCAGATCGAAGCCCGCTACCCAGAACATCACACCGATCGAAAGAAGCACCGACCAGAGGGTGATTTTCGCCTCCACCGCCACCACTCCCGCGATCGGTGCGAGCCCCAGCGAAAGCCCCAGAATCAGATGTGCCAGCGGGCTGAAACGCTTAAAAAGCGAATACCCTCCCAAAATCACCAGAATCGGAAACGAAAGCCAAAACGCCAGTGAGTTGATAAACCATGCGGTTACGATGAAAAGAAGTGCGTTGAAAATTACGAAAAAGAGAATCGTCCTCTTTTTGAGGCGGCCATCCACGCTCGGGCGGTTGGCCGTGCGGGGATTTTCACGATCGATATCGATATCGGCGTAACGGTTGAATCCCATCGCGAAATTACGCGCGCTGACTGCCGCGAGGATCCCCAGTGCGAAGAGCCGCCAACCGAACCAGCCTTCGGCCGCGATGATCATCGCGATAAAGATGAAAGGGAGAGAGAAGATCGAATGCTTGAACATCACCAGTTCGTTGAGATCTTTGAGTATTCGACCTATCTTTTGCACGTTGTCCCTCGTTTGTGTAATAGTTTGATTTCGGGATTGTACAAAAAGTGTCTTTAAAAAGTAACAATTTTTTTAATTTTGTTTGAACTCGGGGAGGAGGATCGATCCGCGAAAAGATGCGGAGTCGATCGTAAATGGTGTGGCTTTGGCTTCAGGGCCGCTCTACGTATTGGTATACGATTTCTATTTTGTCACCTTTATGAGGCTTGGCGTCGCCATGAAATATCAGTGCCCTCAGACTCTGGGAGTAGGTCCATCCGTTTTCTCTACTCTGAGGAATGGGGGTACCGTTGATTGTGACGCGCATATGGCGATTGACGATAGCGGCGCGCTGGAGTCTGATCGCACTGTTGGCTTCGCTCGCGTCCTGCGCGATGATCTGCATGATCGAATGGAAATCGAGACTGCCGTTTTCGTCCTTGTTCGAGATGTTGGCGAGTAGACCGCCGGTTGTTTGGGCGAGATCGTCGTACTGGCTCCGGTTGTCCAGATCGTAGCCGATGACGAGTCCCGTTTCGTTGTCTTCGTCGGGTTGGATGATCGCATAGACCAGCATATCGTTGTCGACGAAGATATTGTGTTCGGGATCGAATTTCCTGCTGCCGCTTTTACTTTCATATTGGCTTGGTTCGTCGGAGATGATGATCATCACCTGGCTCGCGTCCTCTCTGGGGATTCCAAGACGTGTAAGCGGACCGTTTTCGCCTAGGGCGACCTCGGCGTTGAAGATTCCCGTTTCCCTCGGGCTGCCGGTCGTTCCCACGACGATGTGTTGTTTGAATAGATCGATATCGTTATGGATAATGCCGATTTCGTTGATAACACGGTCGTAGGCGGTGTATGAAAAAGAAGTACCGTTGTAATCGTAGCTGCAGTCGTCTTCGTCCGAGGTGCCGCAAGAGGTGGTCAATATCGAAATGGTGTAATCCAGGCCGAAATCCTCGATCACCTCACCGAAATCTTCTCCGGCGTTTCGGATCGCCTCCTGGTCGTCCCCCATACTTCCCGAATCGTCCACCATAAAAAGAAAATCGGTTCGGTTGCTCTCTCCCGATCTGTCGTAGACGATCGCTTCGTGCTGGTTGTGGAGTACACCTGGGTTTATACCGATGTTCGCGTTGTTGACCATATGTTCGAGCAGAAGCGTGTTTTTTTGTGCGAGTGTTTCGGGTGTGAGAGAGAGTGTGTAATAGAGTCTGTTCGCGATCTCCCCGACGATGATTCGCAATCTGAATTTCGAAGCCTTCGGAGCGGAGGGGTTTTCATGAAGCGTGATGGGTGTATCTACTCCGCTCAGGAGTGTCAAAAGCTTGCTGGAGAGTTTCAGAGGCGTGAGTGTCGTAGAAGTGGAGAGCTGGTAGTGTGAGACGATATAATGGCGGGTTGCGCCGTAATCTCTCAGGGTGAGGTTGGAGATGGTGACGGAGAGGTCGTCTTCATGGATTTTTTTGATGAAATCGTTGAGTTTCTCGTTCAAGTTGAGGGTGGTATTTTGATCGATTTGTTGCAAACCGGCATCCAAAACGAAACCGCTTACTTCTTGATTTCCGGTGGAAGTGAGGATACGTCTGTTTTCATCGTCGATCTCCGCATCTTCCTGGGTCATCTGTTCCGGTATGAAATAGGTAAGATTTCTCAGGTCGATATGGGGAGTGTAGCTTGCCGTATCGAGTCCGGAGGGGCCGTTCCCGCATCCGGAATAGAAAAGTGTGATCAAAATAGCAGCCGATAGTTTCAGAAAATGCACCTTTGCTCCTTGCCAGTACTATGCCGATATCGATTTGGCTTTCATCTATTATCGGCTATAAGCCAAAAAAATAAACGGCTAAAGTTTTTTGGAGTATAGGCGATAGTAGTTTTAGACTATTTCACGATGAGGTAATTCGATGAAAAAAATTGTTATGGCATCACTTCTGACTTTTATGGCGCTGGAACTTGCCGCCGACCACTCCTACCGTTATCAGATCACCCCTCTTGTGGGGAAGAATTTTGCCGACAGCGACTCGAGGCTTCGTAACTCGGATATTATGTACGGTATACGGGGGACCTATTACGAAAACAGTTGGTACGGTTGGCAACTGGGGCTCGAGCGTGCGGGAGAGGTAAGCGTGAAAGGGGAATTCAGAGATGTCGATATGAGCCGTCTGTATTTCAATCTGGTGGTCGACGGAGAGGAGGAGATGAAAATTACTCCCTATGTTTTGCTGGGAGGCGGATACGAGATGCTCAGCGAAGATGTCGACGCCCAGCCGGATCAGGCATTCATGCAGGCGGGGCTCGGTTTCAAATACCGTCTGAGTAGAAGTTTCAACCTCGCGCTCGAAGGGCGGGCACTCTATAAATTCGACACGGAACATATCGATTACGTGACCACTTTCGGAGTGGGTATGATGTTGGGGTATCCTTCCGAGCCAAAGCCACAAAAAGAGCCCAAAAGCGTACAAACACCTAAGCCGAAAGAGAAGCCAAAATCCGCAAAACTCGTCGTCGTGGAGAATCATAAGGCGAAAGAGCAGTTGATCCCGATGCCTTCGGCCCAAAAGGTGATCGAAAATATCGAAGAGTGTAAAAATAGCCAAGATCCCCATTGTGTTCACGCATACAGGTTGAAGGTATTTTTCGATTACGACAAAGCGGATATCAAACCGCAATACAGACCCGAACTGGAAAAACTCGTCGAAGTTATGAAAAAAAGAGAAGATGTCAAACTCGAAGTGGAAGGGCATACGGACAGTATCGGTACGTACGAATACAATCAGAAGCTCTCGCAAAGACGCGCGGACGCGATCAAGCGTTATCTTGTTTCCAGAGGTATCGATGCGAATCGCATCAAGGCGATCGGATATGGAGAGAAACGTCCGATCGCGACAAACATGTACAAGGATGGCCGTGCGAAAAACCGACGGGTGGTCGCGAAGTTTCTCTTTTGACGGAAAATTTGAAAACCGAAAGATAGCTTTTCGCCGACAAAAAGATATGGTGGATTCGGTAGGGGTGCCGTTTGAAGGATTGAATCGATCATGAGATATACTTTCGTTTATGAAAGAGATCGCAATCCTTGGACCCACCGCTTCGGGCAAATCGGCGCTCGCCGTGGAGATCGCCCGCGAAATCGACGCCGTTATCCTCTCTCTCGACTCCCTTAGTATCTATAAAGAGGCGGATATCGTCTCCGCCAAGCCCACGATAGAAGAGCGCGGGGGAATTCTTCATTTTGGAATAGACCGGCTTCGTATCGACGAATACTTCAGTGCCGCCACCTTTTTCGATATCTATAAGGAAGCGAAAGAGTATGCCCAAAAGAGCGGTAAACATCTGCTGATAACCGGAGGAACCGGTTTTTATCTCAAAGCGTTGATCGAAGGGCTCAGTGCGCGGATCACCCCTACTGCGGAAACGATGCGGCGTGTGAAAAGAAAACTGCTGGATCTAAAGCGAGCGTACGAGTATATTCTGGAAAAAGATCCGGCCTACGCTTCGAAAATCGCTTCTCATGATCGTTACCGTATCCAGAAGTGGTATGAAATCCATCTTGAAAGCGGGATGGTCGCAACGGACTATTTTCAGATACATAAAAAATCACCTGTAATCGAAAGAATCGACATCTATGCCATCGAAATAGAGAGAGAAACGTTGCGTGAACGTATCGCACTGCGAACGAAACGGATGATCGAGACGGGATTGGTGGAAGAGGTATTCGCACTCGAGCGCAAATACGGCAGAGCTCCCAAACCTATGGGAGCGATAGGAATCAAAGAGACGCTCTCCTATCTCGACGGTCGTTTTTCACTGCTAGATCTCGAAGAGCAAATCATGATCCATACGGCACAGTTGGCAAAACGCCAACGTACGTTCAACGCTTCGCAGTTTCCCTCCCTCATATTAGAAAATAAAGAAAAAATTAAAAAAATAATATTAAATAATATTTAAAGTATTAATAAGATCAGTAAATTTTATTTGAATAATTTATGCCAATTAAAGCTTTCTTTAACATTTTAAATGTAAAATGAGTCCATTAAGTAACTTTAAAGGAATGGCAGATGAGAAGAATTCTTTTGGGCTCACTGTTGATGACTTCGCTGGTTTTTGCCACGCAAAAACCGTATGAGTTCGGAATCAATGGTGGATTGACGTCCGTGGAAAACGAGGACGGTATCCATCTGGAGAACCCCACGTTCGGTTTGAGTCTGCAGATCAACAAATACAACGTCAAACCGAGATTCGATATCGAATTCACCGGTCTTAATCTTGATGAAGTAAGAAACTTCAAAGATGTTGACTGGCTGCTTCGCGCCTCCATCAACGGCGTGTACGAATTTCAGACCAAGGGACTCTTTTATCCCTATCTGCTTGCGGGCGTAGGATATGAAAAAGTGGGACACGGCAAGACGGGATTCGAGAGCGAGCCTTTCATGCAGGGTGGTGGCGGATTGAAGTATCTCTTCAAAAACGGCATCGGCCTCAAATTCGAAGCCAAGGCGCTACAGATCATAGGCGGCGAAAAGGATGAGGACAACGAATTGATCACGACGGTGGGTGTGACGTTTCCGTTTGGAAAATATACCAAGCCCCAGCCTGCGATCAAGGATAGCGATGGCGATGGCGTGATGGACAGATTGGACAAATGCCCCGACACTCCGAAAGGGACCAGAGTCGACGGGTCGGGTTGCCCGCTTCCCGAACCCAAGACGACGATCATCAAAGAGTCCATCCCGATTCCCTACAACTTCGAAGGACAGGAGTGTCCGGTCAAAATCGACGGACCCGACCGAGATCGCGACGGCGTACCCGACGATGTCGACCAGTGCCCCAACACGCCTTGCGATTTCAGTGTCGATTCCAAAGGATGTCCGCTCAAAGCGACGCTTCGTATCCACTTCGCGACGGATTCTGCCAAAATCACCCCGTTTTCGATGACGAAAGTCAAAAAATTCGCGGACTTTTTGATCAAAAACAAGGGCAGCCTCGTCAAAATCATCGGCCATACCGACTGGAGGGGATCGGATCAATACAATATGGCGCTTTCCAAAAGAAGAGCCGAGAGCGTCAAAAAGGCATTGATCGAATTTGGCGTCAGTCCCTCCAGGCTTTCGACCGAAGGACGCGGCGAGAGAGATCCGATTGCGGACAATCGTACCGAAAAAGGGATGGCGCTCAACAGACGCATCGAAGTGCAACTGACCTATCCAAATGAAAGCGTTAAGGGAGAATGAAAATGAAAATGAACGAGATAATAAAAAAAGGACTCTTTTCCGCACTGGCTTGTACGTTTTTGGTAGGCTTGACGGGATGTTTGGGTGATCGTGCGAATTTTGAAAACGACATCGGAGGGCTTGGAAATCTACATCCCACTCCGGAAGATTGGGACGGTGACGGCTTGAGCAACGACGACGAGACCAATATCTACCATACCGATCCCAACAACCCTGACACCGACGGCGACGGTCTGAGCGACGGTGAAGAGGTGATCAAATACGGCACAGATCCCAACGATTCCGATTCCGACGATGACGGTCTGGATGACAAGAAAGAGATCGAAATCGGTACCGATCCCAACAACCCAGACACCGACGGCGACGGTCTGAGCGACGGTGAAGAGGTCAATACATACGGTACCGATCCGCTCAAAAAAGATACCGACGGTGACGGTTTGTGGGATGGTAACGAGGTCAAAAAATACCACACCGATCCACTTAAAAAAGATACCGACAACGACGGCGTAAACGACGGAAGAGAGGTCTACAACTCTTATCCGGATGAGCCCGATTTCAAAGAGGAGGAGGGTGTCGAGCCGGCCAATACGCACCACAAGGACAATCCGGACGTGATCGATGCGCTCGATCCGATGAACGACTCCGACGGCGATAAACGCCCCAATCTGACGGAAACCAAAAGAGGCACCGATCCATGGAACAAGGAGAGTTTCTATCCATGGATCTACGAAACACCCAAAGGACGCGCGATGGAAGAGGCCGGATACGTCTACGTTCCGGGCGGTTTCGACGTGGATGGGGATGGTACGCCCGAAAACGGATTCTGGATGGCACAGTATGAAGCCAGAAGCGCGGGTACTGCCGTTGTGGCCGATATAAATGATTTCAGCGCCTATATAAATGCTGTGTTTGAAGTCATCAATGCGGCCAATGCTGCCGGATATATCACGCAAACTCCCGGAAGTTCGCAAGCGACGCTGGAAGCGGCACAATTTACGGACAATTCGGAAGCCAGCATGACGGGAATGTATGGATTCGAGGCGGCTGTTATTCTGGAGAACTCATCTGTGACAGATGGGTATGCGATCAAGTTGCCTTCAATCAAACAGTATGTTCATGTAGAAAAACTGCTTAAAGCCAATGTGGCGGTACCAAACGAAATCAAAAACTATGTATTGGGGTATGACGAAAATGTCGAAGAAGATTACAGTAGAGAAATCTATGAAATTTTTGGTAACAAAAAAGAGTTTACCCGTTCGATAGTCAAATTGGATGATTTTACAGCCGTACCGGCGTGGTGGGATATCACAATGACGCAAATTGAGCAGAACAGTGGTCGCAAAGCCGCGGAATTTATTGCGGTTCGAAGCGACTATCAGCAAGGTGCGGGTATCGAACAAGATCCTTATGCCGTCATCGTGATCGGCAACACTGCAAATATCCGTATCGATTTGAGATACGGTGTAGCTTCCGGTGAAAACAATGTCATCGGTTTTCGTG
>CAYUEN010000026.1:0-10219 GCA_964443745.1 uncultured Campylobacterales bacterium | reverse complement strand
ATCGATTTGAGATACGGTGTAGCTTCCGGTGAAAACAATGTCATCGGTTTTCGTGCGGCGAGCGATTATATCGAATAGGATTTCGCATTTTAATCTCTCGAGGGAAATCCTCGGGAGTCTCGAAGGAGTCATAAATGATCAATGTCGTCTGTCCCAACTGTCTTGCGGTCAACAGAGTTCCGATCAAAGAACACTACAACAAAGCCAACTGCGGAAAGTGCGGCCATTCCCTGCTGGATAGCAGGCCCCGCAGCGTCGACGAGGCGGCATTTATGAAGCACATCCAAAACAACGATATTCCGGTTGTGGTCGATTTCTGGGCGGAGTGGTGCGGTCCTTGCCGAATGATGGCGCCGGCATTCGCCGCCGCGGCCGAGCGGTTCGCGCTCAAAGCGAGATTTTTGAAGGTCAATACCGAAGAGCAGCCCGCTCTTGCCGCCAGATACGCGATTCGGGGTATTCCTACGATCATCATCTTCAAAAACGCCCAGGAAGTAGCCAGGCAAAGCGGTGCGCTCCCCGAACAGCAGATCGTACAGTGGGTGGCGAGTATCCGAGACTCGCTTTCCTAATCCCCAGAAACCCTGTTTTCCGTCGACTTGAGATAGAAAGCGAGACCGAAAAGTAGCGCCGTGACGCCTCCGAGCAGATAGATCGCGTAGACGATCTTCTCCGGACCGATCAGAGCGAATTTGAAGACTAGCATCAGTGCCTCTATCGAAAGGGCGATGATGATGGAGCCTAGAAAACGGATCATCGTCTTGTGGATGTCTTTGGATTTGCCGTGGTGATGCCCCAACACCTCCTCTTCGAAGATCGTTTTGACCAGATCGAAGATCGCCAGTGAAAGTGTCAGCAGAATCGTCGATTCGAACATCTCTTTGATATCGATCTTGCTGATCTCGAATCCGTACGAAGCGATGCTTTTGATGCCGTGGAAAAAGAGCAAAAAAGCGACCATCATCAGAGAGATCGAAAAGAGCGTATAGGTGACCTTGCTGAAATTGCCGAAAATGCTGTCTATCGAAGTGGGATGGGCGAATTTGAGCAGATGCCTGAGGGAGACGTCGATACAGGCGATGTATCTGAGATGTTTGTTTTCGTCGTAGACCGGATAGGCGGCCGTGACCGTTAGATCGTTGGTCAGCAGCGAAGGGTAGGGATTGGTCAAAATACACTTCTTCTCCCTGGCGGCTCGGTAGAAGTAGGCGCGCATACTTCTGTTGATGTTCTTTCCTTTGCGGTATGCCGGATTGGTGGAGATCGCATCGATGACCTGGATGCCTTTCGCGTCCAGAACGTAGAGCGCGTCGATATCCGGAATCTCTTTTTTGATGTTTTTGAGGCCGTTGACGATCACCTCCAAATCGGGCTCGGGGAGATAGTTGGGAATGCTTCGGTTGAGCAGGTAGCACAGATAGGCCCTCGCCCGCGTCCTGATTTCGGAAAACTGTTTTATTTCGGTCGGTACCATCTACGCTCCTTTTGCGGCCTTGAAGTCCATATGCGAATTATACTCGTTTTAGAAATCGATGTAAACCCCTTTTTGCTTTCGCGTCGATTCGGTATTCCACCAGCGAGAGGTAGGATTTGATCTCTTTGGCCGGAATGCCCCTGCTTCGTGCGTAGCGGTTCAAAAAACAAGCCGGCAGCCGAATACGGCTTCGAACGAAGCGTCGGGTGAGTTTTCGGTAGTATCGTCTGTTGCGATTGACGCAAAACCTTGCGAAAACGAAAGGAAGATTCTGCCTTTCGTACCACAGGCGCGCCAGATCTTCGTAGCGTTCGGGCTCTTTCAGCCACGCTTCGAGCGCTTTATCTCCGATGAGGATGCGTCCTTGGATGCCCAGCAGCTTCGCGAGTGCGTTGGAGGTGGCCGAATGGGGATCGTTTTGCGTCTTTCCTTTTTCTATCAGAACGCTTCTGATCTCTTTTCTCGCGACGATTCCCACGTCGAAACAGTACGGAGCCCGTCGACTTTCGATGCTGGAGATGAATGCGGCATCGATCTTTCGCATCCGAAAGAGGCGGTTGATACGGGCGGGATAACTCTTTTTGTATTCGATGGAGTGTTTGAGCTGGGAGTTTCGGATGTAACGTTTCAAGAAGAGATGGAACGGAGCGAGGTTGATGTAATCGATCTTGCCAAAGAGCACTCGGAACCTTTTTTGGTACAATTTTAACATGATTCGGCTTCAAAAGGAGGCGTGATGGAAGCGGATATCCACAAGGCGAAAGTGGCGATCGAAGAGGCGGAGGCCGTATTGATTACGGCCGGTGCGGGGATGGGTGTGGATAGCGGATTGCCGGATTTCAGAGGGCCGGAAGGGTTTTGGCGCGCTTATCCCGTCATCGGGAAGCTCGGATACCGATTCGAGGAGATGGCCAATCCCGAATGGTTCGAAAAGGATCCGAGACTCGCTTGGGCGTTTTACGGCCATCGCCATCGGCTCTATCGCAGCACCGATCCCCATAGCGGTTTTTTCCGTCTGCTGGAGTTGTGCGGCCGCAAAAAAGGGGGTTGTTTCGTCTTCACCTCCAATGTGGATGGACAGTTTCAAAAAGCCGGATTTCCTGAAGAGAAGATCATGGAAGTGCATGGTTCGATCCACTGGTTGCAGTGCTCCAAAAGGTGCGGCGAGGATATCTGGAAAGCGGATTTTCCCGAGATAGAGATCGATCCGGAAACTTTTCGAGCGAAGGGAGCGTTGCCGCGATGTCCTCGCTGCGGCGCCGTAGCCCGCCCCAATATCTTGATGTTCGGCGATTACGGTTGGATTTCCACCCGAACCGACGCACAGTACGGTCGTATGGGCGAATGGTTGAGAGAAAGGGAGGGAAGATCGTGGGTGATTGTCGAAATCGGTGCGGGAAAGGCGGTACCGACCGTACGTATCACCGGTGAAAGACTCGCCGCGCGATACCGTGCGAGACTGATTCGTATCAACCCCCGAGAATTCGACGTACCCGAAGGGGAAATCGGTATCGCGATGGGGGCGAAGGCCGCGATAGAGAGGCTGGTCGTTTGATGCTACTGTGTTTGAAAAAGTCCATTTAGGGTATAATGCACCCAAAAACAGAGGTGGATAATGGCGAAAGTGGAATTTCTGGGTCCCCTAGCAAGAGATCCGATAACGGTGGAGATCTCCGATTTGAGAGAATTGAAGGAGATTTTCGCGAAAGATCGACAGATGCAGGAGTGGTTGAAACGGTGTGCCGTCGCGGTCAACGACCGTATCGTCGCATCGCTCGAACATCCGATCGGGCCGGATGACAGAATCTCTCTGCTTCCGCCCGTATGCGGAGGATGAAGATGGTGGATTTGTATCGGGGAGCGCTTCCGGTGGAGAAGATTCATGCGCGCTGGTACGACTCTCAGCACGAAAACAACTACGGAGCGATGGCGAGTTTCATCGGAGTGGTGCGTGAAGAGGGAGGGATCGAAGCGCTCAGTTTCGATATCTACGAGCCTATTTTGCATCGCTGGTTCGAAACGTGGCAGGAGAGAGCTCGCAAAAAGGGAGCGCTCATCAAAATGGCGCACTCCATAGGAGACGTACCCGTCCACCGCTCCTCCTTCATGGCGGCAATCTTCTCCTCCAAGCGGCGCGTCGCCCTGGAGATGCTCGATATGTTCGTGGAGGATTTCAAAGCCCAGGCGCCGATTTGGAAATACGACGTGATCGGAGGAAAGCGGCATTATGCGGCCGATCGCAGTACCCCGCTCCCCCACAGCGGTATATTAGGAGTGTAGATGGCGTTTGTCGATTACGAAGAGTCGGTAAAGATCATGCAGAGGGCTTTTTCGGGAAAGCGGGCGGTTCAGATGCGTTTTTTGGAAGATGCCATAGGATACGTATTGGCGGAAGATATCGTCGCGCGTGAGGATTCCCCCGCTTTTCCGACGGCCGCGATGGACGGCTATGCGCTCAAATGCGAAGATCAATCCCTGGGACGCGTACGGATTTTGGGAGATCTTCCCGCAGGAAGCGTCAGCGACGAAGAGGTGGTGGGGGGTACCTGCGTGAAGACGTTTACGGGATCGTTGATGAGTCCGGGTACCGATACGCTGATACCGATCGAAAACGTCACCGTCGAAGGGGATGAAATCGTGATCGAAGAGGAGGTACCTTGCGGATATAGTGTTCGGCCGGTAGGTGAAAACTTCAAAAAAGGCGAAGTGCTGATACCCGAAGGAACCGAACTGGGATTCGCGCAGGTAGGCGTTTTGGCGAGTCTGAACATTCCCCAGGTGAGAGTCTACATTCCGCCCAGAGTCGCGCTGTTGAGTACCGGAAGCGAAATTCTGGACGTCGGTGAGCCGCAGACCAACGCCTCCCAGATTCGTAGCGCGAATCAGTTCGTACTCGAAGCGCTAGGACGCAAGGCGGGTGCGGACGTGATACGTCTTCCCCTGGCCAAAGACGAGAAAGGGTCGATCGAGGCGGCGATGCGAGAGGCGCTCGCAAGAGCGGATATTCTGGTCACCACCGGAGGCGTGAGCGTGGGAGATTACGATTTTGTCAGGGACATTCTCCACGATATGGAGGCGGAATATCTGATCGAGGGGGTGATCCTCAAACCCGGACAACATATCAAGGTGCTCAAAACGGGAGAGAAGTTCGTTTTCGCGCTTCCCGGTTTTCCCTACAGCGCGGCGGTCACCTTCATCCTCTACGTATGGCCGCTGATCGATAGGATGCGGGGAGGCACGGGTACTCTTCCGATCGTACGCGCCACACTCGGGGAAAACTATAGGAAACGTTCGCCGAAAACGGAATTTTCCGCCTGCAATCTGCATTATGAATCGGGACGCTATCTTGTCGATTTCCGGGGCAAAAAGAGCGGTTCCAGCGCGATTTTGACCAATTTGCTCGGAGAGACCGGGCTGCTGCGGGTCGACAAGGATACGGGCGATCTGGAGGCCGGAAGCGAAGTGGATGTGATCGATCTGACGAGGCTTTGAGAAGATGCGGCGTATCCTCGGACGGTTGGGTACGCTGCTGCTGGCGCTCGGTGTATTCGTCTATATTCTCTTCGAAGAGATCGTCTGGGAGGGGATCGCCGAGCCGATTATCACCTCTCTCAGACGGCTTCGAATCATCCAGCGTGCCGAATCGTACATCGGAAAGCTCAACCGCTATCTGGTTTTGCTGCTTTTTCTCTCGCTGTTTGTTTGGGTCGAGTTGTTGGGTATCGCTGCGGGGGCGCTCTTTCTGAGCGGAAATTTCCTTGCGGGGACGCTTCTGTATCTGCTTAAGATCCCGATAGCGATGTTCACGTTTTGGCTTTTTCGCATCACCGAATCGAAACTGATGAAATTCGGATGGTTCGCCTCTGTGTACAGGCATCTGATTTGGTGGGTACAAAAGCTCAAAGAGACCGAGATCTATCGTCATATCAAGAAGAAAGCACACCTTTTCAGACAATGGATCAAGGAGAAGATACATACACTCAAAAACCGTTTTTTCCCGAAAAAGGGGAGGTTCGTCAAAAGAGTCGAATATCTTTATACCAAAATCAAACATATCTTTCGTAAAACCCCTAAAAATTAAAATACTTTTTATTTCAGTCGATATATCCCCAAAGATCTCATAAGGAAAAGTATGATTCGTGAAATATACGCCTACGAAGAGGGTGCATGGGATGTCACTCCCAATGCCGCACTCGATTCGGAACGGACGCTGGTGATCGTTTTTGGAGCGAGTGAGAGGTCACAGGTCCAAGAGGGGCTCGAAGAACTTTTTCTGCTCTTTCCCAAAGCGATCAAAATCGGCTGTTCGACTGCGGGAGAGATCTATCAGGAAGAGTTGCACGAAGCGTCTCTTTCAGTGGCGGTGGTTCGATTTGACGAAACGGCTTTAAAACTGACGACGGTGAAAGTGCAGAGTCCGGAAGACTCCATTGAAGCGGGCAGAAAAGTGGGAGAAGAACTTCAATCGGAAGATTTGAAGGCGATTTTCGTGCTCAGTGAAGGGTTGCATGTCAATGGGACCGGTTTGACCCGAGGAATCAATGAAATCGTCGGAAATGGTGTCAGTGTGACAGGAGGTCTCGCAGGAGACGGTACACGGTTTGAAAAGACGTGGATTCTCGCAGGGGAAGAGATTCTGGATCGGCATGTTCTAGGTGTAGGATTCTACGGTACACATATTCATGTATTGTACGCGAGTAAAGGAGGTTGGAACAAATTCGGTATCGATCGAATCGTTACGAAATCGGAATCGAATGTTCTTTACGAACTTGACGGCAAACCGGCACTGGAACTCTACAAAAACTATTTGGGAGAGTATGCGGCCGATCTTCCCTCTTCAGGACTACTTTTCCCTCTGGTACTCAAAGAAGAGGGTGAAGAGAAGGTGCGAACGATTCTGGGAATAGACGAGACGAGCCAATCGATCACTTTTGCCGGGGATATTCCCCAGGGGGCGACTGTCGCTTTGATGCGCGCCAACCTCGAAAATCTGATAGAAGGGGCGTCTGAAGCGGCGGAAACCATTGCGGCGAATCCATTCGGTGAGTCTCAGGTGTTGGTCGTCGCGATCAGTTGTGTGGGTCGGAAACTGGTTCTCGGACAGCGCACCGAAGATGAAATCGAGTCGATTCTGGAGATTCTCGATGGAGACACGAAGCAGGTTGGATTTTACTCTTATGGAGAGATTTCTCCGCTTGGTTCGGGCAAATGCGATCTACACAACCAGACGATGACCCTCACACTATGGTGGGAATCGTAGATGATCGCGGAGAAGATTCTCAAGCGCCAACTCAAAAAGGCGAAAATCACCGATTTTGCACATATCACACCCGAACAGATGGAGAAGTTTCTCTCCCTGGTGCGAGAGAGTTACGAAGCACATGAAAAAGAGCGTAAAATCCTGGAGCGTTCCATCGATCTCTCCTCTATGGAGATGCAGGCGCTCAACGAAAGTCTTGCCCAGAAAGTAAAAGAGGTGAGCGAACTCAATACCACCCTAGCCAGACGCGTCGAAGAGGAGGTGGAAAAAAACAGACGCAAAGATCAACAGATGCTCCAGCAGACACGTCTGGCGCAGATGGGTGAGATGTTGAGTATGATCGCCCATCAGTGGAGACAGCCTCTCTCCGCGATCAGCTCCGTGGCGATTTCGATGCAAATGAAGATAAAGCTCAAAAGATTCGTGATGGCTGATGAAACGAAACAGGAGGAATTCGAAAGTTACTTTCTCGAAAAAATCGAGGCGATCGGTAGTTATGTCCAGTATCTCAGCCATACGATCGACGATTTTCGTAATTTTTTCAAACCCAACAAAGCGAAGGAGCGTACGACACTCGAATTGTTGTTGCAAAAAGCGATCGATATGCTGGATGGCTCCTATAGAAAAAACGGTATTTTGATAAAGCAAAAGATAGAAAACAGTTGTGAAATCGTCACCTATCCCAACGAGATCCTCCAGGTGCTTTTGAATATTCTCAAAAACGCATTGGACAATTTCAGAGAACGACAGATCCAAAATCCGAAAGTCGAGGCCAGACTGATACAAAAAGGCGATACGGCGATACTCGAAATAGAAGACAACGGTGGTGGAATTCCTGAAGCGTTTCTGCCGCGGATATTCGATCCTTATTTTTCCACCAAAGACGAAAAAAACGGTAGTGGTCTAGGATTGTACATGTCCAAAACGATTATCGAGGAACACTGCGATGGCAGACTCGAAGCCTGCAATCACGCCTTGGGCGCTCTCTTTCGTATCACCCTTCCTCTAGCTGGGAGTCAGGATCGCAAAGAGAGGAGTGAGGATACGGTGGCATGATCGTTTGACCTTTTTCCGGATTTTGGTTAGACTCCGATTTCAAGCGAGGAGGATACGATGGAATATCGTTACATCGGACGTACCGGATTACGCGTCTCCCCAATTTGTCTTGGGACGATGACTTTCGGTACACAGTGTGATGAAAAGAACGCTTTTGAGATTATGGACAAAGCTGCGGATGCAGGGGTGAATTTTTTCGATACGGCCGAAATCTATCCCGTACCGCCCGCTGCCGAAGTGGTGGGAGAGACGGAACGAATCGTCGGTCGATGGCTCAAAAATAAGCCAAGAGATGCATTTATCATCGCGACCAAGGTAGCGGGTGCGGCCAACGGCTGGTTCGTTCCTCCGATTCGTCATGGCCTCACCGCGATGGATCGTTTCCATATCGAACGTGCGGTCGAAGGGAGCCTGCGAAGATTGGGGAGCGACTATATCGATCTCTATCAAATGCATTGGCCCGATACGCTGATTCCGATCGAAGAGACGCTCGAAGCTTTTTCCCGATTGGTAGAGAGTGGTAAGGTACGCTATATCGGTACTTCCAACGATACCGCCTATGGACTGACCAAGGCGAACGAACGTGCGAAATACTTGAAACTTTTTCGGTTCGAATCGATCCAGAACAACTTTTCACTTCTCAATCGCCGTTTTCTGGATGAGCTGGCCGAAGTATGCCGACAGGAACAGATTTCTCTTCTGCCCTACTCACCACTTGCGGGTGGGGTCCTAAGTGGAAAATACAATCGAAATCCCGATGCAATGGGGCGTTTTGCCGAATATTTGCGCTCTCCTCATAAAAGGCAGCGCTTGATGGCCGCACGTTTCATGAACCAAAAGACCCTCGCATCGACCCAAAGGTATCTGGAGATCGCACAAGATGCGGGGCTGGATCCGGTAACGATGGCGATCGCATGGAGCAAACAGTTCGATTTCGTCGCCTCCACGATTGTCGGTGCGACACGCTCCTCCCAGCTGGATGCGTCGCTGGCGGCGATGGATTTGGAATTGGATGAAGAGGTATTGGCCGCCTGCGATCGCGTGCATGAAGAAATCCCTTATCCGATGGGGTAGTTACAGCTGCGATTTGAGCAACGCCAGATATTCGTAGAGTGCGGTGCCGTTGAGGGCGAGACCATCAAGCGAGGGAAAAAAGAAACAGTAACAGAATTCGTCGGTTATACGAAAATCGGTCGCGGCCGGCACGACGGTAAAGCCCTCTTTTTCGAACGTCCGTTTTGCGCGATACATATGTGAGGCGGAGGTGACCAGATAGAGCGCGGGGTGTTCGATGCCGTTTCGATCGAAGAACGTTTTGGCGAGTGCGGCGTTTTGGGCGGTACTCAAGGCACGCGCTTCCAGATAGAGGATGAAACGGCGGGAGAGGTTTTGATCGGTCGCGATTTTAAGATCGAGTCCCAGATTTTCGTTCAACTCCCGGGCGGTCGCTTCGGCGGCTAGAGTCTCTTCTCCCGCGCCGCTGAAAATAAGCGGTAGATTTCTTTTCTTGGCAAGCTCCAATCCGTAGAGTAGCCGTTTCGTTCCGCTTTGGCTCAGTGGCAGATTGGCGCTTCCTTTGTAGTGGCCGCTTCCCAGGACGATCACCGCATCGACTTTCGCCTCCCGCAAGGGATGGTTCCACGGTTTTTCCAAAGGCGCGAGAAGAAGATTGCCTACAAACTGCGTCGAAAGCAGATAGAAAAGTGCGGCTATCGTCAGGAAAAATCCGCGAAAACGGCGGGCGAAAAGGGCCGCGAGGAAAAAGAGGGCGACGATGACTCCCGGAAGGAGTACGAACGAAAGGGCGATTTTCGCCGCGTAATATCCAAATCCCATCTTTATGCTCCTTCTCTTTGTATCAAATACCCCTCCATCACCAGAAAATCGAGATTCGTATCGGCGAAATCTTGCAGCGCGTGTTCGGGGGAGAGCACCATCGTGCGGCCGTGCCGGTTGAACGAGGTGTTGATCGCCACCCCGTATCCGGTCAGATCCCGAATCTTCTTCAAAAACCGATAATATCGCGGATTGTCATGCTCTTCGACAAATTGCGCCCGTGCGGTCAGGTCGATGTGTACGGCTCCGGGAATCGCCTCGGCATGCTCTCTTTTGAGTCGAAAAGCGATCGTCATGTGTTTGTTGGGATAGCTTCTTTCGAAAAGCCGTTCGCGCTCCTCCTCCAGAATGGAGGGGCAGAAGGGTTGAAAGAGAGGGCGGTTTTTGATCTCTTTGTTGAGAATTTTCTGAATCTCTTTGTTGCGTACGTCCGCGACGATCGTGCGGTTGCCCAACGCTCTGGGGCCAAATTCCATCCGTCCCGAAAAAAGTGCGCCGATTTTGCCCGCCGCCACCAGCTCCGCCGCCTTCTCCCACGCCGCTTCGCCCAGATCTTCGTAACGATACCTCCCGTTTAAAAGCAGCGGTTCGAT
>CAYUEN010000025.1:0-27523 GCA_964443745.1 uncultured Campylobacterales bacterium | reverse complement strand
CCCGATATGACTGCACCCCATCGAAATCATAAGTTTGAATGTGACGACGACTCCGGCAAAGAGAGATGTCAAAGCGTGACACCGAGGATTATGATATAAATTAATATAATATATATGAATATCCCTACCGTCTTTATCCTTATTATATAAAATTATTCGAGAAAAGATCTTTAATTAAGACAAATTTTATCCTAAATGGGTTATAATGCTCTCTGTAAACCATAAAAACAGAGAAAAAAGGAAAAAACATGGCAACAACGAAACTCAAAGGCGGAGTCGTCAATCTCGGCGGAAGAGAGGTCAATGTGGGTGACGATGCACCGATCGTATATGTAACCAACAGCGAAGATCTGAGCGACGTGGTGGTTGGGGGACCATCCGACAGCGTTCAGCTTCTTGTGGTCGTACCGTCTCTGGATACACCCGTATGCGCTACGGAAACCAGACAGTTCAACGACAAGGCGGCGGGTCTCGAAGGTGTCAAGACGACGGTCATCTCGATGGATCTTCCCTTCGCATCCAAGCGGTTCTGCTCTACGGAGGGGATCGACAATCTTACAGTCGCCAGTGACTTCAGAAACAAGGAGTTCGCGAACAACTACGGTGTGCTCGTAGCCGACGGTGCACTCAGAGGCGTGACGTGCCGGGCGATTTTCGTCGTGAACAAAGAGGGGAAAATCACTTACAAAGAGATCGTTCCTGAAATCACGGAAGAGCCGTCGTACGACGCCGCACTCGATGCGGCAAAAGCTGCCAGATAACTACTGCTATATACCGAGGGGAGAGAGGCCGCCCGGGAATTGTCCCGGGCGGCCTTTTTTTGTTGTCTCTTTCGTGACAGCCGTCCATTTTATTTTACTTTCGCTAGCTCTTTTAGAGAACTTTAATCTATTTGCCACTATAATAAAAATCGAAATATTATTAACAAAACTTATAAAAGAGGAGTAGACGTGAAGAGATATGTAGCTATGTCGCTGGCGGCTGTGATGGCATTCGCCGTAAGCGCGAATGCGGATGACAAAGAGGCGGCTGTCAGCAAAGCGCCCGCCGTCAAGGTGGTGACGGTCGAAAAAGGAGGGGATGCGGAGCTTGTCAAACGAATCGAAAAGCTCGAAAAGAGCCTGAAAAAGGCGAATAAAAACATCAAAAGGCTCAAAAGAACACTCGGTGAAGTCAAAGCGCACGATGCTTTTGACAATATCAAATGGGATATTGATTTCAGAACCTCCTACGACTATATCAGATATACGACCGCCAGCGGTGCCAAACGAAAAAATGACGGAATATTTTCCAACAGACTTTGGCTGGGGATGCAGTTTGCCGCTACGCCGAGTATGATTTTCAAAGGAAAGTTGTCGTTCAACAAAGCCTACGGTGCCGCACCCGCAAATTATGCGAACGGAGGGATGCCACAGCGCGGATACGGTTTTGATGCGTTCGACTGGGTATTGAACGAAAATCTACTCGACGATACCGTGAGAGTCAAAGAGGCATATTGGCTCTATATGGGTGACAGCTTTTTGGGAACGGATGCCAGTTGGACCGCGAGTTTCGGCCGAAGACCTTCGACAAACGGTTTTCTCGTAAGCCTCAGAGACGATGACAAACCGGCTTCTCCGATGGGCCATCTGATCAATATGGAATTTGACGGTGCGAGTTTCAAATTCGGCCTGGAAAAGATCACGAACGTTTCGGGAATGTCTATTAAATTCTGTTTTGGACGCGGTCTCTCCAACGCCAGAGCGAGATTCAACATGGACGGCGGATTTGCTTCGATGGGGGACTATACTAAAGACGATACCACTTTGGATAATATCGATCTTGCCGGTTTGATTTTTGTCCCATATGATGACGGTCAATACAAAATTATGACCAAATATTATAAAGGATGGAACCTTCCAGGTTTTGTGATGGCGGATCCTGATATGATGGGTTCGGGTGAAAACAGCGGTATGCTCGCACTTGCGGATACGGACAACAACGGTGTATCGGATTCGATGGTACCCAATGCGGCGATGCGAATGGAGAATCTCGGTGCGATGAGTGGTGCGGGTATTTCTCTGCTGGTAGATGGTATCGGGGATGGTATCAGCGATTTTCTGGACGATACCAAGTTTTTCGTCAGTTTGGGTTGGTCGCAGTCCGATCCGGATAACAAACTCGATGCCGTGAATATGAATGCGATGAACCAGGCGATCGGTCAGATGATGCAGCAGGGAATGACCCAACAGCAGGCGATCGAAGCTATGATGCAGCAATTGGGAACGAATCCCCAGGCGGCGGCCGCATTTATGACGAAAGCCGGAATGATGGGATCTACCGAGAAGGAGACAGGTACCTCCTATTGGGTAGGTGTGCAGATGCCGGCGGTTTTTACGGACGATGGGCGTATCGGTCTGGAGTACAATCATGGTAGCAAATATTGGAGACCGTTCACGTATGGAGAAGATACGCTGATCGGATCCAAACTCGCCGCAAGGGGTAACGCCTACGAGGTTTACTATACGCAGCCTCTGATGAAAGCTTTCTCGATGCAGATCAGATATACCTATATCGATTACAAATATACGGGTAGTCAGGGCTTTTTCGGCGGCAGCGGCGTGCCTATGACGATGGATGAAGCCAGGGCGTTCGGTATGGATCCGATCGACAAGGCGCAGGATCTGAGGGTTTATTTCAGATATAGATTCTAAATCTTCCAAAGTCGCGGAGGGAGTCCGCGACTTCGGACCTCACCTCTTCTTCTGTTTCGGTATTCCTTTGACGTTTTTATAGATTGTTCTCCATAGAATGGCCCCTTCGAAAGTGGAATCGGTAAGATCGTTGTTGCCGAATTTCGCTCCACCGAGTGCAGCACCGTCGAAATCGCAGCTGTCGATCTTCGCATCGATGAAATTGGCGGCCCACCCCCGCACGCGGCTGAAATCGACACGATGAAGTATCGCGTCGGGAAATTTCGCTCCTTTGATGATGGCACCCGAGAGGTTGGCGTCGCTGAGATCGACATGGGAGAAGTTGACTTTCCGAATGTCGGCTCCCGCGAGATTCGCACCCGAGAGGTTCGATTCCGAGAGGTTCGCCCTACTTAGATCGAGCCCCCTCAGATCCGCAGAGGTAAGATCGCACATCTGGCATTCGTGTTCACGTCTGAGTTCATTCAGATCTTTGGGGTCGAACGCAGCCAGAACTGTTACGATAAGTAACAGTGAAAAACCGCTCTTCTTCATTGGAATCGCTTCAGTTTTTCGATGAGTTCGGTTGCGTCGGCACTCCCCTCGAATTTTCCTATTTGCCGATTGTCGGGTGAGATGACGAAGAAAGTCGGCACCCCTTTGTAGGTAAATTTCTCGGGTAGAGAATCTTTGGTGATGTCGAGTGAAAGCGGCAAAAAGTGAGTTTGGATATAGTTTTGGAGTTTCGGATCTTTGAAAACCACCTCTTCCATATAGTTGCATTCCGGGCACCAGGTCGCGGAATAGACCATCAAGATCGGTTTTTTCTCTTTTTTGGAGAGAGAAACGGTTCGGTCGTAGTTGTGTGACCACTGTATCTCACCGGCGCAAAGAAGTACAGCCAGCGAGAGAAAGGGTAGGAATTTCTTCATCAGTCTATCCTTTAATGATAATTAATAATTATACAATATAGATTTGTAAATTGTATCATGTTTTCTGTAGAAAAATCGTAAAATATAATATTTGTCCAGAATATAATATTTATATTTTTTATATATTGTTAAGAATATGTCTGTATAATTGGGCGTTGATTGACAACGATTTTAAGGAGGAAAGATGTTAGGAAGAAGAGAAAAAATGCACTCTGCCGATGCTTCTTCTGAAAACGATTCGAACTCTGTGATGACTGAGAAGCAAACCGACAGAAGAGAATTTTTCAGAAAGACACTGACATACTCAGTGGGCGCACTGGCGGCAGCGACCGTTGTCTCTCCGGTAAAGATGAGAGCCGATGATCCTGCTATTATAGAAGAAAAGCCTTGGGGTACGACGTTCGGAGATCCAGTTACGAAGAATCTCTACGGAATTCCGTCTCCCTATGAACACAACAATATCCGAAGAAATACCAAATTGCTCTCTTCAGGGAATTGGTACGCCTCCATCGCGATGTGTCCGATTCATGAATCCATGGGTATCGTCACGCCAAACGGTCTCTTTTTCAACCGAACCCATGGCGGCGTCGCCCATATCGATCCCAATGAGCATCGTCTGATGATTCATGGTCTGGTCGAAAAACCACTGGTATTGACGATGGATGAACTCAAACGCTATCCCAGCGTCAATAGAATTCACTTCATCGAGTGTCCGGCCAACGGAGGCCCGGAGTGGAGAGGACCGCAGTTCAACTCGATTCAATTCGCCAAAGGGATGATGAGCTCGGCTCAATGGACGGGCGTTTATCTCAAAGAGATCCTCAAAGACTTGGGACTCAAACCCAACGCGCGCTGGATGTTGGCGGAGGGAGCGGACAACTCTCACATGGGACGAACGGTTCCGATCGACAAAGTGCTGGACGATGCGATGATCGTCTGGGGACAAAATGGAGAAGCCCTCAGGCCGGAGCAGGGGTATCCGATACGACTACTTCTGCCGGGTTGGGAGGGGAACCTTTGTGTCAAATGGCTCTGTAGGCTCGAGTTCGCCAGCGAACCTTTCTACGCCAAAGAGGAGACGGCCAAATATACCGCCCTCAAACCCAGCGGAAAAGCGATCCAGCATTTCTATGCGCTCGAAGTCAATTCGGTCATCACCAATCCTTGTCCGGAAAAACCGTGGACCGATCTGAAAAAAGGCGATATCGTGGAGATCGAAGGATTGGCCTGGAGCGGCATGGGTACGATCGAGGGGGTCGATATCTCTTTCGACGGAGGAAAAAATTGGGTGGAAGCGAGTCTGAAGGGGTTGGTACTTCCCAAATCGTGGACGAGATTCAGCTATCTGTACAAATACGAAGGCAAGCCGCTGCTTCTCTCCAGCCGCGCGCGCGATGACGCCGGACATATCCAGCCTACGGTCAGACAAGAGAGAGAGGTGATGGGTGTGGAATCGGTCTACCATCGAAACGGTATCCATACTTGGGAAGTTACAGCCAAAGGGGAGGTGAACAATGTTCAAGTCTTGTCGTAAAATTCTTTTTTCTGCAGTAATGGCCGCAGCTATGACGACTGTTGCGGGTGCGGGAGAGACGGGAGCGTCGCATACCTATGCCAACGGCAAGAAGGTGATCGACGGCGGTGTGACCTATCCGGTCAAAAACGGAAAGATATCCGTATACCATGTCAACGAAGATATCTTCAAAACGAAATACACCTACGGCAGAAAACCCACACCCAACGAAATCAAGGCGTGGGATATAGACGTCATGCCCGATGGAACGGGGCTGCCGGAAGGCCATGGCACGGTCGAAGAGGGTGAAACGGTCTATGAAGAGAAGTGTCAGTCCTGCCATGGCGATTTCGGTTCGGGTGGGGGAGGATATCCCGCACTCTCGAAAGGAAACGCCTACGAGTTGCATGAGAGTCTGAAATACCAAAGGACGACACCCGACAGCGACGGGCCCGTACGGGTATTCGGTACCTATTGGCCCTATGCGTCGACACTCTGGTGGTATATCAAAACGGGTATGCCGCATCCTGCACCGCTTAGTCTGAGCGATGACGAAGTCTACGCTTTGACGGCTTATATCATCTCCCTGAACGAATTGAAGATCGATGGCGAGGAGTTGGATGAAGAGTACGATTTGAACAGAGAAAAACTTCTGAAGCTGCAGATGCCGAACAAAGACGGCTTCGTTCCCAAAATCGACGGTCCCGAGGGGCTGGAAAACGTTCGGAAGTTTTTCAACGATTATTCCAATTACGGCAATGGAACGCGTTGCATGAAGGAGTGTTTCGAAGGAAAACCGAAGGTGGTCAGGATTCAGGTCGAGATGAAAGATTTCAGTCCACCGATGTCCGTAGAGAGAAGCGAGCCGAAAAATCCATGTTGGATTGCCAGCTGTGATTGCGAATCGGGTGGCGGTGCCGCCAATGCGGAGGGTAAAAAACTCTACACGGCCAACTGTGCGGTCTGTCATGACAGCGGTACGGCAGATGCGCCGGTGCTTGGCGACAAAGACGCGTGGAAAACGGTTCTTGAAAACGGAATCGACACCGTTTATAAAAATGCACTCAACGGAAAGGGTGCGATGCCTCCCAAAGGGGGTAATATGGACCTGTCGGACGATCAGGTCAAAGCGATCGTCGATTTTATGGTGGAGAAGGCGAAGTGATCCACGATCGCTTCACGATCGGAAGATAGAATGAAGATCGTTCGAAAATCTCCGGTGGGCATGAGCCCGCAAAACAAACAAAGAAAGGATGAAAAATGGAAAGAAGAAAATTTTTGGGATTTGGTCTAGCGACGCTCGCTGCCATTCCAATGGCGGTAAATGCGAAGGACTTCAGAAAAGAGAAACCGGATACTTGGACGGCGAAAAACGTCAAAGATGCTATCGAAAAACTCTACGGCTCGATTACGCCGGTCGAAAAGGGCGTCACCGTCAAAACTCCCGATGTCGCGAGCAACGGCGGGCAGGTACCGGTCACGGTCAAATCCAAGATCGATGCAAAAACCGTGGCTGTATTCCAGGATGCGAATCCGGAGAGTACGGTTGCGGTCTTCGACGTTCCCGAAGGGCAGCCGGTCGATTTCTCTTTCAAGATCAAAATGAAAAAATCGGGAACGATTACGGCTATCGTCGAAGGTAGAGACGGAAAATACTATATCGGCAAGAGAACACTCGACGTTGCGTTGGGTGGATGTGAAGGTTGATCCTCCGTATCGGGACAATAGAGAAAACAGAAAAAAGGAAACGACATGAAAGTAAAAGCGAAAGAGAAAAACGGAATCGTCAAAGTCAAGGCGATGTTCAAACACGATATGCTGACTTATGATCAGGCGAAAAGAAAAGGAAAAGAGGCGAATTTCATCACCCATATCACGGCCAAAGCAAACGGGAAAGTGGTGTTCGATATGTCCACGAGCCAGTTCTTGTCCAAAAATCCTTTGATCAAATTCAAGTTCAAAGGGGCGAAAAAGGGTGACGAGATGGAGATCAGTTGGGTCGATCTCAAAGGCAATACCAAATCCAAAAAAGTCAAGATCAAGTAGTTCACCGACGATCACTATCGTCCGAAACGGGATGATGGTGATCGAATCGAAAACCCCACGGGGACGGAAATTCCGGATACCATCGGAAAGCGGAAAAATATGATATTCGAAGAGTTGGGATCAGGCGACGATATCAAAGAGGTGATCAGATCGGCATTCGATCTGGACCTGGATATTTCGGGAGGATGGGGATACGATCCCAAAAGAGCACTTGTCATCGAAAGTTGCGATGGTGATATCGCTCAGCTCGAACACACCCTCGCTTCGGTACGAGCCTATATCCAGATGCAACTCTCACAACCGGAAGAGAGACGGTATGGGGCGATCAACGTGAACGAGATCGAACGTAAAACTATAATAAAAAATAATAATAAATTTGATAGGGTAGTATATGAAATCAGCGGTATGCCCGAAAAACGCTATGCGGAATTCATCGAGGAGTACAAATGCAAATACGAATCGCCGGATTTTGACATAGAGGAGCATTTCAGAAAGCGTCGGGAGCATACGGTTGTTTTCAATATGCTGTTTTGGTTCGACGTATCGAACGTAAAGCAATGAATATAAAGGAGAAGAGATGAAGAAGTACCTGTTGACACTTCTTGTTGTGATGGGCTTCGTAATGGGCGGATGTTCCGCACAACCCGAGGGAGGTTCGACGGATAAGGTCGCAAAGAGCGCCTCCGAAACGACGCGGAGTGTCGAAGCGAATACGAAAAAAGCGGCTCAAGAGGTGTCCCAAAGCACAAAAAAGGAGACGACAAAAGCCGCCGCCGCGACGATCAACGACGATATCTGGATTTTTCGGAGTGACAACAGCGAAGGGAAGATCACACCGGAAACGATTCAGGAAGCGTTCGAGAAGAGCGGTTTTTATATCGCCGCGAACAACAATATGAATATCCCTTACAAAAGAGACTTCAACAATACCTACTACGATGTCTACAATCTCGCGGCTTATTACAACAAGGATATCGTCGCGCAGTTTATCAAAGAGTATCCCAAAATCGGACTTTTCGCGCCGATCAGTATGTCCATCTACACCAAGAAAGGTGATAAGACGATCTCCATCGCGACACTTTCACCCGCGCGAATGGCGGAGATTACCGGAATTCCGGCCGATCATGCAGGATGGAAAGCGTTGGATGGGATGATCAAAAAAGCACTCAAAGCCGCACTTCCCAACGGAAAATTCGTCGTGGTCGTGGATAATAAAATCGATGTGAAAGCGCCGCTTGTGGTAGAAGCTTCGATGAAGATGGGTGAAGAGTGGGAAGACGAGTTGGAGGATCTGGAGAACGATTTCGAGAGTGCGTTGAGTCCCAACGGTTTTTCTATGCCGGCGTTCAATGAATTGAGCGACGAGATCGAAGAGACGGGATACGATTTTTATATCACCTATTCCATCTGCAAGATTCCCGTTATCTATACCATTTCCAAAGAACATCCAGAAGCGGGAGCATATGCGCCATGTTCGATGTATATGTACAAAAAAGAGGGAGACGACACCGTACATTTCGGATTTCCGAGTGTCTACAACTGGATTTCCTCCATGGGAATTACGGACGATGCGTCCAAAAAAATCCTGATCGATGCGGAAGAGAAATTCAAAAACATTCTTAAAAAGCTTACTTCCAAGTAGCCTTCGAGAAGAGGGTGATTTCGTCCGAAAGGGTGATTTCTCCCTCCTCCTCCACTCTCGCGAAAACGCCTCTGTCGTTTTTGAGCAGCTTCGGCAATGCGGAATCGATAGCGGAAAGATGGCTGCATAGCGGACATTTTTGAACGATTTCGAGAGTCGATTCTCCTATGCGCAACCGATCTCCCGGAGAAAGCTCGTGCAAATCCCCCTCCACGAGGATATTCTCGCCCAGCGCTCCGTAGGAAATTTCGATACCGGCTTCTTCGGCGATGCGGTACGCTTCGTCCGAAGTGATCAATACGGAGCGACTTCTCTCTTTGGCGTAATGCTTGTCGCCTTTTACCCCGTCGATATCGAGTTCAACTCTTTTTCGAGGAAGGGTTCTGCCCGTACCATATTCGGTAATAAAAAGTCCCAGAAGTCTATACGGCGATTTTTGCAAGCGAATCCTTTTATAAGATAAAAATATTTTAGCAGGTTATGTTGAGTTTTAAATGAAACGTGACACATGGTACAATCTTCTATCGACCGACCTGTGCAAAAGGATTCCAAGTGGCTCAAATATTGAAAAGCGATCAGATATATCACCCCTGCGATACCGGCAAGCTGGATTTCGAAACCTCTGACGAAGCGAGGCCGTTAGAGGAGATCGTCGGTCAAAAACGTGCCCTGGATGCGATACGATTCGGAATAGGAATCGATCGCAAAGGTTACAATCTCTACGCGATGGGTAGCAGTGGTGTCGGCAAACATACACTGCTGCAACGAACACTGAAAAAGCGGGCGGAGAGATTGTCGACCCCTTCGGAGTGGTGTTATGTAAACAATTTCGAAGATCCCCGCAAACCGATCGCGCTGGAGTTCGGACCCGGTGAAGGGAAAGGTTTTCAAAAAGAGATGGAGAAGATGGTGGATCTTTTCCAGAGTGTGGTACCTGCACTTTTCGACAGTGACGAATACCGGCGGAAAAAGCAGGCGATTCTGGATCGCCTGAATCAGATTCGGGAAGCCTATTTTACCGATATTCAAAAACGTGCGAGAGAGGATGGCATCGCGATCAGGTATTCAATGGCCGGGTATACGATGGCACCCCTCACGTCGGAAGGCAAGATCATGCCTCCCGAGGTGTTCCAATCGCTGAGCGAAGCGCAAAAGGCGATTATCGAGGAAAAAATCAAGCGGTATCGCGACGAAATCGACTCCGTATCCCAAAAGCTGCTCAAAGAGAGCGAACGGACACAAAAAGAGCTCAAATCTCTCGAAGAGGGGATGATCAAGAACGCTGTAGGAGAGATGATCGAAAAGATCAAACGGAAATATCGTGAGCATCCGAAAGTGATCGCCTATCTCGAAAAAGTGGAAGAGGATATGGTTTTGAATGCGGAGTATTTTCTGCAGATACAGCAGGGACCGATGATGTTCACAGATGCGATGCAAAAGTCGCTGAAACAGTCGGGTGTTTTTGTCCGTTATCAGGTCAACTTGCTGGTTTCGCACAAGGAGAAGGAGGGTGCTCCCGTTGTCTACGAAGACAATCCCACTTTCACCAATATCTTCGGACGTATCGAATATATTTCCCATATGGGAACACTCGTGACCAATTTCAGTCTAATCAAACCGGGTGCGTTGCATCGGGCAAACGGCGGATATCTTATCCTCGATGCGAGGAAAGTATTGAGTGAACCTTTCGTCTGGGAGGGATTGAAGCGCATGCTACGATCCGGCGAAATACGTATCGAAGCGCTGGCCGAAAAGTTCAGCCTTATGAGTACTGTTTCGCTGGAGCCCGAAACGATTCCGCTGCAACTGAAAATCGTTTTGGTGGGAGAGCGGATTCTCTACTATCTGCTTTCCAATTTCGATCCGGAATTCAAAGAGTTGTTTAGAGTGACGGCCGACTTCGAAGAGAGGATGGATCGATCGAAGGAGACGATACGGCTCTATGCCAGAATGATCGCTACGATCGCGCAGGAAGAGAATCTACTTCGGCTCGATGCCGGGGCGATATGTCGGATAATCGAATACAGCTCCAGACTCGTTTCCGATAGCAAAAAGCTCTCGACACATCTTCAGAGTGTCGTGGATGTGATGGAGGAGGCCGATTTCATAGCGCGCGAGAACGAATCGGAGACGATCACGAAAGCGGAGATCGAAACGGCGATCCGTAACAGACGTCTGCGTTCGAGCCGGATCGAAGAGGAGATTTTTGAAGAGATTCGAAGAGATACGCTGATGATCGATACGACCGGGGAAGTTGTCGGACAAATCAACGGTATCTCCGTCGTCGAGATGGGAGACATCACTTTCGGTCGCCCCGTGCGGATCACCGCCCGTACGAGACTCGGCAAGGGGGCGATCGTGGATATCGAGAGAGAGGTGAAACTCGCAGGTCCGATCCACTCCAAAGGGGTGATGATCCTCTCTTCCTATCTCGCGTCGCGATATGCGAGAGAGTTTCGGTTGAGCCTTACGGCGACGCTGGTGTTCGAACAATCCTACGGGCCGGTCGAGGGAGACAGCGCCTCCGCGGCGGAGCTCTATGCGCTGCTCTCTTCGCTTGCCGACTTACCGTTGAACCAATCCATCGCGGTAACGGGATCCGTGAATCAAAACGGCCAGATCCAGGCCGTCGGCGGCATCAATGAAAAGATCGAAGGCTTTTTCGATCTGTGTCGTCTCAAAAAGAGAGGAGACGGACACGGTGTCATGATCCCCGCGGCCAACATCGAGCATTTGATGCTCAAAACGGAAGTGAGAGAGGCAGTGGAGAGAGGGACTTTCACTATTTACGCGATTTCGCATATCGACGAGGGGATGGAGATTTTGATGGGTATGACAGCCGGGGAGCGGGATAGGAAGGGAAACTTTCCCAAAAAGAGTGTCAATGCGCTGGTGGAGGCGAAGTTGAAACGTTTCGCGAAGAGGGGAAGCGGATATAAAAAGAGCGGAAAAGATGAAGAGAGATAATTTTTTCGTTCTTCTTTGGCTTTTTCTCTTTTGGGGTGTATTGATCTGGTCTGCGATCGAGCCCAAAGACTATCCTACATGGTTTCTGGAAGTCTTTCCCGCGTTGGCGGGATTTGTCGTGCTCGCGGCGACGTACCGGCGTTTTTCGTTGACGCCTCTGGTCTATCTGTTGATTTTGATTCATGCGATCATCTTGATGGTCGGAGGCCATTACACCTACGCCGAAGTGCCGCTGGGAGAGTGGATGAAGGAGTGGTTCGCACTGGCGCGAAACGATTACGACAAGATCGGGCACTTCGCACAGGGGTTCGTGCCTTTCATGATCGCGCGCGAAATCGTGATACGAAAGCGGGTTTTTCGCACACGGGGTTGGATGAATTTTTTTCTGCTTTGTTTCGTGTTGGCGTTGAGTGCGTTTTACGAACTGATCGAGTGGTGGGTGGCTCTTCTTTCGAAGGAGGCGGCCGATGCCTTTTTGGGGACGCAGGGATACATCTGGGATACCCAGTCGGATATCTTTTTCGCCCTGATCGGCGCGTTGTGCGCCTGGGGAACGCTGACGAAACTGCACGATCGTCAGCTTCGAGAAATCAAAAGGCGTTAGGTTACCTCCCCGATGCGCCATGAAAGTTCCTCTCCTGCGTACATAGGTACGACATCTCCGTATTTTTCGGGTACCCGAAAGGGTGCTTTCTCCAAAACGACCTTTTTGTCGATCGGATCGTATCCGTAGATGATCTGCGCGTTGTCGCTGACGAATGTCTGCAGGTTGTCGAGCTTGCCATGCGACTCGAAGAGTTGTGCGAGTGCGGGGAGTGCGACGGGGGCGGTGAAGACGCCCGCCGCGCACCCGCATGATTCTTTGGCATGTCGGGGATGGGGAGCCGAATCGCTGCCGAACATCACTTTGGGATGCGCGTTGAGTGCGACCGAGAGAAGTGCATCTTTGTCTTCGGGACGTTTGGCGATCGGTTTGCAAAACAGATGCGGCTGCAACAACCCTCCCGCCACATCGTCCAGCGTGATCAGCAAATGGTGGAGGGTGATCGTCGCGAAAAGGTTATCGTAACGCTCCAGCGCGGCGACACTCTCTTTGGTCGTGATATGCTCCATCACGATCCTCAGGTCGGGAAAGTTGGAAGCGAGCCGTTCGTAGACGGGTATGAATTCCCTCTCGCGGTCCATCACGAAACCTTCTGTTTCGCCATGGATCAGCAGTGGTATCTCCAGGTCGCTCATCGCCTCCAGTGTCGGGGCGAGCACGGTGGGATCGATCGTGGCGACACCCCCTTCGGAATTGGTCGTGATGCCGGCCGGGTAGAGTTTGATCGCCCGGATGAAGGGTTTTGCCTCTTTGAGAAAAGCGTAGTCGTAATCGGTTTTGAAAAAGAGGGTCATGAGCGGATCGAATCGCTCCGAACCGATCGCTTCAAGAATCCGTTTTCTATAAGCGATCACCTCCTCGATCGTCGTAACGGGAGGAACGAGATTGGGCATGACAATCGCGGCCGCAAAAGTGTGCGCGCTTAGAGGCGCGACGGTTTTGAGCATCTCTCCGTCGCGCAGATGCAGATGCATATCCAGAGGTGAGTTGAGAGTCAGTTGCATCGAATATCCTTGAAGTGTGATAACAGGATTATAGTGCAAATTTCCGGAAAAGTCACTTTTTTGAGGGTTTGTCGGGGGCGAATCGTCGATACGAAGTGGTGTCAGAACTCGATGATTCTGCCCACGCCCCCTCTGATGAAGCGCTCTTTGAAAGTCTCTTCGAACATCTCGATCGCAAGATCGCCGCTGCAGTGGGTAGGACATACCTCTTCCACGCCGAGTTTTCGGAGCCGTTGGATCACCTCGGCGATTCTCTTTTCGTTTTCGTACATCAGATGAAACCCTCCGACGAGCAGCTTGATCTTTTTGCCCGTGATTTGTTTCGCGCGTTCGCATATCGGGACGATTCCGGGATGCGCGCATCCGGTGATGAGGACGGCTCCGTCGGGAGTGTCGAAAACGGCCGCATGTTCACCGGGTCCGTTTTCACCTCTCATCGTTCCGGTGGAGAAGAGATCCGGGAGGAGTTCGCGGGGACGATCGTCGATGGTGACCACCTCTTTCGCAACCCTTTTCAGATCCCGGATAAGGTGTTTGGAGAAGGAGTCGGGAAGAAAGAGTCTCAGTTGCGGTGCGTTTTCCAATATCGAATCGAGTCCGCCTATATGATCCCAGTGGGGATGGGAGAGAAAGAGGGCTTGGGCGTTTCTTGGATCTTTCCCCAGCCTTCGCATGTTTTGCAGAAGTACCCGGCCGTTGCTTCCGGTATCGAAGAGGAGGGTGTAGCGGCCGGTTTCGATGTAGGCGGAAAATCCCCAGAGTGTTGGAAATCCTTCCTCAGAGGGTTCGTTGTCGAAGAGAATCGTCAGTTTCGCCCTTTTCATCCGCGTTCCTTTTTGCGACATCGAATCGCGACGAAAGCCCCCTCTCCGAATCCCTCTTTGACGCCCCCGCGCATCCGTTCGAGGGTGGGACCAAACAGCGTCTGGACCGCCGTACACGCTTCGAAGCCCGCTTTTTCAAGCAGTGTAAGCACCTCTTGCGAAGAGAAGAATCGGGCACTTTTGTAGAAACGGCTTTCGTTTTGGTGTAACTGATAATGGTGTCCCAGAGGAGTCTGCTTGTCCACGAAACCGACAATAACGTATCCTCCGGGTCGAAGTATCCGATAGATCTCTTCGAGGCTTCGGAGGGGGTCGTCCACGAAGCAGATTGTCGTTACAAAGAGCGCGAAGTCGAATCGTTCATCTTCGAATGGAATCGCTTCCGCCTCCCCTTTGTATACGCGTATACCTCTTTTTCGGGCAATTTTTGCCATTTTTTCCGAGGGTTCGAGGCCGGTTTCGATACCCAATGGAGCGGCGAAACGCCCGGTTCCCACGCCGATTTCTATCCCGTTCGTAAAAGGGGGCAGAAGCGTTCGGATCGCTTCGAGCTCCGCCCGGTAGACATCTGCGTGCTCGTCGAACCAACGGTCATAGTGCGCGGTCAACTTTTCGAAAGGTTCGATATTGGCCATTTTCGCTCCTTTTCGCTTTGCATGATAGCGAAATTTTCAAAACGGAGAGGATCAGGAGAGTGTACGCTTGGCCGTTTCGATCAATTCGTTCATTTTTCTTTCGTAGAGTTTCGCATGCGTTTTGTCGGTCGATTCGAAACGGGTGACGAGAATCGGCGTAGTGTTGGAGGCGCGTACGAGTCCCCATCCGTCTTCGAAAACCACCCGTACACCGTCGACGGTGATGATATTGCGGATTTTCGGAAAATCCTCGGGAGGTCGGTGCAACAGCTCCTTGATTTTCTCTACCAACGGGAACTTTTCCGTCTCGGTCGTTTCGACCTTGATCTCTTCGGTCGAGAAAGTAGGTGGAAGCGCATCGATTCGGGCATCCGGATCGATCCCGCGATGGATCAGTTCCAAAACGCGCAGCGAAGCGTAGATCGCATCGTCGTAACCGAAATAGCGATCGTTGAAAAAGAGGTGTCCGCTCACTTCCGCGGCCAGATCGGCACGCTCTTCTTTGATTTTCATTTTGAGATTGGAATGGCCGGTTTTGTACATGATCGCCCGGCCCCTTTTGGAAATCTCTTCGTACATCACTTGGGAGCATTTGACTTCTCCTATGACGACGGGATTGTCCATCTCTTCGGCGAAGAGTATGGCGAGTTGGTCTCCTTTGATGTTGTGTCGGGGTGTGAGCACCGCGATCCTGTCGGCATCGCCGTCGAAGGCGAATCCAAGGTCGAATCCCGCTTTCAGCCTGGTTTTGATGTCGGCGAGATTCGCTTCGACGGAGGGATCGGGATGGTGATTGGGAAAGGTGCCGTCCGGTTCGCAGTAGAGCGGTTCGTAATCGAGTTCGAGCGAGTCGTAGATGTCGTTGATCACCGTACCGGCCGCTCCGTTTCCGCAATCTAGAACGATGCGTGTGGAGAGCCCCTTGAGGAAAGAGAACGCATCGACCATATAGGCGATATAGCGCGTTTTCGCATCGATCGGCGTGAAGCGCAGGTCGTCGTCGATCGGCATATCCGAGTGGGCGATGACTTCCTTTCCCAGGGCGGTGATGTCGGGTCCGAAGAAAGGTCTTTTATCGAGGGTGATCTTGAATCCGTTGTATTCGGGCGGATTGTGCGATCCGGTGATCATGACCGAGGCGGCGGGGGTGATACCGTCAAAATCGTGGTAGTTGGCGAAGTAGTTGACGGGTGTGGCGACCAACCCCATTCCCAGCACTTTCACCCCTGCTTTGTTGAACCCGGAGACGAGCCATTCGAAAAGTTGCGGAGAGTGGATTCGAGCGTCGTATCCGATTGCGACCGCCTCTCCGACCGCTTTGACGCGTTGACCGAGAAAAAAGCCGATCAGTTTGACGCTGCGTTCGTTGAGCTCCTTTTCGAAAATTCCTCTGATATCATACTCTCTGAAGATGGTTTGCAACGCGGCTCCTTAGATCGATTTGGTATCGTAAAGCAAAAGAGATGCCACTCCCCCCGGGTGGGGGAGGGAAGGAGTCTCAAAGCGCTCGTGTGAATTCCGGATAGGATTCCACGCCGCATTCGACCAGATCGAGCCCTTCGAGTTGATCGTCGTCGCTTGCGCGAAACGGAATGAACTTGTTGATCATAAAGATCGTGAGATAAGAGGCGCCGAAGGCGAAAACGGCAATGACGAGTACCCCTTTGAGCTGATTCCAAAACGTAACGTCCGATGCGAAAATGCCGACCGCCAGTGTCCCCCAGATACCGTTGACCAGATGGACGGAGAGCGCTCCGACGGGATCGTCCAGCCTGAATCTGTCGAAGAGGGGGACCGCGAAGACGACAAGTACTCCGCCGACGGCTCCGATCAGGATGGGCGTGTAGATGTCGAAGAGATCGGCTCCGGCGGTAATCGCCACCAGACCGCCGAGTGCGCCGTTGAGTATCATCGTGATATCGAGCATTCTATATCTGGCGTAGAGTATCAGTGCGGTGATGATCGCACCGGCCAGACCGGCGGTGTTGGTATTTAGAATCGTCAAAGCGACGGCGTCGGCACTCTCTTTGGAACTGATGGATCCCACGCTCCCGCCGTTGAAACCGAACCATCCGATCCACAGTAAAAAACCGCCCAGTACGACGAGCGGAATGTTGGAAGCGGGGATGACTTTGATCTTCCCGTCTTTGGTGTATCTTCCCTTTCGGGGACCGATGATCATAATCGCCGCCAGCAGCGCCCACGCGCCGGTGGAGTGGATGACGGTCGATCCCGCCAGATCATGCATGCCGCCGATATCGAGGAAGGAGCCTTTGAGAAAATTGGCACCCCAGGTGAGATTGACGGCGATAGGATAGATCAGAGCCGCCATGACGACGGTGAAGATCGCAAGGGGCCAGATGCGGGTACGTTCGCTGACGCCGCCGCTCATGATGTTGATTGTTTTTCCCACGAAACCCATCTGGAACAAAAAAGCGGCCCATTTGCTCATAGAATCGTTTTCCCAGGTGCCGAACGCGAGCTGGTAGCCGATCAGCAAAAACGCCATCGATGCGACGGCGTAGATCATCGTGTTGATCGTCAGAACAGCCGTGACGTTTTTGGTCCTCACCAATCCCGCTTCGAGCATAGCGAATCCGGGCACCATCAGGATGATCAGCGTCATCGCGAAAAGAGCGAAAAAGGTGTCGATCACATAATTGTAGGATTCCATTCTCTACACTTCTCAGACAGCGTCTTCGTCTTCTTCACCCGTTCGTATACGGATCGTTTTCTCCACCGAAGTGACGAATATCTTGCCGTCACCGATTTTGCCGGTGCGCGCTCCCTTGATGATAGCGTCGATTGTATTTTGTAGGTCGATCTCTTTGACGACGAGTTCTATTTTGAGTTTGGGGATCAAATCGACGACGTACTCCGCGCCTCTGTAGAGTTCGGTGTGGCCCTGCTGGCGGCCGTATCCTTTGACTTCGCTGATAGTCATTCCGGAGATTTCGATCTCCGTCAGCGCCTCTTTGACCTCATCGAGCCGGAACGGCTTTATGATCGCCTCTATTTTTTTCATCCATGCCTCCTTTTGGATCGATTATTTTGGCTTCTATTATAACCTGTTTAACTAAAGGTCTGTCGTAGGAGCCGGTTTTGGCATGGTTGATCTTTTGGACGACGTCGAAACCTTCGATGACTTTTCCGAAGATAGTATAGCCCCCGTTGAGCCACGGGGTGGGGCGGACGGTGATGAAAAACTGGCTGCCGTTGGTGTTGGGGCCTCGGTTTGCCATCGCGAGCAGACCCGGTTTGTCGAAGACGATATTGGGTTTGTATTCGTTTTCGAAGACACCGCCCCAGATCGACTCTCCGCCTCTGCCCGTACCGGTGGGATCGCCTCCCTGGATCATGAAGTCTTTGATGACACGATGGAAGATCGTACCGTTGTAGTATCCGCTTTCGGCGAGTACGATGAAATTCTGTACCGCTTTGGGGGCGACATCGGGCCAGAGTTCCAGCTTGATGTCGCCTTGGTTCGTTTTGAGCAGTACCTGGGGATTCGCCCCGAAAAGCAGTGAAACGCCAAGAAGCAGCAGCGCCAGGAGTTTTCTCATTTGATCAGATCCTGGCGTTTGAATTTGTAGACTTTGTTTTTGACCTTTTCGAGGATTCCGGCACCGATGAGTTGTTTGAACATATTGACGACCGTGGGCTTGCTGACATCGAGTGCCTCCATGATATCCTGATAGGAGCCGTGGAAGACGTTTTCTTCGTCGAGATTCTCGATGATGTACTTGAGGATTTCTATCTTTTTACCGCCTACGAGCGCCGCGAGCGATTCGACGACATGTGCGCATCCTTCGATCTCCTTCTTCTGAATGATCGGAAGCATGACGGTATAGATGGAGTTGATCAAATCTTTGATGTTGATCGGCTTGATGATGTATCCGTCGACCTTCAGATTGATCGCGTCGATCAGATATTCGGTATCGGTGTGGGCGGTCGTGATGATGCATGGGATGTTTTTGCCATGTTCTTGTTTGAGCGCCTTGATCATTTCGATACCGTTCATTTTGGGCATATTGATATCCGCCACGATGATATCGATCGGTTTGGAGAGGGCGATTTGCAACCCCTCCTCTCCGTTGGACGCGGTATGTACCTCCTTGACGAAATCGTCCAGAATCAGCTTGGTCTGGTTCATCACATCCTGGTCGTCTTCTACATAGAGAAGTTCCAGGTTTTTCAGACTATTTAAATCCAAAATACACTCCTTTAAGATATTGAAAATTTTTAACGTTGTCGAATTATAATAGCAATTTTATAAATATTTAATAAAAAATGGCGAAAAAAGAGAATTTTTTTAAAAAATCGTTCAAATAATTTAACAAAAACGGCGAAAACAGGCTGCTTTGTAGACTTTTGTAGCAGTGAAAAATTTTTGAAATTTACCAAAAAACTTTTGATTTTCTATGGAAAAGTCACACTTTTTTCGAAGGAAAAATTTAAAAACTTAAAGTGAAAAAGCTTTTTTACTTCAATGGAATCGCGATGATGAATTGGGCGCAGCGGTACGGCTTGTCACCCCCCAAACGGCTTTGGATGTTTTTGACCGTGATGAGTCCCTGCATCTGTTTTTCGATGATCTGTTTGGACATATACAGCCCGATTCCCGTGCCTGCGGATTTGTGTTTGGTCGTGAAGTAGGGTTCGAATATGCGATCGATAATGGCGGGATCGACACCGCCGCCGTTGTCCACGAAAGAGATGAAGGCGTAGGGTTTGGGTTTGTTTTTCTTCTCGACTTTGATGACGATCTTTCGGTCTTCGTTGATGTTGCGCTGCTTGAAGTTGTCTCTGGCGTTGTTGATGAGATTCAAGATCACCTGGGCGAATTCGTTGGCATAGCCGTATACCCGTATATCCTCTTTGCAGACGATTTTGATTTCGATATGTTCGTCCTTACAGAAATACTCCACCAACTCGAGAGTGTCTTCGAGGGATTTGAGGACGCTGAAATACTCCCGCTCTTTGCGCGGGCTGAAGAAATTTCGGAAATCTTCGATCGTGTCGGACATCTGCATCGCGAGTCTGAGGCCTTCGCTTACCTGTTTGTCGATAAATTCCTGATCGAGTTTTCCGCTGATACTTTTGGTGCCGAAACTCTGGATCAAGACGGTGAGCGCATTGAGAGGCTGACGCCACTGATGGGCGATGTTGCCGATCATTTCGCCCATCGCCGCCAGTCGGGCGTGCTGATACATGATTTGGTCTTTTTCCCGGTTTTTTTCCACGACTTTGCGGATTTTCTCTTCGAGTTTGTGGTTGAGTTCCTGATACTCTCTTGTTTTTCTTTCGACGACACTCGAGAGCCCATGAATGAGGTGTTTGATGCTTTTGACGATTTGGCTGGTGAAGAAGAGGGCGAAGAGGAGCAAAAAAAGCGTCATGAATGCGAGTTCGAAAACGATTTCATGATAGCGTTCGTCGATCATCTCTTTGTCGAGCCGATAGAGCTCTTTGTGTAGATTTACCAGTGAAGCGGAGGTGTGGAGAAGGCGGGTGATCTTGACGATCAAGGCAGGGTTCTGGATTTCGAGAAAAGTTTGAATCTCTCCTTTTTGGAGTGTTTGGATTCCCTGTTGCAAGCCGGTGTCGACATCGTGATAGGCATCTGCGAGACTTTTACGCATTTTTTGTACCGTTTCGCTTCCGGGAAGCTCTTTGGAGAGTGGAAAGGTACGGATTTTTTGCCACTTCTTGCCGAGCTGCTTTTGGGCTTCTTTCAGATCCAAGATGGTAGTCTCGAGCTCTTTCGTAGCGGTGGAAAAGGTGGCCAGAGTGTCGAGGAGTTTCGTACCGGCGACCTCTTCGAGCGCGTTGACGCTGGATATGAGAGCGATACGGTTTTGGTAGAGATTTTCCACTTTGGTTTTCAACTGCGAAAGCCCCAGGTGACCAAACGCTCCCAGAAAGAGTATACCAAGGGTTGTCACGGCGATCAGGATCGCGGTTTTTTTGGCAATAGAGATATTGTTAGGAAATCTTTTTCGTGACAAAGCCATTGGTTTTTTCGATACCTTTTCCGAGATTTGTTTTGTAGAGATATATCGGATTTTTCATATATATTTTTATCGTTTTGGGAGCTTCCAAGAGGCCGTAGAGAGCCTTCTTGAAAAGTGGATTCAAATAACTTGCCACAAGGAAACGATAGTGAAAATAGCAGTCTTTTTGTGATAAAATCGGATATGAAAATTTTTCAAAAAAGTATTCATTTCGCCCCTTTGAAACGGGGATTTCATCTGATCGAAGCGGAGATTCTTCGCAAGGTGCCGGAGATCGGAGAGATAGAGGTGGGGATGTTGCATCTGTTTTTGAAACATACGAGCGCGAGTCTCTGTCTGGGGGAGAATGCCGATCCTTCCGTCAGAAAGGATCTGGAGCGTTTTTTCGGCGATATCGCCGACGAGAAGCCCTACTATACCCACACCTACGAGGGGCGAGACGATATGCCAGCACACATCAAAAGCGTGATGATCGGCGTTTCTTTGACGATTCCGATCACCAATGGAAAGCTGAATATGGGAACATGGCAGGGAATCTATCTGAACGAACATCGAGAACGCGCCGGCGGAAGGACGATCGTCGCTACGGTGACGGGGATCTAGGTTTTTTCAAAAGCACCACGCCGCTTTCGGGGATAGAGAGTTTTGCTTCGAGGAAATCGGCGATCCAGTTGAATGTTTGTGCGGTGAAAAATCGGATGTGGGTGAGATCTCTTTTGTAATACCACTCTCCAAACGCCTCCTTTCGGGGTCTGAATGCGGTCATGATACCAAGCGGGCAACCCGGATGAAGCATCGAATAGAGTCTTTGGATCTCCTCTCTGGGGCGGTGAAGATGTTCGATCACTTCGGTAGCCGTGATAAAGTCGTATCTTTTCTCCAGAAGGGTTCGATCCGGAGCGTAGAAGGGGTCGTAGATGTCCATGGTGTATCCGCGGCGCTCCATCAGCAGCGAAAGAGTGGGGCCGGGCCCCGATCCGAAATCGAGTCCGTGTGATCCTTTGGGGATATTGTGTTCGAGCGGACGGATCAGCCTCTCCAGAAAACGGCAATATCCGCTGTTTTCGGGTGTGTTTCGATGGTTGTCGTATTTGGCTTTTTCCGCCTCTTTGGTGATAAAAAAACGGCTGGGCACAAAGACGAGGTCGCATTCGCGACAGTGTAGGTAGACTCTCTTCTCCCCTTCGTAGAATTTTTGCGAATTGTCGCAATTGCAGAGTGGACAGGAGGATTGGTTCAAAAGTATGCCTGATCGTTTTTTTTCGGAAATTGTACTGAGAATGGGTTGAAAGAGGGATCAAAGCCCGTAGCCGAGGCTATCCGGGCTTTGGAAAATCGGTTGTTACTTTGCGCAAGGATCGCAGACTGGTTTTTTCACCACGACGCAAGGTTGTGGAACGTAGGCGCAAGGATTGGACTGTACGACGACAGCGGATGGACACTTCGAAGATCCCACCGCTCTGTACGATCTTGCTTTACCACCTGTGATGCCTGCTACAAAACCGAGTCTTGCACCGCCGATAGTCAGGCCACCATCGACACCAAGAAGGATTGTGTCTGCCTGGAGCATTCCGCCCAGTGCCAGTGTCGCGATTGCGACTTTTGCAAACGTTTTCATTCGTTCTCCTTATAAAAAATTTGGCAGTAGAGACTGCACCTCCATGTCTCTTTCACCTCAAAAAAACGGTATACCACAAGAGACATACACTGGTCTACCATCCATTAGATCGGAAAATATGGATTTTTTTTTATACTCAAGATAAGAATAGAGAGGCAAAAAGGGGCGTTTCAAGCCTGTTTATGGATATTTCATGGATAGAAACAATTTAAAACGCTTGATCTGTCCACTCCTATGCGTTTGTTCGCTCTTCTTGGGAGGAGTTGTTATGATAGTTTTGTTTTGTCGGGATGGAGCGATCAGTGGAGATCGCTCCATCGGGAGAGTCGGAGCTCTTTGGGAGATCAGTTGGCGCAGGGATCACAAGGATCGCAACAGACGACAACCGTCGGGCATGGTTCTACCACGACACAGGGAGCAGGAACGTAATCACAAGGGCTGCTTGGAGCCGGAGCTTCTACGGTGGGACACGCTGTAGGACAGCAGGAGGAGCCGACCGCATTGTAGGATCTCGCGTTTCCGACCGTGATACCCGCGACGACGCCGAGTCTGGTTCCGCCGATCGTCACTCCGGCATCGACACCGAAGAGCATCGTATCCGCTTGCAGCATCCCTGCGAGCGCAAGCGATGCGATTGTAACTTTAGCCAACATTTTCATGTTTACTCCTTTAAATTTTTTTTACTTTTACAGTGTAAACAAGACAATCTTAAAGGAGTATAAGAAGTAAGAAAAATTAATAAAAATTAACTTTTTGAGAGAATTTGTTACGTAGAGTAACCAAAAAGGTATATTGTTCTTGACCTAATATACCTTTTTGAGATCATCCATTTTTCTGCCCAAGCCAAGTAAAAGCATATCGACGATCACGAGCGCCGCCATCGCCTCGGCGACGATAGATCCTCTGATCGCGATACAAGGATCGTGTCTGCCCTTGAGAGTACAGAGGGTTTCTTCGTTTTGGGTCGTAACGGTTCGCTGGGGTTTGAAGATCGAAGGGGTGGGTTTGAAATGGACCATGATCTCGATCGTATCCCCATTGGTGATACCGCCGAGGATTCCTCCGCTTCGGTTGGTGAGAAATCCTTCGGGTGAAATCTGGTCGTTGTTTTCGCTTCCTTTGAGTGCCGCCGCCTCCATACCGGCACCGATTTCGACCGCTTTGACACCGTTGATACCCATCATCGCATCCGCCAGCACCGCATCCATTTTATAATAGAGCGGTTCACCAAGACCCGCAGGAGCGTTTTGGATGCGAACCAGCGCCACACCTCCGACGGAGTCGTGTTCTTGTTTGGCTCTAAGTACGGCCTCTTTCTGCGCCGGTTCGATATCGGGATCGAGTGCGTAGATCGGACTTTTTTTCGCGAAATCAAAATCCATCCTTTTGGCTTCGATGCCATCGATCGCACCGATACCGCTTTTTACTTCGATACCGAGTTCTTCAAGGATCAGTTTCGCGACAGCTCCCGCCGCGACGCGTGCGGCCGTCTCCCTCGCGCTGCTCCTGCCACCTCCTCTGTAGTCTCTGATACCGTATTTGTGCCAATAAGTGAAGTCGGCATGTCCTGGGCGGAAGAGATCTTTGATTTCAGTGTAGTCTCTGCTCTTTTGGTCGGTGTTGAAAATCACCATCGCGATAGGCGTACCGGTCGATTTTCCCTCGAACACACCGCTGAGGATCTCCACGCGATCGGCCTCTTTTCTGGATGTGGCGAATTCGTTTTTACCGGGTCTGCGCCGGTCGAGTTCGTTCTGGATGAACGCTTCGTCGATAACAAGCCCCGCCGGTACGCCGTCAAGCACGCATCCGATCGCTTTGCCGTGGGATTCTCCGAATGTCGTAAGGATGAATCTTTTTCCGAAACTGTTCATGCCTCTTCCCCTCTCAATTTTTCGAGTGCGATTTTCGCCGCTTTCTGCTGTGCGCTCTTCTTGCTCTTTCCTCTGGCCCTGGAGTAGGCTTTTCCCGCGATTTTGACCATCACTTCGAACTCCTTTCTGTGGTCGGGGCCGCTGCTGCCGGTGACGATATATTCGGGTGTGGTGCCGTAACGCGCCTGCGTCAGCTCCTGTAGCGTGGTTTTGTAATCCCTGAAGAGGGTTTCCATATCGATTTTCGGGTGCGCCTCTTCGAGCAATCCGAGTGTCACCTCTCTGGCTTTTTCGAGGCCGCTTTCGAGGTAGATCGCACCGATCAGCGCTTCGAAAGCGTTGGAGAGGATGGAGGCTTTTTCTCTGCCGCGGTTGTTCTCTTCCGCACTCGAGATGTGGATATATTCTCCCAGTCCGATCAACTTGGCCAGCTTTTCGAATCCTTTTTCGTTGACGAGGGAGGCGCGCATTTTGGAGAGGTCTCCTTCGGGGAGATCGGGAAATTTCTGAAAGAGGTATTCGCCCACGATCAGATCGAGTACGGCATCGCCGAGAAATTCCAGGCGTTCGTTGTTGTAACTCTTTTTGCAGCTTTTATGGGTCAGCGCTTCGTCCGCCAACCGCCTCTCTTTGAAGTGGTAATCGAGTCGATTTTCGAGCTCTTGTAGCCTTTTCATCCGGATGCCCTCGTACGCTTTTGAATTGTTGTCGCCTCCTGGCGTGCTATTTTATCACATTTTTCATTCTCCAGGTGGCCGTTGTGTCCGCGTACCCAGACCGCCTTGATTCTGTGGGGTCGCGCCACCTCCAGATACTCTCTCCACAGATCGGGGTTTTTGACGTTTTTGAAATCCTTTCTGATCCAGTTCTTCAGCCATTCGTTGATCGCTTTGACGACATAGGAGGAGTCCGAAGTGATGATGACATGGCATGGCTCCTTCAGGAGTTTGAGTCCCTCTATGACCGCTTTGAGCTCCATTCGGTTGTTGGTCGTTTCCGGTTCGCCGCCGCTGACGATCTTTTCGTTTTCTTTGTATTTGAGGATCGCACAGTAACCGCCCGGACCCGGATTTCCCAGAGACGAGCCGTCGCTAAACAAAAGAACCTGTTTCATGTGACCTCTTCGTAAGCAGGGTTTCGATCTCCGCCGTATTGATATGCTGGCATTTCGGACAGCGGTAGAAGTAGAAAGGAAAGACGTTTTTGCAGTGGTTGCAGATATATTCGAAGCTGAGACTCGCGCTTCGGTCTTCGAGCCGGTGGAGTTTGATCAGGATATTGAGCTCGAAGATGTCGCTTCGGGTGGCTTCTTCGATTTCCCCTTTGGCGCTGAAGATCTCCCGAAGGAGTCGGTTTTCTTCGACGATACGGGGGTCGAAACGGGAAATTTTCATCTCCCACACCAGATCGATGATTCCTCTGAAATCGAAACCTTCGAGCAGATCGTAGGTGAGCGGCAGGTTGTGGGTTTTGAGAAATTCGAAAAGTTTACGCTGGACGATTTTGTGTTCGGTACCGAGGGAGAGGAGTTTTTTGATTTTCTTCTCCTCTTTGAGAGAGGGATTGTGGATGATACTGAGTGTTTGGAAATAGATCTTTTTCTCCTCCACTTTGGAGCCGAGCGCTTCGAGTGTATCGAGGACATCGATCGCTTTGTCGTATTCTCTGAGAATCTCGTAGATGACGATCAGGTAGGTCAGCGCCTCTTCGTTTCGGGGGAAGAGTTTGAGGGAAGCGAGCAGCAGTTCTCTCGATTTTTGCAAAAATCCCGCTTTGTAGTAGGTTTTGCCCATCAGCGTGAGGATGTCTTTGCGTTTGCGGGGCTCTTTGATGTTTTTCAGAAGTGCGGAGTAGATATCGATCGCTTTTTCGTATTCGCCGCTTTTTTCGTAGGTGAGTGCCATCAGGATCGCCGATTCGACGGGAAGGTCCTTTTTCTGGATCAGTTTTTTGTATTCGCCGAATCCTTCGTACTGATCGAATTTCTTCATGAATTTTCGGACGCTGGAATCTTCTTCTTTGCGTTTGAAAATACCCCACCAGTAGTTGGTGAAGGAGATGATGAAGATCATAGCGACGAGGATGATGATGCCATAAAGGGGATCACGGTAATCGAGCGAAAGAAAATCCAAATCTACAATCCAGTCAAAATATAGTCGTAAATGGGATTATAGCCAAAGTTAAAGAAGTTTACCATGAGAGGGGACCTCCCATGGCGATAAGGGACCGATGGGCTCAGAGCGCCTCTTCGTCCTCCTCCCCGGTTCGGATACGGATCGTCTTTTCGACGGAGGTGACGAAAATCTTTCCGTCGCCGATCTTTCCGGTTTTGGCGGCGGAAGTGATCGCGTTAAGCGCCCTTTCGACGTAGGGCTCCGAGACGACCACTTCGACTTTGATCTTGGGGAGGAAGTCGACGACATATTCGGCTCCTCTGTAGAGTTCGGAGTGCCCCTGCTGACGTCCGTATCCCTTCACTTCAGATACGGTCATACCCTCGATCTCTTCGGCGACCAGCGCCTCTTTGACATCTTCGAGTTTGAAAGGTTTGATAATCGCTTCGATCTTTTTCATATTTTTATCCTTTGTCTCTTATTCGTTGAGTGCGGTTTCACCGTGGACTCTCTCGTCCAGGCCTACCTGTTCCGTTTCGTCGTCGACCCTTCCGCCGCCTGTAAGCATACTTGAGACGAAGTATACCACAGCTGTCATGATGGCGCTGTAGAAGATGGTCAGTCCGACTGCCTTAAGTTGTGCGAGCAGTTGGCCGCCGAGGCTGAAATTTTCCGGCATCGCGTAGGAAGCGATGAAAAGCGCGGTTGCGATCGAACCCCAGATACCGACGAGTCCGTGTACCCAGAAGGCATCCAAAGAGTCGTCTACGTCAAACCACTTTTTGAATTTGGAGACGCCGAAGAATCCGAGCGCCCCGCCGACGATACCGATGATGATCGCCCCGCCGACACCCGCCGTTCCCGAAGCCGGCGTAATCGCGACCAGTCCGGCCACCGCACCGGAAGCACCACCCACGAGAGTCGGCTTTTTATAGACGATCCACTCCATCGCGAGCCAGCCGATCACACCCATAGAGGCGGCTACGTTCGTGACGAGAAAAGCGCTCGCGGCCGTACCGTCCGCAGCCACTTCGGAGCCGGCGTTGAAACCGAACCAGCCGAAC
>CAYUEN010000024.1:0-27530 GCA_964443745.1 uncultured Campylobacterales bacterium | reverse complement strand
ATTCGCGTCCCATTCTCAAGACTGGCACCCGCTTTCCTCATGTTTCTTATGATGACTACTATTATCGTAAAGGTGTAATCAGATCGTACGATAGAGACGACACTTCCGAGATTGTCTCTGATCTGGCAACCGGACTGCAATGGCAGGACAACAATGATACCCAAAGTATGGATTTGACATGGAAAGAGGGTATCAACTACTGCTTCAATCTCGATTTGGGCGGGCATTATGATTGGAGAATGCCTACGCTGGCCGAACTGGAAACATTGATCGATTATGGACGTGTTCATCCCGCCATCGATCCTATTTTCAAGTTTACCCAAAATGGTCAATATTGGACCCTGACGGAGTATCCGGCAGATAAAAGTTCCTTCGCTTATATGGTCGATTTTGATCAGGGATACACTTCGAGGTATAATGAACGTTATCTCAAAACCCGCCGTTTCCATCTTAGATGCGTACGTGGAACACCGTTGAAAGAGCGCGGGATATTCGAAAGAGATAATGCAAAAGAGATCGTAATAGATCATTCCACCAATTTGATGTGGAGCGACAATGCGGATGCACGATCCAAATTGATGGAGCAGAACGAATCTCTCGCTTACTGTGAAAATCTTACATTGGGAGGATACAGTGATTGGCGACTTCCGAATATCAACGAGTTACGCTCCATCACCGATAGAACGCATTACGATCCTGCTATCTCTTCGGTATTTAGAAATCAGGGATCGTTCGGAGAGGAAGAGAAGGATTTCCATATAGGAAACTACTGGTCTTCTACATATAGAGGCTCTTTTGCAGATGAGGAGAGGGATGGGAATCTGACTGAATATTACAATGTCTTAAATCCTCAGAATGGAGGCTGCTTTAGATGTCGTTCCTATCTGAAACAGTTTGCCAGATGCGTTAGAGATCTGTTGTAGTCGATAATATATCTCGTATTCGTTTCGCCAGCTGTTTAGGGCTAAGTCCGAGTGAGGCTTCCACCTCCTCGGTACTGCCATGCGGGATGAAACTGTCTTCGTATTCGAACGAAACGATCCGGATACCCTCGATCCCCAGCTCTTCGATCGCACTGGCTACGCCTCCCATCCTGGCGCTGTCGCTGAATACGAACCATCTGTCGTGCTTTTTCGCGAGTTCCCGAAGTTTCGTTTCGTCCAACGGTTTGACGAACATCAGATCCAGTAGCGCGATTTTCTCGTTTTGGAGGTGTTGCATCGTCTGCCACGCTCTTCCCACGCCGTTTCCATAGCCGATGAAGAGTGTCTTTCCGTCGCTTTCCACAAGCATCTGCGATTTTCCCAGTATGATTTGCGGTGTCCGGAAGAGGGTGGGAATGAATGCCCCGCGGGGGTATCGAAAGGCGCAAGTGGTTCGCATTTCGTAGGCGAACGCGATCATCGCCTTCATAGTCGCTTCGTCTCTGGGGGCGAAGAGGGTCATATTGGGTATGGCTCTAAGATAGGAGATATCGAACGCCCCCTGGTGCGTTTCGCCGTCTTCGCCGACGATTCCCGCGCGATCCATCGCGAAAACCACGGGAAGCGCCATGATACAGGCATCATGAATCACTTGGTCGTATCCACGCTGCAAAAAGGTGGAGTAGATCGCCACGAAAGGTTTGAATCCCTCTTTTGCCATCGCGCACATCGAAGTGACGGCGTGTTGTTCCGCGATCGCCACATCCCAGAAACGATCCGGATAGGTTTCGATCAACTCCTTCATACCGGTACCGCTGGGCATCGCGGCGGTTACGCCCACGACGTTTTGGTGTTTTTTCGCCAGATCGAGAAGCGCTTCGGTGAAAATTTTCGTCGCACTCTTTTGGGTGCTCTTTTTCAGAGGCTCACCCGTCTTGAGGTCGAATTTTCCGACGCCATGCCAGTGCTCGTAATATCCCTCCGCGATTTCGTATCCTTTGCCTTTGGTCGTCTGCGCATGGATGATCACCGGTTTGCCCATCTGTTTTGCGACGCTGTAGGCTTCGATCAGGCTCGGCAGATCGTGTCCGTTGACCGGTCCGATATACTCCAGGCCCAGCTCCTCGAAAAGCAGTCCCGGCGTGATCAGTTTGAAGCTCTCGTCCAATCTTTTGGCGATATAGGTCGCGCTTTCGGGCAGATGCTCCAAAACGCTTTTCGTGGAGCTTTTGATCTTGGTGTAGATTTTGCCCGCCATCATCTGGGAGAGGTAGTTGCTGATCGCGCCGATCGGTCTGGAGATACTCATTTCGTTGTCGTTGAGGATGATGACGACGGGATATTTGCGATCACCCAGTTCGTTCATCGCTTCGTAGGCCATCCCTGCGCTCATCGAGCCGTCCCCGATCATCGCGACGGGTATTCGCGTTTCGTTTTTCAGTCGTATCGCTTTGGCCGCTCCCACGGCGAGAGAGATGGAGGTGGAGCTGTGGCCGGCGATGAAGTAGTCGTAGGGGGATTCGTCCGGTTTGGTATAGCCGCTGATTCCTCCGAATTTCCGCAGGGTATCGAACCGCTCCCATCTGTCGGTAAGGAGTTTGTGCGCATAGGCCTGGTGGGAGACGTCGAAGATGAACGGATCCTTTTCGACGTCAAAGACGTAATGCATCGCGACGATCAGCTCCACCGCGCCGAGCGTACTGCTTAGATGTCCGCCGTTTCTGCTGACGGTGACGAGAATCTTTTCGCGAATTTTTTCACATAAAGCTTCCAACTCTTCTATCGTGTAGTTTTTGATGTTCATTTAACTCTCTTTTTGCAACAACGCTATGGTTCGTTTGATTCTGGCTTCGAGCGTGCCGTCGATGTTTCCGGCGTCGCTGTAGAGGATGGCGCCTCCGGGGGTGACGGCGGTATCGCTCTTGATCGTGATGCGGGAGTCTTCGGGAAACGACTCCTCCAGCGCTGTGGCGTCGGCGGGATTGAGATGGAGGGTGATATGTGTCGCCTCCTCGAGCTCCTCTATCAGAGTATGGGCGATTTTTCGGGCGATCTTCGCGCTGTGGATGTCCACTTCGGCCGCGATGACCTGCTGTGCGATCAAGAGGGCGCTCTGTGATATCTCCTCTTCGAGTCGGTCGAATTTTTCCCGATAGTGTTCCATCGTCTCCTGAAGATCGGTGATACTTTTGTGCATCTGGATACGGGTTTCGTCGAGGGCTTCTTGCAGCGCTTGTTGCGTCTCTTTGATCCCCTCCTCTTTTCCTTCTGAAAATGCCCGCTCTCTCGCCTCTTCGATTTCTTGCATCTTCTCCTTGCGCTCTTTTTCGAGTGTGGTCTGCAATGAAGCCACCTCGGATTTCAGGGTCTCTATCTTTTCGAGCAGTTCGGAAGTTTCGGCAGATGCGGGAGATTGACCACGCTCGCGCTCTGGAGGGGCGGGTTCGGCCGAGGTGGAAAAGATAGAGGGATCAAACGGCTCTTCCTCCTCGAGATCGAGATCGAGCGCTTCGAATTGATACTTCTCCACACGATGGCGATCGAGTCCCTTTTCGTCGATGATTTTACCCATTTTATTCGATCACCTCGTCCGCTTCGCCCATCTGGACGATGCCTTTTTCCGCAAGTTTTTGTATCTCTTCGATGATTTTACGCTGCGCCTCTTCGACATCTTTGACTTTCACGGCTCCCAGGAAAGACATCTCCTCTTCGAACGCTTCCGCGGCCCGCTGCGACATATTTTCGAGAAACTTCTGTTTGAGTTCCTCTCCCGATCCTTTGAGGGCGACCATCAGTTGGTTTTTGTCGAGGACTTTCAGAAGCTCCCTGATCGCCGTTTTGTCCATTTTGTTGATATCTTCGAAGGTGAACATCAACTCCTTGATCGTATTGGCGAGTTCGCTGTCCTCTTTCTCCATCAACTCGATCGTCGTTTTGCTCGCTTTCTGTCCCAGCTTGTTCAACACTTCCGCGACGGCTCTAGGACCTCCGACCTCGACTTTGTAGGAGGTGAGGGATTCGAGCTTGCTTTCCAGTACCGCGGAGACTCGTTTGATGATGGAGGGGGAGATATCACCGAGGTTCGCCATACGGATCGTCACCTCCGCACGCAGTTCGTCGTTGAAAAACGAGAGCGTCTCCGCCGCGGCCATCGGACTCATATGTGCCAAAATCAGTGCGATCGTCTGCGGGTGTTCGTTGACGATGAAGTCGGCGAGCTGTTCGGGTTTGATTTTCGCCAGATAGTTGAAACTCTTCGCCTCGCCGAGCTCTTTGGAGAGTTTGTTCAAAATCGCTTGTGCCGTCTCGGGAGGAAAAGTTTTGAAGAGAATCTCCTTGGCGTATTCGAGCCCTCCCGTTACGAGATAGTGGTTGGATTGAAGTAAGGCGTGAAACTCTTCCAGCACCGCCGTAGCGATCGGTTTGTCCACCTTCTGCATCGTCGCGAGATTGGCGGAGAGTTCGGTGATCAGACCGATGTCGAGATTGGCGAAGATCCTCGCGGTGACATCTTCGCCCAGTTGCGTGAGCAGTACGGCAATCTTCTGGTTCATCGTCAGACTGTCATAGATTTCCTGCTGCTCTGGCGTCATAGTACTCATAGGTTCACTCCGTCACTCTTTTTCATTGTCGATGATCGATTTGAGGAGTCTGGCGGCCTCTTCGGGTCTGCTTTCGATCTCTTTTCGGATTTTGTCGAGCAGAATTTCGTGTTTGAGGTCCTCTTCGTCCACACCCTCGGAGATACCGAGTTCCTCTTCGACTTTCTGCTTCATCTTTTTGTACTCTTTCATCGTATCGCTCTCTTCCAGTATCTCTTCACTCTCCGGCAGAAACTCCTCTTCCTCCTCCACTTCGTATTCCTGTAACATACGCTCCCCAAAAGGTGCGATGATCTTTTTGTAGAAGACAAAGAGTAAAATTCCCGCAAAGAGGTATTTCAATATCGGTAAAAACGGGGTGATCATGGAGGCGGTCTTTTCGATCGTGTTTTCGGGCATCTTGAGGCCGGCAGGGGTGAATTCGAAATTTCTCACGCTCACGTCGTCGCCTCTTTTGGGATCGAAGCCGATGCTGTTTTTGACGATCGACGTGATCGCGTCGATTTCGGTAGGATCGAGCGGTGTGTAGACACTCTCTCCGGTGGGATTACCCTTTTCGTCCGTTTTGGGCTTGTATTTTCCATCGACCACGACCGAAGCGGTGATGCGTTTGATCGTAGCGAACGCCCCCTTGGTGTTGGTCACCTTTTTGGAGATTTCGTAGTTGGTGGTGGAAGAGCTTTTTTCGTACTTCTCTCCGGATTGTTTTCCCTCTTCGACTCCCTGAACGGGACCGATGTTGCTGATGGCTCCCGGAACGCCTCCCACCTCTTTGGGAGAGACTCCTTCACGCTTCTCTTCGACCGTCTGTTCGCTGCGGACGACCGATTCGGGATCGTAGTATTCGCTAACGGTCTCCTTCTTTTCGAAATCGAAGTCGATCGTTACCTTGGCGACCACCTTCTGTTTGCCGCCCAGTACGGGTGCGAGGAGATTTTCGATTTTCTTTTCGTAGGCTTTTTCGTAAGCTTTTTTGTAGCGAATCTGCGCATTGATCCTATCCGCGTCGAAGCCCTCCTCGCCCTCCGTGCCCAGAGGTTCGCCGTCCTGGTCGACGATCTGGACATTTTGGGGCGGAAGTTTGGCGACCGATGCGGAGACGAGATTGCGGATGCCGAGAATCTGTTTGGAGGAGAGTTTCATGCCGGGGGAGACTTTGACGACGACCGAAGCGGTCGGAGCCGTCTCTTTTTCGACGAAGACGGACTCTTTGGGCATCGCGATGTGGACCTTGGCCTCTTCGATGGGTGTGAGGCTCTCCACCGTCCGGGCCAGCTCTCCCTCGAGCGCCCGCAAAAACTTGATCTTCTGTGCGAAATCGGTCTCTCCGAACTGCTGTTTGTCGAAGAGTTCGAATCCCACCTTGGAGCTTTTGGGCAATCCCTGCGCGGCGATCGCGATGCGCTCTTTGTAGACATATTCGCGGGGGACTTTGATCGTACTCTCGTCGACGAGTTTGTAGGGGATACCGTCTTTTTCCAGTTGCGAGATCACCAGCGCCGCGTCGGAAGGAGAGATATTGTCGAAAAGTACGCGGTATCCCTCCCTCTCTCTCTGTGTACCGGTATAGAGAATCAAAAAGACGATGAATCCGATCACTCCTACCGTGGAGGCGGCGATGATGATCTTCTGTTTTTTGGAGAGTTTGGCAAAGAGACCGGTGATCTGTTCCAGCAATGTTTTGAAATCCATCTGTTTCCTACGCTTTTATTACCTCTTCGAAGAGCTCCAGAAATCTGTCGTTCTGTTCGGGTGTGCCGATCGTGATACGCAGGCCGTTGAGTCCGTAACCCGTCAAATCTCTGATTATTATACCCTTTTTTAATAACATTTGCGCTATGTCTCGGGAGCTGCGTGCTTTAGGAAGAATAAAAGTGATGAAATTTGTATAACTATCGATGAAATCTATTTCATGTCTACGGGCGAATTCGAGATAGCGCTCCATCTGGTCGAAATTGAGCGAAAGACTCTTTTGGACAAACGCATGATCTCTCAGTGCCGCTTCGGCCGCCGCCAGCGAAAGGGTGGTGACGTTGAAGGGGGGGCGCAGCTTGTGGAGCGCTCGGATGATCTCTTCGGAGGCGATACCGTAACCCACGCGCATTCCGCCCAATGCGAAGGCTTTGGAGAATGTACCCAGATAGAGTACGTTGGGAAAGGTGGCGATCAGATCGGCGGGATCGATGGCGAAATTTTCGTCTTTGGCTCCGGCGTACTCCTGGTAGGCGCCGTCGACGACGACGAGGGTATCGGAATCGATCTCTTCGATAAAGGCGTAGACCTCTTTTGTGGGCAACGACTCTCCAAGAGGGTTGTTGGGCAGACAGAGAAAGATGATGCCGATCGAAGGATCGCGCCGATAGGCTTCGCGAAATTGATCGAGATCGTGGGTGGGGGAGGGGGTTTTGACGACTTCGGCCCCCACCTGCCGGGCGTAGATTTCGTACATCGCGAAAGTGACCCCCGCGGTAAGCACTCTGGTCGCGGCGTCGGCTTTGGCGCGAATCGCGAATTCGATCACCTGGTCGCTGCCGGCACCGATGATCAGACGGTTCGAATCGATGCCGAAACGCTTCGAGAGCGCCTCTTTGAGCGCGCGCATCGTGTCGTCCGGATACAGATGCGCACGGGTCGCGTTTTGGCGTATCGCTTCGGCGACGAGGGGAGAAGTACCCAACGGGTTTTCGTTGCTGGCGAGTTTGATCACCTGTTGGGGCTTGATACCGTATTCTCTGACGACCAGTTCGATCGGTTTGCCCCCTTCGTAGGTTTCGATGGCCTCGAGGCGAGGATTAAACTTCATCGCTGTCTCCCGCGACGTAGCTTCCGAGCCATTTGATCTTGCTCGGGGAGTTTTCGATCACTCTCCTGACGTTTTCGTCGTCGATATGGCCGCGAAAATCGATATAAAAGACCGACTGGAACTTCTTCTCCTTGACGGGGCGCGATTCGATCTTCGTGAGGTTGATTCCCGCATCCTGAAAGCTCTGTAGAAAATCGACCAGACTGCCCGGTCTGTTTTCGGTCTGGGCGAGGATGGATGTTTTGTCATGGCCGCTCTTTTCGTTTTTGAAATCGCTCAGGATCAAAAAGCGTGTCTGGTTGGCGAGGTTGTCTTCGATCTTTTCGAAATGGATCGGCAGGTTGTAGAGTTTGGCCGCGATACGTGAGCAGATCGCCGCCGATTCCGGATCCTCTTTCGCCCGTTTGGCGGCATAGGAGGTGGAGCGGGTCGGGATGAATTCCACATCCAGCAGAAAGTGTTCTTCGAGGAAGGTGCGGCATTGATTGTACCCCTGGGGATGGGAGTAGATCCGCTTGATGTCCTTCAGGTTTTCCGCCAGGGATGCGAAAGAGTGGTGAATGTCCATATAGTGTTCGGCGATGATCAGGGAGTCGTATTTGCCCAGGCAATCGAGGGTCGTTCCGATGGCCCCTTCGGTATTGTTTTCGATCGGGACGACGCCGTATTTGGCCTCTTTGTTCTGCAGTACCCTGAAGACCGCTTCGATCGAAGAGAGCGGAAGGTAGTAGCTAAGCGCCCCGAAACGGCTTTCGGCGGCCTGGTGGGTGTAGCTTCCCTCCGGCCCCAGATAGGCGACCTTTTCGGGAAGTTCGAGATTGCGGCTGACGGCGAAAATCTCCATGAAGATCGCTTCGATCGCCTCTTTGGGCAGAAGTTTTTCGTCGCTTTTTCGGGTGAGACGCTCGATGATTTCACGCTCCCGCTCGGGTCGGTAGATGCTGGTACCGGTGTTCTGTTTGAGTTTGCCCACCTCCTTGACCAACCGCATTCTGGAGACGAGCAGTTCGATCATCGCATCGTCTATCGCGTTGATTTCGTTTCGGAGTTTTTGCAGATCCATCATCGCTCCTTCAGATATTCGACTTCCTGTGCGATCAAATCTTCGAAAGTCTCTCTGCGCCTGATCAGCCGGTCCTCTCCCTTTTCGATCGCCACTTCTGCGGCTCTGGGACGGGTGTTGTAGTTGCTGCTCATCGTGAATCCGTAGGCGCCGGCGCTTCCAAGCAGCAGCAGATCGTCATGATCGGTGGGTGGCAGAGGAAGATCTTTGGCGAAGAAGTCGCCGCTTTCGCATACCGGCCCGACGACGTCGGCGGGTGTGGGCGTACCCGTTTTCCCGACCACTTCGATCCGATGAAAAGCGTGGTAGAGCGCGGGGCGGATCAGGTCGTTCATCGCGCCGTCGACGATCACGAAGCGTTTGTCGCCGTTTCGTTTTTCGTAGAGGACACGTGTGAGAAAGTAGCCTCCGTTACCCACCAGGTAGCGGCCCGGTTCGCACATCACCGTCATATCCAGCCCCGTGAGCGTGGAGAGGATCGCCTGGGCATAGTCGTAGGGCTCGATCGTCTCTTCGTCATGGTAGCGGATACCGAGTCCGCCGCCTACATCGAAAAATTTCAGCTCGATTTCCAACGCTTTGAGATTGCGCACCAAATCGGCCACGATGGCGCTCGCCTCTTTGATCGGCTGCAGCTGTGTCAGCTGGCTTCCGATATGGAAATGGATCCCCACCGGATCCAGATGGGGAGAGTTTTTGGCGCCGATATACATCCTTTTTGCCGTATCGATCGAAACGCCGAATTTGTTTTCGCTCAATCCGGTGGAGATATAAGGGTGGGTCAGAGGATCGATGTCGGGATTGACGCGGATACTGATTCTGGCCGTTTTGCCGAGTTTCGCGGCGATTTTTTCGACCCGTGAAAGCTCCGCTTCGCTCTCGAGATTGATCATCAAAATCTCTTTTTCGAGCGCCTCTTGGATTTCGTCGTCGCGTTTGCCTACGCCGCTGAAGATGATGCGGTAGTTTGGCACGCCGGCCAAAAGCGCTCGTCTGACCTCACCGATCGAGACGCAGTCGCATCCCGCTCCCTCGTTGGCGAGCAGTCGGATCACGGAGAGGTTGGAGTTGGCTTTGACGGCGTAGCATATCAGAGATTTTCGCCCCCGAAACGCCTCTTTGAGTTTTGTGTAGCGTTCCCGAATATGGTCGAAGTCGTAGAGGTAGAGGGGTGTGTCGTATTTTTGTGCGAGTGCTTTGAAATCGATCATGAAGAAGAAGCCCTTCGGTTTTTAGAGATATTTTATCCAAAGGTACGTAAAGGGCGCCTTTACCTGTATCTGCGGACGATCCAGAGGGTCGCGATCAGCAGCAGCAGCATCGGGGCCGCGATACCCCATTCGGGTTCGATGGAGCCGTTGAGGGTGATTTTGGCGAGCGTGAAGAGAATTCCCCACAGCAGCAGCGCGACCAGGATGAAAGCCGAACTGACGATCGCGAGGTTGGATCCGCGGCGTTGCATCGGGAGGGGGTAGAAGAGTGCCAGCACCGCCAGCGGAGCGAAGAGGGGGAAGAGGGTCATCAGGTAGAGGTTTCCCCGAATCTTGTCGGTATCGATCCGCTGGCGCTTCAGCAGTGCGATCGCGGCTATCGAATCGGGAATCGTGAGTTGGCTTTTGCCTTTGAAGAGGTTATCGATGATCTGGGGGCGAAACCCTTTGAGGACCTTCATCGTCTTCAGATGGGTTTTCGTCAGTTTCGCGTCTTTTTGCAGAAGCGATCGGATTTTCGGTTTTTCGATCCGTTCGACGTCGTGGAGGTTCCAGTATCGGTTCGAAAAGGTGGCGCTTTTGGCGTGGAGGATCTCTACGATGTCGTTTTGTTTCGTGTAGAAAATCGTGATACGCTCTCCCAGGTTTTGAAGCGGCTTGAGCGTTTCGATATAGGCGTAGGTATCGAAATATTTCAAAAAGAGTCCGCTCGTTCTGGATGCGATCTCTCCGTTTTGCTTGATGCTGGTGGAGATCTCGTTCGCCTTGACGAAGGGGGTGAAGTTGAGTCCGATATAAAGAGACGTCAAGAGTGCGGTGATCGTGAAGATTGGTGCGATCACTCTTTCTTTGGAGAGTCCGAGCGCATAGAGCGCGACCAGTTCGTTGCTCTTGATCAATCCGATGATCGTGGTGAGCATCGCGAAGACGAGAGAGAGCGGCAGGGTGTAGTTGATGAAATTCAAGAAGATGTTGACGCCGTAGAGAATCTGCAGGTTGGCCGATGCGGGGAGAGATTTGAGATTTTGCATCAGGTCGATGCCGGTGAAGAAGAGTTGCATCGCCAGAAAGAGAATCAGGAAGTTCTTGAAAAAGAGGGCGGAGATGAATCTTCGGTAGAGTTTCAGCTGCATAGGTTCTGCCTGGCCGAGAAGTGGCGCCGTACCTCTTCGAGCTCTTTTCGAGCGAGCTCCATCGCCAGCTCGGCCGCTTTGTCGATCACCTTCGCAAGGCACGTCCGCTCCTCTTTCGAAAAATCGCTGAGGACATGGGAGATCACTTCGGACTTTCGAGCGGGTTTGGAGATGCCGATACGGATCCGATCGTAGTCGCTGCCGATATGGGCGTCGATCGATCTGAGGCCGTTGTGGCCTCCGTGCCCGCCGTCGTGTTTGAGCTTGATGCGTCCCAGATCGATATCCAGTTCGTCATGAATGACGATGATGCGTTCGGGTTTGTAGTAGTGCGCCACCGCCTGTACACTCTCTCCCGAGAGGTTCATATAGGTCGTGGGTTTGAGCAGAAGGAGGTCGCGATGCTTGTAGAGTTCGCCTTTGAAGGCGGATTTGGCAATAGACGTCGGCTTCAGCGTTTCGATCAATCTGTCGATGACCATGAAGCCGACGTTGTGGCGGTTGTTCTGATACTTTTCGGCGGGGTTTCCCAACCCTACGATCAGTACCATAAAAGGCCTATTTGGCTTTGATCACACCAACGACGGAGACTCTGTCGGCATCCATCAATTTGACGTTTTCGGGTGCCTGGATATCCCGGACGAGGATGGAGTCGCCCACGTCCAGGCCGCTGACATCGAGCGTGAAGCTGTCCGGTAGATCCTCCGCCTTGCATTTGACGAGCAGCCGCTTTTTGGAGTAGATCAGCACCCCTTTGTTCTTCAGGCCCTTCGGTGTTCCGACGGTTTTGACGGGCACGAGGTATTTGGAAACCACACCCGGTTGTGCGACTCTGAGGTCGACATGCAGCAGTTGGTTGGTGACGGGATCTTTCTGGTACTCCTGAATGACGACGGGGATATCCTTTCCGTCAACCTTTACGTTGAAGATCAGATGCTCTTTCCTTCTCACCGCTTTGATGAATTCGTTCGATTTGAAGGCGGCATTGATATTTTCAAAACCTTTTCCGTAAATGTTGGCGATTAGATAACCATCTCGTCTCAAAGCTTTCGCAGCTTTTTTGCCGATACTCTCTCTAACGATACCCTCGATCATAGTTTTTTCCTTATGTAAAATTGAATTGAGGGGCGATTCTACTTTAAAAATGCTAAAGAAACGCTTAGTTATCGCCTTTGAGCGCGATAATCGAATCCTCCACCCTCTGATGGGAGGTGTTGGCGGAGTTGAAAGCATCCAGCTGCATACGCAGATCGCTCTTGTTGGTCGCGTTGAGCAGCGCCTCCTCTTCGGTGATGATTCCCTTCGCGTAGAGATCGAGCAGCGCCTGGTCGAAAGTCTGCATTCCGTAGATATCCTTTCCCTCGGCGATCGCATCGGTGATTTCGCTGTCTCTGCCGTCGGCGATCAACGATTCGATACGGGCGTTTCGAAGCAGGATTTCGATCGCCGCTACCCGTTTGTTGTCTTTGGTCTTGACGAGTCTTTGGGAAAGTACCCCCTGCAGGGTCGCCGCCAGACTCATCCGGATTTTGTTCTGCTCGTTGCCCGGAAACATGCCGATGATACGGTTGATCGTATCCTTGGCGTCGACGGTATGCAGCGTGGAGAGGACCAGGTGGCCGGTTTCGGCGGCATGCATCGCGGTTTCGATCGTCTCCATATCCCGCATCTCTCCAACAAGGATGACGTCCGGATCTTCACGCAGCGCCGCACGCAGCGCCGATTGGAAGTCGGTCGCATCCTGTCCCATCGAACGTTGATTGATCAGACTCTGGTTGTCCCGATAGACGAATTCGATCGGATCCTCGATCGTGATGATGTGTTTTTTTTGCTCTTTGTTGATCTGGTTGATGATCGAAGCGAGGGTGGTCGATTTACCGCTGCCGGTAGGGCCCGTGACGAGGACGAGTCCCCGTTTGAGGGTGCAGAGATTTTTCAGAATGGAAGGAAGCTTGAGTTGTTCCATCGTCGGAATCTCCACGGGGATCACCCTAAAAACGGCGGAGACGCCTTCGGATTGGAAAAACATATTCCCCCTGAAGCGATATTTTTCGTCCAGTTTGAAGGTAAAATCGATGCTTTTTTTCTCAACCAGTTCCGCGAAACGTCCCTTGAGGACCTCTTTGGCGAGTTGGATTCCCTCGGCATGCGAGAGAATCTCCTTGGACATCGGGATCATCTCTCCGTTGATGCGGCCGCGGATATTCGAACCGCTTTTGATATGAAGGTCGCTACCGCCGTATTTGATCAGACCGTCGAGAAAATGGCGGAGTCTCTTGACCATCTTGAAATCGAGTTTTCTGGGATCGAAATCTTTCTCTTTTTTCAAATCCACATCTGGACAATAGGCCGATTCCGGACAGGGGGTCTGTTCCTCTTTCTTCGCCGGGGTGAGTCCCAACCGCTCTTCCACCAATCTATCAACATCCGCCGTAATCATCGCTATCCTTTTTCGAGTGCCTCCAGAATCTGGGTAAACGCCTCCTTGAAGGCTTCCAACCCTTCTGTCAGCAGGGTTTTGTAAATTTCGTCTCTATCGATGCCGAAAGCCGCCATTTGTGCGAAAAACCTCTCGATCTCCTCTTCGGAAACCGGGTGTTTGATCACTTTTCGGCCGTTTCGCACGAAGGCTTCGATCGTCTCCAGCGGTGCGGTGTCGACCGCGTTTTCGTAAAGAAGCTCGCTGACGTAGTAGTCGGGCGCATAGGCATCCCCCTTGACGCCGGTGCTTGCGAAAAGTGCGCGCACACCGGGCAATCGGCGACGCTGGATCTCGTGGTAGATCTTCGTCGCGTTGTAGATACCCAGTCGCCCCTGAGGCAAGCCTCTGTTTCGAAACGTTTCATCCATCATCCGGTCGAAACGGCTGACGAAAATGCTGATCACCCCTTTGGGAAGGGGTGTGTTCGGGGACAGCGAACCGAATCGGTTCAATCCCAGCTCGAACGCATTCAGACACCCCTTGGCCTGTGCCGGATCGAAAATCAGCGTCGCATTGACACTGATTCCCTCCGCCATCAGCGCCTCCATCGCGTCAAATCCCGCTACCGTCGCGGGAACTTTGATCATGATGTTGGGACGATCGATACTTTTGTAGAGCCGTTTCGCTTCGTTGACGGTCGCTTCGGTATCGTCGCACAAAAACGGATCTACCTCGATACTCACGAATCCGTCGTCGTCTCCGGCATAGAGATCTTTCATGATATCGGCAGCGAGCGTGATATCTTGAATGGCGAGTTTTTCGTAGATCTCCTTGGGGGGTGTTCCTTTTGCTTTTGTGATCTCTTCGCGATAAGCGGGAGAGGTGGTAATCGCGTTTTTGAAGATGGCGGGGTTGCTCGTGGCGCCGTTGACGATGCCGTTTCGAATCAACGCCTTGAATTCGTTTTTGAGAAAATCTCTCTCGATAAAGTCGCACCAGAGTGCGAAATTGGCTTCTTTGATATACATCATATCTCCTTGAGAATCGCTCTTAAATCTTTGATATCGACGATGATGTTGGCCTCTTTTTTGAGAATCTCCTTGGCGCAGAAGGCGATGCGGGTATCGGCATGGGCGAACATGGAGCGGTCGTTCGCGCCGTCACCCACCACGACGGTTTCGGCGGGGGTGATTCCCAGCAGCGCCTGGAGGCGTTTTAGCATATCTCCCTTGGAGAAGTCAAACATCATATCGCCTCCGACAAGACCGCTCAGCCTGCCTTCTCTGGCATGGAGAACGTTGGAGAAGTCGGCATCGAATCCCAGCTTCTCTTTCGCATCGCTCGTGGCGTTTCGAAATCCTCCGCTGAAAACGACCACTTTGTAGCCTCTTTTTTTCAACGCCGCGATCGTCTCCGCCGCTCCCGGCATAAAGGGGAGGTTGTGACAGATCTCGTCCACCTTTTTTGTCTCCAGCCCCTCCAGCAGTGAAACACGCTGGGTCAGACTCTCGAAAAAATCGAGTTCTCCGCGCATCGCCATTTCGGTGATTTTGGCGACCTTCTCTTTCAATCCCAGCGCTCCGGCGAGGAAGTCGATCGTCTCGCCGTCCATCAGCGTCGAATCGAAATCGAACACACACAATTTCATGATACTCCTTTGGTTCCCGAAAGCTTCACTCGAAGGACGATACGGAGCGTGATCGGATTTTCGATCGGTTTTGTCGCCCGAAATCGTCCATATCGCTTCCGATGGAAGCTTTCGGGACGAAATTTTGGCTATAATACCGAATTAATATGGGGATTTATCTAAATGATGTTTGAAAAATTTATGACGAAACTGCAAGAGGGTTCTTTTTTGACGCTCGAAACCACACCGCGCCACTCTCCTCGATTCGATCCGATCGTAGAAAGGATACGCGAACTGGGATTGCATCGGAAGGTGGACGGGTTCAGCGTGACCGATTCTCCGCTGGCCAAGCTCAAATACAGCGCGCTTTTCGGGGCGCTCAAACTTCAGACAGCTTTCAAAAAGCCCGCGATCGCGACGATGTCGATGCGCGATCGCAACAAGATCGGGTTGCAGTCTTCTTTGTTGGGGGCGAACGATTTTGGAATCCGTGCGATTTTGGCGCTTACGGGGGATCCGGCGAGTATGAGCGATCAGCCGCAAACCAAAGGGGTCTTCGAAGGAAACAGTACGCTGTTGTTGGAGATCATCAAGTGTTTCAATGCCGGGATCGATTATGCCGGCAAACCGCTCGATACGAAACCAAAGCCAATCTACCCCTTCAGCGTCTCCAACGCTTTCGCGAAGAATCCCAGAAACCTGCAGAAGAAGATGCGCCTCAAACTCGAAAACGGTACCAAAGCGATCATTACCCAGCCGGTCTATAGTGTGGAGAATGCGAAAATGCTGCTGGAGCTTTTCGAAAAGGCGAAGATCGAATCGGGAACGGAGGTGGATGCGCAACTGATCATCGGCTTTTTCCCGATCGTGAAACTTCGTACCGCACAATTTCTAAGCTCGCACGTACCGGGTGTGGAAGTGCCCAAATCGTGGGGAGATCGCCTCTATCATGCGAAGAAAGTTTCGGAAGAGGAGCAGAAAAAGGTGGGATTGGAGCTTTCGATCGAGGCGTTCAATTCCATCTGGAAGATGCACCCGAAGATGCATCTGATGACGGCCAACAATTTCGTATTGGCCAAAGAGATCGTGGATTCGATCTAGAAATCGCGTTTGAGCAGCACGTCCACTTTCAGGATCGTCAGGATCGAAGTGTCACGTTTGCCGATACCCGAGATCATTCCCCTGTCGTTGTGCAACGTCTCGGGTGCGGGGTCGATCTGATTCGTGTTGAGGCGGATCGCTTCGGTCAGTTTGTCGATCACGAAGCCCGCGATGTTTTCGCCGTCTTTCATGACGATATAGCGCGTATCCGCCGTCTGATCTGCGGAGGGGAGGTGAAACTTCTTTCTCAGATCGATCAGAGGAATGACGTTGCCGCGTAGGTTGAAGACCCCAAGGACATAGTCGGGCGTGCTGGGGACCCTCGTGTATTCGATCGGTTTTATGATCTCCTGGATATTGAGGATCGGGATCGCATACTCCTCCTCTCCGACGATGAAGCCGACCAACTGGATGATCTCTTCGTCTTTCTTTTTTTCATTTTCGAGAGGTGAAGTGATCTGCTCCTTTTGGTTTTTCAAAACCTGTTCTAATTGTGCGTTCATGCGGTCGCCTCCATTGGTAGTTTGATGTTTTTGCTGACGGTGCCCATCAGATACTCGGCGGAGTAGGGTTTGGTGATGTATTCGGTCATACCCGATTCGACGCCCCTGAGTCTGTCGGCTTTGGATGTGCGGGACGTGACGGCCAGCAGCGGCAGGTTTTTGAATCTCGAATATTTGCGGATTTCGCTTGCGAGCGTATAACCGTCCATCTGTGGCATTTCGATATCGATCAAAATCGCGTCGTAGTCCGCATCCGGACTTTTGAGCAGATTCAGCGCTTCGACGCCGTTGGTCGCTTCCGTTATCCGGATTCCCAGAGGTGCGAGCGATTTTTGCATAATCATCCGGTCGGTCTTGCTGTCGTCGACGATCAGTACATGATAGTCGTCCGGTTTGCTTTTCTGGTTTTTCTGTATCTGTTTCGCTACCTGCGTGAGGTCGACCTTGATCTCTTTGGCAAGTTTCATCATCGCACTCACATCGGTGATCAGCGTCACACCTCCGTCACCTCGGATCGTCGCACCGGCGATTCCCTCGATTCCCTGGAGATAGTCTCCCATCGATTTGATGACGATCTCCTCCTGCCCCACGAGGCCGTCGACGATGATGCCGAGTTTGGATTCGGCCAGACCGATGATGACGACGTAGGCGTGTTCACCGCTGTCGAAAACCTGTTCGACTCCGAACATATCGGAAAGACGCACCAAAGAGAGAACCTCGTTGCGCAGACGAAGAACGTTTTTACCCTCGATCGTGTAGATTTCATCGAGCGAGATGCGAACCGTCTCCAGAACCGAAGCGAGAGGAATCGCGAAATACTCCTCCTGTACCGAAACGAGCAGCGATTGCATGATCGCCAGTGTCAGAGGAATTTTGAGTTTGAAGACCGACCCTTTGCCCAGTTCGCTCTCGATATCGATGATGCCGTTTAGCTTTTCGATATTGGTTTTGACCACGTCCATCCCCACGCCGCGCCCGGAGACACCGGTCACTTTCGCCGCGGTGGAGAAGCCTGGCTTGAAGATCAAGCCATAGGCCTCCTTGTCGGAAAGCTGTCCCGCTTCGCGTTCGCTGATGAGCCCTTTGTCGAGTGCTTTCATCTTCAGGAAATCGGGATCCATACCGGCTCCGTCGTCCCTGATTTCGATGACGATCTGATTGCCTTCGTTGTAGGCTTTCAGTTCGACCGTTCCTTTGGCCGGTTTGCCCGCCGCCTTGCGTACTTCCGGCGGTTCGATTCCATGGTCGCAGGAGTTGCGAATCATATGAACGAGCGGATCTCCGATCTCTTCGACGATCGATTTGTCCAATTCCGTCTCTTCGCCGCTCATAATCAGTTCGATATCCTTGCCCAGCTCGCGTGAGAGGTCGCGTACGAGTCTGGGGAATTTGTTGAAGACTTTGGCCACGGGAAGCATTCTGGTCTTCATCACCGCGATCTGCAGGTCGGTGGTCACCAAAGAGACGGAAGAGACGACCTGGTTGAGCTCTTCGAGAAACTTCTCCCCTTCGTAGCGCTCTTCGACGTCGTCGTAGATTTTCAGGAGGCGGTTTTTTCCCAATACCAGCTCTCCGATGAGATTCATCAGGTGATCCAGACGTTTGACCTCCACCCGGATGGTCTGTTCGGGCGTCGAGCCTTTTTTTGCGGAGGGGGTGGGTGTGGAGGCTTTTTTTGCGGGGGTGGGCTGTTGTGTCCGGGATGTGGTTGCGGCTTTTTGGGGTGCCTCTTTCGCGGTTTCTCTCTTTTTGGCTTTTTTCGCCTCTTTTTCGCGCTGCTTTTCGGCCAGCAGGCGTTCGATCTCCGCCTCCACCTCTTCGGGGCTCATATTGGCGTAGTCAGGCTCCTCCTCCGGTTCGGTTTGGGGCGCTTTCTCCTCCTGCGGGGGTGTCTGGAGCTCTTCGTTCGAGACAGAGGGGATCTCCTTTCCGCTGGAGATCGCGTCGAATTTTTCGCAGATGGGTCCAATATCGATACCGCTGTGGCTGTCGTCGCCGTTTTCCTTGATCGAATCCAGTAGCGCTTTCATCATATCGACCGACTGCAGAATCGTATCCATGATTTCGGGCGTGATCTTCAGCTCTTCTCGTCTGGCTTTGTTGAGAACATCCTCCATGTGGTGCGTCAGTTCGGTCAGGACGTCAAAATTCAAAAAGGAGCTGGAACCCTTGACCGTATGGGCGACGCGGAAAATGCTGTTGAGCAGTTCCAGATCCTCCGGATTGTGTTCCAGTTCGACCAGATCCTGATCCATCTGCTCGACCAGCTCATACGCCTCTACCAAAAAATCTTCCATTATCTCTTGAAAATCTTCCATCTACCCCTCCTATACCGCTGGTGCCAGCGTTTTGTTTTGGTGTGCATTGATCGCATTTGCGACGGCGTCGTAAAATACCGAAGCGTCGAATTTCGTCAGATAGGCGTCCGCGCCGGCCTCTTTGCCTCTGATATCGCTGAAATGGTCGCTGATGGAGGAGTTGAAAATCAGAGGAATATTTCTGAATCTCGGATCTTTCTTGATGTTGGAGGCGAAATGAAAACCGTCCATCTGGGGCATTTCGACGTCGCTGATGATGATGCGGACCTCCTGCTCCATCGACTCTCCGAAGATCCTATAGAGATCTTCCATCTTCTCCAACCCATCTACGCCATCTTGCGCTTCGACGACATTGAGTCCCATCTTCTGCAACGCCTCCTTGACGATGCGTCTGGCGGTGGAGCTATCATCCAATACCAGGGCGGTACCGTTGAACTGGGCGATCGATCCGTGTTTGAGATCGACTCTCGGCGAATAAAAACCGAGCTCCTCGATGATGCTCTCCAAATCGAGAATCAGCAGCACCTCTCCCTCTTCGAGTTTCGTGACGCCGGTGATCTTCGTCTTGTCGAACGCACCGTTTTCTGCGGAGATGAAGCTGGCCGATTCGATATCTTTCCAGTTTATTCTTCGGATTCGCCGCGCTTCGTGCACGGCAAATCCGATCAGGACGTTGTTGAATTCGGTGATGATGACGCGGGGTTGAATTTGTCGGTCTTTGGGGGTGTTGACATTCATCCATTTGGCGAGGTTCACAACCGGAATCACGATTCCGCGCAGATCGAAAATACCGTCGATATAGGCAGGTGCGCCCGGCAACTCGGTCAGTGTGGGTAGTTTGATGATTTCCCGCACTTTGGCGACGTTGACGCCGTAGATTCCTTCGTAGACTTTACCGTCCTCCTCCTTGAGCAGTCTGAAATCGACCAGCTCCATTTCGTTCGAACCAACCTTCAAGATGTTGTCGTCGTTCATATTGTCCCCTTGTAGTTACGGCTTCGAAAACGATTCTGTCGTGATAGGCGATGCGATGGATACAGGGTTCACACGCGAACGAAGCGAAATTGATATATGTAAGCTCATCGAAAGCGTACTCCACGTTCTGGTGATAGTGTCCCTCGCAGACAAAATCGATTTTTCCTGCTTCTATATCGTAATATTTGATTTTTTGTTTAATCATTCCGTAAAAATCGTCGATTCGTTCGCAGAGGTTTTTGTTTTGCTGGTTTTGGAGAATTTTGCGAAAAAGAGGTCGGCCCAACAGACCGTCGATAAGATCCAAAAGAGAGAGAAAGGGGGCGTTGCGGATGATTTTGCTGAAAAGAAGATAACCGTTTCCCTGATAGAGGTCGCCGTGCGAAAGAAGGAGGGTTTTGCCACAAAAGGAAGCCTGCAGAGGCTGGACGGATAGGGGATGGCAGCGGATATGAGGAAAGAGGCTTTGGAGATTGAAATCATGATTGCCCTCCAGATAGTGGATTTCGATTTTGGTGCCAAGACGATCGAGCAGTGCGATCGTCGGGGAGAAAAGATCGATGGCGGCGGAGATCTGCGAAGAGAGCAGATCGAACATATCCCCCATCAAAAAAAGCTGAGGCGTTTTGATTTCGCCGCGATCGAGAGACTCCAGAAGGTGATGGAAGTGGTGGCGCGTGGCGTTCTCGTGCGCATCCGAGACAAAAAGCGCCCCCTCCTTGATCTCTACCGTTTCGCGATCAGGGGACATAGGCGATATCGGGGAGGGCCAGTTTCTCTTCGAATCCGCAGATCAGGTTGGCGTTCGCTACCGCCTGTGAAGAGGCGCCGCGCAAGAGATTGTCGATCGCACCCGAGAGGAAGAGGTTTTGGCCGTTCGTCTTGGCGAAGAGGTCGCAAAAGTGGGTGCCGGAAGCGGACTTGATATCGACAGGATCGTCGAATATCCGCACGAAAGGCTCCTTTTCGTAGTATGCCTTGAGGTAATCGAGCGGATCGATTCGCTTTTTTAGCCGTAGGTAACAGCTTACCAACATCCCGCGAGTGAGAGGAAGCAGATGGGGGACGAAATTGATATCGAACCATCTACCGCTTCGCATCTGCATCTTTTCCGAAATCTCCGGGCCATGGCGGTGGGAGAGTGGATTGTAGGCGAAATGGTTTTCGTTGATCGAAACGAAATGGCTTTTTTGTCCGCATTTTTTCCCCGCTCCGCTGACTCCGCTCTTGGCGTCGATGAAGATCGGAAAAGAGGCGTCGATCAGATCGGCGAACGGAAGCAGTGCGAGCAGGGAGACGGTGGGATAGCAGCCGGGATTGGCGACAAGACGGCACTTTTTGATCGATTCCCTGTAATATTCGGGAAGCCCGTAAACCGCCTCTTTTAGATGGGCGGTATCTTCATGAGGGCAGTAGTATGCTTCGTAGGTTTCGAGCCGAAGACGGTAGTCGGCGGAGAGGTCGACCACTTTCATTCCAAGATCCAGAAGTCTTTTGGCCAGCCCCATCGACGTTTTGTGCGGTAGTGCCAGAAACGCGAGTTGGGCCTCTTTGGCGATCGCTTCCGCATCCGCCTCTTTCACGGGGGCGGTGTAGACGCCCCGCAATGCGGGATGGAGGGAAAAAAGATCCTCCCCGCCGCCGCTCGTGGCGATATAGGTGATTTGAAATCGAGGGTGGCGAATGAGAAGTTTGAGCAACTCCAAGCCCGTATATCCGCTAGCTCCGACGATGGCGACTTTGACCATACTACACTCCTAAAACGCGATTTCGCGCCATGCGATCGAGAGGATCTCGTACTCCTCCTCCCCTCCGGGAAGTCGTACCGTCACCTCTTCTCCCTCCTCTTTTCCCATCAGCGCTTTGGCCAGAGGCGAAGCCAACGAGATCAATCCTTTGTCGGGGTCGCTTTCGTAGGTGCCGACGATCGTGTAGGTCACCTCGTCGCCGGTATCGCAATTCTCCAGCGTCACCGTGGAGCCGAACATCACGCGATCGTGCGAGAGGGTGGAGGGATCGACGACCTGAACGTTGTGGAGAAGTTCGGAGAGTTCCGCCATTCTCGCCTCGATGAAACGAAGCTTCTCTCTGGCGGCGTGGTATTCGGCGTTTTCTTTCAGATCTCCGTGGCTTCTGGCGATATCGATCTCCTCGACGGTATGGGGGCGTTGGACGTTTTTGAGATCCTCCAGTTCCGCACGCAGTCTTTCGAAACCGTAGGCGGTGATTGGCTGTTTTTGCATAGATACTCCTTTGGAGGCTCTATTATAGCGAAATCAGTTTTATGACATTTTGGGTGCTGCCATGACCTAAAAGTCTTCTGAGATCTTTCACGCGGCGGCCGAAGGTTCGGGTGTCGTAGTCGTGGTAGGTTCGAAGCAGATTTTTTACGTTCGCCTTCTCCTGGAGGAGTTCCGGATGCAGCGGCGGCTCTCCCGAGAAGTGAAAAATCAGATTGGCCAGGCCTATGTATTTGAGTTTGACGAGTTTTTTGGCGATCGCATATTCGATCGGACGGGTTTTGTATGTCAGTATCAGCGGCGTGCCGATCAGGGCGGTTTCGAGCGTGGCGGTTCCGGAGCACACGAACGCGAAATCGGATTCGGAAAGGGTGTCGTGCATATCGTAGCGTACCTGGAAGCGGGAGAGGTCGCCGTAAAGCGGCTCCAGCGGTTGGTCTTTGAAAAACGGGGGCACGACCAGAGCCGCCTCGCCATCGAGTTCCCGGGCCACTTTCGAAAAGAGCGGCATCAGTTGCCGGATTTCACTCTTTCTGCTTCCGGGGAGGAAAGCGATCCGGCCGTATTTACGCTTTGGATCCCTGCTTACATCGATTTCGTCCAGAAGCGGATTGCCCACATAGGTGGCGCGGTCGTAAAAGCGGGTTTCGAACGGAAAGATCGAGGCCAATACGTCGCAATAGCGTTCGATCACCGCTTTTCGCCCCTTTTTCCATGCCCAGATCTTGGGAAGTATGTAGTAGACGATTTTTTTGTCGGGGTAGGCCTTTTTGATCGCTTTTGCGAGCGGCAGATTGAAGGAGGGGGAGTCGATCAGCAAGACGGTGTCGGCCTCTTTGGCCAAAAAGAGCATCTCCGAAAGCGCCTCTTTGGCTTTGAAGATCTTCGGCAACACATCCAAAAATCCCATGACCGAAAATTCGCTCGTGGGATAAAGCGGCGTTCCGAACCGCTCGTCGAAAATACCCCTTAGTCGGATCTCGGGCATCGCTTCGACGATCGGGCGCAGATGGATGTTGGCGGAGGGTTCGAGTGCGGAGACGAGCAATTCCAAGGATCTATCCGAAAATCGATTTTCCCGCGATTCCCGCGATAAAAACCGCGATCTGCAGTGCGGAGAAAAGCTTGATATAGTTTTTTTTGTTGAAAAGAATCGAGAGAATCAGGCCTCCGAGCGAAGTGACGGCGAAAAGTATGAAGAGAATCAAAATCAGACGCACGCGCTCCTGGGGAAAAGTGAGAATGTCGGGTTCGATCAGAAAAGTCTGTGCCGCGAGGGCAAATCCCCAAAGCACCAGAAAAAGATCGAGCAAAAAGAGTATGAAGAGGTAGTTCTTGATTCGCAAATCTCTGCTCCTTGAAAGCTACGATTATATCCAAAATATCCCCTATAGAGGCTTTGATATGTTGGTGTGCTATAATCCCTGCTATGAAAAAGAGAAAAATACTGATTACCAACGACGATGGTTTCGAAAGCGAGGGGCTCCATGCCCTGATAGAGGCGATCAAGGATCTGGCCGAAGTGATCGTGGTGGCGCCGACGATAGAAAAATCGGCCTGCGGTCATAGTCTGACGCTGACAAGACCCCTACGATTCGTAGAGCTTTCACACAATTTCTACAAGCTTGATGACGGTACGCCCACCGACTGCATCTATCTGGCGCTCAACGCGCAGTTTGAGACCGACGAAAAACCCGATCTGATCATCAGCGGCATCAACCAGGGCTCCAACATGGGCGAAGATATCACCTATAGCGGTACGGTCGCCGGAGCGATGGAGGGGGTGTTGCAGGGGATCCCCTCCATCGCCTTTTCGCAAGTCTATCAGGGGGGTGTGCGAAAGGATCTCAAACACGGATTCAAACTCGCCAAACAGGTGGCCAGAGAGTTGACGCAAAAGATTCTGGAGGGGGAGTTCCCGCTCGGTGATCGGAGATTGTTGAACGTCAATATTCCCCCGATCGAGCCGGAGGAGTGCAAAGGCTATCGCATCACCAAAGCGGGATACAGACTCTATGGCAACGATGCGCATATGCATCTCAACCCGCGGGGCGAGATGTACTATTGGATCGGTCTGCATCCGCTGCAGTGGAGAGAGAGTCCGCAGAGCGAAGACGGAAGATTGAGCGATCTGGAAGCGATCGATCGGGGGTTTGTCTCGATCACCCCCGTCAAACTCGATCTGACCGCGCATGAGGATATCGAACGACTCGAGAGGTGGCTGTGAGATTCTCCCGTTGTCGGATGCTTTTTGGCAAGAAGTATCATCTCATCCGGAAATCTTCGGTATTGTTGTTGGGTGTGGGAGGTGTGGGCGGATATACGCTCGATTGCCTCTATCGCAGCGGGGTGGGGGCGATCACGATCGTCGATTTCGACACTTTCGAAGAGAGCAACCGCAACCGCCAGATCGGAAGCGACAGTGTCGGTGCGGTGAAAGTGTGGCATCTGCAGCGCCTCTATCCCGGTATCGACGCGATCGAAGCGAAAGTGACGCCGCAGTGGTGCGAGCGGTTCGACTTTTCACGGTACGATCTGGTCATCGACGCGATCGACGATCTGCGCGCGAAAGTGGCGCTCGCGCACCATACGGGTGAGAAATTGATCGCTTCGATGGGCGGGGCCAAACGGATCGATCCGACGAAGATCGTCGTCGATTCGATCTGGAAGAGCCACTCCGATCCGCTGGCGAGAAAGTATCGGTATGCGTTGAAAAAGAGTGGATTTTCCGGGGATTTTCCGGTCGTATACTCCACCGAGCCGCCTGTATGCAAAGAGCTTGGAAGTTTCGTCGGCGTGACGGGTTCGTTTGGTTTTGCGCTCTGTTCCGTAGCCGTCCGAACGCTTCTGGAGGGGCGGGTGTGATACGGTCGTGGCTGATTTGGGGGGTGTTGGTCTCTTCGCTCTGGTCTTTGGAGCATCTGCGGCTGGCTCCGGAGCGATACGACGATTCGAAGATGGAGATACTCGATAGCGTCGTACTCTCTTTGTCACGGATAGACGGGATCGATTTTCGCGACATCTCCGCGCTCGCCTACGATTCCGATCGCGATCTTCTCTATATGCTCGGCGACAAAGGCGCCCTTTTCGCGATGCGTCCGAAGATAAAAAAAGGCCGAATCGAAGCGCTCGAGCCGGTCTGGGGAAAGTATCTTAGATCAAAAGAGGGCAGGCGACTTCTCAAACCCTACCGCGACAGCGAGGGGATGGCGATCTTGCGGGATAAAGAACGAAAAGCGTTGCTGATCTCTTTCGAACACACTCCCAGGATCGCTCTTTTGGGTACGGATGCCAAAGTGAAAAAGAGGTTCGACCTGCCTTCGCCGTTGCGTCCGAAATATGCCTATCAAGGACGCAACCGGATGCTCGAAGGGGTGACGGTCGATCCCGTATACGGAATCGTGACCGCACCGGAGCTTCCGCTAAGATCCCAAAAGAGAGGCTATCATGGGATCTACGGCCCCAAAGGGATGATCTGTATGATTCCCTCCTCCGAGGGATACAGCATCACCGAGCTCGAATCGATCGGCAAAAGGGAGATGGTGATACTCGAGCGCAGACTCGATATGACGCATTTTGGTTTCGATATCCGCCTGCGAAAGGTTTTTCTTAAACCGCAAAAAGGGGTGTGTCCCACGCTGAAACTCCTGGAGATGAAAAAGAGCGGGGGATGGCGGACGGATAATTTCGAAGGGCTTTGCCGTTATCGCGGCGATCTTTTTTTGATGATCAGCGACGACAACGCCAACCCCTTCCAGCGGACGATTCTGACCCTTTTCAGATTGCGTTAGCCTTTGGTGTTGAAATCGCGGCGGGCGTTGGAGATCGTGATGTAAAACCCTACCAGAACGTCGAAAAACTGCGCTTCGAGTACGAGTAGAATCGGCGTGGAGGGGAAGTGGTTTTTCTTGACGATGACATAGACGATATAACCAAACAGCCCCATGAAAAAAAGAAGAGACATCGCGAAATCGACCCAAGCCGAACTGCCGGTGGGGGCGAACATCGAAGCTTTGATCAGCTCCATCGAAAGGGTGAAGATCAACAGTGCGGCGATCAGTACGAGAAAGAGATAGTCGTTCATGACGATGATTTTCTGCAACAAACCTTTCTCTCTCAGAAAAATCAGTGCCAGGGGGAGGGCGTTGAGCGGAATCAGTGAAAAAAATGCACCAATCATGAAATATCCTCAATTTTTGTTCCATAGTATCACATTTTCTTTTAGAAGCTACACAAACTTTTTACGCTCGTGTGCTACCATGTAAGAAGAGCGAAAAATGTGTGAGGTGGAGGTGATCGGATGAAAAACGCCCTCGTGATCGTCGGAACGTCGCTTGGCAGGAATCGGAGTTTCATCTCCTATCTCAAAAGAGAAGTGCAAGCGCAGGTGGGATTCGTCGAGAGTCTTCATATTCTGGATAAACGTGACAGCGATCTTTTCTTGCTTCTTGAAGAGATCGTCGAAAAACACCCGAAGGTGATCATCGCCACCCATGAAGGGTTCGCGCTTGTCGGGAAGATTCTTTCGACGCTGAGTGAAGACACTTTGGTCTTGACCGACGGGATGCTGATCCCCTCGAAAGCGGAAAAACATACCGACGGAAGCTATCTGTTGCGACATAGAAAGCATCAGATCAATGTGATCGATGTCCGGATTGACAGAAAAATCCCCCGGTTGCTTGTGGAGAAAGAGCATTTTACAAGAACGTTTTTTCTTTTCGAAGAGGAGGGGGAGTGTGTCTGGGATCTGATAGAGACCGAAGCGGAGATCTACGAACTGGATCTGATCAAGTCGCCGTTGATAGAGGGAGTCTATCGTATCGAAGCGACGGGCTTCATCGAAGGACAGATGGAAGGGTTTCTCGCCATTTTGCAAACCAGTTACCGCGAAAAGGTGCTGATAGGAGAGGATTTGGGGGAGATCGTCATTTCGAAACTGATGCAAGAGGGCAGACGCATCACATGTGCGGAGAGTTGCACGGGAGGGCTTTTGGCGAGTGAAATCGTCAGGCATCCGGGTGTCTCTTCCATTTTCGACGGGAGTGTCGTCAGCTATGCCAACGAAGTCAAACGCTCTTTTCTTGGAGTCAAGAAGCAGACGCTCGAGAGTGTAGGGGCGGTGAGTGAAGCATGCGTGAAGCAAATGTTGCGGGGGGTTTTGAAAAGATTCGATGCCGACTATGCGATGGCGATCAGCGGTATCGCGGGACCGGATGGTGGGACTCCCCAAAAGCCGGTAGGAACCGTCTTTGTCGGGGCCAGAAGCAAGGAAGAGAAGGGGATCGTCAAAAGGGTACAATTACACGGAGACCGTCGCTATATCCAGGAGCAGGCGGTATGGTGGGCCTTCAAATTATTGATCCTTTGTGACAAAAAAGTTTTTTTCTAAATTTCATAAAAAACCCTTGACAAGTAAGAAAAGTTTTTATATAATTTCACCTCACTTGTTGATTAAACAAGGGAAACGACCCGTTAGCTCAGCTGGTAGAGCATCTCCCTTTTAAGGAGGTGGCCGTTGGTTCGAATCCAACACGGGTCACCATTTCATGGTACTTTGACCCCATCGTCTAGTGGCCCAGGACCCCGCCCTTTCACGGCGGTAACAGGGG
>CAYUEN010000023.1:0-27908 GCA_964443745.1 uncultured Campylobacterales bacterium | reverse complement strand
TGAAGTTCCTCAAAGAGAACCACTACGAGAAGTATCCGACAGTCAAAGCGCTCGTAGAAGACGCACTCGATCAATACGGCAAGATTCCTGAGCAGAAGAAGCAGGCCGATGCGGCGGCGAAAGCGGGTGATCTCGAAAAAGCGATTCTCTTCGAGAACATGATCTGGCAATATATGGTCAAAACTGCGGACGTCGGTATCAGGGCGAAAGATCTGCTCGTTACCAAAATCGCTACGCCGATGAGCGAAGCGGCCAAACGAGGTAAAGAGGCATTCCTCGAGGGTGGTTGTAACGGTTGCCACGTCGTAGGTAAGGTCAGCTCCGGTCCGGATCTCGTGGGTGTACTGAGCCGACACGAGAACGGAGAGAAGTGGGTCAAAGAGTTTGTTCTCGATCCGAAGAGCAAATACAAAGAGCCCTATGTTGAGTCTATGATCAACTACTTCAACCTCAGAATGCCAAATCAAGGTATGAAACCTGAGCAGGTAGACGATATCATCGAATATCTCAAATGGATCGATCAGAACGCCAATCTGTTCTAATCGCATCCATACTTCCTGGAGACAGCGGCTCAGCCCGCTGTCTCCCCTATCTACCATTTTGTTTTCAATGGAAGGCAAAATAGTATATAGTGATATGACTACTTTGCGTTACAATTATCAAGAGAAAAGGATGGGGAAATGAAAAACTCTTTGATCAAATCGAGAATTTTCGCTTTTTTGGCGTTCGGCATATTGATGTACTGGTTTGTGATACCGGCAGTGTTCACACATAACGTTGTCGAACTCGTAGAAGAGGGAAAGGCGGATAAAATCCCTCCAATCGCCTACAAAGTCTGGAACTATTATCAAAAGGGGCGTTATGTCAGTCCCAATACGCCCAAAGAGATCGCCGGAGATCTGAAGAAGATGATCGAAGAGGATGCGGAGCTGAGCGTCGCGACCGCTCCTATATGGTATGTGGCGCTTGAAGCTCCAAACTATCCAAAAGAGGCGTTTCCGGAAGGAATTCCCGTCTATTACCATTTCGATGGATTCAGTGGCGACGTGCATGAGATGAACACGATCAACCACTTCATCGGTATGGATCCGATGAAACGGGGTGCGCCGTATCTTAGAGCTATCGCGCCGTATGCGCTGGTATTCGTGGCGCTGCTATTTGTCTTCTATATGTTGTATGATTGGAAAATTCTCGATTATCTGATGTTGATACCGGTAGCGTTGCCCGCGATTTTTTTGGGATTTTACGCCTACTGGCTCTACTGGTTCGGTCATCATATGCATGATTGGGGTGCGTTCAAGATCAAGCCGTTTATGCCCACCGTTTTCGGTGATGGCAAGGTCGCGCAGTTTACGACACACTCCTATCCGACGATCGGATTCTGGCTGTTGTTGGCGATCAGTGCATTGAGTCTGTTGGCCATCGTCTCGAAGAAAAAAGCACTCAGAGCTAAGCTCCACTGAATCGGGAAAATATGAAAACGAGGGGTTTGATTCCGATATTTTTGGCATTGTCGCTTCAGGCGAATATGTTGCAGGATGCGATAAACAATGCCCCAAGCGGATCGAAGCTCGATCTTCCTCCCGGCCTCTATAAAGGAAACATTACGATCGACAAGCCGCTGATTATCGACGGCAAAAACAGAAAAGCGATCATCGAAGGAGATGGAAAAGGGACGGTGGTCACGATCAAAAGCCCGTTCGTCACGCTGCAGAACCTGACGATTCGTCACAGTGGAGCGAGGCACGAAAACGTGGATGCGGGTGTGGCGCTAAAAAAGGTCCATCATGTCAACGTGCTCAACTGCCGTATCGAGGATACGCTTTTTGGTATCGATATGGTACAATCCACCGAATGCAATATCAGCCGGAACTTCATCACCTCCAAACCTTTCGATCTGGGATTGCGGGGCGATGCGATTCGGCTCTGGTACTCCAACGACAATACGCTTACCCACAATCACATCAGCAGATCGAGGGATTTCGTCGTCTGGTATTCGCATGGCAATCTCATAGCGAAAAATTTCGGCGAATACGGCAGGTACTCCCTTCATTTCATGTACACCGGTAAAAATTTCGTCAAAGACAACAAGTTTTCGCACAATTCGGTCGGTATCTTTTTCATGTATTCCAGGGATACCGTCGCTACCGGGAATACCGTCGTCAATTCGCTTGGTACGACGGGGCTTGGTATCGGATTGAAAGATTGCTCGAACTACACCATCAAAAACAACTATATTCTCTACTGCGCCAGAGGGTTGTACGTAGACAGGTCGCCTTTTGAGCCCGACACGGTCAACCATATCGAAAACAATTATATTCTCTACAACAGCGAAGGGGTGCATTTTCACTCCCTGAGTCTGCACAACATTTTCAAAAACAACGTTTTCAAGGGCAATATCGATACCGTCATCAACGATTCGTACAACACCAAAATAACCGAAAACGTGTGGGATGGCAACTATTGGGATGATTATCAGGGATTCGATAGAGATCGGGACGGCGTAGGGGATACGCCGTATCATCTCTTCTACTATGCGGACAAACTCTGGATGCTCAATCCCAACGTCAAGTTTTTTTACGGTTCTCCGGTGATTTCGATCCTCAATTTCCTGGCCAAGCTCGCGCCTATTTCGGAGCCGGTCAGGCTCTTGACGGACAAACACCCTAAAATCTTGGAGGGGAGAGTGTTATGACACCAGAAGAGAAAAAAAGAAGAGATTTCATCAAACAGGCGACGGGCCTTGGCGTACTCGGTATAGCCGCCGCCGCGGGTATCTATTACGCACCGAAGCTCAAGACCGAGAAGTTGTTGCTCAGACCTCCGGGGGCGGTGGAGGAGGAGGATTATCTCAAACTCTGCATCAAATGCGGCCAGTGTCTGCAGGTGTGTCCGTACGATTCGATTCTTCTGGAGGATATTGAAGGGGGAGCGAGTGTCGGGATGGCCTATATCGATCCGCTGAAGAGGGGATGCTATCTTTGCGAAGCGTTTCCATGCATTCTGGCTTGTCCTACCGGTGCCCTCGATCATGAGAAGGATGAAATCAAATACGTGCATATGGGTATGGCGGTGATCGTAAAAGAGGAGGCATGCCTGGCGCTTTACGGCAAAAAAGTTCCCGACAGTGCGATCGATAGGATTTACGACCATACGAAAGTTTTGAGCAAAGAAGAACACGCGCAGCACAAAGTGATTATGCGTGGTGACGAAAGCGAAAAAGCGGAACTCCAGAAGAAGCTGTTGCAGAAACTCGAGGAGTTCAGAGGCAAGGAGTGTACGATCTGTGCCGATCTGTGTCCGTTTCATCCCGATCCGAAAGATGCGATCGGAATGGTTTCCAAAAACGGCGGATTGATACCGGAAATCAGAGAAGCGTGTGTCGGTTGCGGTGCCTGTGTGGAGCTTTGTCCGACGCAGGTGTTGCAGATCGTTCCGCGTGCGACGTACGAGGATATTTACGGGAAGGGGAAAGAGAAAGATCATGGTTGATAAAAGATGGATATCCGCACTGTTGTGCGGCCTGTTGGTGTTGGGCGGTTGCGGCGAAAAGGAACAAAAAAAAGAGGGGGAGTCGGCAAAAGGTGCGGCACCCTCGATCAAGGTGACGGAAAACGTCGTCAAAACCGAGGTGAAAGAGGGGCCTTCCAAAAGCAACAGCGGTCAATTTTACTACTCGTACAACAAAGAGAAAAATGTCACCGAAGAGCCGCAAAAGACGCGTACGACGATCGATGCCTACCTGAACATCAAATCGCCTTACGAAAAGGTGCGGATTACGCTGATGATCAAGAGGCTGAGCAAAGATTACATCATCAGATGTTCGCCATGTCATGACGACTACGCCAACGGTGTGATCGGACCGTCGCTTCTGGATAAAGATGGAGAGTTCATCTATCAGCGGATTATGGATTTCAAGACCGGAAAAAAGAAAAACGTCCTGATGCGGGAGTTGGTGTTGCAACTGGATGACGCAACGCTTCGCCGTATGGCGGACGAGATCGCGAATTTCAACAAAGAGATCAGAAAAATGAGGAGAGGGAAATGATAAGACACGTTATCGCGTTGATCGCTGTGGCTCTGGCTGCATGGGCCGTCGCTTTTATGGCAAAACTGGATATTGAAGCGAATAAATATCAGAGAATCGCGGAGCTAATCAAAAGCACCTCGATGGAGGACAAAAAGATAAAGGTTAAGGAAAATGTGCCCAAGCAAACACCCTCGGTCCAGCCGGCTGCCACAACCGGCATGAGCCAAAAAGAGGACGAAGTACAGAAAAAGCTCAAGGCGCTGAAGGAAAAAGCGGGTAATATCGCGGCGTTCAAAGTCAGCCCTCTCTACAAGAAGAGTTGCGCCTCCTGCCATGGCGCCATCGGCGAAGGTGTGATCGGACCCAAGTTGATGGGCGATTCCAAAGAAAAAATTTTGAACGCCTTGCATGATTTCAAGAGCGGTAAACGCAAAAATTATGTTATGTACGGTCTTTTGGGCAATATGGATGAAAAACAGCTCGAGTCTCTGGCGGAAGAGATTTCGACTTTCGAAGCGAAACTCAAAGCCGCTACCGCCGAACAATAACGAAAATGTGAGCAGGAGGGGACAATGGACAGGTACAACGCCAGTGTGAGAGAGTTGGTCAACGCTCCTTTTTTGTCGACTTTCTACTACAAGACCAAAGAGGGGAAAACGAGACTGACGATTCGTGGTTGGAGATGGCTGAGTGTTATCTTGATCAATCTCGCCTTTTTCCTCTCTTTTTTCATAGATATACAGTTTCTGGAGGGAACGCTCAACGGATCGAGGCTGCTTGGCTTTCACCTGATCGATCCCTTCACGGCGCTGGAGATTTTCGCGGCCGAACACCACATCCACACCAACGTCATCATCGGAAGTGCGACACTCATCTTCTTCTATCTGATCGCGGGAGGCAAGGCGTACTGTTCTTGGGTTTGCCCTTATGGATTACTCAGCGAGATCGGAGAGCATATCCATCAGAAACTGGTGCGTAAAAAGATCATCAAAGAGCGCAAGTTCAATCCCAACGTGCGCTTTCTTTTCTGGGCCATCTTCCTCGCGGCGGCGGCGATCGATGGTTACCTCGTCTTCGAAGTGATCAACCCGATAGGAATCATAAGTCGGGTCATCACCTACGGTTGGAGCCTGGCGGCGATCTGGGTATTGGTGGTTTTGCTGATAGAGATTTTCTACTCCAGGCGTGCATGGTGCAAATATGTCTGCCCGGTGGGAACGACCTACAACTTTCTGGGGTGGGCGAGTCTGACGAAAGTGCAGTGGGATATGAACAAATGCGACCACTGCGGCGCCTGTTTGAGCGCTTGTTTTGAAGATCATGTATTGGAATTCATCAAGCCCAAATACGACAAAAAACGTGCCGAAAAAGGGATCACGAAACAACTTGTCGTCAACGGAGACTGTACGCTGTGCGGCAGATGTTTTGATGTCTGTCATACCGACGCCTACAACTACGACTTCAGACTCAAAGATCTCGTTTAGATGCTGGTCGAAGCCAAAAACGTCACCAAGAGATTTATGGGCACGGAGGTGCTGGACCATATCGATCTTACGATAGCCGAGGGAGATCGTATCGCGATGATGGGCCCCAACGGAGCGGGAAAGACGACACTCGTTCGCGCGATGCTCGGGTTTTACCATATCGACGAGGGGGAGATCAGGGTACATGGATTCGATCCGGTCAAAAAACGGGTCGATGTGTTGCGCCATATCAGTTTCATTCCGCAGCTTCCTCCACCGGTGAAACTGAATGTCGAAGAGTTGCTCTCCTATGTGGGGCGCAGTTCGGGAGTCGATCGTCGCCGAATCTTCGAAGAGTCCGAAAAGATGGATCTGGATTTGAAAAAGCATATCGACAAACCCTTTTTCAAACTCTCCGGAGGTATGAAGCAAAAACTCCTAATCGCGATCGCCCTCTCCAAGCGGAGCGATCTGCTGGTATTCGACGAGCCGACGGCCAATCTCGATCCCAAAGGGAGGGAGAAGTTTTATCATCTGCTCACGCAGATAGACCAAAAGTGCTCGACACTCTTTATCACCCACAGACTCGACGAAATCGAGGGGCTCGTCAACCGCAAAATCTATATGGATTTGGGAAAGGTGGTGGAAGATGAGAGGATTTAGCCGTCTTTTGATCGTGTTGCTTCTGGCGTTGGGATTTGCCGGATGCGAGAAACGCTCCACGGAGGGACCTGAGAAGATGCATTGGGATCGCGATATGTGCGTGCGGTGCAAAATGGCGATCAGCGAGCGGAAATTCGCCGTACAGATCGTCGATCCCCAGAGCGGAAAGCATTATAAATTCGACGATATCGGATGTGCGGTATTGTGGCTGGACGAAGAGAAGATACCGTGGAAAGAGCGGGCGATCATCTGGATCACCGATGCGAAAACCGGTGAGTGGATCGATGCGAAAAAAGCGAAATATACGGACGATTCGATTACGCCGATGGCGTTCGGCTTTGCGGCCTATACCGAAAAGACGGCGCCCAAAAACCGGAAATTGCTCGATTTTGCGAACGTGAAACAAAAAATTTTCGAAATCGAAAAACTCAATACCCAAAAAGTGCAACAAAAATGAAAAATCTTTTTCTGGTCGCCTATCTCGATATCAAAGAGTCGCTGCGCTCGAAGTGGTTTTATGTCTACGCGCTGGTTTTCGGGGGGTTGATGGCGCTTTTTTTCATCACCGGCGTTTCGGATGCGGTGGTGATGGGATTTACGGGATTGAGCCGGATGTTGCTGATCTTTATCCAGGTGACGATCATCATTTTACCGATCTTCATTCTCGTCACGACGGTCAAGTCGATTTCCGGAGACAGAGAGAGCAACGTTTTGGAGTATATGCTCTCCTTTCCCGTTTCGCTCAGGGATTATTATTGGGGGAAGATGGCCGGTCGCTTCGTGACGGTCTTTTTGCCGGTCTTTTTGGCGCTGGCGATGGGCGTGGTCTTCGGCCTGGTCAAAGGGGGAGATTTGCCATGGAAAATGGTGTTTCTCTACTCCGCGCTGCTTTTTAGCCTCTGTTTCGTCTTTTTGGGGATCGCCTTTTTCCTCTCGACGCTCGTTAAATCCACCGATATCGCGCTGGGGAGTTCGTTCGTAGTCTGGATTTTGCTGCTGGCGTTCATCGATATCGCACTGATCGGTTTGATGCTGCAAAACAGAATAAGCGACGAAGCGATCATCACGGTGGCGATGCTCAATCCGATCGAAGTCTTTCGTATCGGCGCGGTATCGCTCTTCGATCCCGAATTGACGGTGATCGGGCCGGTCGCCTACTATCTGCTCGATACGCTGGGTCCGAAACTTCTGATCATCTATGCTATACTATATCCGATTCTTTTGGGGATACTCTTCTCTTTTCTGGGGTATCTCGCATTCAGGAGAAAAGATCTACTCTAAGGAGCCAAGATGAAAAAAGTGTGGTTGATACCGCTGCTCTTTCTTGCGACACTGACGGCGGGGGAGATCGTTCCGACGGATCAAAACGCGACGGATATGATCTATCGGCTGCCGCTTGGAAAGTATGCGAAATGGCTTTGCGAAGCGGAGCTGAAAAACGGAAAAAAGGTGCAGTTCGTTTCGGTCAAATCCATGATGCAGGTGTATTTGCACCAGGAGTATTTCAAAAAGCGAAAACTGATCGAGACCGATATCGCCAAACTCTACGTGCAGGATTATATGACGGGCAGGCGGGTGGATGCGCAGAAGGCGTTTTATGTTTTCGGCAGTCGAATCGTCGGGCCTCATGGTGACGATTTGATACCCTTCGAGACCGAAGAGAACGCCAAACTCTTTATGCTCAAAAACGGCGGTACGAAAATTTTGCGTTTTTCCAGACTCTCCAAAGGACTGATCCGTTATCTCGATATGTAACACAGAAAAAACGACCAAAGGATAAACGATGAAAAAACCGACGCCCATTGATGAAGAGATCGTTCTCAAAAACAACGTCTATATCGAAAGCGACACGGATCTAAAAGGAATTATCACCTACGCGAACGACTACTTCGCCGAAATTTCCGGCTACAGTGTAGATGAACTGGTCGGACAGCCGCACAATATCGTCCGCCATCCCGATATGCCCAAAATACTCTTCAAAATTTTGTGGGAGCGTATCCAAAACGGGAAAAATTTCGTGGCGGCGGTCAAGAATCTCGCCAAAGACGGCAGATACTACTGGGTCTTTACCGATTTCGAACCGATCAAAAACGAAAAAGGTGAGACGGTAGGATACAAAGCTTCGAGAAAGAAGATCTCCAAACACGTCACCGATCTTCTTGATCCCCTCTACAAAAAATTGACGCAGATCGAAAAGGAGGAGGGAGTGGAAGCCTCGGAGAAGTATCTACACGAATTTCTCAAATCGCACGGCGAGGATATCACCGTAGACAATCTGCTCGAAAATATCCACCGCCTCTACTGATCGAGTACGACATTTTTCTTGACGATACATCGTGCACTGTGAAAAGGTCTGCTGTATTCGGGGTGGCTGAAAAGTCCTTCTTCGAGTCTCCATCCGAGCTTTTTGCTCACGAGGACCGATTGGGCGGCTTTTCTGTTTTCCCTGCTTTCGCAGAGTATCTCTTTCCCCTCTTCAAACGCCTTTTCGATTCCTCTCATACGCTCCGTGGTCAGATAGTAGTGAGCGCCGATCATGACGGCCATAAAGAGCGATACCGTCACCATACCGTTTCTGAAGGCGTGTTTGCCCATAAAAGGGCGTGTCGTGACATAGGCGGTGACCGCCAGTACGAAAAGGGCGATCGTCAGATATCCCGCTTCCAGCTGGAAAAAATTCATCCGTTCTCCTTCATCATTTCCGCTTCCCATCGGGCCGCGTCAGGGGTAAAATATTTGATTCTTACCTTCTTGAACTCTCTGGTGGAGTAGAGGGGGCGTTTGGCTCTGTGTTCCAGCTCCGCGGCCATCTCCTCGATGAGAGCCTCCGTCTGTTCTCTCGTTTTGCCATGAACCATCGTGAAGAGGTTGTAGGGCCAGTTGGGGTATTTGGGACGGAGGTAGCAGTGACTTACCGCGGAGAATTCCGCCGCCTTTTCCCCGATCTCTTCGCCTCTGGATTCGTCGATATCCCATACGACCATCGCATTCGCCCCGAATCCCGCCTTTCTGTGGTTGAGTATTCCCGCGAAACGCCGCATCACTCCCGCCTCGCGCAACTCCTCCAACGTCCGGAAAAAGGTGGATTCGTCCACCCCGATCGCTTCGATCATCTCCCGAAAAGGTTCCGGGACGATCGGGATATCGGCTTGTGAAAAACGTATCACTCTGTGATGTAGTGCCGAAAGGTCGATCTTTTTGCGTTTTCGTTTCACAAGAGACTCTTTTTTGGCTTCTTTGCCCGTCGTGTCGAGCTTGACGGCGATTTTGAAGAGTTTGAGCGTGGGGAGCAAAATATACTCCTCTATCCCGCTTCGTCGTGCGAGCAGCTCTATCGTACGTTTTAGACCGAGTTTGGAATCCGGAGCGACGGCCATCGTGAACCAGATGTTGAAATCGTGGTCTCTTTCGTAGTTGTGGGAGACGCCCGGATGCGAATTGATCAGGGCGACCGTCTCTTCGATCTTTTCGGGAGGTACTTTGAATGCGACCAGTGAAGATTCGTATCCCAGGCTCTTGGTATCGTAGATGGGGGAGATTTGGCGGATGATGCCCGCGGCTTTCTCCTCCCGGAGGATGTCCAATACCTCCTCCTCCTTCATATCGAGCATCTTGCCGATCTGCAAAAAAGGTCTTTTTGTCAACGGAAACCTCTTTTGGATGACCGACAGCAATTCGTTTCGCATAGATTCCCCTCTACCGTTTATTACATTATAACAATTTTTGATTATGGTCTCTTTGACGGATATCAATGTAACCTAATCCCAATTAGTGTATGATCCTTTCATGAACTATTTTCCCGCTTTTTTGAAACTCGACGGAAGTCGGATACTGGTTGTCGGCGGTGGCAAAATAGCCACCGAAAAGATCGAAAAACTGCTCGATTTCACAAAATCCATCGATGTCGTCGCACCCGAGATCTCCTCCGAAATGGAAGCGTATGTTCGCGAGCATCGGTTGAATCTGTTTCGCAGGACGTATCGCAGCGGAGACGCCCCGAAATACGATATCGTGATCGTCGCGGTCGACGATCTGGCGTTGCAAAGAGCGATTTTCGAAGAAACGAGAGAGCATCGGGTGCTTTGCAATGCGGTCGATTCCGTCGATTATTGCGACTTTATCTTTCCTTCCTATCTCAAAGAGGGGGATTTGACGATCGCGGTTTCGACATCCGGCGCTTCGCCGGCCGTCGCGAAACATCTCAGGCGCTATCTGCAGCGTCGCTTACCGGAGGGAATCGGGGCGTTTTTGGAGCGGATGAAAAGGCTTCGAGCGCATCTGCCCAAGGGAAAAGAGAGAATGGAGATGCTCGATCGCGAAGCGCGGGAATTTTTCAACGAAAAAAGGGGTGAATAGATGCGAAATCTGATGTTGTTACTGCTGGCCGTAGGCTTTTTTCTGTTCGGATATCTCGCGATGCTCGAAAGCCGTCCCGAGTCCAAACCCAGGCACTTGATGAAAGAGTTGACCCCCTATATGCCCTTCAAACTCGAAAAACGTTTCGGCGGTTTGTCGATCATCGATACCCGAAGCGGAGAGAAACTCAAACCGAGTAACGAGGCGGTTTTTCATGAATTGGACAAGCTGCAGAGAGGATGGGGAAAGACGCATCTACGTCTGGATGGGGAGAATCTGATCGTGACGGACGATCGAAACCAAACCGTCGCGACGATAAGGCTCAAAGACGAAAAAGAGCGGCAGTTCGTTCACTCCTTTTTCGGGATATGAGCGAAGGCGGACGCCTTCGCTCATCGGTCAGATTTTGCCATCAAGATGATCGGCGAGTCTTTGGAGTTTCGTTCTGTACGCTTCGGCATCGAACTCTTTGACGCGAGCGACACCATCTTCGATAGCCGCTTCCGCCACAGCCGATGCGACCCAAACCAGTACGCGTCTGTCGAACGGGGAGGGGATGATATATTCAGGTCCGAACTCCATATTGTCACGTCCGTGGGCTTTTTTGACATGCTCGGGGACCGGCTCTTTCGCAAGTGCGGCGAGCGCACGCGCGGCGGCCATCTTCATGTTTTCCGTGATCTTCGTGGCGCGAACGTCGAGTGCACCGCGGAAGATCTGAGGGAAGCCGAGTACGTTGTTGACCTGATTGGGGAAGTCGCTTCGACCCGTACCCATGATGACATCGGGGCGCGCCTCTTTGGCGACGGGGGGCATAATCTCCGGAATCGGGTTGGCGCAGGCGAAGATGATCGGATTTTCAGCCATGGTTTTGACTTGCTCCGCGCTGATGAGATCCGGGCCTGAGAGTCCCAGTACCATATCGGCACCCTTGATCGCATCTTCGAGCGTACGATCGGGTGTTTCGAACGCGAATTCTTGCTTGTATTTGTTCAGATCGGTTCGTCCGCTGTGGATGACCCCTTTGGAGTCGAGCATCGTGATATTTTTGACCCCCAGTTGTTTGTACATCTTCGCACACGCGATACCCGACGCACCTGCGCCGATGACGACGACTTTCAGATCCTCGACCGGTTTGCCCGTCATCTCCAGAACGTTGATCAATCCGGCCGTGGTGATGACCGCCGTACCGTGTTGGTCGTCATGAAAGACCGGTACGTCGCAGATCTCTTTGAGTCTCTCTTCGATCTCGAAACATTTGGGCGCTTTGATATCTTCGAGGTTGATACCGCCGAACGTATCGGCGATGGCGGCAACAACTTCGATGATTTTCTCCGGCTCTTTGACGTTGACTTCGATATCGACGGCATCGACATTCGCGAAAGTTTTGAACAAGACCGCTTTCCCCTCCATGACCGGTTTGCCGGCCAGATGTCCGATGTCTCCAAGGCCCAGAACGGCGGTACCGTCGGAGATGACCGCTACGAGGTTCCCTTTGTTGGTATAGTCGTATGCGGTGTCGATATCCTGTTCGATCTCCAGACAGGGATAGGCGACTCCCGGACTGTAGGCCATCGCCAACTCTTTTTCGGTATCGCACGGTTTGGTGATCAGCGTCCCGATCTTTCCGTTCGTATCGAACTCGTTGCGCGCTTTGTGGTAAGCGAGCGATTCCTCTTTGAATTTTTCTTTATCCATCTTTCTTCTCCTTTGCAATAAGATTGGCAATACGTGATTTGACCTCTTGTACACCTATGATGCTCATCACATCGTAGATGGACGGGCTGACAGCGTCTCCGACCATCGCGATACGCAACGGCTGGGCAAGTTGTTTAAGCTTCAGATCGTTCACCTCCATAAATGTTTTTGTCACCTTTTCGAAATCCGTCGGCAGATGCAGCTCCGCATTCGTTGCGTTTAGAAATGCGAGATACTTTTCGAGGATTTCGATCGCATCGCCTTTGAGAAATTTTTTGACCGCTTTTTCGTCGTAACTTTGGGGCGGTGTGAGGATTTTCTCCGCCATTTTCGCGAACTCTTTGAGGGTTTTCGCCCGCTCTCTGAGCGCGTCCACGAGGAGCTCTTTTCTGTCGTGACCGTGTATCTCCACGCCAAAATACCGCAACTCTTTCACGATACGATCCAGAGGGGCGTTTTTGATGTAGTGGGCGTTGAGCCAGTCGAGTTTCTCGGGATTGTATGCGGAGGCGGATTTGTTGATCTCTTTCGGATCGAAAAGTTCGAGCATCTCCTGCATGGAAAAGATCTCCTGATCCCCATGGCTCCATCCCAGACGGATCAGAAAATTGAGCAACGCTTCGGGCATATATCCCATGCGTCTGTATTCCATCACGTCCATGGCTCCGTCGCGTTTGGAGAGTTTTTTGCCCTGCGGGTTGAGAATCATCGGTACGTGGTAGAACTTCGGGATCGTAAATCCGAGCGCCTTGTAGACGACGATCTGTTTGGGGGTGTTGGAGAGATGGTCGTCTCCTCGAATGACATCGGTGATACCCATCAGCGCGTCGTCGATCGCGACGACGAAGTTGTAGGTCGGGGTGCCGTCGCTGCGGGCGATGATGAAATCGTCCAATACGTCTTCGGTGTTGACGCTGATCGTCCCTTTGATACCGTCTTCGAAAACGATCGTCTCTTCGATCGGCGCTTTGATCCGCACGACCGGCGTGATTCCCGTCGGAAGCGGTCCTGTGTAGTCTCTGTATCTTCTATCGTATCGGGGACGCTCTTTGTTGGCTATCTGTTTCGCCCGCAACTCCTCCAGCTCTTCTTTGCTCATATAACAGTAGTAGGCTTTGCCTTCGTCCAGAAGTTGTCGGATATATTTTTTGTAGATATCGAAACGTTGCGACTGATAGACGATTTCGTCATCGTGGGTGAGTCCGACCCATCGAAACGCCTCTTCGATCGCTTCGGCCGCCTCTTCCGAATTGCGCTTGAGGTCGGTGTCTTCGATGCGAAGCAGAAATCTCCCGCTGTTTTTTCTCGCCCAGAGATAGCTGTAGAGTGCGGTACGCAACCCTCCGATATGCAGATATCCGGTCGGGCTGGGAGCGAAACGGGTCGTGATCATAGAGATAACCTTCCGAATTGGTTTAGCCGATTTTAACATATCATGGTATAATCCTTCATTATCAAATACCAGACAGGATACTTTTACATGATCAAATATTTCATAAGTTTCGTTTTCGTAACACTCTCTTTATACGCGAAATTCGTAGACGGGATCGCGATGACCGTGGACAGCGAGCCGATCACCCTCTATGAGATCAGAGAGCTGGCCAAGGAGAACAATATCTCCGTCGAAGACGCGGTCAACGCGCTGGTCCAGCAAAAAATCGAAGAACAGGAGATCAAACGACTGGGCATCTATGTCAGCAGTTACGATATCGACCGGGAAATCGAAAAGATCGCGAAACGAAACGGTTTGAGCGTAGAGCGGTTCAAGGCGATTTTGAAAAAGCGGGGCAAAGACTACAAGGCGTTTCGCAAGGAGGTGGAGAAGAAGCTCAAGCGGGACAAACTCTATCGGCAGATTCTCTCCAATCGGTTGAAAAAGCCCGATATGGAAGAGTTGCAGAGTTTTTACAACCTCCACAGAGAAGAGTTCACGATGCCTTCGAGAGTCGATATGATCGAATATGCCGCTTCCTCCAAAGAGGCGCTGCAGATGCAGCGGGCCCAGCCGATGGCGAAAATTCCGGGCATCAAGGTCACGCCCAAAAGTGTCGAGCTTTCCAAAATCAATCCGAGACTGGCGGGATTGCTGATACAGACCGCGGACGGGAGCTTCACCCCCATCGTGAATCTCGGTAAGATGAACGCGATGTTTTTCGTCAAGCAAAAACGCGATCCCAAGCCGGTCCCTTTCGCTATGGCGAAGGAGGCGATCATGGCCAAACTGATGAAAGAGCGTGAACAGGCGGCTTTGATCGAATATTTCGAAAAACGCAAGTCGGAAGCCCATATCAAAATATTGCGCAAACCGGAATAATTTTCCCAGAATATACAAGATATTTAATAATAAATTAAAGCTTTTTCATTATACTTACTTTATCAATTTAATGAAGGAGTAAGAAATGAAAAAGTCTCTATGGATGGGCGCGTTTGCGACCCTCGTCTTTATCGGATGCGGAGGCAGTAATGAACCGACTTCTTCTGGTACGGCCACGATAACGGGAGTGGCCGTCGACGATGTGATCGTAAACGGTGCGGTCAGCGTGATGCCGGCCGAAGAAAGATCCCGTATCCTACAAACTGCCAGAACCGACGAGAATGGCAGCTATACGATCAGCGTCGATTACGAGGGTCTCGTGATCGTCGAGGTGCGCTGCGATGAGAGTGCGTATATGCTCAATCCCGCCACCGGGGAACGAACGGCCTGCGGCGATCTGGTGCTCCACTCCGCCGCGGAGGCGGCCCGCGATCGTAACGTGACCGTCGCCGTCACCCCGCTGAGTGAAGCGGTCGTGCGACATATGGGCGATGCACCGACGTCTGAGAGTTTCAACGCGGCGCGCCAGACGATCGCGGCGATGTTCGGTGTCGATCCCATCGGCGATCTACCTACGGGAGACTCTCCCGCGGCTAGGACCTACAGCGGAGTGATCGATGCGATCCATACGCTGGCGGATGATAGTAATCTTTCGATCAAGCAGGTGGTCGAGACGCTGGCGGAGGATCTCTCGGACGGTACGGCCGGAGACGACAGCAATCTTACCATCGGCCTGGCACGCGTGATGAAGAGAGAGGAGAATCTTTCCAATGCCTTGGCCAACCATCTGGGCGAAGGGAACGCTACCGCCTATACGCCTCCCGAGAATCTTCCTGTGGATAAAATTTCCGAAGCCAAGGCTTTTTTCCAGGAGTTGCGCACCCAGGCGATCGGACTCTTCGGAGATCCCCGAAACGGCAATCGCGGTTTTATAGATATGGAGGGAGAGAGGATCGCTCGCGGATTGGAGGAGACGACGCTGAATGTGAACTATATCGCGAACGCGATCACGAAATTCTCCAAAGCGATCGAATGGATGAGCAAAAACGAACTGAACTCCTATACGCCTCAACTTCCCAACGGCTTTATGGGGACGGGCAAAACGATCAGTTGGACGGTTGACGAGAGCGGATTTCATTATACGATAGAGGGGGGTTACGGCGGTACGTTTATGCTGCCCGCAGGGATCGACGAATTCAACCTCTCCACCTTTCAGTCGCCTTTGAACGCCCGTATCGAAGGGTCGCTGCCGCCTCTGGGCGAAGATGTGGCGGCACAGGCGTTCGGCGCGAATCTGCAGTTGACCCGCAGCGGTTCGAACGTGACTATGAACCTGGATGCGAACGTCAGCAGCGGTGATGAGACGATCGCGATCACGCAGTTGAGCGGCCGGCTGCATACTACGGAGGGAGAGATGGATTATCAAGAGCCCGAGAGGCTCCATCTGGTCGCTTCGAAGGGGGATTTCGGTTTCGACGGCGATCTGATGTTGTCAAATTACGTCACGAACGCGACCGCCGATGTGGAAGGTCACCACATTCCGGGAAGGATGCAGTTTGCGGGAACACTCATTGATCGAAACAACGGCAGTTCGCTTCTGGGGACGGTCGATTTGCAACTAAGAAACGCCGCCGCGATCGACTTCTCCGCTTCCAATTCGCATCCCGATTTTAGCGTCTCGGTCGGTGGACGGCTGGTTTTGCCAACCTCCTCGCATCTCGATCTCTCCATTGGGGTTTCGAAGTCGGGTGACGAACACAACGCCACGCTAAACTATACCCATGGCGCCACCGTCGTCAACGGCACGGCACGGTTGCAAGAAAACGGAAAGGAAGGAACGATCGATTTCACTTCCGGAAACGGCTTGAATATCCATATCGTACTGGCCAACGACGATATCGATACCCAAAACAGCAGTATCAAGAAGGACGGAGAAGTGATCGGTCGGTTCGAACAGAGAAACGGCGTGACCGTGATCAAATATCTAGACGAAACGTTTGAATCCCTCTACTAGGAGGATAGGGGTGCCGGGATCAAAGCTCGGCGCTCTGCTGGCGGTCGCTCTTTCGGTTACGCAGATACGGGGCGATCTGTTGCAGCTTTACGATCCTCTCGATCCTCCGGAGTATGGGGTCGTGAGGGTGAAGGCGGGATCGTTCGTAGCCAACGATCCGGTTTCGATATACAACCTCTTTCATGGCTGGAAAGGCGCTTACCATCCCAAATCGGGAAGCAACGCGGCGCTGGGAAGCGTCCGCTTGGAGATGGGCGGCCGATCGGGTGCGTGGTATCTGGCTTATGCGCACCGATACGATTTCGTATTGAAAGGTTCGCGCGATTTCGTCGATCTTTTTCATACGATTAAACAAAAAGCCTCCCTCGCCCCCGGACGCCGTTATCGGTTGGATGTCGCAATCAGGGGGTTGGAGGCGGACAGTCTCACTCTTTCTCGAAGCTGGCGTTACGATATCGCAGCCGGCAACAGCCTGCGATGGGGGGCGGCGATTTCGCTGCTGCGCGCAAACGAATGGCAGCGGGGCTCCCTTACGGGGGAAGGGGTCGCGACGGAAACGAAGGCTTACGGTTTCGACGTGACGGCCTCCTACCGCTATACCCACAACTATCTCTACACGCTTGCCGTCGATCCCGGAAACGGATACGGCTTTTCGACCGATCTGGCGATCGCCTGGCAAAATAGGGATATCGATATCGGCATCGAAATTCTCGTAAACGATCTTTTGGGCAGACTCCGGTGGTTCGATCTTCCCTACAGCCGCGTAAACGCCCGCTCGGAAAACAAACACTACGATCAAAGGGGGGAGATAAGCTACAGCCCGACCGTAAGCGGACTCGAGACCAGCCAAGATACGACCCTCGGTCTTCATCCCAGATATCGGTTCTCCTTTTCGAAAGGTTTTGCGGATCGTTACCGACTGGAGGGGGGAGTGGAAGAAAGCTGGGGAGTGCGTATGCCCTATCTATCTCTTGGGTACCGGTACGACGCGACACTCGCGATGAGTTTGTCGTACGAAAGCCGTTTCGGTTCTTTGGGATATAGGTGTGATTGGGGCGATTTTGCCTTCTCCTTTCGTGCCGACGCTTTGCGCGCCCCCTCCGTCGTCGGTGCGACGCTCTTGTGGTACTACCATTTTTAAAGTAAAGTAAATGTACAATCCTTTAAGGAGAAGTACATGAAAAGAAAACTATTTTTACTCTCGATCATTTTATTCTGGATGGCCGGATGCGGTAGCGACAGAGGGGGTTCGGAGGGAGAAGGGCTTTCTCCAAGTGGCGTCAAAGGTTCCAAAAAGGTGGTGTTCGATCTGATTTCGCGTCACAATACCCTCAAGGATACCAATGGAAACTACAAAGACCGCGGTCATTACGAAATTCTGACTCAGGCAAAGGATAGCAAAAACCATCTGCCCGTCAGCGGATTGGAGGATGCGACCTATACGCTCTATGAAAACGGCAGCAAGCATGACGAGGCGAAGATTCGTGTGCATGAAGCGCCCAAAGAGGTGGAAAACCAGATTTTACTGTTGCTAGATTTTTCCGATTCGGTGATCGGCGATTGCGACCAGGTACGAGCTTACCGCCAAAACGACAGCGGCAGATATATCGTACAAAACGTGGAGGAGGTCAAGGAGAACAATCTCTGTTACAAACTGATCACGTCGGCGGAACATTTCATCGATCAGACGGTGGAAAACGGTCAGCAGATGGCGATTTTCTACTTCAATTCCAAAGTGGAGATCACGCCGCTGGTCACCTCCACGACCGCATCGACGACCGGCGATGTCGAATTGCTCAAGCGGGGGCTGGAGAGACTCTACGATTCGCAGTTTCGCCGTGACAATCTCGAAGGTTACGACTCCACCAATCTTTTCGGAGCGGTGATCGAAGCGACCAAAACCGCCTGTCACTGGGTGGACAACTGCAACTACGACAACTACACCCCCTCCGAAGAGATCGACAAATCCACACTCAAATTCGCTTCGATCGTGGTCTTTACCGACGGCAGGGACCAAGCCGGCAGGGAGAAAGAAGAGACGATGCGCGACTTCATCCGTCGTCATAGCGGAATGTTCTACTATACGATCGGATTGGGCGATGTCGACAGAAGCGTTCTCTCGGAGATCGGTAAAGATGGTTTCGAGGTGGCGGACAATCTGGGAGAGTTGGATATGAAATTTTCACAGCTGGGAGGATTGCTCAACGCCTGGGGAAGTAGTTTTTACAGGATCGATTATTGTCCTGCACAACAGGAAGGCAAAGTGGAGATTCGTATCGATGTCAAAGATCCGGTCACTGGAGAGTATGGTGTGATCACCGATCAGATTACACTGCCGCAGGGGGTGGATATCCGATGTGATCTATAGGAAGCCGGAAGGCTTCCTCGTTATGAGAGGTAGTTGGTGTCGAAGCGGTTGTTTCGAAAATCGGAATTATCCATCATCTTTTTATGAAAATCGATGACGGTTTTGATTCCCTCTACCCTGAATTCGTTGAGTGCCTCTCTCATTTTGGCGATGGCACGCTCTCTTGTCTCCCCCCATACGATCAATTTCCCGATCATGGAGTCGTAGTATTGAGGAACGGTATAACCCGCGAAAGCATGCGAATCGATACGGACGTTGCGTCCACCCGGTACGATCCATTGGGTGATCTTTCCGGGGCTGGGAAGGAATCTTTCGGGATCTTCGGCCGTAATTCTGCATTCGATCGCATGTCCTTTGAGCTCGATCTCCTCTTGGTCGAAGAGTTTTTCCCCCTCAGCGATACGGATCATCCACTCTATGATGTCGACGCCGCTGACCATTTCGCTCACGGGGTGTTCGACTTGCAGGCGGGTATTCATCTCCATGAAGTAGAAATCGCCGTTTCTATCGACCAGAAACTCGAACGTTCCGGCATTTTCGTATCCGATATGTTTGGTAGCCCTCACCGCGGCGTCGAGGAGCTCTTTTCGTTTCGTTTCGTTCAGCACGAGAGCGGGGGATTCTTCGATCAGCTTCTGATGACGTCTTTGCAAAGAGCAGTCACGCTCTCCCAGGTGCACGACATTGCCGTGTTGGTCGGCGAGCACCTGAACCTCGACATGCCGAGGATTTTGAATAAATTTTTCCATATACATCGTCCCGTCGCCGAAGGCGGTCACGGCTTCGCTCTCGGCTGCGAGAAAGGCGTTTTCGATTTCCGCTTCACTCTCGACCATACGCATTCCGCGCCCGCCTCCGCCGGCCGCGGCCTTGATAATGACGGGATAGCCCATATCGTTGGCGAGTTCTCTCGCCTCACGGGCATCTTTGATCGCCCCGTCACTGCCGGGAATGACCGGTACGCCCGCTTCTTTCATGACGTCTTTGGCTTTGGATTTGTCGCTCATCAGAGCCATCACCTCGACACTCGGGCCGATAAACTTGATGCCATGATGTTTGCAGATTTCGACGAAATCCTGATTTTCACTCAAAAAACCGTATCCGGGGAAAATGGCGTCGCATTCGGTCACTTCGGCCGCGGTGATGACGGCGGGAATGTTGAGGTAGCTTTCACCCGAGGTGTTGCCTCCGATGCAGATCGCGGCATCGGCATATTCGAGATAGAGTGCGTCTTTGTCCGCTTTGGAGTAGACGGCGATCGCCTTCTTGCCCATCTCCTTGATGGTTCTGATCGCCCTGAGTGCGATTTCGCCGCGGTTGGCGACGAGGATCTTTTCGATGGCCATCAGATCCTCTCCACGCGAAAAAGTGGCATGTCGTATTCGACGGGCTGACCGTCTTCGACGAGAATTTCCAAAATTTTGCAGTCGAATTCCGCTTCGATTTCGTTCATGATTTTCATCGCTTCGACGATGGCGACGGTTTCGCCTTTGGAGACGGTATCACCCACCTTTACAAACGGTGCGGCTCCGGGACTGGGCGCTCTGTAGAAGGTTCCGACCATCGGGGAATTTATCGTCTCTCCCTCCGCCTTCGGGGGTGCGGGGGTTTCCGTTTCGGTAGGTACCGCAGCAGGAGCGGCCGTGGGTGCCGGAGCGGTGACGGGTGGAGGCGCAACGGGAGTGGGAGGTTGGATCGTCGCTTTTTCGAGTGTGATGGAAAACTCTTTGTCGTTGATTTTCAGTTTGGTGATATTGCTCTCGTCGAAGAGTTTGATGAGTTCGGTGATTTCATTCTGTTTCATTTTGTCTCCAGATAGTGATAGTCATGCAATCATAACATAAAGAAAGTTTGGAAATGTTGGCAAAAAAGAACGCAACAAATTTGCAACAAATTTGGAGTATACTTGGTGTATCGGACTTTCATTTTGAAAGGTGGAAAGCGAGGCAGAAGATGAGAGAGCGGATCGAGAGTTTACTGAAAGGCGGTGATCACAAGACGATCATGCTCTGTTGTCTCTATCTGGTGGTCACACTCGTCTATCTGTTCGCCGGAGTGGTCGATCTGTTTTTGGGATATATGTATGCGGCGACACTCAAAATCGGTATTTCACTCGTTTTGACACTCCTCTTTCTGCTCTTTTTGAAACGTCAGAATGTCAGACTCTTTGCACTTCTTTTGATAGGGATGGTGGAAATCGGCATTACGGCGATCGTCACGACCAATCAATTTAGCCACTTTTCGACCACCTATCCCTTTTTGATTCTCTTTGGGTTCTTTTTCTTTTTCAATGTACGTGAAGCACTGGTCCTTTCCGCATTGCACCTGCTCTACTGGGGACTCATCTTCGTCTATGGGGCGGATCTCTATCCCGACCATCCGGTTTTGCACAGTGGTACGGCGATTGTCGGGATGATCGTGACAGCGATCTTTTTTACGCTTTTTGGGATATTTTACTACTATTCGACGGAGAGTTATCTCTCCCAACTCGAACACTCCAACAGCCGCAACGAGCTTCTGCTCAAAGAGATCCATCATCGTGTCAAAAACAATCTCAATACCATCGCCTCCATCATAGGGCTCCAGATTTTCGACCTGGACGAAAAGAGAGCGTCAGATTCCAAAGAGATATTGCAAAATACCAAACTTCGCATCGAATCGATCGCGATGATTCATGAATCGCTTTACAAACATATCGAAACGGAGATGATCGATTTTGGTGAATATATCCGGAATCTTTCCACTTTGATCAATCGGACACTCGGACGGAACATCGGAGTGCATATCGCTTCGGACCATCTCGCTTTACCGCTCGAGCAGATTTTTCGGCTTGGAATCATCTTCAATGAACTCTTCACCAATTCGATCAAATACGCTTTCGTTCCTCCGCTTATCGACGATCGGATAGATATCTCCCTGACCAAAGAGGGAGAACGATATCTATTCGTATACAAAGAGAGCAGAAATGTGCGACTTGATCTTGAAAGGATCCGAAAAAGCCGAAGCCTGGGAATGAAGATGATCCAGCTTACCATCGCGGAAATGGGAGGCACGCTGGAGATTGGCGAGGAGGAGGGTGCGAAATTCACCATTTCGTTTGTCGCTTAGTGTCTTCCGGGTCGTAAATCGAATTTTTGCCTACAAAAGTGAAAACGCCAAAGAGTGGTCACAAACGACCGAGATCTCGTTTTTGGAACGTGCTTTCATATAGCCTCCACTTGTCCAGATATCCGCCCCTTCCCGTTTGATTCTCATGGTTTTGGCATACCGTTTGCTCTGCAATCCTCATTTGGTAGAGGGTTTTGCAGATGTACAAAAAGTTGGGAATTTCTGTTGTGATCACCTTGCAGCTTCTTTTCGTCGCGGGGTGTGGGACTTCGGTACCGATGGATATGGCAGAAAACGGTCGCACGGAAGTGGGGTACCATTATCCTTCCCAAAGAGATCAATCTTCGATATCGCAGAGTACCGAAGAGAGTGTTGCGCAGGCGTCTCGGTCCGAAGTTTCAACACTCAACAGTTTTCGGGAACTTGCAGGTTTGAAACCGTTTTTGGAAGATGCTCTTCTGAAAGAAGCCGCACGCAATCATGCACACTATCTTGTCGCCAACGATCTGTATACCCATTACGAATTTTCTTCCGACGATTTCTTTACCGGTGAGTATCCCTCGGAACGTATAGCGGCGGTCGGATATCCACATCGGGATATCGCCGAGAATATCTATGCCGGCGACGTCGATCCCGAAAGAGCCGTCGAAATTCTCTTTTCCAACATCTATCATAGGCTCGCTTTTTTGGATTTCGGTTTCGATGCGATCGGTATCGGATCCGAAATGTCGGAACGTTATCGTTACAAAAGGGTTTATATCTACGAAATGGGAATATCCCAGAGCCGCAGCGTCAACGCTTCTTTAAATCCGGACATTGTCCTCTGGCCTGCACGCGATCAGCAACATGTGATGCCCGTATTTTACGAAGAGGAGCCCGATCCGCTGCCGGAGTGCAGTGTCAGTGGGTATCCGATAAGTGTGCAGTTCAATCCTCGAAAACACGGTACGATCGATTTGCTCTCCTTTCGTCTCTTCGAGAGTGATGGAGAGGAGGTGACCGACACTATGATCATGGATCGCTCCAATGATCCCAGTGGACATCTCGAAGAGGGAACTTTCGTTCTCTTTCCTCTGTCACGTTTGAAGTGGTCGAAGCGCTATCGTGTCGAAATGATCTACCGCGAAGAGGGGGAAACGCAGAAGAGGCTTTCATGGGAATTTACCACCAAGAGCCTTCCCGGAAGAGTGTTGCGTGTCGAAAGGAGCGGCCAGCGTTTTGTCGTTCGAAGTGGAGAGCGCTGTTTTTTCGATCTTCCACCACGAGGGTGCAACGACAAATTCGGTACCTATACCTACCGATATACGGCCGGTATGAAAATAAAAGAGCGAATCTGGGACAACAATACCATCCAGTTCGAAGCGATCGGAGAGGGGGAGGTGGAGATCACTCCCGATAACGGCAGGAAATTTTATATCGGTGTCGTACGTTAGGCGATCATATAGCCAACACCGTTGACGTTGGTGATCAGATCCTCTCCGATCCGCAGTCGGATTCGGTGAATCATCGAACGAAGCGTGCTGTCGCTTCTGTTTTCACCCCAGACGTATTGGCAGATCTGGCGGTTCGGGACGGAAGATCCTCTGTGCTTGACCAAAAGCTCGATCAGCTTCAACTTTTTGTGTGTAAGTCGAATCTCTCTCTCACCTTTGAAGAGTTTTTGCCGATCGAAGTCGAAAAGGTATCCCTTGGAGAGTGTGACGGTGTGGGGCGTTGCGGGTTTGGATTTTCTCTCTTCGTGTGCCAGAGCGATTTTCAATGTCGCGAGAATCTCCTTCTCCCGGTAGGGTTTCATCAAATACCCATAGGCTTCCGCTTCCGCGGCGTAAGCGATCATTTCGTCATCGGCATAAGCGGTTGTAAAGACGATCTTGCAGTCGGGATGGTCGTATCGGATCTTGAGTGCCGCTTCCGAACCACTCATCGGACCTTTGAGCATGATATCCATCAATACCACATCGGGATGAAATCTATGAAAGGCCTCGATCGCCTCGGCACCGCTTTCGACGATGCCTACGACACGAAAATCTCCCTTTTCCACGATCTCTTTCAGATATTCCGCAGAGATGAGGTTGTCTTCGACGATCAGGATACTTCTTTTTTCAGGCATACGGGGAGCACCTCTTTCGATCGGGATTTGATGTAGCATCGTCTTTTCAGGGGGGAAATTGAATCAAATTATTTTTATTTTACCAAAAAGACGATTTTTCGGAAGCCCTATATTAAAAGAAAATAAGAAAAAAATGTTACAAATTAGCAAAAAGATAAAATAAAAGTATAAAAAAATCATTTTTTGTTAAAGATGAAATTCTTTTGGGACAGATAAGTGTTATACTTAAAAGGTAAAGAAAATTTTCTCAAAAGGAGACGATCATGAAAACGATCACAAAAATATCCTTGATCGCCGCTACCGCACTTTTATGGATTGGGTGTGGTGGAAGTGTGGCACCGGAAGGTGCGATCACAGCAGGCGACGCGACGGGAGGAACGAATACGGCGCTCACAGCGGGTAACGGTGGAGCGACGACCGGAGTACAGACGGAAGTGGTGGAGGCGAGCGATCCGATTTCCGCGTCGGATATGGAAGAGGATGATTCGCCTCAGATCGAAAGGGGTCAATTGAGCAGAGCGGGAGATCCGGTGATCAAGAGTCTCTTTTTTCCAGCCAACAACGGAGCGACGGGAATCGAACTCTATCGCTACGATCTGGCTTCCAATACCGTAACCTTCACGGACATACGAGCTGGTGCGGCCGGATCGAGACCGATGTTTCTGACGGAAGTAAACGGCAAGCTTTACTTCAGTGCCAACAACGGTATCGACGGTAGAGAGCTTTGGATCTACGACGGTACTACCGATACCGCGAGCATCAGAAACCTCAATACGATTGCGGGTGTCGGTTCCAGCCCGAGATTCATCACGGAGCTAAACGGCAAACTCTACTTTTCGGCCGATGACGGTACAGGCGAGGGGAGAGAGCTTTATTATTACGATATAGCGACCAATCAGCATGGTTACGTATATAACCATCTGTTACAGACGCTCAATCCCGGACCGGCATCATCCGATCCGCGTGACTTGAGGGTGCAAAATGGCGTACTCTACTTCTCGGCGAACGAAGGGACGGGATTCGGAAGAGAGCTTTATCGGTACGATCCCGTCAACGATGCCGATACCGGTCCCGTACGCATCGCCGATGTCAATCCGGGAGTTGGCAATTCCAATCCCGTTTTTATGGCGAATATCGACGGAAAGATCTACTTTTCGGCCGACGATGGAGTCACGGGCCGGGAGCTTTGGAAGTACGACAGCGTGACCAACCAGACGGCTCAGGTCAGAGATATCAATCCCGGTCCCGCGGATTCGAATCCGTTCTTTCTGACGGCGACGAACGGGGTGATCTTTTTTACGGCGGATAACGGAAATCCCGCCATCGGGCCGAATATGGAGCTGATGAAATACGATACCAATCTGGATATGATGAGTACGGCGGCGGATATCAGTCTGGTATTCGGATCGTATCCCGCCTATCTGACCGAGATGAACGGCGAGCTCTATTTCGGTGCTTACAGCGAGGTTACCGTCAACAGCAGCGGCAATATCAAATATACCGGATATGAACTTTGGAAATACAACATCGCAACCGGCGTGACCTCTTTGGTGGACGATCTTGCCAAAGGTATTTTCCAGGATTCAGGTCCATTTTGGATAACGGAGGCGAATGGAATGCTCTACTTCGGCGCTCAGGACAGCAATCTCAACGGAAGGGAGCTGTGGAAGAGCGATGGGGTGAACCAGAGCCAGCCTACGGGCAATTTCAACCCGGGCGCGGGCCATTTCCTGCCCAATCCGGTTACATACAACTTTCCGTACGAAACGATCGTCAAGACGACATGGTAGGAGAGGGATCCGGCAGTCTGCACTGCCGGATCATCTTTTTTCAAAGTGATCGGTATCATCGTTTTGAAAAAAGATGAAAGGAGTCGATCGATGAATACGAAACGCTATTTTTACAAAATGCTTCCTTTTTTGGGGATACTCCTACTATTCGGTTTTCAGGGGTGCGGCGGGGCGATAGGCCCGGTAGGGTTTCTGGATGGAAATGCGACGGGACAGGGGCCTGGCAGTGGACTCAGCGGTGGAGAAGATAACGGCGATCAACAAGATGGTGTCGGCGATGGTGCGAATGGAAACGGCGATTTTATTGTCAAGAGTCTTTTTTTCGCAGCGGATGAGGGTATCGGAGATGGTACGGAGCTATACAGGTACGATATTGCAGGAAATGTTCTCTCCGAGAGGATAGAAATCAATCCGGGTGCAGGAGGTTCGTATCCAGCCTATATGACGCTGGTGGATGGGAGACTCTATTTTTCGGCCGACGATGGACAAAACGGCAGAGAGCTGTGGAGCTACGATATAGCGAGTGGAACCGCCGCCGTTTACGATCTAAATACGAACCAGTATGCCGGTTCGGTGCCGATGTGGCTGACGGCGATTGGTGAATTTCTCTACTTTTCTGCGGACAGAGGGGATGGATTCGGACGGGAACTCTACCGTTACGATATCGCTGAAGAAGATGTGCAGATGGTGATGGATATGCGTGCAGGCAGCCTGGGATCCGATCCGCAGTTTTTGAGAGCGGTCGGAAACACGCTCTACTTTTCTGCGGACAGAGGGGATGGATTCGGACGGGAACTCTACCGTTACGATACCATAAACGAAGTATTGACCCGTATTTCCGATGTCAACGACCATCCCGGGGGAGACTCCACGCCGGCGGCTTTTTTTGCCGAAGTCGGTGGTGTCGTCTATTTTTCGGCAGATAATGCCACTCAGGGAATCGAGCTTTGGCAATACAATCTGACGACCAAAGAGCAGTCGGTCGTAGCAGACGTCAATCCCGGTCTTGCAGGTTCGAATCCGAAATTCTTGTATGAACGAAACGGTATCCTCTACTTCTCGGCGGACGATGGTTTGCATGGAAGGGAACTTTGGCAATACGATACCCATCTCCAAACGGTTTCCATGGTCGAGGATATCAATCCGGGTGCCGGAAGTTCCACACCGAGGTTTCTAGCGGAGTTCGACGGAGTCGTTTACCTGAGCGCGGATGATGGTATTCATGGCAACGAGCTATGGAAATTCGATACGGACGACGGTAGTGTCACGATGTTGGATGATATCTATCCCGGTTTTATGAGTTCGGATCCTGGCTATATCACCGTTGCGAACAACTTGCTCTATTTCAGTGCGACGGATGGCGTACATGGCAGAGAGCTTTGGGTCAACGATGGAGATCATCCGAGTTTGAGGGTGGAAGACTTCAACCCAAATGGAGATTTTTTCCCCTATCTGCGTGCGTATATGACACCGGCTCCCTGGTGACGCCAGAGAGTCCAACGGCCGAAACGGTCAACGAATATAGAGTATAAATGCATCCTTGCTGATCGATCTGACGGTTGGAAGGATGCGCTTTGCTTCCGCTCTACTCTCGAAAGGTCCGGCTAGTACGGCGGTGATATCCCCTTTTTGCATAAGAGTATAGGAGAGATTTTTACGGTCGAGTTTTTTGATCAACGGATCCGGGGACGAGCGCCTGAGTGCGGCAAGCTGTACAAAATATCCCGTAGGTGTCTTTTCGAGTATACGCTCTTTGGGGGTATCGGTCGTTTTGCAGGAAGGAAGCGTCACCGTTTCGAGTGCGTCTGTTTTCGGTTCGGTGGAGATCTCTTCGAGTACCGGTTTGCTGTGTTGATCACAGACATTGACAAATTCGTTGTCGTCATATACGAGAGGCCCTTCGAAAGTCGGTGACTGGGAAGGTTTGGGTTGGGCGAGTACCGGTTTGATTTCCTGTTTCGAGGAAGTGGCGGGGGTGGTTTGTGTGGTGACGG
>CAYUEN010000022.1:7676-29479 GCA_964443745.1 uncultured Campylobacterales bacterium | reverse complement strand
CATCTGTGCCCAGAGGATATAACCCGCCTGCGCATGCTGGACCCCTTTGGGTTTGCCGGTACTTCCCGAGGTATAGAGCAAAAAGAGAGGATCTTCACTCTCCATGATTTCGGGTTCGCACCGATCAGACTCCGCCTCGACAAGATCGTTGTAGATATGGTCCCGTCCCTGGGAAAGCGCGATCTCTTCGTTGTTTCGTCTGACTACCAGAACGTTTTCCACCGATTCGCATCCACGCTTCAGCGCTTCGTCCACCACCGGTTTGAGCAGATAGGGTTTGCCGCGTCGGTAGGCGCCGTCGGCCGTGATCACCAGTTTCGCGTCGGCATCCTCGATTCGGTCCCTGAGCGCATCGGCGCTGAAACCTCCGAAGACGACCGAATGGATCGCTCCGATACGCGCACAAGCGAGCATCGCGAAAGCCGCTTCGGGAATCATCGGCATATAGAGAACGACGCGATCGCCCTTTCGGATGCCGAATCTGTTTTTGAGCAGATTCGCGAAACGGTTGACGCTGCGGTGAAGTTCGTTGTAGCTGATCTTCCGGATATCTCCCTTCTCGCCTTCGAAGAGGATCGCGGTCTTTTCGCCGCGCGTGGGAAGATGTCTGTCGATACACTGTGTCGTGACGTTGAGCTTCCCGCCGACAAACCACTTGTAGAAGGGAGCGTCGCTTTCATCAAGCACCCGCTCGTAGGGTTCCACCCACGTTATCTTCTCTTTCGCGTATCTGTCCCAGAATCCCTCGAAATCCTCTTCGGCGGATTTGACAAGATCCCAATACGCCTCCATACTTTTGATGCGGGCCTGTTTGCTGAATTCCGGATTGGGCTGAAACACTTTATGCATATCTTCTCCTTCTGTGCACAATTCAAAAGATTTATCCAAAAAGTATATCTATAATCGGATAAACGCACTCCCAAATGCTACTTTTTGCAACACAATATATATTTTTTTCTTATATCTGTATCGAATGGTATCACTTTCGGAAGATCGCGGCACTCAGATATCCCACCACGTTCTTCGTATCCCGGGTGACCTCCGCGCTGGTTCGGTAATTGAGAATCTGCGACTCGAGTCCGAGCCTTTTTGCCGCCACGATCAACGCCTCAAGACCGATCATCCCGCATGCTTCGCATCCTTGAGAGAGAACCCCGGGATCGAGCGAAGAGAGTGCGCGGATACAGAAAGCGTCGCGTCTGCCCGCCTCCGCTTCGCTGTAGTAGTGACTCAAATCGGTACTGACCACCAGAAGCGTGGATCTCTCCTCCAGTACGAAAGCGACCAAATCCGCGAGCATCGAGCGGTCGGGTTCGGAGTAGACGCATTCGACCACCGGAACCTCGCCGAAGTAGTGGCGCACGAAAGGCATCTGCACTTCGGTGCTGTGTTCGTAGTGGGCCGCTTCCAGAAAACCGATACCGAACCGTTCGGAAAGCAGATCCAGATAGGCCCCGTCGATCGGAAGATCACCGCAAGGTGTTTCGTAACGCTCGAAGAAGCTCCCGCTGATACCGGCGAATCCCACCCTATGGCTAGGACCGATCACGACCACTCTCTTCGTCTTTTCGCGCGAAGCGGCGACCCGATAGGCGATATTGGCCGTGAAGCCGGAATAGATGTATCCGGCATGCGGCACGACGATCGCTTCGGGAGCAAGATCGGGCACTCCGCTCTCACCCGCCTTTTCGTCCAGCGCTTCGTTGAACGCCGCGATCATCTCCTCCGTCTCTTCGCAGGTGGCGGGGTAGAAGGATCCCGCCACGCTCATACCTCTTCTCATGAGAGAGTTCCTCCGCAGATCGTATGCGTCACCTTTCCACTGAGCTTCGTTCCGCAATAAGGAGAGGTCGTCTCTTCCACCTCCCACTCGCTCGAGGGATCGAAAAGCAGCAGATCCGCCCGATATCCCTCCTCTATCCTCCCCAGATTCGACAATCCCAGAATCTGTGCGGGGCGTTCGCTGATCATCACGAAGAGCCGCTGTATATCGACGATCCTCTCTTTGACCAAGAAAGTGTAGCACAGCGGCAGGAAGAGCCTCAACGCGTCCACCCCGTAGGCGGCCTGTGCGAAAGGGCGATCTTTTTGCAATACCGAACGGGGCGAATGCAAAGAGGTGATCGTATCGATTCTTCCTTCCTGCAGCGCTTCGATCAGCGCCTCTTTGGTTTTCGCATCCCGCAACGGAGGCATGAGTTTGGCCGAGGTGTTGAATCCTTCGCAGGCGCGATCGTCCAGCAGCAGATGGTGGATCGGCACTTCGCAGGAGATACCCGGATTTTCCCATTTGGCACGTGCCACGATCGCGATCGCCTCTTTCGTCGAAAGACTCTGCAGATGGGTCTTGATGCCGTAGTAGTTGCTCATCGCCGTGATCTTCGCCACTTCGCTGATCTCCGCGACCTCGGGGATACCGGGAATCCCGAGCCTGAAAGAGACCTCCCCTTCGTGCATCACGCCACCGTTGCTCAAAGAGGGATCTTCGGGATAACAAAAAAGAGGAACCTCCTTCATCTGCGCATACTCCATGATACGGCGCAACAGATTGCTGTTGCGCCAGGAGTACTCCTGAATGACCGAAGCCCCCTCCTTCAGAAGGATCGCGATATCGTTCATCGTATTGCTCTCCTCCTCCCTCACCCCGCGAATACCGAAAAGAAGATTCGGTCTTTTGGAAGAGAGTTCGCTTTTGAGTAGCTGCATGAAGGTAGGATTGTCCACCGCGGGAGAGAAGTCGGAACGAAGCAGGCATGTCGTCACGCCGGCATTCAACGCTTCTTGCAACAGAGCGTCCAGATGCGGTTTGGTAAAAGTGCGGTCCCTAAGCCCCACGTTCAGATCGACGATACCCGGAAGCAACCATTTGCCTTCGGCATCGAGCACCTCTTCATCCGCTTTGGGAGCGAGGGAGGGGGCGATCTGTAGGATTTTCCCCTCTTCGATTCGCAGATCTCTTCGCCGCGCTTCACCCTCCTGCCATACCACTCCGTTTTTGATCACCATCATCTTTTCACCTCGTATCCACCGATTTTACAACAGGGGCGCTTTAAAGCTAATAAGGATAGAAAGGATATAATCATCGCTCAAAAGCCATCATGACCAAAGGATTTTTCCATGGGAAAACTGAAAATCTACGACTATACGCCCGAGGAGCTCGAAAAGTTCCAGTACGCGATCATCCATACCGACAAGGGGGATATCAGAGTCAAACTCTATGTGGACGAAGTCCCCAACACCGTCGCCAACTTCGCCACGCTGGCGAAAGAGGGATTTTACGACAATCTCAATTTCCATCGTGTCATCAAAGGATTCATGGCGCAGGGAGGATGCCCGCACGGCACCGGTACGGGCGGTCCCGGATGGGCGATTCCCTGCGAAACGGAGAAAAACGTCCACCATCATGAAAGAGGCTCGATCTCGATGGCGCATGCCGGCCCCAACACGGGCGGAAGCCAGTTTTTCATCTGCTTCGTCCCCTGCCCCCATCTTGATGGCGTACACACCGTCTTCGGCGGTATCGAAAAAGAGGATACGAAGAGTTTCGAGGTCCTCGACGCGATCGAGCAGGGAGACAAAATCAAGTCGATCGAGATCACCGAGAGGTGAGCGTAGAAGAGAGGGAGTCGCCTCCCTCTACAGCCCCCGCATGCTTCCGACCACTTTCCCGATCACTTCCACATCCGAAAGCATCACGCTCTCGGTCGAATAGAGGCTATTGTCCGAAATCAGATCGAGCGTTCCGTCGCTTTTGAGCAGTACCCGCTTCACGAAAAGCCCGCCCGGTGTCGAGATCACGAAAACCCCTCCCCTGGTGACGTCGGAGAGGCTGCGGTTGATAAAGACGATATCCCCGTCTTTGAAGGTGGGCTCCATCGAATCCCCCAGCACGTTGATCGCGTCGATATTGGGGATTTCGCGCTCTCCGCCGATCATTCGGACCATATGGGGATCGAGGCTCAGATATTCCGGAGCCTCTTCGTAATTGAACGCCCCTCCTCCCGCACTCGCGTAGACATCTCCGAAATAGCGCACGTTCGCGTACCGCTCCGTCGACTCCTCCAGGCTACGGGTCGCCTGATTGTAAAACAGCCAGTTGATGGAGATCTTCCTTTTGGCGCAAAAGTCGAGAATCTCTTCGTAGGGGATCTTTCCCCGTTTTTTCATCGTGGCGAAGGTGAGGTGGTTGATCCCGAGCGCCTGCGCCACATCTTTATCAAACACCTTCTTATCTCCCACCTCCTTGGAAATCACATCTTTGATCCGGGGGAGAATGTCTTTTAGCTCCAGCATCCGCGCTCCTTTTCGATAGATATTTCATTTTGAAATATAATTCTACCATAAACTCTATTTTTATTACAATATGTCCAGAGAAAAAGCATCGAAAAAGGAGTCAAAATGAAAAAATTTCTCAAAGAGATCTATCGAAGCGTCGATTTTCTGCTGGAGACGATCGAAGTCTTCATGCTTAGACTGAACGAAAAAGTCCTCTGATCCAACAGCGGCAAAAGCGATGATCATACATTTGGATCTGGATGCCTTTTTCGCTTCTGCCGAAAGAACGAAAAATCCCGCACTCAAAGGGCGTCCCCTCGTCGTGGGCGGCAGGAGCGACCCTTTCATCTTCGATAAACGAACGCGTCATACTCGTCTTTTCGCATACAACAGGGGGGCGTTCGTTCCGACGCTCTTCGCGCGCGACGAAAAGGTCGATTTCGACCGTTTTTTCAGGGAAGGGGAGCGGATCCGGGGTATCGTGATCACCTCCAGCTACGAAGCCAGAGACTACGGAATCAAAACGGGTATGAGCATCAAAGAGGCGATGGAACGCTGCCCCGGCCTGATCGTACTGCCTCCCGACCACACCCTCTACCACAGACTCTCCAACGATCTTCGGATCTGGCTGAGAGGGCAGATTCCCGTCGTGGAGCAATACAGTATCGACGAGTTTTTCGGCGATCTTCGGGGATGGGTCGAAGAGCCGCAAATCCTCTCTTTCGCTCGCAAGCTCCAACAAAGAATCGCGACGCGATTCGATCTGCCGATCTCGATCGGGGCGGCTCCAACCAAATGGATCGCCAAACTCGCCACTTCGTTCGCCAAACCGGCGGGAATCAAAATCGTCCATGCCGATCATGTAGACGCCTTTATCCGCGATATCCCGATCGACGCCTTCCCCGGAATCGGACGTGCTTTCGGCAAAAAACTCCACCGCTATCACAAAAAGAGCCTCGGAGACGTAAAAGACTCCAAGGCGCTTCTTTTCGGCTGGGGGCGAGGCGGACGCGATCTCTACCGACGTATCACGGGAGAGGAGAACGAACCGGTACACGATCGAAGGATCCGCAAATCGATCGGTATCTCCCGTACTTTCGATCCCGTTTCGGATCGAACGGAAGTAGGCAGGAGGTTGACGATTTTGGTGCGGCATCTGAGCTTTCTCGCGATTCGAATGGAGCTGTATCCGGGAACGATCCATCTATCCATCCGCTACCGCTACGGAACCAAAACGAAAAAACAGCGCCCCTTTGCCCATCTTTTCAGCGAATTTCGCCTCAGGGAGGAGGCGTTGGCCCTTTTTCGGCAGATCGATACCCGCCCGCAAGAGGAGATCGTCCGCCTCTCCCTCTCGCTTAGAAATTTCCGGGAAAAACCCCGATGCGATATTTCGCTTTTCGATCTCTATCTCGACAAAAAAGCGACGAGACTCGATTCGCAGACGCGGAAACTGCGGGAAAAATATGGAGTGGATGTGGTAAAAACGGGGAAAGAGCTGTGGTGACCGGTGCTTTTTCGCACCGGTACCGAAATTTTAGTAAAGACCGTATCTGTTGTCTTTTCTTTTGTAAAGCACGCGGAGTTTGTCGTCTTTGTCCATAAATACGAGGAATTGCTGGTTGCTCTCTTTGAGCATCTGGAGTGCCTCTTCGATTTCGAGCGGTTTGTAGAGGTCGAGTTCCATCGGGATGATTTCGTCCGCTTCACCCTCTCCTTCGATCGTACTTTCGGTTTCGAGGACTTTCAGGTTACCGGTTTCGTCGACGCGCTCCACCTGTCTGTCCGTCACCTTGTCGTGATGACGTCTGAGCACTTTTTTTGCGCGTTCGATCGCCAGATCGATCGCGGCATAGACATCTTTGTCCTTCTGTTTGATCACGATCGTGTTTTTTTGTGGCAGATTGATCGTAAATTCGACCGTAAACCCTTTTTTCCCATTTTTTTCGTCCGCCGACACGACGGCCCTGACCGAAATGATATCCAGATTGAATTTTTTCAACCCCTCGATCGCACTCTCGATATGCGCTTTCATCGCATCGGTCAGCTCGATCTGTCTGCCGACTAAACTAAGATTCATCTTTTCCTCCTGATATGGATTGTATTTTTTAGTATAACAAAAGATCTTTTAAGCGGAGCTACGGTTTTTGTATCGTGCGTCTGTGGATCACGATCGGTTCGGTGATACCTGTATTGGCCCGGTTGACCCACACCTTCACGTCGACGATGACGGTGAGATTGGATTCGCTGCGATTTACGTCGTTGGCGAGAACATGGCCGCATCCGGACGGCAGATCACGTCCTATGTACCAGATGGAGACGTTGGCTTCGTGCGAGGGAGAGGTGGCGTCGGGGTAGAACAGATGCAGATTCTCCAGGCAGTTTTGGTTGTGGTTGTGTCCGGAGAGCGCCAGTAGGGTATACTCCGTCGCACTTCGGGTGAGAAGTTCGGCTTGCTCTTTTAGATAGATATCGGTCGTCGATTTGACACTCGCTGTCGAGAGGGTGATCATAAGTGTCATCAGTGTCGCGATCGTGATCATGATGATAATCGCCGTAATCAGTGTAAACCCTCTTCTCATCAGAAAATCGCCCTCTCTTTACAAAATCCGAAATTGGCCCCACTGCGGTTCGCATCCTGGATGCAGAGCTTGATCCTGATCGTATTTCCCACCTCCACGAAACGAAACGTACTGACATGCTCGGCCAATACCGCTTTCTTGGGCGCATGCGCTCCCGTATCGTTGTAATGCTCTCCCATCCATGGCTGGTAGTTGTACAAGAGCGTAAGGTTGAAATCGTCGGGATCGTCTCCTTCCGGAACGATCGCGTAAGCGCTCCAGACCATATAGTATTGTTCACAGATCTCTTTATCGTCCAAATTCTCGCTAAATTCCAGTATCGTTTCGCTGCCCGCTTTCTTGTTGACGATCAGCGTGCTGTTGTGGTCGTTCGTGGAAGGATCGAGGCCGTAATCGGCGGGATCGAGCGATGACCAGCATTTGAAGATGATCGCCGGCAGATCTCCATTGGTGTCGGAGAGATTGACATCACCGTAGGAGAGCGCGTATATCGTACTTGTCGCCGCGCTCAACCTGGATCCTTTCGAAACGATCTGGGTTTTATCCGTACCGCCGTCGCCAAGATCTACAAATCCGCTCCATCCGGGTATCGAATAGCTTCCGTTGGACTCTCCAAGCATCCCTTCGTAGTCGTAACCGATCCACTCCAGCATATTGTAGGATGCATTGACATCGCTGGAGGAGAGAGGTTTGATCGAAGCGGGATCACCGGACACTCTGGCGAAAACGGCGTCTTTGATCCGGTTGTTCAACCGGTTCGCGATCGTATCCAGCACCAGCTCCGTCTTTTGCTGGAGTTCGTTTACGCTTCTGGAACGCAGATATCCCTCGTACATATGGGCGATGATATTGGTACTGATCACGGAAACGATACCGAGTATCACGATGACCATCACCAGCTCTATGAGGGTAAACGCCGCTTTATCTTTTTTCATGTAGGATCGCCTCATGGTATGAGTGCCGTATCGATCGAATCGAGCATACTCTGTCCGATATTGGCCGAAAAGCTTCTGAAAACGAAGGGATGACGGTCGTTGAGAGTACTGGTGACGGTCAATTCGATCATCTTGATATTGGTAGCGTTTGGATTCGTCAAACTCCTTTTGTTGGCTACATCGAAGGTGAAATTGATATCGGTCGCGTTGTAGTCGGCGGTATCGGGAAGATAGTAAAGCTTGGTGGTGATGTTGAGCTCTTTATCCAGATAGTCGAAACCGCCGGTTGTGGAACTGCCGGTCCCCACAAAACCTATGACCGCCTGTTCATCCTGGAAGTCGTCGATATCGTCCGGATTTCCATCTGGATCATTGTCTACCGCAGACGTGGGATAACGCTCCGCAAGGGTCGTGTTTTTATCCTTGAACCTGCGTCTTTTGTCCACGAGCAGATGGCCGATGCGTCGGTTGCCATCCTGTGTCGTCAAGAGACGGTCCAACTCGCTGTCTCCCGCATTCACATCCAGCACACGGATGATCTCCCCCTCTTCGATCGAGTTTTGATCCCATTTGAAAGTGAGGATGTTTCCCAGTTTGGTCCGAGCCGCGAAGATCGACTCCTGGAGCGCGGTAAATCGATCGTTCTTGGCGCTTTGCTGTAGCATCAGAGGAATCGTCATGACGGAAATCGCGATCACCACGATCGCCAGGACGAGTTCGATAAGACTGAAAGCGGCCCTTTTGCGCATCTTCGATTCCTCTCGATAGGTGTGATTATAATATCGGTCGAAAACGAGATTCGTGAAGGGTTATTCGTTTCTGAGTGTCTGGAGCGCGTCGATACCGGAGGCTCTTTTGGAGGGATACCAAGCCGAAAGCAGTACGATCAGGATCGCTCCGATCAAAATGGAGACGAAATCGACCATCGAAAGATCCAGCGGAAGTTTGCTCGTACCGTAGACGTCGGCCGGAAGCGTGACGATATCGAAACGTCCCAGTAGGAAAATCCCCAGCAATCCCAGGAACGTACCAAAAAGGATCCCGGCACCACCGATCACCGATCCGAGCAGAAAAAAGGCACGTCTGATCTCCTTTTTGCTCGTACCGAGCGAGAGTAGCAGCGCGATCTCTCTGCGACGGTTCATGACCGTCATCAGCAGGGAGCTGATGATATTGAGCGAAGCGACCAGTATGATCAGCATCAATACGATGAAGAGGGCTTTTTTCTCCATCTCCATCGCGGAGAAGAGGTTGCCGTTTTGCTGCCACCATCCCACGGCACCCAGGTAGTCGGGCAGAAAGGAGCGAATTTTCTTGATATCTTCGATCGGGTTCGGGGAGTCGACATGGATACCGTCGAAAACGCCCGGCTTGATCTTCAGCACTTTCGCCAGCGCATCCAGATCCGTATAGATATAGGCGTTGTCGTACGCCTGGATGCCGGAGCTAAAACTTCCCACGTAGGTGAAGCGCTTCATCGTCGGTATCAGGGAGAAACCTCCCGGCTGAGAGTCGGTAAAGACGAGGGTCACCTTCTCATTCGGCTTGAAACCGAACGTATCGGCGATGCCCTTTCCCGTAACCATCTCGAAACCTCCGGGAACATGCGAAGCGATCGCCTCTTTGAGAATATGGTTGATCTTCGCTTCCTCTTCGAAACGGACACCGAAGATCACCGCCCCCTCCATGCGGTCTCCTTCTTTGACGATCGCCTGTGTCGTCAGATAGGGGCTGAAACGATACTCCGGAAACTTCTTGCGAAGCGCCTCGAGCGCGTAAACGTCGATTCCCTTGCGATGCATCGGCAAAACGGTGATCGGATAGCTCATCGTCTGGATTTTGCTCTGAAACTCTTTGGAGGTGCCGTTCATGATCGCCATCGCGATGATCAACACCATCAGGCCGATCGAAACCCCCAGAAAAGCGAGGATCGCACTGATCGTGATGAAAGGTTGCGTACGGTCGAACCGGAGATATTTACCGACGAGGTAGGGTACGATACTTCTGTTTTTCAAGCGGGTCTCTCCTCCGCCTGCTTACTTATGCGCGAGCGCCCCTTTTTTGGGGCCGCTCTTTCCACAACAATTCTTGTATTTCTTCCCGCTGCCGCAAGGACAGGGATCGTTTCTCGGTATCTTCTTCGTCTTTTTCGGAGGATTGTTCTGCGGCTCCAGGACGCTTTCGTGTTCGAGCGCGATATCGCGATTGGCCTCTTCCATCTCCTCCATCATCTTCTGTAGCGCCGCTTCGCGCTGGGCCTCTTCTTCTTCGTTTCGAAGCTGGATCAACTGCAGCGTCTTGATACTCTCGAATTTGATGCGATCAATCAGATCGACGAAGAGGTTGTAGCTCTCTTTCTTGTATTCGGTGAGCGGATCTTTCTGGTTGTAGCCTCGCAGTCCGATACCGGTCTTGAGCAAATCCATCTGGTACAGATGCTCTCTCCAAGCGGTATCCACCACCTGTAGATAGACGATACGCTCGATTTCACCCCGTTTTTCGGGTGAAAGCTGCGCCATCTTCTGCTCATAGAGCGAAGTGAGAATCTGATCGAGTTTTTCGGCCAATTTCTCCCGCTCCAGCCCCTCGAATTCCTCTTTGTCGAAGATGATCAGCAACTCCTCCTTGAGCAGCGAGAGGAGTTTGTCCAGATCGTACTCCTCTTCCGGGACCCCTTCGTAGATTTCGGCTCTGGAGAGCAGATTCTCGATATATTCCCTGCGATTTTCCCTGATCTTTTCGCTCATATCATATTCGGGATTGAGCAGGTCGTTGCGGTATTTGTAGATCACCTTTCGCTGTTCGTTCGCCACATCGTCGTATTCGAGAATATGTTTTCTCGATTCGTAGTGGAGATTTTCCACCTTCTTCTGGGCGTTTTCGACCGCTCGCGTGACCATTTTCGATTCGATATGCTCCCCCTCTTCGATCCCCAGACGTTCCATGATGTTCTTGATCTTGTCGGATCCGAAAATACGTAGCAGATTGTCCTCCAAACTCAGGTAGAACTGGCTCACACCGGGATCCCCCTGTCTTCCGGAGCGTCCCCTGAGCTGGTTGTCGATACGTCTGGATTCATGACGTTCCGTACCGATGATATAAAGGCCTCCGAGCTTTTTGACCTCTTCGTCTATCTTGATATCGACACCGCGACCCGCCATATTGGTCGCTACGGTCACCGCCCCCTTGCGTCCCGCATCGGCGATGATCTTCGCCTCCTGCTCGTGGTGTTTGGCATTGAGGACCGAATGGGGGATCTTCGCCTCTTTGAGGAGTTTGTGTAGCAGTTCGCTCTTTTCGATCGAGGCGGTACCCACCAACACAGGCTGCCCTTTTTTGTGAAGCTCTTTGATCTTTTCGATGACGGCATTGAACTTCTCGCGTTCGCTTTTGTAGATCAAGTCGTTCTTGTCCTCGCGGATGACGGGGACATTGGTCGGGATCGAGATGACATCGAGTCCGTAAATCTGGGCGAATTCCGTCGCCTCGGTCTGTGCGGTACCCGTCATACCGGCGAGTTTTTCATACATTCTGAAGTAGTTTTGGAACGTGATATCCGCCAGTGTCTGCGACTCCTCCTGGATCACGACCCCCTCTTTGGCCTCGAGCGCCTGATGGAGCCCTTCACTGTAGCGTCTTCCTTCGGAAAGCCGTCCCGTAAATTCGTCGACGATCACCACTTCGCCGTCCTTGACAACGTAGTCGACATCCTTTTCGAACAGATAGCGCGCTTTGAGCGCCTGATCCAGATGGTGGCTGAGAACCGCGTTTTCGAGACTGTAGAGGTTGTCCACGCCAAAGAGCTTCTCCGCCTTTTCGATACCTCTTTCCGTCAAAATCACGGTACGGTTCTTTTCGTCCACGATGAAGTCGCCGCTGTCTTGTTTGTACTCCCCTTTTTCATCCTTCTCCGTCGCCGGCTCCATCTGTTGGGCGACTCTGTCGGCTTTTCGGTAGTGGTCCAGCGTGCGGTTGGTAGGGCCGGAGATGATCAGCGGCGTCCTCGCTTCGTCTATCAGAATCGAATCCACTTCGTCCACGATGACGAAGTTGTGACCTCTTTGGACTTTCTCCTCCAGCGAGTATTTCATATTGTCCCGCAGATAGTCGAATCCGAATTCGTTGTTCGTTCCGTAGGTGATATCGGCGTCATACTGGGCCTTTCGGGTCGCATCGTCGTGGATGTCGTTGGTGATTACGCCCACACTGTAGCCGAGAAATTCGTAGATTTTTCCCATCTCCGTCGCGTCTCTTTTGGCCAGATAGTCGTTGACCGTGACCAGATGGACACCGCGTCCTGTCATCGCGTTGAGCACGATCGGAAGCGTAGCGACGAGGGTTTTACCCTCGCCCGTTTTCATCTCGGCGATTTTACCCTCGTGCAACACGAGCCCTCCCACCATCTGTACGTCGTAATGGCGCAATCCCAAGGTGCGCTTGCTCACCTCCCGGGTGATCGCGAAAACGTCCAGCAACACATCTTCGAGACTCTTCTCCCCCTTCTGGATCGCTTCCCGCATCCGAGCGAAAGTCTCTTTGATTTCGTCGTCGCTCATCTTTTCGTATTTGGGCTCGAGTTCGTTGATATATCGAACGATTTTCAGATATTTTTTGACTTCTCTGTCGTTTTTCGTCCCAAACACTTTTCTCGCTATCGAGGTTATCATAACCTTTTTCCTTCAATAAAAATATATTTTGATTTTAACATAAATTTAATTTTAATTCGCTAAAGTGCAACTATTCATAATGAAACAGATTACAAGGGAATATACCATAATCATGAAATTTGTCAAACTCTTTCTCTTTCTGACGTTTTCGGCGGGTACGCTTTTCGCCTCTATCGGCGACCTCTCGACATTCAGTGCCGACTTCAAACAGACTATCACGAACGAACAGAACAGAACCATCACCTACGAAGGGAAGGTCTATGCCGCCAAAGAGGAGAACAGTGCGCTCTGGGAGTATCGCAAACCGGTCGTCAAGAAGATCTACTACCGAAACGGCGAGATCATCATCGTCGAACCCGAACTCGAACAGGCGATCTATGCAAAACTCAACAAAATCCCGAATCTTCTGAAACTTCTGAAGGAAGCCAGGGAGATCTCTCCCGGTCTTTTCGAGACGGAATTCAACCACATCCGATACAGAATCAGGCTGAACAATGAGGGAAAAGTCGAAAAGATAAGTTATATCGACGAACTCTCGAACCGTGTCGTGATCACATTTTCGAATCAAAAACAGAATAGATACATCGATCGTAAACGTTTCATCTGCCAGATTCCTTCCGGCTACGACATCCTACAGCAGAAATAGAGAGCGGGGGTTATCCCCGTCTCCAGGTTCGTACCGGCCCTACATCCACATGGATGAAATTCGATCTGGGATAGTATCCCACTCCACCTCTTCCCAATGCGATCGCGATGTCTCTCAGTTTTCTCAACGGTACGCCCGGTACGTTGATATCGATCGCCTGCCCCTTGGTGTGGTAGCTGTGTTTGGCGACCCCTTCGCTGTGATGTCTGAGATAGGCGTTGGTTTTCGGACTTCTGTAGCCGGAGAGGACGTTGAAGTGTTTATCCATTCCGACATACCGGTTGATGTCGTAGAGCAGATTGATCAGATTGACGTCGATTCTGGCGACCTCTTTCGCACGATAGTCGATCAGTGCCCTGTCGATCGTCATCAACCCGCTGATTTTATAGCAGTCGTTTTCATAGAACTCCGCACGATAGAACTTCCGCTCATGTACGTTGAACAGTTTGATCTCTTTTTCCGTCTTTTTGGCCGCCAAAAGCTCGCCGGGCATCATTCCCGCACCGGCGACAGCCAATGCCGCACTCTTTAGAAATCCTCTCCGAGAGATCTCTATACTTTTTGCTTTTTCAACAATATCAAGCTCCAAAGCTCCTCCTCTCGTTGAAATAATGCAATATTTTACATTCTTCAGAGTCGAAAGTGTAGCACAAAAATGTAAATCAGACAATAATGATTACGAATTAATCGCCATTTTTTATAATTTTACGGAAAATGGGGTCGTATCCGTAGATATCTTTTCGAAACTCAACCTCCCCCTTCTCTCCAAGCCAAGAGGTGTAATAACGGATATGTACCGGTATCTTCTGCGTCAATCCCACCGACTCGTTCGTCCCGTCTTCCAGGAGCTTTCGGATACGTATCGGGGATTCGTCCGAATAGTGGCTGGAGACGAATTCGAGCAACTTTCGGGGTTGATGGAGACGGATACAACCATGGCTATAGGCTCGAATGCGATTTTTGAAGAGTGCCTTGTTGGGCGTATCGTGCATATAGACGGCAAAACGGTTGGGAAAGATGAATTTCATTTTTCCCAACGGATTCCCTTCGCCGGGATCTCTGACAAAAATATAGGGTATCGTGCTGTTTTCGTCGTATTGATACCAATCGACATCCAGCGTATCGATCGGTTGACGTCCCGCTTTCCAACTATCGTACGCTTTGAACTTCCGACTCGCCAGATAATCCGGATCCTCCTGCAGACGCGGCAGCATCTCCTTTTTGACGATCGAGTTGGGCACACTCCAGTAGGGATTGAGCACGACGTACGACATATTCGACGAAAAGACGGGTGTGGGATTCTGTTTACGTCCGACGATCACACGCATTTTCAGCTTGACCCGTCGCCCGGAGAAGAAATACATCATAAAATCCGGAATGTTGACCCAGATATACTCCGCTCCATAGCTCGTCTTCTCCCAGCGACTATGTTCGAGATTGAGTCTGATCTGTGCGAGCCTTTGGGAGACGGGAACGTTGAGTGTCCGCCTGGTCTCTTCCGTCATCACTCCCGAAGGCCAGATACCGTGGCGTCGTTGAAACTTTTTGAGCGCCTTGAAAAGACGGGTGTCAAAATAGAGATAATCCGTATGGTAAGGATCCAGGTCGCCCGTCATCGAAAGCCTCTTGGCAAGCAGGTCGACACGGGGCCCTTGCATTCCCTTGCGAAGAGCGGCTCCCGAGGGGATAGGATCCCACCCCCCTTCCCTCCGGATACGAAGATATTTCCGATACGCTCGCGTCAATCCTCTGTAGGTCTCGTTCTCTCCCACCAGCATCTTCAGTGTCTTCGAAATGTTTCCATTTTGGAGAGTTTGCAACATCAGTTGCGCATAGTCGTATTTGGGAGGTGCCACAGCCCATTTATAGTCAACATTCTCCCTCTCGCCGCGGCTGGCCAGAATCGTCTGGAATTTGCGATAATCGATCTGCCCTTCGTTCAAATCATGGCTAAGCCCCAAAAACGCATCGCTGAGCAGGATATCGAGTGTCACCAGCGCCAGATTGCGATCCCGCGCGTTCGTGAATCTCCTTTCGAAGAGGTCATAGGCGAGAGAGCGGATCTGTTTTTGGTGATAGCGTCTGGGATTGAGGCCTTCTTGCTCGCTTCGATCGATCCACGAGAGGAGTGTATCGACCGATCCTCTTCTCCCCTCCCAAAAAAGACGATAACCGTTTTGCCTATAGAGTCTTCGCAACAGATCGAAATCGACTTTGGAATTGATACGGTAGATACCGTAGGTGTTTTGTGTCAGCAACCCCTTGAGATAACTCTGCTGTACCACATCTTGCTGTTGAATCTCTCCCATCTGCGCCATCCACCCCGCCTGCAGACCAGAGAACAGCAGCAAAAAGATGAGAAAAAAGCGTTTCATGATACCCCGTAGTTGTCTAGATGGAGACTTTTTGAGGGTATTATAATTTATTTTTCTAAATTTTCTCCACACGCCTCGAGTGCCGCCCCCTCCCTGAGGCCATCATCAATCACGATCATCTCTTCGTAACCGCACAACGCCAAGATCCGATCGAGCATCATCACGCCGGCGATTATCAGATCCTCTCTCCCGACGCCGACCCACCGCTTGCGATCATCCGCCTCCATCTCCAGCAGCCGCTTCGACGCTTCGCGCAGCATCCCGCGCGTAAGAATCACGCCGTTTACTTTACGATAGTCGTAATTTTCGTAATCCATTCCCCTCAAAAAGGCGGCGACCGTCGTAGGCGTACCGGCCGTGGCGACGAACCGTTCGGGACGCCTGCGGAGTCTGCGAACCCCCTCTTCAAAAAAATACGCCAGAGGACGGTAGGCATTCGCGATATTTCGCTCAAGATCACCCCCGGCAGAACGATCCATCATCGTCACGATGCCGACATCGAAACTCTCTTCCAAACAACGCTCCCCCGCGCAAAGCGTCAACTCCGTGGAACCGCCGCCCAGATCGAGCAATACGTAAGAATCCGCCGCGATTTTAAGCTTTTCTAGCCGCATCCGCACCGCAAGCCGCGTCAGTCGTGCCTCTTTGGCGGCATCGATGATCTCGAAATGAAGCCCGGTTTTTTCGTAAATCTCCTCGCGAATCTTCCCTCCGTTTTTCGCGAGTCTCAGCGCCGCCGTCGCGACACATCGGTGCGGCTTGTTTCGAAAGTCGAAGATTTCCGCCGCCTCCCTCAAAGCATCCAGAAGCCTCCTCAGCGCCGCGGAGGAGATCTCGCCGCACTCGGAGAGCCCCTCGGCGAGCCTGACGATCTTTTCGTACTCTCCAAGGCGCTCACCCGTGCGGCAATCCAACTCCACGACACGAAAGGTGTTTGACCCCAAATCGCACGCAACCATGGTATAATCTCCTACATACCGCGGGAATGGGCGATCAAGCCGCCTTCCCGCGCCATTTCAGTTTCGAAAAAGGATATCCAAAATGCTGCTCGGAGTCAACATCGACCATATCGCCGTCCTCAGGGAAGCGCGAAAAATCAACGATCCGGACCCCCTCGACGCACTGGGAATCGCCAGACGCGCGGGGGCGGATCAGATCACGATCCATCTAAGAGAAGATCGCCGACACATCCACGACGAAGATGCGAAACGAATCGTCGAAAACAGCCATCTACCCGTAAATATCGAATGTTCGATCGATCCGGACATCATCGAATATATCGCCGAACTCCGTCCCCAGCGTATCACGCTCGTTCCGGAAAACCGCGAAGAGGTGACGACCGAAGGGGGACTCAATATCGAGGCGATTTTCAGCCGTCTGGACAGCGTCGTCCACTTCATGAAAGCCAGGGAGATAGAGGTCTCGCTCTTCATCGATCCGACGATCCACGCCGTCAAAGCCGCCAAAACGCTGGGCGTGGAGTGGGTGGAACTCCACACCGGCCACTACGCCAACCTCTACGCGACGCTCCATAGCAATCTCTCCCGCACCCACCATGCGATCGAATCCCTGAATGTCCAACGGAGCAAACTGCGGCGCGAACTGAGTCGTGCGCTGGAATCGCTGGAGGAGGCGGCGAAAGAGGCGGAATCTTTCGGTATCCGGTGTGCCGCCGGACACGGGTTGAATTATCAAAACGTCACGGCGATCACCGCGATTGCGGAAATCGTCGAACTCAACATCGGGCAGAGCATCATCGCCAGAAGCGTCTTCACCGGCCTGGAACAGGCGATAGCGGAGATGAAGCGCCTGATCAAGCGAAGATAGATGAGACTCGCCGTCAGTGTCGGAGACCTCAACGGTATCGGCATCGAAATCGCGCTTCGCGCACACGACCAAATCGAACGACTCTGCCGCCCCCTCTATCTGATCGATCCGATCATGCTCGAAAGAGCCGCGAATCTACTGAATCTTCCGATTCCGGAAAGCTTCGAATGCGAAGCGGTCGGAGAGGTTTTCGAGCTCGCACCCGGCGAAGTGAGCGCACAAAGCGGACTTAGCAGTTTCGACGCGTTCGCAAAAGGGGTAGAGATGACGAAGGAGGGCCGAACCGACGCGCTCGTGACGCTTCCGATCCATAAAGAGGCGTGGGCCAGGGCGAATATCCCCTACAAGGGGCATACCGACGCGCTTCGCGAAATGTTCCGAAAAGAGGCGATCATGATGATCGGATGCGAATGGCTCTTTACCGCGCTTTTTACCCACCACATACCGCTTAGGGAAGTTCCGCAGGCGATCCGAAAAGAGCCTCTAGTGCGCTTTCTCTGCGACCTCTACCGTGAAATCAAGGAGGAGCGCATCGGTGTTCTGGGACTCAATCCGCATGCCGGAGACGGCGGTATTTTGGGTAGCGAGGAGAAAATCATCGAAGAGGCGATCGAAGCGGCCAACGAAGCGTTGATGGCGGAGATTTTTCACGGCCCCCTCGTTCCCGATACCGCCTTTTCCCCGAAAGGAAGAGAGCACACCAGGTATTTCGTCTGCATGTATCATGATCAGGGGTTGATCGCGGTCAAATCGCTCTTTTTCGACGAAAGTATCAACGTCACCCTCAATCTCCCCATCGTCCGCACCAGCGTCGATCATGGCACCGCTTTCGATATCGCCTACAAGGGTCTCTTTCCTTCGACGCTGAGCTATCAAAACGCCGTCAAAGAAGCCGTCAGACTGGCCGCCAAACGCAAAAGCTATCCGATATAGTTCAGGTTCTGACCTCTCCGATGTGTTTTTGTATCGAGGCGATCTTCTGTTCGAGTCTGTTCTTTTTGCCTTTGCGGATATCGAGCTTGAGCGAAGCGTAGACGCGGTTGCAGTCGTCTTCGAGTTCGATATAGGATCTGGAGACGATCTCCAGCGCCTCTTCGATCGACTCGGTCTCCACGATCGTTCCCATCGGCGTGAGCTGATACGAAACCCCGCTGTCGTCGATCATCTCAATGATTCGGCTCACATAACGGCTGACACTCTCTCCCTTGTCCGTGGGGAACATCGAAAACTCGAGAAGTACGGACATATTCCCTCCTAAAAGTCACATTTTTTTCACATTTTTATGGTAACATAAATCCACTAAGCCAAATCAAAGCGGATGGATGCGATTCAAGACTCTCAATTTTATTCTTCTTACTTCACTTTTGGTTTTTGGATCCCTCGGACTCTACTTCCACGACGTCTATATCAAGCAAAAATGTGAAACGCTCATGATCGATACGATCCGCCACACTATGTACGATTTGGCCCTTCTTTTCAATGCCCCGAAAGAAGACGCCGCGATCAAAAACCCCCTCGCACTTTTCGATCAGACGGTGCGCAACACCCCTCTTTTCAAAGCCATATGTATCATGGATACCGCAGGCCATATTCTTTTTTCCACCAAAAAGGAGATACGCCCCCTTCAGCCGCTGCGTCTGGACAGACTCACCTACGATTCCCTTCTGCATACCGACGCCGTCTATACTCTGATCTATCGTTTCGGAGGACACGAGCAGACGCCGTTTCGCCTCTGCGCCGTTTTAAATCAGCATTACATACACGACTATCTGACGAAGACGAGAGCCGTGCAACTTCTGTTTCCCGCCTTTTCGCTTTCGCTTTTTTTGCTTCTTTATCTCTTCGTCATCCACCGGCTGATCATCCGCCCCATCGAGCAGATCGACACTTTTCTTCGGGGGAAGACCCCTCTTCCGCCCCATTCGAAAATCACGGAGATCGAAAATCTCTCCCGCAGTCTGCAAAGACAGATACGAAAACTCCAATCTCTCGCATACTTCGATCCACTGACGAAACTTCCCAACAGAAGGAGTATCGAACGTGCGCTCGATCTCGCGATCGCATCGGCCAGCAGGGACAAAAGTGGATTCGCCGTCGCACTCCTCGATCTGGACAAATTCAAGGAGGTCAACGACAGGCTCGGCCATGAGATGGGGGACAAACTTTTGAAATATGTAACCCAAACCCTCAAGAACCATCTGCGAAAAATCGACCAGGTAGGGCGTCTGGGAGGTGATGAATTTTTGATCATCTTTCACCAGGATAAACACTATGAACAGATCATGCACGCCCTCGAGCGGCTGCGAGAACTCTTCGACAGGGAGATTCCTCTCGAAAAGAGTCGAATCAGAAGCACCGTCAGCATCGGTGTCGCCTTCTATCCCGCCGACGGTACCGAACGTGAAACCCTGATCAAAAAGGCGGATCAGGCGATGTATCGCGCCAAAGCGGAGGGCGGTAACCGTATCGCCACGGCCGAATGAGACTTCTGCTTCCGCTCTTTGTGCTGCTTCTTCTTGTCGGTTGCGCCCCCAAACTCCCCAACACCTGGCAGGCGCGGCTGGATTCTCAACCTCCCCATCCCCCGCTTTTCGTCAAAATCGACGGCCACGGCCCCCCGATACTGCTGATCCACGGACTCGGCACGAACCACCACAGTTTCGACAAGATCGCTCCCGCTTTGCTCCCCGATCACACCCTCTACGCCCTCGATCTGAAAGGATTCGGAAACTCCCCCAGACCCACGGACGACCGATACGCCCCCTATGACCAGGCGGCGTGGATCATCGCGTATATCAAAGAGAAAGATCTAAAAGGGCTGACGATCGTCTCACACTCCATCGGTGCCGCGGTCGCGATGATCGTGACGCTTAAAATACCCGAGCGGATCGAAAGACTGATTTTGATCGCTCCGGTCGTCTACCCCCAATACTACCCCAAGCTGCTCTCCTATCTGAAGCGCTCGGCACTCGCGAGGGGCGCGTTTTATTTCCTACCGGCGACCTGGATGATAGAAGACGCCTACGGATACGCCTTTTACGACAAGCGAAAAATCGATCCCGGCCTGATCGCACGCTATGCGAAAGATCTGAACAAACCCCACGCGCGCTACGCCTTTTTGCAGACGCTAAGAAGCCTGCATCCCGATGACATGGCGCGACTCGAAAAGCGCTATCCGCAAATCACGATTCCCGTTTTGATCGTTTCGGGCGAGCGGGATATCGTCGCCGACAGACGCAACCTCATCCGACTCGAACGCACACTCCCGCATGCCACTCTCAAACGCATCCCCCGCTGCGGCCATATACCGCAGGAGGAGTGTCCAGACGCCACCGCCCGCCTGATACGCGCATTTTCAAAGAGACAAAAATAGTGCAGACGTTGACGCTTTTGAGGGTGGTTTTCATCGTCGTCGCACTAGCGATCTTTCTTTTTATGAATTTTTACATCTACAGACGCTTCCTCTCCAGACTCTCGTTTTTGAATACGCGCCATCCTCTATTTATATACGCGTTTTACACTCTTTTCGCGATGGAGGCGCTCTTTTTGGCGCTGATGCCCTTCGGGCTGCTGCGCGGTAACGTCTACGCCCTCTTCGCTTCGATCGTAGGAATCACTTTTATGCTTTTTGCGATTTCCCTGCTTTACGACCTGCTTCATACCGGTCTGCATTCGATACCGTTTGAAAGGAGTCGACGCGAGAGTCTCAAGATCATACTCGACGTCACGATGCTGATTCTCGCCCTCACCTATATCGTCAAGGGCTTTTTCAACGCCCGTAAACCTCCGCGCATAAGAAGGGTGCCGGTGCGGATCGAGCATCTTGAAAAAGGCTTCTGCATTCTGCATCTGAGCGACCTGCATCTAGGGCCCGTCACCGGGCGAAAAGAGCTGGAGCGCATCGTCGATCTTTGCAACAGGATGGATCCGGACATGGTCGTCATCACGGGGGATCTCGTGGATCTGCCCGCACAAAGAGTGGGGGATATGCTCGTATCGTTAAAAAGACTCAAACAGCGCGAGGGGATCTTTTTCGTTCCGGGAAACCACGAATATTTCCACGGCGCGGAAGCGATCATGGCGCATCTGGAAAAGCTCGGCATCACGGTACTTCGCAACGAAAACCGAAAAATCGCCTCTCTTTTCAACCTCTGCGGAACGCTGGATCTGATGGGAGAAAGACTTGGATATCTCGAGCCCGATCTTCCCGCAGCCTGCGCGGGTATCGACCCGAAACTTCCGACCGTTTTGCTCGCCCATCAGCCCAAAATCGTCACGCATCTGCGAAACGAACCCATCGACTTGATTCTTTGCGGCCATACGCACGGAGGGCAGATCTTCCCTTTCGGGCTGCTGGTATTGCTCGACCAACCCTACCTCAGCGGCCTCTATCGCCACAACGAAAAAACACAAGTCTTCGTCACCAACGGTACCGGCTACTGGGGTCCGCCCGCGCGCTTGCTGGCTCCTTCCGAAATCGTCATGATCGATCTGAT
>CAYUEN010000022.1:0-7576 GCA_964443745.1 uncultured Campylobacterales bacterium | reverse complement strand
GCGTACGGCGATCGCCTGCTTCTTCATCCTGTATTTTTCATATTTTTCGTTCCAAAACTCCCGATACTCCAACACTTCGTACTCTTCGCCGAAACGCTCGAGCAACTCCCCGCGGGCAAGCAGATAGTCGGGATTGGAGTCTTTTTTTTCGTTTTGCGGATCGGCCATATAGGTTTCGACGACGAAGATTCCGCCCGCACGAAGCGCGTTTTTTGCCCGCTCGATCAGATCGCGGTCGAGATAGTTGGTCATGACGATCAAGTCGTAGCGATCGGAAGGCAGTTCGAAGGTATCCAGATCCGCTTCGATCAAACGCACCCGTTTCGCGTCGATTTGGGGTGCCAGCTTCTTGAGTGCCACTTTCGAGATATCGATCGCATCCACCTTAAAACCCTTTTGCGCGAGAAAAAAGAGGTGCCTTCCCCCTCCGCAGGCAAGATCGAGCGCCCTCTTTCCCGGAGCCTCTTCGCAAAATCGCGCCACCAGATCGCTCGGCGGTCTGGGCGCGAGCAGTTCGGGCATACGTTCGAATTTGCGGTTCCATTTTTCCCGATCTTTCGAAGCCATTTTTTCCTCCTATCTCTTCATCGCGAAAAAGAGCGCGAGTTTTTCGAGCAGTATGTTGTAGCGCTGGATCTTCCGCTCGAGTCTCTGGATCTGCAGCGCGTTTTTCAAAGAGGCGACATCGTAGGCGGTTTTGGTACCGGCTTTGAACTCCGCCCGGGTGAAACGGTAGAGCTCTTCGTAGCGCGACTCCATCCGCCTGGCCACTTCGATCTTTTGGCGGTAGCTTTCGATCGCCGCCAAATGGGTGTCGTATTCGTTTTCGAGCTCCTTTTCGCGATCCTTTCGGGCGATTTTGGCGGAGAGGTAGGCGAGTTTGCTGGCTTCGACGTCGTTGAAGGCGTTTGGATCCAGCGGCATCGAGAGGCGCACGCCGTAGCCGTACTCCTCCCCGTCGTAATTTTGAAACCCTCCGCGGAATCGGCTGTAGCCGTAGTTGCCGTTGAGGGTGATTTTGGGCATGTAGGAGGAGCGTATCGCTTTGTATCTGGCTTCGTCGCTGGCGATCTGCCTGCGGTAACGAAGAAGTTCCAGATTGCGAGAGAGCCAGTTTTCTTTGTCGACGATCGGGATTTTCGGCAGTGTGAGGGCGGCGAGGCTGCGATCTCCGTAGAGCTTTTTGAGGGCGAATTTCTGCGTCTGCAATGCGTTTTGGAGTGAGATTCTCGCATTTTCCGCTTCGTCGACCTGAAGCATCACGCGGCTAAGTTCGCTGATATCCGCCTCTCCCGCTTTGTAGCGCTCTTTGACCACGTCGGCGTCGATGCGGCGGTTTTGGAGGCGGAGATCCGCTTGTTCGAGTTTGAGCGTATCGCGCTCGTACTGCGCCTTGAGAGTATACAGTCGCTGCAGCTCGCGCGCCTCTTCGATGTCGATCCCCAGCGCCTGCGCCTCTCCCAGCGCCTTGGCGTAGTCTACCGCATACCAGATGCCGCCGCTTCGGAAAATATCCTGATTTAGTTGGATACCGGCGGAGGTCGTCGTGCCGTCGAAGTTTCCGGCGTTGACGTTGCGTTGCCACGAGGCGGAGAGTTTGATCGGGGAGATCCAGCTCTTTTTGAGTTTGTTCGTCTCCGCGTTTTGTTTTTTGCGTTTGAGTTCGAAGAGTTCTCGTTTTTCGGGCGAGAGAGGGGAGTCGGCCAACAGCAGCGCCGCGAAGAGGAGAATCGGAAGCAGGCGTCTCATCTCTCCTCTCCTATCGTGACCGTCACCACTTTGCCAAACGGAGCGTCACCGCTTTTTACGAGCTCGATACGGTAGGAGGAGATGTAGGCGGCGTCGGTTGAGCGCGCCGCCTTTTCGATCGTGTACCCGTGGTCTTCCCTACCGTCGATCAGGATCTTCTTGCGTTCGAGATTCTCTCTATCCTTCGCGTCGATATAGAGCACGATCCGGCTGGCGCTGAGATCTTCGGTATCCATCAGTTTCATCCCGGGCGTGACGAAACTCCCCCGGCGCACGTAGAGCCTGGCGAGGTATCTGCCGTGCAGGGAGATCTCTTTTTTGGCGACGGTATCCTCCAGTTGCGCGATGCGGTTTTGCAGATCGGCCCGCTGGATCTTCAAGGCGAGCAGTTCGTTTTGGTAGCGCTCTTTGGTAAAAAGACTCTGGCCTTTGAGGTCTTTGATGCGGTTGTACTGGCGCGATTTGATCGCGATCTGGTTTTCGAGCAGTTGGAGCTTCTTTCGGTCGTTTTTAAGTTGCTTCGATTCGAGCGCATGGTCGATGACGAGTACCGTTTTGTCGAGGATTTTGAGTTCGTCTTTTTGATCGAGCCGCACGATGCGTCCGGATGTCTCCGCATTGATCGTCACCCTTTCGTAAGGTTCGATCTTCGCTTTGTAGCTTCCGGCAAAAAGCGGAAGCGTCAAGAACAGCAGTAGAAATCTTTTCATGATGTTTGGCTCCTTTCGGGTTTGATACCGTTGACCACGGCGTAGAGGGAAGGGAGATAGATAAGGTTGAGTACCGTACCCCAAAGCAGGCCGAATCCGAGCGAAATCGCAATCGGCTGCAAAATCACCGCCTGTCCGGTGGCGTAGAAGATGAGGGTAAAAAGCCCCAAAAAGGTGGTGATGGAGGTAATCAGGATCGGCCTGAGTCGGAGTTTGGCACGCTCGTAGAAAGTCTCCGCCTCCCGCGTACCGTGGAGGAAATCGAGCATAATGATCCCGTCGTTGATCACGACACCCGCAAGCCCCAGCATTCCGATGATCGACGGCATCGAGAGGTTGACACCCAGCAGCAGGTGGCCCGCGAACGCTCCGACGATCGAGAGGGGAATCACCGACATCACCATCAATACGTAACGAATCCGCGGGAAGATGAACAACAGCGTGATCAAAATCAGAAAGAGCGCGATCGAAACCGCCTTTTTCATGTCGCTTTTGAGTTGCTGGTTCTTTTCGTTTTCTCCCAACAGATCGACGTCGATCCCCTCCTTTTCGATCTCTTCTATGAGAGGTCGGATCTTTTTGAGAACATCCACGGCGGTGAGATAGCGTTTGTCGAGATTGGCGAAGACCGCCTTGATCGTCTTGCCGTCGCGTTTTTCGATCTTTTCATACTCTCGCAACTTGACGAAATCGACCACCTCCCGAAGCTTTACATGGCTGCCGGAGGGAGTCGTCAGCTCGAAACGCTCCAGCGTCGAAAGCCTATCTTTGTTCAACGCCCTGCTTTTGATCTCCATTACACCGTTTTCGTTGAACGTCATCGCTTTGCGACTGTCGAGAAAGTAGTAGGCGAGCGTCCTAGCGATCAACCCTTCGCTCAGACCGAGCCGTTCTCCCAACTCGTTGATTTTGAGTTTGTATTCCATCTTGCCAAGCTGCGCATTGTCGCTGACGTCCTTGATATGGGGAATCGCACTTAGATTTTGCTCCAGGCGCTTGATCGCGGCCAGAATCTTTTGGTTGTCTCTGCCGCTTAGATTGATCTGGATGTCGCTTTTGATCAGCCCCGGCTTCTCCTCCCGCACTCCCAGCTCTTCGAGGTGGTATTTTTCCCGAAACGGCTCGATCTCTTCGTTCAGCCTCCTCGCCAGATCGTAGGTATGCATCTTTCTGATGTGGGTGGGATCGTTGAAATCGAAGGTGAAATTGAGAATGGGGTTGATATAGGCGTCCAGAAAACTCTGGGGCTCCATATCGTAGAGTTCCATCGTGATATAGAGCATGTTTTCGCCCTTTTCGTTTTCACCCGAGAGTGATCGGCGCGAACCGATCACCGTGGAGGTCGCCTTGAGCGCATACTCCTCTTTGTGCGAGAGAACGAACCGCTCGATCTCGGCGGCGATTCGCTGTGTTTTTTCTATCGGTGTGTCGATACTCGCCCTACCGGTGATATAGAGGTAGTTGCCGTCGAAACTCGGAAAGAAGTTGAAATGGAGAGATTTGAGCATCGTGAAAGTCAAAAACGGCACGACGAGCAAAAAAGAGATCAAAAAGAGGTACTTGAATCGGATCATCTTGTGCAGCAACGCTTCGTAGAGCTCCTGCAGCCCCCTCCAGTCGAAGAAGTTTTTCTGCTTTTTGAGCACTTCCTGTGCATGTAGCGGCAAAAAGATGAAACTTTCGATCAAAGAGCCAATGAGGATCATGATCACCGCGATCGGTATCAGAATGATGAAGTTTTTGATTTCGCCGCTCATCATAAAAAGCGGCAAAAAGGCGGCGATCGTGGTGAGCGTGGCGAGCGAAACCGGCAGCAGCATCTCTTTGGTCCCCTGCAAAACCGCCTCTTTTTTCGGCATCCCTTCGTTGATATAGCGCTGGACGTTTTCGGCCACGACAATCGCGTCGTCGACGACGATACCGATGACGATCAATCCCCCCAGCAGGGAGATGATATTGATCGAATAGCCGGTGTAGTAGATAAAGATCAACCCCACCGCAAACGCCACCGGAATACCCATCGTCACGATCGCGGCGATGCGCAAATTGATAAGCAGCGCCATCGAGAGGAAGACGAGAATCAGACCGAACATGAGATTGGAGACGACGGTATTGAGGCGGTCTTTGACCGGCTTGGAGGTATCTTGGTAAAAATCGAAATAGATGTCGGGATAGGCGCGGGAGAGTTCCGTGCGGGCATACTCCCTGAGCTTTTTCGAGAGCTCTATCGCGTTGCCCTCCGCCCCTTTGGAGATCACCAGCGTGATGTTTTTGCGGCCGTTGAAAGTCGAAAGCGTCTGATCCTGGGGATAGGTGATCTCTACCCGAGCGATATCGCCCAGGCGTATTTTTTTGTCCCCGATGCGAATCAGCGTCTCTTCCCATCCTTTCGTATCCTTTTTGCCATGCACGGTGGAGAGGAAGATGTAGTTGCCGCTCTCCTTGATATCGCCGATCGGATAGATGTACGAAAGCGAAGAGATCGTCTCCCCCACGCGAGCGGGATCCAGACCGTAAGCTTTGATCGCTTCTGTGTCCAGACGTATGGAGACCTCCTGGTCGGCATCTCCGTAGATCTTCACTTCGCTGACATAGGGATTTCGGGCGATTTTGGATTTGATCTCCTTGGCCGTCTCGATCAACTCTCCTTTGGTGAGCTTGTCGCTGGAGAGCGAGAGAGAGATCAGCGGACGGTTGTGGATCATCAGCTGAGCCGTGGGTTCAACCATATCGGAGGGGAGATACTGTCTGGTTTTGGCGATGGCGTCTTTGGCTTTGTTGAGTGCGTCGATCTTGTCGGCGTGCTCGGTGAGCGAGACCACGATCGTGAAAGTCCCCGGGCGGATCACCGTCTCGATCCGGTCGATACCGCTGATATCCCCCAGCGCGTCTTCGATGTCGCGTACGGCCATCTTGTCGAGGTTTTCAGCGCTCGTTCCGCTGTAGCCGCCGGTGATGACGATCTTGTCCAGGGCGATATCCGGAAAAAGCTCTTTGGGGATGTTCTGGTAGGCGTTGTAGCCTAGAAAAAGGACGAAAAAGAGGAGGACGTGGTTGAGACGTCTGTTGCGGATGAAGTATTCGATCAGGCGCATCATGATTTCGCTCCCAATGTCTGAAGCACCATTTTATGCAGGGTTTTCGCGTAGGTGGGAGTATCGAATTTCGGGCAGGGGAGCTCGGAAGATGCGCTGTTTTTCAGAAATTTCTCGCGTAAGGGCGCCGAGAGGATGTAGTTGTTGGTCGCGCCGATGAGAACGTTGAGAATCATAAACGGATCGACCTCCTCGAACATCCCCTCCCGTCTTCCCCGCCGTACGATCTCCACCAAAATCCCCGCCAAATCATGCATCAGCGCGAAAGCGTCTTTGGGGATATTGCGCGCGCCCCCGAGAATCTCGCGACTCATCAACTCCACCACCACGCGCTTGCGCTCGAGCATCACTTCGATAAACCGCAACAACTGCATTCGAGGATCGCTCTCTTTTTCGATCCGGGCGCGAAGCTTGCCCAGCAGCCTCGAAAACTGATACCGCAACACCGCTTCGAACAGCTCCTTTTTGCCTTTGTAGTGGTAGTAGAGGGTCGCCTTGTTGATCCCCGCCGCCCTGGCGAGAGACTCGACGCTCACCCCTTCGTACCCCTTCTTCGCAAACAGTGGAATCGCGCTCTCGATGATCCTGATCTGGGTGGAAGGCTGGGACATAACGCTCCTTTTCATACCGAACGGTTGGGTGGACTGGATGTGGTATTATAGCAGTGTTGGCTTAGATGTGACTTCGAGATCAATCGGCTGGAATAGGGGACGGACAAGCTACCCGAAAGCTTTTTATAAACTCACCGCTATCTCCCAAATGTGATCCCAACTTCTTTCCTGTTCAATGAACACTTTGTTTGTTATTGCCCGTATCTGCCGATTAACACGCACTTTGTATGTTAATAAGTCGAAATCTGGCAAAACTTACAAATGTTTTGTCGTATTTTATTTACTTTTATGGCAAAAATAGAAGTTTTATTTCATTTTGAAATATTTTTTGGAGCAAAAGCGCATATTTTTGTGTTTATTAAATATTGTAATTCAGGTGTATTTTATGTATAATGTGTGTTAATAAATAGTTATCACGATAATATAAAAAACAAGAAGGAAAGAGATGGCTTTATACCAAATAAAGAATGATAAATTGCATCTCATAAAAGAAGACAAATTTAAACTTGAAAAAGAAATACAAAAATTAACAGAAGATAATTTATCTAATATATTTGGTTTAGATTTTATCAAATCTGAATTTGCACTAAATAATTTTAGAATTGATACATTAGCTTTTGATAATAAGTCAAATTCATTTGTCATAATTGAATATAAAAGAGATAAAAGTTTTAGTGTGGTTGATCAAGGATATGCATATCTGTCTTTAATGTTAAACAATAAAGCAGATTTTATTTTAGAATACAATGAAAATACGGAACATACTTTAAAAAGAACTGATATTGATTGGTCTCAATCAAGAGTAATATTTGTATCTCCATCATTTACAACATATCAAAAAGAAGCAATAAACTTCAAAGATTTACCAATAGAATTATGGGAAATAAAAAGATATTCAAATCAAACAGTGTCTTTTAACCAAATACAAACACAAGGGGCAGAAGAAAGTATAAAAACTATATCTAAAGGAAATGATACAATTAATAAAGTTAGCAAAGAAATTAAAGTTTATACTGAAGAAGATCATCTTTTTTCTGCAAATGATGAAATAAAAGAACTCTATGAGAAATTTAAAACAGCAATATTAAATTTTGATGGTGTTGAAATTAAACCTCAAAAACTTTATATAGCATTTATAAAAAATTCTAGTAATATAGTTGATTTTGAAATCCAAAGAAAGGCTTTAAAAATATCAATAAATTTGCCAATAGGAAAACTAGAAGATCCGAAAAAGTTAGCAAGAGATGTTTCAAATATTGGGAAATGGGGTAATGGAGATTATCAAATAAAAGTTGAAAATGACAATGATTTTGAATATATTATGAGTTTGATTAAACAATCATACCTTGCAAAGTGATAACAAGTTCGTGGAGAGGAATAAGAAACCCTAACGGGTTCTTATTCCTCACGA
>CAYUEN010000021.1:0-31575 GCA_964443745.1 uncultured Campylobacterales bacterium | reverse complement strand
AGCGCCACCCTTACAAGGTGGATGTCACAAGTTCGAGTCTTGTAGCGACCACCATTGTCACACATGCGCGGCGGTAGTTTAGTTGGTTAGAATACCGGCCTGTCACGCCGGGGGTCGCGAGTTCGAGTCTCGTCCGCCGCGCCACTTTCATCCCCCTTTTCGTTCCATACGACTTTTTATCTTCACGTTGGGATGATTGATTCTATTCTCGTAATAGATGTTTCTTTTGTCGAATGGACGGTTTTGGATGCTCTTTGGCTACAACAGCTCTCCCAGCTCTTTTCTGAATCGCTCCAGTGCATTTCGTTCTTCTTCGCTGAGGTGAAGCCTCCACAATACGCCGTTAGCCGTGAACGTTTTTTCCGCAGGATCGATACCGAGGTTTTTGAAGAAGTGATCGAAGCGTCCCGTTTTTGAAAAATGGCTTTCGAAACTGTAAGGCGATCGGAGGATATAGGGGTGGAGTTTTGCCGATTCGATCACCGCCTTGGCGGCGTCCGCGTAAGCTCTGGCCATTCCTCCCGTACCGAGTTTGATTCCACCAAAATAGCGTACGACGAAAAGGGAGATGCCGACCATATCCTTACCACGCAGATGATTTAGAATCGGCATTCCCGCACACCCTTTGGGTTCGCCGTCGTCGCTAAAAAACTCTTCGATCTTTCCGGTAGTGTCTATATTTCGCGTCGCCTCCGCGATATGGTTGGCTTTGGGATGGAGGGCCCGCAGGCGAAGACGTTCGCTTCGGTATTGGTCCGACGGTACCAAAAAAGCCAGAAAGAGCGATCTTTTGCGCTCGATCCGGCTGTGTGCGCTTTTTTTAATCGTCTGCATCTACGGTTGAGGGCACAGATCCCTTTTTCGCCATGCAAGAGCGATCGTGAGCGCTACTGCCGCGATGATATAGTAGAGATAGGTCGGTACCGGTACGGGATCGCCCGCCGCGTAGGAGTGCATTCCGGAGAGATAGTAGTTGACTCCGACGAACGTCATGATGATCACGCTGTAGGCGAGGGTGGAAGCTACGGCGAAATTGAACGGATAGTTTTTCTTCATAGCCGGAACGAAACGCAGATGTATGACGATCACGTAGACGAGGATGGAGATCCAAGCCCAAGTCTCCTTGGGATCCCATCCCCAGTAGCGTCCCCACGACTCGTTGGCCCAGACACCGCCGAGGAAGTTTCCGATCGTGAGCATCATCAGCCCCAGAATTGCCGTCATTTCGTTGATTCGTGTCGCCTCCACGATCGCATGGTCGATGTTGGGGTATTTGGCCGGATTTCTGAAGATGAAAAGAATCAGCGTGAAAAATCCCAAAATCATCGAGAGGCCGAGGAAGCCGTAGCTGGCCGTGATGACGGAGACATGGATATTGAGCCAGTAGGATTTGAGTACCGGTACGAGATTGGTGATCTGGGGATCCATTTCGCTCAAAAAGGCGGATCCCAGCGTGATGCCCGCGATGATCGCCGTCAACGCCGGCACGAGCGGGGAAAATCGCATAAAAACGACACCCGAGAGCGCCATCGCCCAAGCGACGTAGAGCATCGCTTCATAGGCATTGCTCCAAGGGGCATGCCCTCCGATATACCATCTTAGTGCCAAGACCGCCGTATGGGCCAAAAAGGCGAGAATGAAAATCCATTCGATCAGACGTACCGCTCTTTTCGCTTTCAGCTGCGGCTTGACAAGGCGCGCTACGATCAGCAGCAGAAGCAAGAAGCCGGAGAGAAGATAGACCGGAATCAATTTGTTGGTGATTCCCAGCCGTTTGAAGAGTTTTTCCGCCTGCAGCTTGTTTTTGGGCGGGATGATGTCGGCGGAGATGTCGTATTGATACTGCTTGATCGCAGCCAGCGCTTCGTCGGCTCTTTTCCAGTCGCCTTTGGCGCGTGCCTCGTCGACGGCGGCGAAGTAGTTTACGAAAAGGGACCTCACTTTTTGCGCTTCTTCACGGGGAAAGGTGTTGATCGCCTCTTTCACGGAATACCACTTTTTGAGAGGATCTCCGATTTTTGGGACGATTTTGAGTAGATCGCCGGTATAGATCATATAGACGATATTGAGTTTTTCATCCGCTTTGATGACGCGGCGGTCGAATTCGTTGCGCTCGATAGGACGCTTGTGCATCGCTTCGTCGGCATATTTGGCCAGTTTGTACCCACCGTGTTTTCCTTTTTCGAAAAAGTCGTTGAAGGCGGCGTATTTCTCTCCTTCTTGTAGGCCGAGAATCTTTTTGAGTCTGGTGTGGGTGATCTTGATGATCGGAATCTCCTGCCATGCGCCGGGGGCGATGATCATCCCCAATACGATCTGGTCGGGAGAGAGGCCGTAGAGGGAGGATTTTTTGGCCAGTTTGAGCATGATTTCGTTGGAAAAGGTGTAGATGGCCTGGATTCTTCCGTTTACGTTTTGCATCAGCAGATCGCCGAATTTTTCGGCGTGGTGTCTGTCGATATTTTTGGCCGCTTCGATCGGTTCGGGTTGGGTGAGGGAAGCGTGTAGCGGTATCTGCGAAAAGAGTAGTAATGCTGCTACCGTACCGACACCTTGCAGATGCGCATCTTTGATCACGGCGCGTGCGAGTTTCCTGAATCTGCTGTGGGGGGTGAGGATCGACCAGATAAATCCCAGCGCCAGCATCAGATATCCGATATAGGTGGGAAGTTTGCCAGGATCGTTGTTGACCGAAAGGACCGTTCCCTTCTCGTCCATATCGTAGGAGGATTGGAAAAAACGGTATCCTCTGTAGTCGAGGACATGATTCATATAGATTTTATACGGTTTTCGGATATTTTTCGCGTTGTCGATCAGTACCACCTTGCTCTCGTAGGAGCTGGGGGAGCCGGAGCCCGGATAGCGGTTGAGAATGAAATCTTCGAGTTTGAGGGCGAAGGGAAGGGCGATGGGCTTCGCGCCCCAACTTAGACGGATCGTCGCATCCTGCAGTGCGAGGGTATAGGGAATACCGAAACTCCCTTTCCCGTATCCGAGCAGCGGTGCCTCTTTGTGGATTCCTTTGTAGGAGACATCCACGATCAATGCGGAATAGGGTGTCGTATTTGCACTTTTGTTCCCCGATGCGGATGAGCCCGGAACGATTTTGAGTTTCGCTTTGGCGTAGAGTTCTCTGGCGACGAATTTCAGATCGCCCGCAGTGTAGAGACGGTTTCGCGTAAAGGGGTGTTTTTTCTTCGCCTCCAGACTTCCGCTCTTTTTGTCGGCCATCGTGAACCACTCCAGTTTCAAATCGCTCTCGACGCTGAAATTCCCATCCTCGGAAGTGGTGATCAGAATCGTCGGTTTGCGGCTGTCGGCCGGTTTGCGGTTGAGTGCGATACGAATCGTGCCCGCATCGTAGATCTCATTGTCTTTGAGGGTGATTACGGTCGGCTTGCCGGAGCCTTGGAGGAGCATCATGTCGATCATAGGCTTACCTTCCTTATCTGCAACGAGCTTTTTTCGTGCGACGGGAAGATAGTCGCGGTAGCGAACGATCAGGGGGGAATTGTCAAGCTGCATCTTCAGCACAAAATCGTTCGACGAGATTTTGGAGAGACGGATCTTTTTGGAAGCGGAGGCCTTTTGATCGTCCTTGAAGGCTTCGGCCATGATGTAGGTATCGCTGGATCTGATGATATTCTGGGTCTCTCCTTCGCGAATATGCATAATACCTTCAAATCCCGCATATCGGGTCATCGCGGCGCCGAGGAGGATAACGAGGAAACCGGCATGGAAAAGGAGGGAGGGCCATTTGTCGCGCCGATAGAGTCTGTATCTAAAGATGTTTCCGGCCAGATTGATCGCCAGAAGCACCATGACGGCTTCGAGCCAGTGGGTTCCATAGACGACGGCCCAGGCGGTTTCCGTGCCGTAATCGTTCTCTATGAAGGTGGCCGCAGCCGTACCTATCGCGAATATCGCGGTCAGAACGATCATCAACTCCATGGAGAAGAGTAGTTTGAATAGCGCTTTTATCATGGTGGTTCCCCTCCCGAACATGTCAAAAATAGTGCGCTAATTCTAACACAATTACATTAATGGAAGATTGCTGTAAAAAGATAATGATTATTAATAAATTTGAAGTTTGGTTACCCGAAGACTTCCGCAAGCCTCCGGGTAAAACCACTCTGTCCAAACCCGCATTCGTCCAGAGTGTTCCAAAAGGAGTGTTGAATGAATTTGTTTACTCTGAAAGTATAAGAAAATAGAGTAAACGGTTGGTTAATCGTACCTCAAAATTTTCAATAAACGTCGACAAATTCCGGTTTTGGTGTTTCGATCCACTTCACTTTCCGTTGAAGAGTCCTTTTTTTCAACTTTTTGGGTGCCGAAGATCCCATAGCCTGAATATCGGTTAAAAGATTCTCTTTAATCGTGATCCGATAGAGCATATCCTGATCGTAGGGGATCTTTCGGGGGCTGAAAAACACGAGCGGTCTGGTGCGGCTTTTGTCGATGAAGGTGTAGGTGTAGAGGTTTAGATCCTCATCCCAACTCCTTTCGATGATATACCCCGTTTCGTTTACGATCTGTGTCTCCGCGCTGGGGGGGAGGGTTTTGAGCTCCTCGATGGCAGGAGTGGGTGGTATCGCCTTTTTCGCGCCGGACTTTTCGGGTCGGGAAGCGTGCCGGATCTCTTCTTTGGTGAAAAGATCCTCCAGAGTCGCCGTTTTGTGGCCGCAGCCGACAAACAGCAGCGCAATCAGCAACGGTGTGGTTTTGAAAATCTGTTTCATAAGGACTCCTTTCGGTACCAGCTCAGGGATTCGTGCTCCAGCATCCTGTGGTGGAGCGGCTCAAAATGCATGCGAGATTGCAGGCAGCGCCCCTTTTTGAACGAAGCGGTCGTGTAGAAAAGATACCAGTCCGTGATATCGCGAGTGGCTTCCAGCATCCTCTCGCCCCCCTCGATCATGATATTTCGGTAGGCCTTTATCCTCTCGAGACGATCTTCTATGTAGACGTTGCGGCCTGGTATCCCGAAGAGGGGAATCGATCTGTCGAAGTCGCTGCGGTGGGAGTAGATCAGGATATCGGGGGCGTACGTACTGCCTGTCAGCCTGCAATCGAGCCGAGGCCGGTCCGTGCGGACGGTTTCGCCTCCGATGACGAGCAGGTCGACTTTCTCTCTGAGCGTATGGACATGTCGTCTGGCTTCCAGGGAAGTGATCGTTCCGCCGGTGACGACGCCGTTTTGGGTTTTTGCGAGTTTGAAATAGACGAAAGGCTCTTCTTTTTGCCATTTTGCAAAGGGGGTGATGAGTTTTTTGCAGGCGGATTCCAGGACGCCTACGACCACCTCTCTGCCGATATCGCGAAGAGATGCGGCGGAGCCGGACGCTTCGGGGTTGGGATCCGTGGTGCCGATTACGATCCTTGAAAATCCCAGCGTTTCGACCAGCAGCGAGCAGGGCGGGGTGGTGCCGTGGTGGGTGCATGGTTCGAGTGTGACATAGAGGGTGTGGCCATAAAACGCGTCGCGATAGTGCGTAAGAAGATGGTGATGCCGCGAAGAGGGGGTGGTGAGGTCTTGGAGTGCTACATCGTCGGGAAGAGCGCGAACGACGGCATCCAGTTCCGCATGGGCTTCGCCCGCCTTTTTGTGTGCGCCGATCGAAAGTATACGGCCGGAGGGAGAGAGAATCAGGGCGCCAACGGGAGGATTGGGATAGGTGCGTCCTTGATGTTCCCACGCGGCATCGAGACAAAGCCGCATATAGAAGGTATCGTCGATCACCATTCGAAATAGGTTTTGGCTTTCAGGATCTCGGAGAGGGGGATGAAACGCTCCGTTTTCTCGGTTTTGTCCCAGACATGAAGCGTTTCCCCTTCGAGCCCGAGAATTTTCGCCTTGATCTTCCGGCCGTCTTCGAGTTTCAGTTTCACGAGTTCGTCTTTGGAGTGGGCGAAGTGTCGCGGTTTGGTGAGTTTGCGTTCGATACCCGGAGAACTCACCTCCAGAAAATACTCCCCCTCCACAGGCGGTTCGAGATCCAGAATCGGGGAGAGGATGCGTGTGATCTCTTCACATTTGTCCAGGGTCACGCCGCCGGGTGCGGTGATGTAGATGCGAAAGATTTTGCGATCTTCCTCCGTAACCACTTCGGCATCGTAAAAAGAGGCGCCGCTCTCTTCGATCAGCTTTTGGAGTGTGGCGTTATCCATGGTGCCTGGCCAACTCTTTTTCTATTTTTTTGAAAAGATCGTCCATCTCGTTTTGCTTCTGCAATGAGTGGTCGAAAGTGAAATGGAATTTCGGGCATCGATACCACCCCTCCGCCTGCTTGCAGTAGTTTTCCAGGTAACCTCTCGCCTTTTTCAGATGCGAAAGGATATAGCGCTCCTCTTCGGCGTCGACGAAAGAGGGGTCCAGATAGACCTTTGCGTCGTATTTACCGCGGCTGCAGACCACCCCCAACACGGGTATCGAAGCGATTCGTTCGTCCGAGAGGGTGGAGAGCGCTTCGGGAATCAACTCTTTGAGAATCGATTCGGTGCGTTTGATCTTGATACTTTTATCCATCGTCTCACTCCAGGGTCGCCTGCTCTTCGACCTCTTTGTAACTTTCGAGATAGTCGCCCACCTTGATGTCGTTGTATCCTTGAACACCGATACCGCACTCGTATCCTTTGGCGACTTCCCGCACATCTTCCTTGAACCGTTTGAGAGAGGAGATCTCACCTTCGTAGATGACGACGCCGTCTCGTATGACACGCACTTTCGCACCTCGGTTGATCACGCCGTCGGTGACCATACATCCAGCTACCTGTCCGAGTTTGGGAACGTTGAAGACTTCACGGACTTCCGCCTGTCCTAGCTGCTCCTCTCTGGTGATCGGAGAGAGCATACCGCCAAGCAGCGCTTTCACATCGTCGATCAGATCGTAGATGACGTTGTAGGTTTTCACCTCGACTCCCGCCTTTTTCGCCTTCTCCTTCACCGCGCCGGTAGGACGAACGTTGAATCCCAAAATCACCGCGTGTTCGCTCGCTTCGGCCAGTGCGATGTCGCTTTCGGTGATTCCGCCAACGCCCGAACTGATCACATCCACCTTGACCTCTTCGTTTCTCAGCTTTTCGAGACTGCCTCTGATCGCCTCCAGGCTTCCGGCGACATCCGCTTTGAGAATGACGGGAAGGGATTTGATCTGGCCTTCCGCGATCTTGGCTCCGAGCTCTTCGAGCGTCACCTTTGTGGAGCGCGAGAGCTCTTTTTGGCGGATGTATTCGGCCCGTTTTTGCGCGAACTCTCTGGCGATCTTTTCGCTTTCTACCGCCACGAGCGTATCGCCCGCCGCTGGGACTTCGTTGAGTCCGATGATCTGTCCGGGTTCACCCGGATACAATACCTTGAGGTTTTTGCCCTCTTCGTTCAGTATCGCACGCACACGGCCGTAGGCGATACCGCAGACGATCGTATCACCGACATGGAGGGTGCCGTTTTGCATGATGACCGTAGCGACGGGCCCGCGTCCCTTTTCGAGCGCGCTTTCGACGACGATCGCCTTGGCTTTGGCTTCTTTGCTGGCTTTGAGCTCCAGCATCTCGGCCTGGAGTTGCAACACCTCCAGCAACTCGTCTATACCCTGACCCGTTTTGGCCGATACGTTGACGAATTCGTATTCGCCGCCCCAGTCGACAGGGGTGACGCCAAGTTCGGCCAGACCCGCTTTCGCCAGATCCGGATTGGCGTCGGGTTTGTCGATCTTGTTGATCGCGACGATAAACGGAACGTTCGCCGCACGGGCATGTTCGATGGCTTCCTTGGTCTGGGGTTTGACGCCGTCGTCGGCCGCGACGACGATGACGACGATATCGGTCGCTTGTGCGCCCCGCGAACGCATCGCCGTAAACGCTTCGTGACCCGGTGTGTCGATGAAAGTGATCTTTTTGCCGTTTCTTTCGATCATATAGGCGCCGATATGTTGCGTGATGCCGCCGTGTTCACCCGAGGCGACCCTGGTCGATCTGATACGATCGAGCAGAGAGGTCTTGCCGTGGTCGACATGCCCCATTATCGTGATGACGGGCGCTTTCTCCTCCAGATGTTCCTGGGATCCCGCTTCGTAGACCTTTTCGTAGTCGAACTCTTCGAGCGGATTGACGGTCGTGACGTCGACGTCGAATTCGTCCGCGAGGATTTCGATCGCGTCTTTGTCGAGAAAATCGTTTTTGGTCACCATCACGCCGAGCGTAAATAGCGCCTTGATCACTTCGCTGGTCGGCTTTCCGAGTTTTTCGGCAAATTCGTAGACTCTGATATCCTCCGGAATCTCGATATGGCTGACGGTGGTGGAGACACCCTCTTCCTTTTTGCGTCTGCGTCGCTTTTTAGAACCTCTTCGGATACCCGTCTGCTGTACGAAGCTCGCTTTTTTCGTCGTACGCATCTGGTTGGCGTCGAAACGCTTTTTGGTCGCCGTCTCTTTGGGTTTCTCCTCCTCGACGTTCAGATCGAAATCATGCAGTACCACCATCTCCTCTTCACTGAGGAGTTCGATACTGGCGAAATTTCCTCCACCGAATATCTCGATCTTCTCCGCCTGCTCTTTCTTGCTGGAAGCGGGTACCTTTTTCGTCTTTTTCTTCTTTTTCGTCATACCTGGGATCGCTTCGGGCATTTTGAAACGTTCCGCTTCCGCCGCCTTTTGCGCTTCGGTCTTGATTGGTCGTTTCTTTTTGACGATCACGAGCCCGCGTCTTTTTTTGAGTGTCGACTGCGCAAGTGTCTCGGTCGCTTTTTCCTCTTTGGCGGGGGGTGCAGGTGTTTGGGCTACAGTCTGCTTCTCCTCCTTTTTCACAGGTTCGACGACTTCGGCTTCGACGACCTCCTTCTCTTTCGCTTTTTGAGGTTTCGGGGCCGGTTTTTTGGCTGCCGCCTTCTTCGGTCTCTCTGTTGTTTTTGAAGCGGCTTTCGCCGTCTCTTTTTTGGCCGTGGTTTTTTTCTCCGGTTTCGCTTTCGGTTTGGGTGAGAGCTCTTTTTTCTGTGGCGCTTTGCCTGTCAGGATATAGTTCATCAGCTGTTCCGCCTCTTCGACGGTAACGGCACTGTTGGCCGCCTTTGCGCTGATCTCTATCTCTTTTGCCTTGCCAAGAACCTCTTTGCTCTCGAGTCCGAGTTCCTGGGCAATTTCACTGATTCGCACCTTATCCATATATTATTTTCTCCAAATCTGTTAGTTTTATTTCACGTTTGCATTGTCTGCTGAGTGTTTTTAATAATTTTTTGTGGTCTGCTTTGATACATGCGGGGCATAGATAGAAGCTTCGACCGCTGTTGTGGGTATATTGTACCACATTTTTGTCCGAACATTGAAATCTCAGTAAATTTTCCTGGAAGTCTCTCTTTTTGCAGTTGATGCACATCCTTGTTGGATTCGATGTTTTTTTATGCATATGACTCTATAACAATCTTCCTTAAGCTTCTGTGATTTGATAGCCGGTATTGTTGAAATCGTAGAGTTCCACCCTGAATCTGGGAAAGGTTTCCTGTAGTTTTTTCTGAAGTTTGTCTGCATCCTCTTCGAAAACCAGATTGAAAAACGAAGAACCGCTGCCCGAAAGCGTGCTCATTAGCGCTCCATTGAGCAGTGCGGTCTCCTGCACGCGAAAAAGCTCTTTCATCGCACTCATACGGATCGACTGGTGTAGCTTGTCCTGAGAAGCGATACGCAGCATTTTCCAATCTTCGTTGAAAAAAGCCGCGGTCAGTACGCTTGCATGGGAGAGGTTGAAAACCGCTTTTTGCATCGAGACGGAGCGGGGCAATCTGGCTCTGGATTTGGAAGTGGACATCGGTTTGTCGGGAATGACCATAATCGCTTTGAGATAGTCGGGTATCTCTTTTTTCTGGCTGTAAACTTTTTCATTCTTGATCACGAGCGACGCGGTAAATCCTCCCAGAGCGGCGGGAGCGATATTGTCGGGGTGGGGTTCGTAAAAGAGGGCACGATCGAGAATCGCTTCTCTGGGCAGATGGACGCCCGCCATGTGGTAAGCGGAAGCGATCGCCGCGACGATTACGGCCGAAGAGCTCCCCAATCCTCTGGAGAAGGGGATGTTGTTCATAAATTCGAATCTAAAATTGTCACGCCGTCCCATCAGCTTGATATAGAAGTTGTAGAAGATGTTGACGAATTGGTTGTTGGTGCGAAGCTTGGGTTTGTTGCTTCCTTCTCCCCGCAAAGAGATCGTCAGATAGTCCGACGGTCTGATCGTGATTTCGTTGTTCAGGTCGATTGCGAGTCCCAGAGTGTCGAATCCCGGTCCGAGATTGGCACTGGTGGCGGGTACTTTGATGATCACGGGACTCCTTTCTATACGGCCGGTAGCAGATACATCGGCGCGGTATCGCTCTCCAGCGTGCTGATATCCAAAAATTCCGGCAGTGAAAAATGACCTGTGGATTCTCGGAGGCCGGATAACTTTTGGGTAGAGATTCTACCATCTTTTTTTATAAAATAAAGAGAGCCGGCCGCCTTGATCGGCCGCCGATTGTTGAAGGCGAAGCCGTCCGTCGCGTAGAAAGGAAGATCATATACAATCGAGAGGGTTTTGAGAAAAAGATAGCTCACTTTGATCGCCATGTAGCTTCCGGGCCCCTTGGCGTAGGCGATGGCGACGGGACGGTATTCTTGCAGGATCTCTTTGAAGATCAGAGGCAACAGTTCGCTGGTTTTGCCCTCGCGCTCGTAGATACGTATCAATCTATTCTTTTCGTAGACGCCCACGAGAACGGGCGAGGAGAGGGCGATGACAAGCAGGGTGACCGGTTTTATGCAAACGCCTTTGCGAAAAGAGGGCTCAAGACGGCCGAAAACTCCTTGATCGCGTAGTTTTCCGGGTCGCTCAGAATCTCTTTGGTAAGCAGATGGTTGAGGTGGTGGCTGCCCGCGAAAGATTCGTAGCTTGCCAATAGCGGCACGCCCAGTAGCGTCAGATCTCCCATCGCATCCAGAATTTTGTGTCGTACGAATTCGTTATCGTAACGAAGCCCTTCGGAGTTGAGGATTTTCTTCTCGTCCAGTACGATGGCGTTTTCGAGCGATCCGCCCAGTGCGAGGTTTCTGGATCTGAGCATCTGGATATCCTGCAAAAATCCGAACGTTCGGGCTCTGGCGATCTGGTTGAGATAGTTTTGCCGGCTGAATTGAAAATTGAATTTTTGATAGCCGATCGAGGGGTGCGCAAAGTCGATACTGAAGAGAAACTGTGCCGTCGCCGCGGGACTCACCCTCACGAATTTGTTGCCGTCTCGAACTTCGACCTCCTTTTTGACGACCATCACCTTTTTGGGCGCTTCCTGCGTAGCGATACCCGCTTCGTGAAACATCATGCAAAAACTCGCGCTGCTACCGTCCATGATCGGTACTTCAGGTGCATCCACTCTGATCAGAAGGTTATCCAGACCGAACGCGTAGACGGCCGAGAGGAGATGTTCGATCGTGGAGACGAAATCGTGTCCTTTTCCGATGACCGTCGCCATCTGGGTATTGACGACGTTTTCCGGTTTCGCTTCGATATAGGAGCCGGTATCGCTTCGGTAAAAGACGATGCCAGATCCCGGATCGAGAGGTTCGATCGAGAGTTTGACCGGTTCACCTTTGTGGAGGCCGATTCCCACGCCGTCGATTCGTTTTTTGAGTGTTCGTTGTTTCAAAAGAGGTCCTTTATCACGGTCGTTTCGCCTTTTCTGAGTATCTTTTTCATTTTTCCATCGAACATCTCGGTTTCAAGAATATCTCCGTTGAAGATGATATGGCCTCGTCCCAAATTTCCGACGACCATATATTCTCCATCACACTGCACCATTCCGTCCACGTCACCATAAATTTCTACCGTGCCTCCGGCAATTACCTTGGCACCGCTGTTGAGACGGCCGAATATCGTGACACCGCCTTCGGTCACGATCTCTTCGCCGGAGCGGACCGTACGGTCTAAAATCAGCGTGTCCGGGTGCGACCGGGTCTCTTCCTCTTTCGTCTCTCTATCCGGAATTACCGGTTGAGTGGGAGCGTTTGTCTGTTCGTCGGTACGCTCCGTTTTCTGCTCTATTATACCACGTTCTTTTCCGACATTCGTCTTAGAAAAGCTTTTTACATTGCATTTTTCAGATTCGATATAGCATATCCGATGTTCCCGAAAGAAGTCGAGAATGGCGGGTGTGAGGTTTCCGCCGACCATCAGCAGATACTCCCGCAGCAGTACGAGATTTTTCTCCATATAGGCGAAAAAGTCGGTTTCGTTTTCGATCTCGATCTCGAAAATTCGCAGATTTTTCTGTTTCGCTTTCATGACACCTCTTTATTTGTTGATCATTTTGATGGCGTTGTCGATGACGTCTTTGACGTTGACCTTGATCCACTGGCTGTCCATCCATTCGGCCGGACGCACGAAGATCCCCTGGACGAGTATGCTAAAATGAAGGTGGTCTCCGAGGGCCAGGCCGGTCGCTCCGGTCTTGCCGATCACGTCGCCTTTTTTGACGATATCCCCCTTTTGTACGAGCAGACTCGAACAGTGGGCGTAGAGCGAGTAGAGGCCGAGTCCGTGATAGAGAATCAGACAGTTGCCGTAGATGCCGTTGTATCCGGCGAAGACGACGACACCGGGATTGCTCGCATACAGCGTATCTTGTCGAACACTCGCGAAATCGATTCCCAAATGGTAGGATTCGGAGACGACGTTGTCTTTTTCTTTGTAGTAGTAGAAACGGTGGTCTCCGAAGCTTCCGACCACTTTTCCGTTTTTGAGCGGATAGAAGGGGGTGATATCGAACGAAGTGAGCGTGTTGGTGTCTATTCTGGATGTGACTTCGGCGATGAGGGCGTCGTTTTCGCCTCTGTAGGTTTCATTGACGAATTTCAATTTCTGTATGGGGGTGAGGTTTTTCGTCTCATCGAGGCGGTCTTCCGCCAGATCGGCGATTTTGCCGTTGATAAAACGCTCTTTCGCTTCCAGATAGGAGGTGCGATAGGAACGGTTTTTGAGAAAGAAACTCAATTTGGCCTTCGATTTGTTGCCGGCTCTATCCTCCGCCTCTATCCAAGCTCGAAACCGTTTTTCGGTCAGAGGCCATGCGACCAATACGGCGTAATAGCCTTTTTTGTAAAACGGTACCGGCTTGAAACGTTTGCCGAAGTTGGTTTTGACGACTACCTCTTTGAGATTGGGGTCTTCGGCTTTGAAAATCGCCAGAGCGCTTCCCCCTTTCGTGATGCCGTAGGAGGTAATCATCGCGAAGAGGTCGGGTTTGACTTCGTCGATGTGAAGAATCGATTGCGCTTTGGCTTCGTTGCCCATCAGCCAGTGCCATCTGCTGGCGTCGGTCGCTTTGACGGTGAGTTTGAGCAGGTGGTTTTTCGTGGAGAGGCCGATTTTGGGGAAAGTGATATTCAAATCAAGATCCTTCGGTCCGCTCGCATAGCTTTTGTCGATGATTTTTCGGGTTTGGGTGCCGTCGCTGAGGTAGGCGACCACCTTTTTGATGCCGCTTTCGTCTTTGAGATGAAGCGTGAAGGGGCGGGAGGGATTCCAGTATCGCTCTTTGACCAGCAGGATTTCGGGTGGATTCTTTTCGAATGCGGGTGTCTGCAAAAGCGCGTAGAGGCCGTATCCGGCGCTGATCAGAAACAGCCAGACCAGCAGCGATCCGACCAGTCCGCCTCTTCTGTGAAGTCGCCTCATGCTTCTACCTTCCCAAGGATCTCTCGCAGCACTCTTTTCGGATCGTGTTCGGACGTTTCGAAGCCGGCGGCGTTACGATGTCCGCCTCCTCCGAAAGCGAGTGCGATTTTCGAGACGTCGATCGCCCCTTTCGAGCGCAGAGAGACCTTGTAGGTGCCATCCTCTTCTTCGATCAGCAAGATTGCCAGATCCACCGTCGCCAGAGAGCGTAGCAGGTTGGCCAGATGGTCGCTTTCGTTTCTGTCGGCGCCGGTTTGGCGGAACATCTCCTGCGTGATCGTCGCGGAGGCAATCGTGGCGTTTCTGTGAAGTTCGAGACGGTCGATCACCAGCGCGCTCAGACGGAGTTTGGAGAGGGGATTGCGTTCTTTGAGGTTGTACCCAACCATCGCGGGATCGGCTCCGTAACCGACCAGCTTGGTGGCACTGATGAAGGCGTGTTCGTTGACGTTTTCATAGCTGAAAAAACCGGTATCTTCCGCCAGTCCGGTATAGATCGCGTTTGCGATAGGGCGGTCGATGCGAATCTCTTCGTACTCCAGCATCTCCAGGACGACGAGTGAGGCGCTGGAGAATTCGGGCCGGATCAGATTAATATCGCCGTATCGACCGTTGCTTTTGTGATGGTCGATGTTGATCAGAGGTGCGGGTTTGCTTTTTAGCCCCAGGCGGTCGAAACTGCTGCTGTCACTGGCGATGACCAGATCGAACCGTTCGGGCAATGCGGATCGGATTTTTCGGTAGGCCGAAAGATAGTCGTATTTGGAAGGAATGGCGGCATCGGCGTTGAAAAGGGTCGCTTTGATCCCGATTTTGCGCAACGCTTCGTAGAGTGCGACGGCCGATCCGAGGGTGTCCCCGTCGGGATGGATATGGGTCGCCAGAAGAATATGGCGGCTCTTTTTGATCAAATCCCATGCTTGTTTGTACACGCTGCTCCATTCGATATGAAAGTAGGATATTCTAACCTCTTTTTACTAAGAGCCTTATGACGAATGTTTCTCCCTGCTTCTGTAGACGAACGCCAATACCTCCGCCACCGCCTTGTAAAGTGTCTGGGGAATCTGCTCTTCCAGATCGCACGCTTTGTAGAGTTCGCGTGCCAGGGGAGGGTTTTCGACGATCTGGATCATATGTTTTCTGGCGATCTCTTTGATTTTGAGCGCGAGATGGTCGACCCCTTTGGCGACGACTCTGGGGGCGGCTTCCCTGCTCTTGTCGTAACGCAGCGCGACGGCGTAGTGGGTCGGATTGGTGATGACCACGTCGGCGGTCGGAATTTCGCTCATCATCCGCTTTTGGGCCAGCTCCATCTGCAACTTTTTGATCCGTGATTTGACCATCGGATCTCCCTCCATCTGTTTGTATTCGTCCTTGATCTCCTGTTTGCTCATTCGAAGATCTTTGAAATACTGAAACCGCACGATCAGTAGGTCGATGACGGCCAGCACGAAAAAGAGAATCAGCATGATCGCCACCAGTATGACGATCTTGTCGCGAAGCCAGATCATCTGTCCCAGCAGCGGGGCGTTGATCACCGAAGTGAGCTCCTTGGTGAAGGCGATCAGAAAATAGAAGGCGACGACGAAGACGATCGTGACCTTGAGGGTGATTTTCAAACCTTCGATGAGCTTTTTGATCGAAAAGAGTTTTCCCAACCCTTTGATCGGGTCGATCTTTTTCAGGTCGGGGGTGAGCGGCTTGGTCGTGAAGATGAAGCCAAACTGCATCACGCCGGCGAGCAGGCCGGAGATCGCGACGATCGTGGCGAGCGGGACGATCATGATCAAAAGCTCCATAAGAGAGTGGAGAGAGATTTCGAAAACGAGGTTTTTGGTCAGTTCGACGCCGATAAATTGCTGATAGTAGCGATAGAGCGTCTCCAGACGGTAGTTGATGAACGCCAGCAGTGCGAAGACGGCACCGACCGCGACGAAAAGGGTGACGAAACTGCTGACATCCTGGCTTCGCGGGACGTTTCCCTCTTTTTTGGCGTCTTCGATCTTCTTGGGGGTCGGCTCTTCGGTCTTCTCCATATCGTCGGCCATTCGGACCTCCCGGAATCGGCGTTACGCTTCGATACGCATCGAAAAATCAAGCCAGACGGCTTTGTGAATCAGGCTTCCGCTGCTGATCGCGTCCACGCCCGTTTTCGCGTATTCGACGATGTTTTCCATCGTGATGTTGCCGCTGGCTTCGAGCAGTACATGCGGGTAGTTTCGATCCCGCCAGGCGACCACTTCGCGCACCTGTTCGACTCCCATGTTGTCGCACATGATCAAATCGGCACCGGCGTCCATCGCCTCTTTCGCTTTTTCGAGGTTTTCGCATTCGATTTCGATCTTGGCGGTATAGGGGATCCTTTTTCGTGCGATACGGATGTAGTGTGCCAGATCGTCGATCGTCGCCAGATGGGTGTCTTTGAGCATCAGGCAGTCGTCGAGTCCGAGGCGGTGGTTGGTGCCTCCCCCGCAGCGGACGGCGTATTTCTCCATGATCCGCAGTCCCGGACGCGTCTTTCTCGTATCCAGAAGTTTGACGTCGTATTCTTTGAGGAGTTCGACGAAACGGGCGGTGTTGGTCGCGATTCCACTGCAGTGCTGCAGCAGGTTGAGAATGATCCGCTCGTACATCAGTACCCGGTTGACTTCTCCTCTCACATAGGCCAACACCTCTCCCTTTTCGATCTTCATTCCGTCGTCGACGAGAAATTCGATCTCCAGATGCTCCATCTCCCCCAGTTCCCGGACGTAGATTTTGCCGGCGAAGACCCCCGCCTCTTTGGCGACGATCTTCGCCTCAACCGGCCGCCTGTCGCTAACGAGGGAAAAAAGATCACCCCGTCCGATATCTTCCAAGATCGCCTCTCTGACAGTCTCCTTGATTCTCATGACGCGAACATCCTTTCGAGCGCTACGCGCGCCCATTTGATCACTTCGGGTTTGACTTCGATTTCGTTGGCGAAATCCCCTTTTTTGATCGAAAGAAGCGTACGGTGGAGATCTTCGAGCGTCGTTTCGTTCATCGTCGGGCATTCGGGTTTGGTGGAGGAGAGAACGTAGGTATTCTCTTTTCGGAGGCGGTTTACCAGGTTGAATTCGGTCCCTACCGCCACTTTCTGTTCGGCGGGAAGCTCTTTGATGTATTTGATGATCTGGCTGGTGGAGCCGACGAAATCGCTTGCCGCGCAGACTTCCGGTTTGCATTCGGGATGGGTGACAATCTTGATGCCGGGATAGCGTTCACGATAGAACTCGATATCCTCCACTTCGAAAAGCTGGTGAACCGAACAAAAACCGTTGTAGCAGATGATGTCCGCCTCTTTGGGATCGCTGCCGTCGCCGACGATACAGGAACGAAGCCCCATCATCCGTGCGACGTTCTGTCCCAGGCAGTGGTCGGGAACGAAAAAGATCTTCTTGCCGCTTTCGAGCCCTTTTTCGATGATCTTTCTGGCGTTGGAACTGGTGCAGACCATGCCACCCATCTCTCCCACCTTCGCCTTCACTTCGGCGGAGGAGTTGATATAGGTAATGGGAAGCAGATCCTTAGGGTCGATGCCCTCTTTTTCGAGCGTTTTTAAGTCCGCGTCGTAGTGGGCTCCGTCGATCATTCTCGCCATCGCACAGCAGGCCGCTCTGGGCATCAATACCCGCTTTTGGGGAGAGAGGATTTTCACGCTTTCGCCCATAAAACCGACGCCGCAGAAGATGAGGACGGGGTTGGGGTCTTCCACCGCCATCTGGGCCAATTGCAAACTGTCTCCGCTATAGTCGGCCATTTCGAAGACGTCGTCTTTTTGGTAGTAGTGGGCGACGATCGTGACATCGAGCTCGTTTTTGAGAGCTTCGATCTCTTTTTTCATCGTAGAGGTGTCCATCTTTCAAACCTTTTCAATCTCTTTTTGGGTATTATACCATCTCACACTGAGTTATCAAATCTGAAAGGCAGCCCCTATGGATATGCTCTCCAATACCAACGTACAGTTTTATATTCTCGCCTATCTCGTGGGGAGTATCCCCTTCGGTCTGATCATCGCCAAGTATTTTGCCGGCGTGGATATCAAAAAGGAGGGAAGCGGCAATATCGGTGCGACGAACGTGCTGCGCGTATTGAAACAGAAAGATCCCTCCAGGGCGAAAAAACTCGCCGCCGCGACACTCTTGCTGGATGCGCTCAAAGGGGTCGTGGTGCTGCTGCTGGGAAGTGTCGCGGGCGTACCCGAAGAGACGCTGTGGGCGATCGCTGTACTGGCGGTGGTCGGCCACTGTTTCAGCATTTTTCTGATGGGAGAAGGTGGCAAAGGGGTCGCTACGGGGCTGGGTGTTTTGCTCTATATGTTACCGCTCGCCGCTCTTGTGGGGATCGTGATCTGGGTGGTCGCCGCGAAAACGGTCAAAATCTCCTCGCTCTCCTCGCTACTGGGGGTTTTGGGTGCGGTGGGGGCGTCGTTTGTGCTCTATCCGCAGATCGCGCATGCGCCCGTCGTGATTATAGGCGTGCTGATACTCTATAAACATACCGACAACATTATTCGCCTCTTTACGGGAGAGGAGAAGGCGATCGTATGAGACTTTTTAAAATCGTCATCGAAGATCTGCGTATCGAGACGATCATCGGAATGCTCCAAAAAGAGCGTATGACCCCCCAGACGGTCGTCGTCGATTGTGTCATCGAGTATGAAAGAGAGGGAACATCTTATCTTGATTACGCGAAAGTCGCTTCGTTGATCGAACGGATGCTGCTTGGTCATGAATATCTGCTTCTGGAAGAGGCGCTCGAAGAGATCGTCGCGAAAATCTCCCGAGATTTCAGAGGGATACGATCGATTCGACTTCGGCTGAGCAAACCGGAAATCCTCCCAAATGGGACCGTCGGTGTCGAATGCTTCAGAAATTTTTAAAATTTTTTTAAAAGTTCTTTAAATTCAGCTAAATTTATGGTATACTTTCGACAAATTTCAGACGCAAGGAAGGAAACAGATGAGGGTACTCATTGTCGAAGATGAAATCACACTGAACAGAACACTGGTCGAGGGGCTGCAGGAGTTCGGTTATCAAGCGGACAGCTCCGAAAACTTCAAGGATGCGGAGTATTATATCGGCATCAGGAACTACGATCTGGTTTTGACCGACTGGATGCTTCCAGATGGCGACGGTGTCGATCTCGTGACACTGATCAAGCAGAAGTCTCCCCGTACCGCCTGTGTCGTGCTTTCGGCGAAAGACGACAAAGAGAGCGAAATCAAGGCGCTCAAAGCGGGAGCGGACGACTACATCAAAAAGCCGTTCGACTTCGATATTCTGATCGCACGGATCGAAGCGAGACTTCGCTTCGGCGGTACGAACGTGATCAAGATGGACGATCTGATCATCGATCCCGACGAAGAGAAGATCACCTATAAAGGGCAGGATATCGAGCTCAAAGGCAAGCCGTTCGAAGTGCTCACCCATCTGGCGCGCCACAGCGATCAAATCGTCTCCAAGGAGCAGCTGCTCGATGCGATCTGGGAAGAGCCCGAGCTTGTCACTCCCAACGTGATTGAAGTCGCGATCAACCAGATTCGTCAGAAGATGGACAAGCCTCTGAATATCTCCACGATCGAGACAGTCAGACGAAGAGGTTATCGATTTTGTTTCGCGAAAAAAGCATAAAGCGAAAATTTCTGATCCAATTGGTGCTCGCTTCGGCGACACTGATTGTGATCTTCTCCATCATACTCTACAACTATATCAAGATTTCGATTCTGGACGATTTGACGCAGAATCTGCGAAGCGAAGCGGTCGCCTACGTGGAAAAAAGCAAAAACAGACTTCCGTTCGGCAAGAGTGGCGGCGATCTGACGGAAGGGGTCGCGCAATACGGCCAGGATCGTATCAGTGTGGTGATTCGGGTGGACAGGAAACCCGAAGTTTTTTACGAGCAGTACGAAAAAGAGGGTAGGAGTTATCTGAGTATCTTTTACCCCTACAACAAGGCGCGCTCGAGTTTTCTGAAGATCGAGCGCGATATCAGCGGAACCAAAGCGCTTCTCTCGCGGATTCTCAAGAGTGTGGTGCTCGTCAATTTTCTTACACTTTTTCTGATACTCGCGTATGCGATGTTTCTTTCCGAAACGCTGCTGTATCCGGTCAAATCGATCACCCGAAAGCTCGCTCGGATGAACGAGAATTTTCTCGAACAGATCGACCTTCAGAGTTTGCCGGACGAATTCGTACCGCTGGGAGAGAGTATCAACAAACTGATAGAGCGGATACAGAATTTCGTCAAATATCAAAAGGAGCTCTTCATCGGTACAGCGCATGAGTTGAAGACGCCGCTGGCGGTTATGAAGACCAAAAACGAAGTGACGCTGCTCAAGGAGCGTACCCCTCAAAAATATCAGGAGACGCTCAGGCTCAACAACAAGACGATCGACGAGATGAACAGCATGATCGGATCGATTCTCGAAGTGGGGCGTCAGGAGGGGGCGCAGTTCGAGAAGCCGGTCGAAGTCGATCTGGTGCAGTTTCTAAAAGAGAAGGCGAAGGATTTCGAGATGATCGCCAAAAACGAAGGCAAACACCTCAAAATCGATCTGGAACCCGATCAATACTGCATCATCTCGCAGCCTACGCTGTTGACGCATATTTTGCAGAATTTCGTTCAAAACGCACTCAAATTCACTCCCGAGGGTGGTACCGTCACGATCAAGAGTCGCCTGATAGGGGACGATTTCAAAATTCAGGTGATCGACGAAGGGCCTGGAATCGACGAAACGCAGGATCTGTTCGCGCCGTTCAAACGGGTTGGAAACAAAGCCGGAGCCGGATTGGGGCTCTTTTTGGCCAAAGGAGCGGCGGATGCGATCGGAGCGAAGCTCACACTCAAGAACAGACCCGACGGGAAAGGGGCGGTCGCGACGATTCTGCTCAACTCCAAAAACTACTGTCCGATGGGAGACGAGGAGTTCAGCAAACCGGGCCTCTCTCTCTTTGGCGGTCGCAAATAATCGGGGCACAGAGGCGAAGATGGCATTGAAAATCACGCAGGAGTGTATCGCTTGCGATGCGTGTATCATCGAGTGTCCCACCGGTGCGATCAGCGAAGGGGATCCGATCTATCTGATCGATGCGCAACTTTGTACCGAGTGTGCGGGATACGCCCCAAATCCTTCGTGCGTGCGTGTCTGTCCCGTCGACGCGATTGTTCCCGATACCGAACGTTCCGAATCCGATAACGAATCGGTGGCGGTGAACGGATAGATGGCCAGACGTACCGCGATCATCGATATCGGCTCCAATTCCCTCACGCTTGTCGTCTACGAGAAGAGTTCTAGATTTGCGTTTCATCTGATAGAAAAGAGTCGGAGCCGGGTGCGTATCGGCGAAGGTGCCTACGAAAACGGCGGCTTTCTTCAGGAGATCGCGATGCAGCGAGCCTTCGATTCGATTTCCGATTTTCTCTCCATCGCCAAGTCGCTTCGATGCCGCAAGATTCTCTGTGTCGCCACTTCCGCACTGCGGGACGCTCCCAACAAAAAGGTATTTTTGAAGCGGGTGGAGAGAGAACTTGGATTGCACATCAAAGTGATCGACGGAGACAAGGAGGCGTGGTACGGCGCTTTGGCGGCGGCTAGTCTGCTTCCCCCCTCGGATCGCGCCGTGACGGTCGATATCGGTGGAGGCTCGACCGAGCTGGCGCTGATAGAAGAGGGAAAAATCGTCCAAACCCTTTCGCTCGATATCGGAACGGTTCGGATCAAGGAGCTCTTTTTCGATAAAAAACGTCCGCTTCAAGAGGCGCAGCAGGCCATTTTGAAAGTCGTCGCTTCGATACCCGAAGGCTTCGGTTGCGAAACGGTCATCGGCATCGGCGGAACGATCCGTGCCCTCTCTTCGATGATCATGCATAAGGAGGGTTATGTACTCAACGCGCTTCATGCCTACACCTACGAGGTGGAAAAACACCGCAAACTGATCGACAAAGTGGCGAAGTCGAAGTTGCTCGAACTCAAGGAGCTGGGTATTTCGAAGAGCCGCTACGACACGATCAGAGAGGGAAGCGCCATCTTTTCGGCGGTTTTGGGGCGACTTGAAGCCAAAAGGGTGGTCGTGAGCAAGGCGGGCGTCAGGGAGGGGGCGTATTTGAGCGATATTCTCAGAAACGCCAACTACCGTTTCCCGCACAACTTCAACCCCAGCATACGAAGTCTGATCGACAGATTCGCGATGGATCCGAAAAACAACGCCTTTTTGGGGCGGACGGCCGCCGCGATCTTCGATACCCTCCAGCCCGTTTTCGGTTTTGACGCGGGGTATCGGCACGAAGTGGTGATGGCCGCCAAGCTCATCGAAATTGGAAAACGAATCAGTATCTACAGCAACAACAGTCTCAGTTTCGATTTTATGTTGGAGAATCTCAACTTCGCGCTCTCCCACCGCCAGAAGATTCTGATCGCTTTACTCGTGCGTTATGCGCAGAAGAGAGAGATCAACGAGAAGGAAATCGCCCCCTATCTGGCGTTGTTGCCCGCGATGAAGGATCTAAGATGGTACGGTTTTGTCATGTCGTTGACTTCCTGCCTGAACGCGAGTCGCAGGATCCAGAAGATTGCCGTATCGTATCGTGCCGAGGAGAAAAGTCTGCGGATTATGGGCGAATCCAACCTCTATCTTTCCAAAGAGTGCAGCAAAAAACTCTCCAAGCCCGCCTCTTTCGCGATCATCCTGGAAGAGGGCGGTTAAAACCTTCTTCCCAGGTTGAATTCGATTTTGGAGGTGCGATCTTCGGGTTTGTTGTCCAGCGCTTCGGCATAGAAGATCTGAAGCGGGACGCCCAGCGGTGATTTGGGCCACTCGATACCGCATCCGACCGAGGAGCGGTGGATATCGCCCCAGCGATCCTCTCCCGTCGTACCGTAGTCGTAAAAAGCCATCAGCCGCATACCGACCGATTCGACCAGCGGGATACTCATCTCGAAGGTTCCCGCCGCCATCTTCTTCGCACCGATCAACGCTCCCGAATCGTTTTTGGGAGCGAGTGTTCCGTATTTGAATCCGCGGACCGTTCCCATACCTCCCAGATAGAGTTTTTCGTTGAGGGGGAGATTGCCTCTGTCGTTGATGATACTGGCTTTGAGTTTGAAACGAAGAATAAGATCGTAATCGAGCCACTCTTCCAGTCCGAAGTAGTATTTGACCGAAGCGGTGTTCCTGATGAATTTCACGTCGCCGCCTACACCCGCGTATTCGCTACTAAGCCGCAGCGAGAGCCCCGATCTGGGCAGATAGTAATCGTCGGTGTTGTCGTAGGAGACGGCGGGAATCAGCGAGCTTTTGATCGTCGTCCCTTCTTGGTAGTAGGGGCTGTCTTTGAGGCTTTCGGAAACATCCGTCAGCGAGGTGCGCTCGTAGGCGTAGGTGAGCGAAGCGTGCAGATTTCTGCCGATTTTGCGTCCCACTTTGAGGCTGCCGCCGGTCGAATCTTCCTTGTAGTCGTAGTATTCGTAATCTTTTCGGTAGATATTGCCGCCGAAACTGTAGAGGGAGTCGAAGACCCGCGGATTGAAGAAGTGAATGCTTCCTTTCAGCGATTTCTGGGAGTAGTCGATATCTGTTCCCACCTCGATACCCGTTCCCATGAAGTTTCTGTCGGAGAGGCCGGCGTTGATCCCGAATCCGTCGTAACTTCCGTAGGAGACGCCTCCCATGATCGATCCGGTACTCGCTTCGTTGACGATCACGTCCAGATCCATCTGGTTTTCCTTCACCTGTTTGGGGACGATTTTTACGTCGTTGAAATAACCGGTACGTTTGAGGGCGTTGAGCGAATCTTGCAGGTCGACCTGGGAGAAAGGCTCGCCTTCGCTGAGGTAGATCTCTCTTCGAATGACGCTGTCGGCGGTACGGGAATTTCCGGAGATCACGATATTGTGTACGTAAACCTTCTTGTTGGGTCTGACGACGTAGGTGACGCTCGCCGTATGGTCGTTTCTGTTCTGTTTGATATCGGGAATGATTTCGGCGAAGGCGTATCCTTCGTTGGCGATCTCTCTGCGGATCGTCGCGATATCGCGACGCAGCTTCTCGACGTTGAAAATCTTGCCGGGTTTGAGACGGAGCCGCTCTTTGAGCTTTTCGGGAGAGACGATATCCTGCGGTACATCCACGTCCACTTCGTCGACGCGGTATTGAGGCCCTTCGTCGATTTTGTAGGAGAGCTCGGCGGTGTAGTTGTCAAAATGCGTCTTTAGATAGGGAGGGCTCACCTTGACGTCCAAGTAGCCGTGTTTGAGATAGAAATCCTTGATTCTGAGGCTGTCGTATTGCAACTGGTCGGCTTTGAGCTTGCCGTCGTTTCTGCCGAAGAACCACCCCATGAACTGTTTTTCCTTGTTGGCGATGAACGGCTCGAAATCGTCGTATCCGTAGTGCTCGGCCCCGTAGAAGTGGATTTTCGTGATGACGATGTTCTCCCCTTTGTTGACGACGATGTCGGTCTGGAGGCTGCCCGGGTTGAGGTTTTTGTTTTCGACTTCGATAACGGAGTCGAAATACCCCTCCTTTTCGAGATTTTCGGCGATCTTGTTCTTGACGTTCTTGATCTTCGTCTCGTCGTAGATGTCCCCTTTGTGCAAGCCCGCTTTCTTGAGTATCTCTTCGCTTTTTTCCCTGTCGTTGTTGTAACCGCTCAGTTTTACTTTCGCGATGATCGGCTTCTCCTTGACATGGTAGATCAAAACGCCGTCTTTCTCCTCGACCCAGATGTCTTCGAAATATTGTTGGGCATAGAGTTTTTTGATACTTTCGTCTATCGCGCGGCGGTCGATGTCGGATCCGGGACGGATACCGACGATCTCTTTCGCGATCGCGTCGGAGATGTGGACCAGGCCGTCGAATTTGATATCCTTGATCGTCTCCGCCCGAAGCGCCGCGGCCGCGAGAAGAGAGAGAACGATCCCTTTGTGGAGGGTGGATGGTGTCGTGGGGGTGAATCTCATGCTATACGTACCTTTGTCTGGGGTGATAATACACTTCATAATGGATCCGATTATATTAGCATATTAATCTTGATTAAAAGTAAACATAAATGGGGTAGAATGGTGCCAAGAATCGAGACAGGAACGTAATGATGACAATAGGTATCGTAGGATTGGGACTGATCGGCGGGTCGATGGGGTTGGCTCTTAAAGCCAAGGAGCCGGCGCTGGAGATCGTCGGATACGATGTAAACGCCCACCATGCCAAGATCGCGCAGGAGCGCTCTTTGGTGGATCGTATCGGCAGTTTCGAAGAGATCAAGAAGTCGGATATCATCGTGCTCGCCACACCGGTGGAGGCGGTGATTCGGATCACGCGGGAGTTGCAGGATGTCGATGCGATGACGACGATCGTAGATCTGGGAAGCACCAAGGAGAAGATCGTTGCATCCATCCCGCCTTCGATACGCAAGAATTTCGTCGCGGCGCATCCGATGGCGGGTATCGAGAAGTTCGGTCCCCAGGCGGCCTTCGCGGAGCTTTTTACAAACCACATCGTCGTCTTGTGCAATATCGAAGAGAGCGGCTCGATCCAGCGTGAGCGTTCGGAGTGGCTCTTTCGGACGATCGGTATGCAGATTGTCTATATGGACGCCAAAGCGCATGATCTGCATGCCGCCTACATTTCGCATCTACCGCATGCGATCAGTTACGCATTGGCCAACAGCGTACTCGAACAGGAGGATCCAGAAAGCATTTTGATTCTTGCGGCGGGAGGTTTTCGGGATATGAGCCGGATCGCGAAGAGTTCACCCCGAATGTGGAGCGATATCTTCAAACAGAACAGGGAGAATCTCCTCGTGTCGCTGGATGCGTTCGAAAAGGAGATCGCCAATGCCAGAGAGATGATCGAAGAGAGCAAGTGGGATGAGCTTAGGGCGTGGATGGAGCGGGCCACCACGCTCCACAAGATTCTCTGATCAGCGGGCGTTGGCGCGGATGAAGTCGTTGATCTCCTCTTCCGGAATCGCTTTGGAGAAGAGATATCCCTGCATCAGGTAGCACCCCTGTTCGGCGAGAAATTCGGCCTGCGCTTCGGTTTCGACACCCTCCGCCACGATCTCAAGTCCCAACTGTTTGCCCAGGGTGATGATCGTCGCGGCGATCTGCATATCGCTTTTGTCCTGCGGAATGTCGTCGACGAACGATTTGTCTATTTTGAGTTTCGAGATCGGAAGCTTCTTCAATCGCCCCAAAGAGGAGTAGCCGGTACCGAAATCGTCGATCGCGGTCTGTATCCCTATCTTCCTGAGGTTGGCGAGCACCTTCTCCACCTGGTCGATATTCTCCATCAAAAAGCTCTCCGTCACCTCCAACTCCAGATATTTCGGATTGACTCCGCTTTCTTTGACGATCGTCTTGAGCGTCTGCTCCAGATGGTTCTGGGTGAGTTGTTTGCTGGAGATGTTGACGGCGATTTTGGCTTCGAATCCGTATCGCTGCATCGTATTGATCTGTCGACACGCCTTTTGGATGATCCATTTGCCCACTTTGGCCATAAATCCTCCCTCTTCGGCGAGTTTGATGAAGTGAGCGGGACTGATCAATCCGTATTTGGGATGCTCCCATCGCACGAGCGCTTCGAAGGCGGTCAGGGTGTTGTCTCTGATATCGACGATCGGTTGATAATAGAGCCGCAGTTCGTCGTTGGCCACGGCGGATCTAAGGTCGTTGGAGAGTTCGAGGCGTTCCTTGGCGTCGGCATTCATATCGGGGGTGAAATAGCGGTAGATGTTTTTCCCCCCTTCTTTGGCGCGATACATCGCCATGTCGGCGTTTTTGATCAGACTTTCGATATCCGTCGCATCGTCGGGAAAGATCGCGATACCCACACTCGCACCGATATATCCCACCTCGTCCTTGAGCGGAATGGGCTGGGAGAGGGTATCGATGATCTTCTGGGCGACGACCGAAGGGTAGGCGTTGTCTTTGATGTCGTCGAGGATGACGGTAAATTCGTCTCCGCCCAGACGCGAGATCGTATCTTCGGCCCTCAAAACCGACTTGAGGCGTTTGGCCACTTCCTGCAGGAGGATATCACCGTAGTCATGGCCGAGGGTGTCGTTGATCGTTTTGAAATTGTCCAGGTCGATGAACATCAGCGCGATCTTGCTCTTGTTACGTCTGGCTTTGGAGAGGGAGTGTTTGAGGCTGTCGAGGAAGAGAGCGCGGTTGGGCAGATTGGTCAAAAGGTCGTAGTGGGCGAGGATGTTGAGTTTGGTCTGTGTCTTTTTCTGCTCGGTAATATCGGAGTAGATACCGCCGATGAAATTCTGGTTGTCTTTGTGGATGATGAAGCGGTAGACCTGGAAAAATCTCTTCTCTCCCAGATGGTTGACCATCTCCTCTTCACCGACGCTCGATCCGCTCAAAAAGACCTCTTTGTCCTTCTGCAACACCGCATCGTACTGTTGAGGGGGGTAGATCTCTTTCATGTTGTGTCCGGAGAGCTCTTTGACGCCGAAAAATTCACACAGATAGCGATTGGCGAAGATGAAATTCCCCTCTTGATCCTTGATGAAGGCTCCGACGGGAAGATTCTTCATAAAGAGCTGAAATTGCTCCTCGCTCTCTTTGAGGGCGAGTTGCGCCTCTTTCATCTTCGTGATGTCGCTGATGAATCCCACCACGCGGAGCGCTCTGCCCTTTTGGTCGCGTGTCACCTTTCCTCTGGCGGATATCCATTTGACGGTGTGGTCGGTTTGGATGCGGTGTTCGACCTCGAAAGAGGGCGTTTTGCCTTGAATATGGGCTTCGAGCGCTTTGAGAAACGCCTTTTTGTCTTCGGGAAACATCGCCTGCAGCCAGCTTTCTAGTTTGGGTTGTACCGGACGCATTCCCCACCCGACGATCTTTTTGAAATTTTGCGAATAGAAGAGTTCGCCGCTGGCGATATCCAGATCCCAAAGTCCTTCGTTGGATCCCGTAGTCGCCAGTTCGTAGCGCTCTTTGAGCCGATTGATCGCCTCTTTGGCCTTTTTTTGCTCGCTGACATCGAAAATGATTCCCAGTTTTTCGCCGGAGGTTTCGTCTATTTCGGAGAGGTAGAGGATCACGTCTTTTTGTTTTCCCAATTCGTCGGTCAGTCTGAGTTCGAATTTTTTGGTGTGCGTGGTGTTGAGGCTGCAGAGGTATCGTAGCGTTTTGAGGCGATGTTCACCGGTGAGACGATCGAAGGCTTTGTTGGTTAGATAGGCGTTTTTCTCTTCTCCCTTGAAAAACATCGGGAGGGGAAAGTGCTGAATCAGGTCCGCTATGATTTGATCATGCGCGGGGGTCTCGGTTCGGCCCAGTTTGAACATCGCGTACTCCAAATTAATCTGTATGATTCAATATCGGCAAATCGAAATAAAAATATAATAACAGCCTTTATCTGTTATGATGAAATCATATATCGCTTAGGTTAACGGGGAGACAATATGAGCCGACCGCAATTTACGCATCTGCATCTGCATACGGAGTATTCTCTGCTCGATGGTGCGAACAAGATCAAACAACTCGCCAAGAAGGTCAAACAGCTTGGGATGGATTCGGTCGCGATTACCGACCACGGCAATATGTTCGGTGCGATCGATTTCTATCAGACGATGCGCAAGGAGGGAATCAAGCCGATCATCGGAATGGAAGCCTATTTGCACAATATGGAAGAGCTCGGCGACAAAAGCACCAAGCAGCGTTTTCATCTCTGCCTCTACGCCAAAAACGAAGTGGGTTACAAAAACCTGATGTATCTGAGTTCCCAAAGTTACATCAACGGCTTCTATTATTATCCCCGTATCAACAAAAAACTTCTCAGAGAACGAAGCGAAGGGCTGATCTGCTCCTCGGCGTGTCTGCAGGGAGAGGTCAACTGGCATCTGAATCTCAACAGCGAACGCAACCGTAAATTCGGTGCCAAAGGGTACGAAAGGGCGAAAGAGATCGCACTGGAGTACCAGGAGATTTTCGGCGAGGATTTCTACCTGGAGATCATGCGTCATGGGATCGAAGATCAGCACTTCATCGACGAACAGTTGATCCGACTCTCCCTGGAGACGGGAATCAAACTGATCGCCACCAACGACACCCACTATCTCGAACAGCAGCTGGCGGATGCGCATGAAGCCTTCATGTGTATCGCGATGAACAAGGAGTTCGACGATCCCAACAGGCTGCGCCACAGCGTGCACGAATTTTTCGTCAAATCTCCCGAAGAGATGGCCCGGCTTTTTGCGGATATTCCCGAGGCGCTGGAGCATACGCGGGAGGTTGCGGACAAATGCGATCTGCAGATCGATCTGGGCAATCCCACACCGCCCAATTTCAAATTCGTAAAAGAGTACGCCAGAGCCGAAGGACTCGATTTTACCGACGATGCGGAGTATTTCGTGCACAAATGCAGGGAGGGGCTCGAAAAGCGTCTGAAACTCGTTTCTCCGGAGCGCCATCAGGAGTATAGAGAGAGGCTGGAGTACGAAATCGATATCATCAATTCGATGAAATTTCCCGGATATATGCTGATCGTCTGGGATTTTATCCGCGAAGCGAAAAATCGGGGTGTGCCGGTCGGACCGGGGAGGGGATCCGCCGCGGGCAGCCTGGTCGCTTATGCGCTGGAGATCACCGATATCGACCCGATGAAATACAACCTCCTTTTCGAGCGTTTTTTGAATCCGGAGCGGGTGAGCATGCCGGATATCGACGTCGACTTCTGCCAACAGCGCCGCGGTGAAATCATCAACTACGTCGTCGAAAAATACGGTAGGGAAAACGTCGCGCAGGTGATCACTTTCGGCAAACTGCTCGCCAAAGGGGTGATCCGCGACGTCGCGCGGGTGATGGGGATGCCCTACGCGGAGGCGGACAAAATGGCCAAACTGATTCCGGACGAGCTTGGGATCACGCTGGAGGCGGCTTTCAAAAAAGAGCCGAAAATCAAGGAGCTGATAGAGACCAATCCGCAGGCGAAAAGGGTGTGGGAATTTGCGCTCGCGCTCGAGGGGCTCAACCGAAACGCGGGTATGCATGCCGCGGGCGTGGTGCTCAGCAACGAACCGCTCTGGCTCAAGACGCCGATCTACCGCCCTTCCGGTGAGGAGCAGTACGTCACGCAGTATTCGCTCAAGTATCTGGAGGATGTCGATTTGATCAAATTCGACTTTCTGGGGCTCAAGACGCTGACGGTCATCGACAACGCACTCAAATTGATCAGACAGCGTTACGGCAAAGAGATCGATTTCCACGAAGTGGATTTCAACGATCCGAAAATTTACGAATTGATTCAAAGCGGCCACACGATCGGACTTTTTCAGATCGAATCGGGAGGTATGCAGTCTTTGAACGAACGGCTCAAGCCCACCTCTTTCGAAGATCTGATCGCGGTATTGGCACTCTATCGACCGGGCCCCATGGAGTCTGGCATGCTGGATGATTTCATCGAGCGAAAACATGGACGTGCGCAGATCACCTATATGTTTCCGGAGCTCGAGCCGATTCTCGAACCGACCTACGGTGTCATCGTCTACCAGGAGCAGGTGATGCAGATCGTACAGACGATCGGCGGTTTTACGCTGGGCGGTGCGGATGTCGTGCGGCGTGCGATGGGAAAGAAGATCAAGGAGGAGATGGACCGACTCAAGGGTGAATTCGCCGACGGCGCGCAAAAGAGAGGCTTCGATCGCGCCAAAGCGGAAGAGCTCTTCGATCTGATCGTCAAATTCGCCGGATACGGCTTCAACAAATCCCACTCCGCCGCCTACGCGATGATCACGTTTCAGACCAGCTACCTCAAAGCCTACTATCCACAGGAATTCATGGCGGCTTTGTTGACCAGCGAAGCGGACAATACCGACAAAATCGTCAAATATGTCGATGAGGTCAAACGGCTGGGTATCAAACTGCTTCCCCCCTCCGTCACCGAATCGCAGATCGAATTCAGTCCCAAAGAGGATCACGACGAACACGCGATTCTTTTCGGTCTGGGGGCGGTCAAAGGGGTCGGGCAGAAGGCGATCGAATCGATACTCGAAGCCAGGAGCGAGAAGCCGTTTGCGGATTTGAGCGATTTCATCGCCCGTATCGACACTTCGAAAGTGAACAAAAGGGTTTTGGAGGCGTTGATCAAATCGGGAGCGATGGATAATTTCGGATACTCAAGACGCGCGATGCTGGAGCAGATCGAGCGAATCGTCGAAACCGCCGCCGAAGCGGCCAGGGCGCAGAAGATGGCGGCGGGATCGCTTTTCGGGGAAGATGAGGAGATGACGAAGATCGAAATCGAGATCGAGAACCTGAGCGAATACGATCCCAAAGCGATTCTCGATTTCGAAAAGGAGACGCTAGGATTTTACGTTTCAGGCCATCCGTTGGATGCGTTTCGCGAAGAGTTGGAACAGATTTCCTATACGCTTTCGAGTGAGATCGATCAACTTGCGGACGGTTCCAAAGCGCTCTTTATCGGAAAGATAGAGGAGATCACCACGAAAATCAGTAAAAAAGGGAACAAGTTCGGCATCGTCAATCTGATGGATCTACACGGAAATATCGAAATCACGGTTTTCGAAAAGATGCTGGTACAGTTGGAGACGATGGATCAAAACCGTCCGATCTGTTTCAAGGTGGCGGTGACGAAGGACGACCAGTTTACCAGAATGCGGGTACTCAAGATCACCGATCTAGAGCATGCGAAAAAAGAGAAGGTGGAGACGAAGAAGATCGTGCATGAAGAGACGCCGAGTCCGATTTTCGTCAAATTGCCGATCGAATCGAACGAAGAGGTACTCGAAGAGCTCTATCGCCTAGTCAGGGAACATCCGGGGCGGCGTCCGCTGAAACTGATTCTTTCGGCGAAATTACAGGATGTGGTGATGGAGTCGCAGATCAGA